>JAQTLM010000051.1 GCA_028714895.1 Gallionella sp. | reverse complement strand
GATGCTGTTTTCATTTGTTTACCTGTTGATTGATTAATTTTGTGTCTGCTAAATTTACTAAATGCACTGCTGTAAACCGGATATTCCGGATAAACCGCAAATTCATTTTTCCAATACTTCAATTTTCCAAAGTGCTGCTTTAAGATTGCTGTAGCTTGTGTCCTGAATAATACGCATGCCATTAACTACGCGGCCGTCGTGGCGCTTGATCCACCATCCAAGTTTTTTTCTATTAATCGACCCATCCCGCTCAAACACAAAAGCCGGTAAAGTTTCTTTCAAATCGCTGTTCTTCAGGGAATCATCAGCAAGCCTTTTTAATGGTGTTGACCATGTGCTATAAAGCCCGAACCATGATTCAACAAAGGAAGCAAACTCCTCTCTGTCAGGATCATTCTGCATGGTTTCAAAAACATCAGTGGCAGGGTCAACAAGGCCAAGCCATAGCAATGGATGTCTGCACAGCTCTGACCATTCGTCAAAAGAGTTAAGTGGCTTAACATCAGTTTTTACGCGGCCTGCGATAATCCATGAGCGTATAAGTGTCAAGGCTGCGCTCACATAAGCGCCACGGTTTTCTTTTACTTCGTGCACAGGATTATTTAAAAAACAACGGGTTGCGGGAGTTTCGCACCTTGGATCAAGTCTCATCGTTAAGACGCGCCGCGTCATATCCCTAACGGGATCAACGTTATTTCCACTGCTTAAAAATAAAGTGCGCGTACTAACATCAGCGGTTTTTGACTGCCCAAGTATTCTGCCGCTAATGTTTTCACTCGTGATTGCTGTGCATAAACTTTTATGTGGTACTAAGTCCGACGTTAAATTATCAAACTGGATAACGGCGGGAGCGGTCAACAATTCAGCCAGTAACAATTTTCTCATCTCATCATCATCAGATGGAAAGCTGTGAGGTGTGGATTTTTCGGGTGTTGCAAATAACGTTATCAAGTCACATAAATATGACTTCCCACTTCCTATTTGTGGCGCGTTTACGTGGAACATAGGCGAAACATTTAGAGACTGCCTAACTGTGGCTGTCAAGAACGCGGATAAAACTGCGGATTTGTTGCTCGCGGATTTAAAGGCAAACTCGCTCAACAAGTCATCCAGTTTCGATAACGCGCGTTTTGCATGATCCATTGTTGGATTTTCGGGGATATTGAAATGTCGTGGATTAAATGCGCCAAACATGCCAGACTGCGAATCATAGCCCGGTTTTAATACGATGCTTCCATCGGCCCTTAAATATGGCTGTCTGGCAATGCCATTTAAAATGGGCAAATGCGGATAGCTCTCAGCGTCGTGTAAAATTTTGGTGTGTCTCTCTGTAGGATCACACACAACAAAATCAGCTTCGCGCTTGTCGAATCGTTGCCATATTGCCATGCCTGCCAGAACACGCGTCAAGCTTGGCATTGATAGAGTTTTTACATTTGTGGCTTTAGTTTGCGGATCAGTGCTAACGGTTACGATTATTCCACCTCGCTGATAGTGTCGCTTTGTTTTTGCCAATTCCCGCTCAGCAAAATCAACAATACGATTTATCTCACCCGCTTGAATGCGAATAGTCGGTAAATGTTTAGCGTCGCTCTTTTCAATCCCTAAAAAGCTATATAACGCACTAACTCGGCGGTCAGAGCAATGTCCGTGCATACATTTAAAGCCACCGATGGGATAGGTCTCTGTTGGTTCAAAATAGGCTGTGCCTTGGTCGGATTGATTCGTGTGTTCATGTACCCATGGGCAAGTTATATCATGCTTGCCATCACCCAATGGCTGCTTGTAAAGGCCGCGATCTGATAGTGCTGTAATAACAGGATTGCAGTCAGCGCGCGGTATATGAACATCGTCGTTTGCTGCTTTGGTTTTATGGTTGCTGCTGCTGCGTTTGACTTTCTCACGAATCTCTATTTGCAGTCCGTCGACAAGTTCCTGCACAGAATATCTGCGTTCAGGATTCCAGACAGCAAGCTTGCACGAAAAGTCATGTTTTCCATTTATAGCAACAGGCAAGCGTCCGATTCTTGCTGTCGCTCCATTTGCACCAGGGTCACATAAGCCAGCTGCTATTATTGAATCAAGAAGGTTTGTTGCTTGTGTGGCGTCACGCAACGGTTCAGCAAGGATGAAACCATATTGGTAATTGCCGGAAGATGTTTCTATTGACCAGCTTGGCTCAAGCGTAACCCGATCAGAGGACACCTTAACGCCAACGTCGTCTAGCATGACCGCAAACAAGGCCGCGAACTGTGCTTTTTGGCGTCGGTACTGCCCTTCGTCGTTTGGCGCGTACGTGGCGAAACTTACGTAGTTATTTGCATCGCAAGGTAATGATACTTTCCCTACAATATAAGCCTGCCCGAACCATTCTTTTTTATTAACTTTTTCGGGATGACCCTTGAAGGTCACGACTATAGGGCGCTCCAGCGTTAATTCGCCAAATATTCCGTTAATAAACGCATGGTTCGAAAGTGCGGTTTCTCCGCTATATCCGGATTTCATCTGTTCATCTGCTGAATTTAGCAGATCGTTTTT
>JAQTLM010000050.1 GCA_028714895.1 Gallionella sp. | reverse complement strand
CGCCCGCGACAACAACGCCGACGCCTTTGACGTCTTGAGCAAGCTGCTTGCAGAAGCCCAGATTAAGACCGGCGAGGTGCAGCTTGACATGCTGGACACCCGCCAGAAGATGCGCCGCGCCCCGACCGAGAAGGAACCCGGAAATGAAAACGGCCAAGACTGAGCGTCCTGGCCGTAGTGCCGGAAGGGATTGCCGTCCCATCGAGCGTTCCCGTTTCTTGAGCCATCAAGTCAAGGGAGATCCATTTTGAGCCAAAAAGCCGAGAAAGCCAAGGCCGCACCCTTGCCGGGGTGCGGCAGTTGCGAGGATTCCCCGGCCAAGCGCCGAGGCCTCGCCGCCCGCCCGCAGCGGGCCACCGCGAGGACGGACGGCGAGGGCGCGGACGCGCCCCTTGGTATATACGCGAAAACTGCGGCCGCCCCGGTCAAAGGGGTGGCTCTGGTTTGGGCAGACACGGGCGAGGAAACCGGCGAAGTCGTCGCGTATGAGCGCAAGGGCGAGGGCTTCAAGGTCCATGTCAATAGCCAGATGGCGAGGGCGGAACGCTACGCGCTTAAGGCCGTGGTCAACAAGATTCTGCCGAAGAGTCGCACATCGAAGTGCATGCGCTGGCGCGTGCCGAAGCAATCGCTTCAGGTGCTCAAGTCCGTCGAGTTCAACAAGGCGTTCTACAGCGGTTTGCAGATATGCGCCTCTGTCTGGGACTGCCCCATTTGCTCGGGCAAGATCACGGAGCGTCGGCGCGTCGAATTGACGGGCGCGGTAGCGGTTGCTAAGGGCATGGGCTGGCAAGTCATGCTCCTGACCTGCACGGTGCCGCACGGCCTCGGCGACGAATTGAGCCCGATGCTCGATCAGATGATGGATGCATGGCGCAAAACGACCAGCAACCGCAAGGGCAAGTCGGTGCGTGCCGCGATTTGTCTTGAAGGCACTGTCAGGGCTTTGGAAGTGACGGACGGTGCAAACGGATTCCATCCGCATTTCCACGTCCTGCTGTTCATCAGTTCCGACGTGACCACCGACACGGTGCAGGAGTATTTCCGCCCTCTCTGGCAAGACGCTTGCGTCAAGGCTGGTTTGCCTCGGCCTTCCGATGCTCACGGCGTGAGGGTCGATGATGGCACCTATGCAGCGGCCTACGCCTCGAAGTGGGGTATCGAATCCGAACTCACCAAGGGGCACAGCAAGAAAGGCAAACACGACAGCATGACGCCGTGGGACTTGCTGCGGTGTTACCTGGCCACCAAGTGCGAGCGCTCGCGCAAGCGCTTCATCATCTACAGCGAGGCATTCAAGGGACGGCGACAGTTGTACTGGAGCAACGGGCTCAAGGCCAAGCTCGGTGTCGGCGATCTGACGGACGAAGAACTGGCGCATCAGGAGGAAGAACGCGCAACGCTCCTTTCTGAGCTGACGGATGACCAGTGGCGGGCCGTATTGCACACCAGAAGCGAATCCGCCTTGCTGGACGTAGCAGAGAACCACCCGGAGGCGTTTGACGCGTTCCTGGAGGGTGTAGAGGGGCTGGCACGGGCATCCGGGATGCCCGACGGTCCCTGCGTAGCGGGGGCCTCGGGCAAACCGGTGGCCGGGCCGAAGATCGGGACAATCGAGGAAATGACCAAATGAAGCGGAACGGGAAACAAAATCAGCAACGCGGGAACCAAAATGGACTTTACGAACTGCCGGAACTGTCGGAACGATACGGCGCTTTCGTCACTGTTCAGGGGTTTGAACAGGCGCGGATCGCCGCCCAGAAGTCGGGCGCCTCGGTCATCTGGGAGGTTGAGCGAGTCATGGGCATCATCCCCGTGGCAACGGGCAACATCTGGGCGCTGATCGATGATGCGTGGGTGAAGGTGCCGGACGATTACCGGTGCTGCAACTGCGCCGAGTGCGCCGCAGCAACGAAGCACTAGACACGTTTCTAGAAATGCTTTTCGCGTCAAACCCCCTTGACCGTCACCCCGTCAAGGGCAGGGCGGATTTAATGCGGGGGACCCGCTGGACGGCAGTTTGTCCAGTGGGGTGGAACGCGTTCATTCCGACCTGAGCGCAGCGCCCCTTGATCGGCGCACGATCAAATACGCTCTGGCAGAGCCGGGGGGAGGTTGAAAACATCCCCCCGGACTGCCTCCCCGGCGAGGGGGTCTTTGCCTTTCCGCAACAAATCGCTTGACATTGCCTGAAAAGGGGCGAATCATTCAGTGACACCTGTTACTGAATCGGAGAACCCAATGGCAAAGAAAGTGAATAACAAGTATCGCGTGATGGTCTCTGTCACGCTCGAACTCTACGCCCTTCTCGAACGCATTGCCAAGCTTGCAGGTGCATCCATGGGCGGCTTGTGCGGCGAACTTCTTGAGGATGCAACCCCCGCCCTCAGTGCGATGGCCAAGGCTCTGGAACTCGCCCGCGACAACAACGCCGACGCCTTTGACGTCTTGAGCAAGCTGCTTGCAGAAGCCCAGATTAAGACCGGCGAGGTGCAGCTTGACATGCTGGACACCCGCCAGAAGATGCGCCGCGCCCCGACC
>JAQTLM010000049.1 GCA_028714895.1 Gallionella sp. | reverse complement strand
TTGTCGGTGTGATGTTTGCCCAGGTCGCGTATGGACAGGCAGATAACGCCTGCTTTGAACAAGCGGCAAAACGCTATCGCATCTCGGCTCAGCTTCTGAGGTCAATCTCCCGCGTAGAGTCTGGTGGAAACCCAGCCGCATTCCACCGGAACGCAAACGGAAGTTGGGATGCTGGGCACATGCAGATCAACTCTGCCTGGCTGCCGACGCTTGCCAAATACGGGATCACCAAAGATCGATTAACAAACCCGTGCGTCAACACCCATGTTGGAGCCTGGATATTGGCAAATAACTTTCAACGCATGGGCTATGGATGGAACGCCGTTGGCGCGTACAACGCAAAGTCCCCAGACAAAGCGGCTGCATATGCCAGAAAAGTTGCAGCAAACCTGCGCAATGAAGAGGTGGCCATTGATTAAACAACGCGCAGCGGTTTTGATCCTGGCGATGGCATCCTCAATTTTGATGGTGGGGTGCAATAACTTGTCCAGGGGGCATCTGGACGGCATCGTCAATTTCGATCCGGGCATTGGCTATCTGGACGGCAAATTCCGCATCTGCCGGGAAAATTGCCCGAAGCGCACAGAGAAGATTCTGGATGATGCTGACTATGCGGTGATGCAAGCTCCACCGGCCAGCATCCAGCAACCCGAACCTCCAATAACTATGCCTGTCAGCATCGCAGCACCAGCCAACGAGCACACCGACATTTTTATTGTGCAATTCGGGTTCGGCAAGAGCACGCCGACCAACGATGGGTTCAAGTCACTCGCCTTGCTCACCAAAGCAGCCAGACAAACAGCAGTCGCCATCGAGCTGATCGGCGAAACAGACGATATCGGCTCACAAAATTACAACGACAGGCTGGCGTCCAACCGTGCGCATTTTGTGGCGCGCTGGCTTGGATCGCACGGGGTGAATGCCAATATTTCTGTTGAAACAAAAGGGGAATGCTGCCACCCGGCGCCATACGACAAGACAAAAGCGGCGTTGCAGGAAAAGCGTCGCGTGCAAGCAAAAGTGCGGCAGACAACCGGGAGAGGAGGGCGCACCAAAAAGTGATTATCGACAATAGCAGCAAAACAACCATTCAACAATTTACCAAAGGATTCAAGAATGAAAAATAAATTGATCGTTTCGCGCATTGCCCTTCTGTGCACGCTGCTCGGCATTCCGGCTTTCGCCTTCGCCGGTACAACGGGGACAGAATTCATGGCTCTGTACAACTGGATCAACGGGGTTGTTACCGGCTACCTTGGTCGTGCCATCGCAATGGCATCTGTTGCCATCGGCGCGTTGATGTCTGTCGCCAGATCAAACCCGATTCCAATTCTTGCTGGGATCGGCTTTGCGATTTTTCTGCAATACACGCCAACGATCATCACCGGCATTTTGACCGCGACGATCTGAGGAAAAGGCGATGAATGAGACCGGCTATATTCCGCGCACATTGGACAAGCAAGAGCAGTTCCTGTTGTGGGATATAGACCAGTTCATCGTGGCCGTGTTGCTAATCGGCATTGGTTTGTCATTGGGAATGATGATCGGCGGGATTGTGTGTGGATGCGCGGCAGCTTGGCAATACGGCAAACTCAAAGCGGGCAAACACGCAAAATTTGCTATCCACTCAATTTATTGGTGGGTGCCAAGCAGGCTGTTTGTCAAAGCTACCGTTACCCCGCCGTCACATGAACGCTATTTTTTGGGTTAATCCGTGATTTCAAAAAAATACATTTCCACGAGCAGCAATAAATCCAGCGAGATCACTTTTCTCAGGCTGGCAGTCGGCGTTCTATTGCTCATCATCCTTGTTGAGGGAATGGTTCTGCAAAAAACGCTGGGTATGGAAAAGACGGTCATCGTTCCCCCGGTAATCGAGAAAAGTTTCTGGGTGTCCGGCAACGAAGTATCCAGAAACTATCTTGAGCAAATGGCCTACTGGTATGCGGGATTGGCATTGAATGTAACCCCCTCCACAGGGGAATACCAGAAACAACAGTTTCTGCATTACGCAACGCCATCCGACATCGGACGGCTCGCCGCAGACATGACATTGCGGCTCGACTTTTTGAGCAAGAACAACACATCTACGCTCTTTACGGCGCAAGCACTGAATACGGATGAAAAATTGATGAAGGTGGCCATTGTCGGCAACCTGGACACCTTCGTGGGAGACAAGCGCGCAAGCGTCAGACGTACTGTGTTTGTTGTCGGTTTCAAGTATCTAAACGGGAGACTGTATGTCAGTGAATTCAAGGAAACAAACGAACAAGATATGTTTGGTGCTGGCCCTGCTGGGAAGTAGCTTTCAGGCTGGGGCGGCACAGATTCTGCTTCAGGCATCGCCCACCGAGCCAACAACCGCTACGGTATCTCGCAATGAACCCAACCTGTTCAAGGTGGATGGTCGCAAGATCAAGCGCATCCATGGGACAGAAGGCATGTTTACGGTAACGCCGGAGCAGGATACCGGTGTGGCATGGCTAAAACCGACCACCGATAAACCGCTGATGAGCATCTTCATTACCGACGACACGGGCCAGCACTACAAGCTGCTGTTAAAGGTAGAAGACATTCCGGCAGAGACGATCATCATCAGGGGCAGTAAAGGCTCTGCCCCGCAATCCAGGGGCATCAAGAATGAGCCGCGAAACGAAGAGATTTTGGGCGCCATCATGGCGCTCCATGATGGGGAAGGCGACCCGAAGAGCGAGCTT
>JAQTLM010000048.1 GCA_028714895.1 Gallionella sp. | reverse complement strand
GCCAGCATTGCAACTGATTGTTTTATCGATGCTATCAAAAGACTAACTCACACTCCTCTGCCAGTTTTTACCCCAAAATCGTCAGCAAAGTGACGATTTTTGGCAGTCACATTTGCCGGATTGCACCCCCCCTACAGAACGGTCGCTATGAATTCAAATTCACCCCCGGAATCTTACTCAAATCCACCTCGTCGATCTGCTCGGGCGCGAGAAATTGTCTGGCGTAATCCAGATAGACTTTTTCGCGAATGAAGACATCGAACAGGTCCGGGTCGATATGCCCACCCAGCTTGAGCTTTCCGAGAATAGTCAGCGATTCGGTCAAGGTTTTGCCTGCCTTGTAAGGGCGGTCTTTGGCGGTGAGCGCCTCGAAAATATCGGCGATACCCATCACCCGCGCCTGCACCGACATCTGTTCGCGCGTCAATCCACGCGGGTAGCCCTTGCCGTCCATGCGTTCGTGATGCCCACCGGCATATTCGGCGACGTTCTTGAGGTGCCTCGGCCACGGCAGGGATTCCAGCATCTTGATGGTGACGACGATATGGTGGTTGATGATCTCGCGCTCCGCCGCAGTCAAGGTGCCGGCGTGTATGCTGAGGTTCTCGACTTCATCACTGCTGAGGAAGTTGCCCGTTTTGCCATCAGCATCACACCATTGGTAGGCGGCAATTTGGCGCACGCGCTGCTGCGCTTCCTCGGACATAGCCTCGCCGCCGACGTTGCAGTGGTGCAGGAATTCGCGGTCATCGTCGAGTTGCCGGATGTGCGCTTCGTACTCGGCGCGGACTGTGGCCTCTTCAACGTCCCTCACCCCCGCCCCCTCTCCCGCCTGCGGGAGAGGGGAGTGTGTCAGTGCGCGCAGCAGGACGATTTCCGCGTCGCGCTTGAGCACCGCGAAACGCGTATCGATCAAATGGATGCGGTCAAACAGGGTATGCAGCTTGGTTGATTTGTCCACCACATGCACCGGTGTGGTGATTTTGCCGCAATCGTGCAGCAGGCCGGCAATCTTCAATTCGTGCCGGTCTTTCCCGCTCATCACAAAATCCTTGAGCGGGCCGCTGTTGGTGCGATTGACTGCCTCGGCCAGCATCATGGTCAGCACCGGTACGCGCGCGCAGTGCCCGCCGGTATAAGGAGATTTATCGTCAATCGCGGTGTTGATGAGCTGAATGAAAGATTCAAACAACTCTTCCAATTGCGCAATCAGGCGGCGATTGGTGAGCGCGATGGCAGCCTGCGAGGCGAGCGACTCCAGCAACTGCTGGTCGTCGCCTGAAAACGGAACGACCGCGCCGCTTTGCCGGTCTTGCGCGTTGATCAGCTGCAGCACGCCGATGATTTCGTTTTCATGATTGCGCATTGGCACGGCAAGAAAAGACTGCGAGCGGTAGCCGGTCTTGGCATCGAATTTCTTGGTGCCGGAAAAATCGTAGCCCTCCGCAGTATAGGCGTCGGGGATATTGACGGTCTCGCCGCTCAACGCCGAGTGACTGACCACCATCGAGTGAATGGGCTCGCCCTCCTTGTCGTAAAGCTGGATCGGGTAAAAGGTAATCGGCACCCCGCTGGCACCGCCCATCGCAATCTTCAGGGAATCGGTGCGCATGATCTCAAAGCGCAGCACCCGCTGCTCCGGCTCATGCAAATAGAGCGTGCCGGCGTCGGCGTTGGTGATGCGCTTGGCCGCCACCAGAATCGTTTCCAGCAGGCTGTTGATGTCGCGCTGCTGGGACAGCGCGATGCCGATCTCGTTGAGTTCCTTGAGGCGACGCAGCAGATTATCCGCAGAGTCCATGAGGTAGTCGGTAGTTGATAGTTGGTGGACGGCTTTGGTTTGATTTTAACTGGCGGCTAACGACTAGCCGCTAATAACTCACTTGATACAAACTGCACGTATCTGGTGCATATCGGTAATGCCTTGCAACACCTTTTCCATGCCGTCCTGCTTCAGGGTATGCATGCCTTCTTCAAGAGCGATGGCCAGCAACTCGGCGACGCGCGCATGTTCCTGAATGGCCTTCTTGATCGGGTCGGTGCCAATCAGCAGTTCGTGCAAACCGACACGCCCGCGATAACCGGTGCCGGTGCATTTGTCGCAGCCAACCGGTTCGTACAGCGTAAATTGCCCCTTGTCATCTGCAAACAGCTTGACCCACTCGGCATATAAAGCCTTGGTCGCGGCAGCCGAATCCTTTTTCCAGGTCGCGGTATTGGCCAACTCGCCGCTGTACTCGGTGAGCATCGATTTTATTTCGTCGGCGGTCGCGATATGCGGTTTCTTGCAGTCGCCGCACAGGCGCTTCCCCAAACGCTGCGCCAAAATCCCCAGCAACGCATCCGCAAAGTTGAACGGGTCCATACCCATATCCAGCAAGCGGTTGATGGATTCCGGCGCGCTGTTGGTATGCAGGGTGGCAAATACCAGATGGCCGGTGAGCGATGCTTCGATGCCGATGGACACGGTTTCCTTGTCGCGCATTTCGCCGACCATAATCACGTCCGGATCGGCACGAAGGAAGGCGCGCATGATGGTCGCAAAATCCAGCCCGGCCTTCTTGTTGATCTGTACCTGGCGCAATCCCTTCTGGGTAATTTCTACCGGGTCTTCCGCCGTCCATATCTTGGTGTCCGGCTTGTTGATGTATTTGAGGATGGAATGCAGCGTGGTGGTTTTGCCGGAACCGGTCGGGCCGCACACGAAGAACAACCCGTATGGTTTGCTGA
>JAQTLM010000047.1 GCA_028714895.1 Gallionella sp. | reverse complement strand
TGCACGGTATGCAACGCGCGCAACTGGTCGCGCAACGCGGCGGCCTGCTCATAATGCTGCGCCTCCGCCGCGCGCTCCATCGCCGCCCGCAAGGTCTGCTCGACCTCCTGATGCTTGCCTTGCAGCAGCAGCACCGCGTTGTGGATATCGGCCTGGTAATCTTCCGCCGAAACCAGATTCACGCAGGGGGCGGTGCAGCGGTGGATCTGGTGCAGCAGACAGGGGCGCGTGCGATTGCTGAACACGCTGTTTTCGCAGGTGCGGATACGGAAAATCTTTTGCAGCAGCTGAATGCTTTCCTTCGCGGCATACGAATTGGGATAGGGACCGAAGTATTGATGCCGGCGATTGGGTGTGCCGCGATAATAGGTCAGGCGCGGGAACTCCTCCCCGGTCAGCACGATATACGGATAAGATTTATCGTCGCGAAATAATATGTTGTAGCGTGGCTTTAATGATTTTATCAGGTTGTTTTCCAGCAGCAGCGCCTCGGCTTCCGAGCGCGTCACGGTGGTTTCGATACGCGCGATATGCGACACCATCAAACGGATGCGCGGCGAGACATTGGTTTTCTGGAAGTAGGATGCGACGCGTTTTTTCAGTTGCCTGGCCTTGCCGACATACAGCACCTCGCCCTTGCCGTCGAAGAAACGATACACGCCCGGCAGCAACGGCAGGCTGTCGAGAATCGGTTTCGGGTCGAATTTTTCAGCGTTCAAGGTGTTTCGCAATTACCCGAAAAAACCGACGTACCACAGCCCGGTCAGCGCGACTATGCCTGCCGCGATCGCCAGGTAATAAGGCCACAGCACCTGTTTTTCCGCAAACGGGTCGACCACCGAGCGGTTCGCGCCTTCCGGCAACTCGGCCATCCCGGTCAGCGAAGTGCCGAACGGGATGTTGATGCGCGCCCGCGCGTTGATCGCCCAGCCGTTGGCATCCAGTATCGGGGCCAGATTGCGGCGCTTCAGCTTGAACCAGGCCATCACCATGGATGGGCCGGAAACCAGCAGCATCAGGCCGATCAACGCCAAGGGTATCTGCCAGAATTTCAGCCCGAGCACGCCGCCAACTATCGAGGCGAGAATGCCGCCGATGGCGCCGATCGCCAAACCGATCGCCGCGAAAATACCGGCGAACTTGCCCACGTCAAACGGGGGCTTGGGCGGCGCAGAGGGCGCCTCGGCGGCTGTCTTACTACCGTCCACCGCCGCCTTGATCATCTGGCTATCCACTGAGCCGGCCTTCGATGCCGCGAGCTTCTGCAGTTGTTCGCTGATCAGCTTGGACAGCTTCTTGTAGGGCGACCAGAACGCCTGGCGGATGCTGATCGGATGGTCGATGATGCGCACGATGCTGGCATCCCAGTCCTGGCCTTTGCGGTCATAGAAGATTCCGTTGCGCCCGACCATCAGGTAATCCGAATCGCCCGCGGTGAAGGCGGCGGCAATGGTCATTTTTTCCGCGCCGCCACTGCGCACGCAATCGCAATACGCCAGGCAGAAGCCGCCCATGCCGGCAAGCCCGGCGTGCTTCGCCACGTCCTCGACCTTGACGCACAACTCGCAACTGCGCCCGTCCAGATACAGCGTGCCGACCTGGAATATCGCCTTGTCCTGGCCGGTGTAGAAGTTGCGGAACGACACAAAGTTGTTCACCAGCTTGAACAAGTCGCGGCTGTAGCGCAGCAGCTTTTCCACCAGACGGGTCGCCTTCACCTCGGCCTCGACCGCCTTGTCCTGCGCCATCAAGCCGTCGAGCACCGTCTGGTGCCCGCCGCCGAGAATCTCGCGGATGCGCACGATGCCGAATTGCTCGGCACTGCCTGCCGGTTTTTCCGTTTGCCAGGCTTCGAATGCCGCAAACCGGGCGCACAGCGCAGCCCAGTCTTGCACACTCAGGCTTTCCCTGTTGCCGAGCAACGGCATCACGACCCGCTCGCGCAATGCGTCCAGCTTGCCTTGCCAGGCCGGGTTGATGCCGGAAACCAATGGCAGCGGCTTGCCCGCCTCGACCGTCGCCAACGGAAAATCGGCCACATCCTGGCTTTGCGCCGACAGATTTTGCGCGGCGAGCCGCTGGTAATCCTCGGCGGAGCGGCTTAGCGGCACGGCTGCGCGCGCGTCATACGCCGCCAACTGGCAGCGCGTGAAATAGTCGTTGACCTTGTCCCTGACCGCATGGAAGGCCTCCGCCGCCGTCATGGTTTTTTCGCCCAGTAACAGGATAGCCGCATCGCTTTCGCCCTTGGCTTGCCAGGCCGCATAGGCGGCAGCCTCGGCAAAAAACCTGTCGGCGATGTCGCGGTTGACGCCGGCTTCGCCGCTCAAATCCGCCACCGAACCGGCACATTTGATGATGTCTTCGACCGTCGCGCGCAGCCCCGCATCGGCGATCCGCCCGGCGCAGATCACCCCGTCGCCGTTGAATTCCAGCCCCGCCACGAATTTCTCGATATCGGCCATGTCTGCGAGCGAAATCGCCGCCGCATCCGGCTTGCCGAGACTTTTCAGGATATGCCGCACGGAGGCCAGCACCTGCTTACCCTCCTCGCTGCTGTCGTCGATGTCGGCCAGCGCCAGGCTATCCGCTCCCTCGACCAGCAGATCGGCATTCTTCAGCAACCTTCCTGCCCAGTCGATGGCCGCCAGCACCTCATTGGCGCGCACATGGCCATCGGCATCGCTATCGATCAGATCCAGCGTCCGGGTGTCAAACTCGAGGCCGCGCGTCGGGCAGCCCAGCGCCACCCACAGCTTCTGGTCCAGCTCCTTCAGCGCCAGCAAATCCGCGCCGCTGTCGAGCTGCACCTGGTCGAACCCGCCTGCCCGGAAAAAATTCCATGTATGCGATGTGGTCATATGCGCTCCCTGTATTTAAGTTAAACCCAAATAATCCATTAGCTTCGTCATTCCCGCGCAAGCGGGAATGACGCAGTTTTGGCCTAATGAATCTGGGTTAAAAACAAGCCGATTATACAAGCCCGATAGCTCAGTTTTCCCGATGCTCCAGCGTATACCCCGCGCCTTCGTCCTGCCCCAGATGGCGCACCAGATAGGGCATCACCTCCTGCAACATGCCGTGCAAAGTCCACGGCGGGTTGACAATGAACATGCCGCTGCCGTGCATGCCGAAGCCCTCCTCGCTCGGAACCTGCACGCTGAGCGCGACATGCAGCCAGCTCTTCACCGGCAATTGCTTGAGTTGCTCCGGCAACTGCCGCGTCTCGGCGCGCTGCAATTGCGGATACCACACCGCATAAATCCCGCCGGCAAAGCGTTGCAACCCTTCGCGCAACGCCGCCGTCACGTGCCGGTAATCCTGCTTGTCCTCATACGGCGGGTCGATCAGCACCAGCGCGCGGCGCGGCGGAGGCGGCAGCAAGGCCTTCAGCGCGCCGAAGCCGTCGGCGGCCTGGATCAGCACCTGCCCACCATGCCCAGCAAAGTTTTCGCGCAGGATTTCGCTGTCGCTGGGATGCAGCTCGAACAGCCGCAGCCGATCCTGCTCGCGCAACAGCTCCAGCGCGAACAGCGGCGAGCCGGGGTAGAGCCTCAACTGCCCGTCCGGGTTGAGGCGCTTCACCAGTGCTACATATTCCGCCAGCGGCACAGGCAGATCGTCGCGCAGCCACAGCCGCGCGATGCCGCTTTCATATTCCGCATTCTGTGTGGCATAGCCGCTATCCAGCGCATAGCAACCCGCCCCGGCATGGGTGTCGATGTACCAGAACGGTTTGTCTTTCTGCGCCAGGTAGCGCAGCAACTGCACCTCGACAAAGTGCTTCAGCACATCGGCGTGGTTGCCTGCATGAAAGGCGTGGCGGTAACTCAGCATGGGTTCGGGAATCGTAAATTGTGCAAGGCGCAATTGTGCCACGCCCGCCCGGATAATGCCCCATCTG
>JAQTLM010000046.1 GCA_028714895.1 Gallionella sp. | reverse complement strand
ATCAGCGTGCCGCGCGGCGCCTCGATCACGCCGACGCCGCGCTCCTGCCGTTCGCCAATGCTGACCAGATCGTTGCCCTGCAGGTCTGGGTCCAGCAGCAGCTCCTGGATGACCTCGGCGGCATGCAGCATCTCGATCATGCGCGCCCAGTGGAAACCCAGCGTCGCGCCTGCCGCGTTACCATTATCGAAAGCAAGAAACGCCTTGCGTTGCTCTTCGGCAAAGGGCGAGGGAATGAAATCGCACTGCGTCACGCGGCTCAGCGGCCCGACGCGATACCAGCCAGTCTCCGGCCCGAGGCTGCGCAGGAACGGAAACTTCATGTACGACCACGGCTTCACATCCTCGAAGATCACGTCCCAGTAGTGCGAGTAATCGTAGTGGTCGAACAGCGTGCCACCGTTCAGGTCGCGCGCGCGCAGCCCGCCGTGGTACAAGTCCAGCGCGCCGTCGGCGCGCACCAGGTTGAGCGTGTGCGCCTCGAAACGCCCGAAGTTGTTGTAGAGATCGAGGTTCTGCTCGAACAGCCGCCGCGCCATCGCCACCGCGTCGCGGCTCCAGGTCACGATCTGCCCGATATCCTTCAGCAAATAATCGCGCTCTTCCGCGCTGACGTTCTTGTTCACGCCGCCGGGGATCGAACCTGTGCCGTGGATGCGCTTACCCGCCGTGACGCGGATCACCTCCTGCCCGTATTTGCGCAGCAGCACGCCCTGTTTGGCGATCTCCGGATAGGCGGCGGCAATGCCGACAATGTTGCGTTTCGCGACATCCGAGTCGAAGCCGAACAACAGATCGGGCGCGGACAGGTGGAAGAAATGCAGCGCGTGCGATTGCAATATCTGCCCGTAGTGCATCAGCCGCCGCACCTTCTCCGCCGTGGGCGTGATTGTCGCCCCGACGATCATGTCCATCGCCTTGCTTGCTGCGATATGGTGGCTCACCGGGCAGATGCCGCACAGCCGCTGCACCATCACCGGCGCTTCCCAATAGGGCCGCCCCTGGATGAATTTCTCAAAGCCGCGAAACTCGACGATGTGCAGCCGCACCTGGTGCACGCGGTCGTTTTCGTCGAGCAGCAGCGTCACCTTGCCGTGGCCTTCGACGCGCGACACTGGATCGATCGCGACGCGGCGCAGGTTCTCGGGATGTTCGGCGGTTTCGAGGTTGGTGGCAGTGTCAGTCATGGTTCGATTCTCGTAGGGTAGGCAACTTGTTGCCCACCGTTATTTCGATGGTCTCTTGTTAGATTTTGATATGTATTGAAGTGTGAGGTTGATTTCTTCTAATAGTCTTGGCCAACGAAACTCTGAATCTGCTTCCCACTTTATTTTCAATCCTTCCAGCATTCTTTCTGTGAACTCGTAGTATCGGGGGAAGTGACGAAGTTCAAAAACGATAGCAGCCTGCCTATCGATCCACAAAGTTCCATCCGAGCCTGGTGATACAAGCTCCTTAACTAATTTGTGAAACGCCTCAAATTGTTTCTCATGGGATTCACGACGGCGTTCAAGTATGAATTGAAGCACAGACCAAGAGAAAGCAATGGCTGCGCCAAAGATACCTAAGCCCGCAACATTTGATGAAAACCAAGAAAGAATTTCAGTCATATTTAATTAGTCCATGTCCAAGTTCGGGCGTCCTGCCCGCAATCAGGTCGGTGAGGAATTTCCAGATGGCATCGCCCGAGGGCGGACAACCGGGAATGAAGTAATCGATCTTCACCACTTCATGCAGCGGGTGCACTTTGTCCAGCGGCAGCGGCAATTCCGGGTCGTTCGGGATGTGGCCGTGCGCCAGCCCAGGCTCGGTGAGGTACACCTCGGTCAGGCAGCTGCCCAAATCCAGGTGATTGCGCTGCGCGGGCAGGCCGCCGGTGACGGCGCATGCGCCGATGGCGATCAGGATTTTGCAGTTCTTCCTGAACTCGCGGAGCACATGCACGTTCTCCGCGTTGCAGACGCCGCCTTCGATGATGCCAATGTCGCAAGGCCCGCAGTGCTTGATATCGGTGAGCGGCGAACGGTCGAATTCGATGAGGTCGAGCAGCGGAAACAGCCGCTCGTCGATGTCGAGCAAGGACATGTGGCAGCCGAAACATCCGGCAAGCGAGGTGGTGGCGACGCGCAGTTTCTTGCTCATGAGCTTCCCTCGCAGACGGCGCAACTGCCGCTGGCATCGGCTTGGCGCGGCGCATCGTCGAGCGCCTGCGCGCTGACCGGGCGCTGGTCGTAGCGGCGCTCGCCGATCGGCACGCTGAAACCCTTGCCTTTTTCCAGGATCACGCCCACCGGGCAGACCTGCATCGCCTTGTCGGTGAGAGCCATGTCGGTGTCCTTGAGCAGACCGGATTCGGCATTGACGATGAGGTGCTTGGTGATGCCGCGCCCGGACAGGCCGAACACGTTTTTGCCGTCCACCTCGCTGGAGGCGCACACGCAAAGCTCGCACAGGATGCAGCGGTTGAAGTCGAGCAGGATATCCGGGTGCGAGGCATCCAGTGGGCGATCCGGGAAGAACTGGTTGTAATGTGGCGTCATCACCTGCAATGCATAGGCGGTGGCCTGGAGCTGGCAATTGCCGCTGGCCTCGCAGGATGGGCAGAAGTGGTTGCCCTCGACGAACAACATCTGCACCAGCGTGCGGCGCAGGCCGTTCAGTTCCTCGATGTTGCTTTCCACCTCGAGCCCGGCCTCGGCAGGCATGGTGCAGGAGGCCATGGTGCGGCCGTTGATCTTGACTGTGCACACTTTGCAACTGCCGTGCGGTTTGAATTCCGGGTGGTAGCACAGATGCGGGATATAACGCCCGCCTGCCAGCGCGGCCTGCATCACGGTCTGCCCTGCTTCAAAGGGCACCGACGTGCCATCCAGTTGAAAGGTGTCGCTCATGCTTCCTCCGGTTTCAGATGTGCACCGGCATCGTCGCGCCCGGTCATCTGGCGCGCGCGCGCCAGTGCGCCGTCGAGATCGAAGGCCGGTTCGAATTCCAGCGACTTCAGGCGGCTCTCATAAGCGGGGCGAAAATGCTTGAGCGTGTGCAGCACCGGATTGCAGGCGGTGCGCCCCAGCCCGCAGTGGGAGCTGGTCTGCAACACATGATCGAGATGCTCGATCTCGCCCAAGTCATACTGCGTGCCAAGCCCGGCGGCGATCTTGTCCATGGTCGATTTCAACAGCGCGGTGCCGACACGGCACGGCGTGCAAAAGCCGCAGCTCTCGTGCGCGAAGAAATGCACGAAGTTGCGCGCCACTTCGAACAGGTCGCGGCTGTCGTCAAACACCATGAATGCCCCGGCGGTGGGCAAGTCCTCGAAGCCCAGCTTGCGGTCGAATTCGCTTTCCGCGACGCACACGCCGGAAGGGCCGCTGACCTGCACCGCGCGCGCATTCGCCGCGCCGCAATCGTCCAGCACCTCGCGCACCGAGACGCCGAACGGATACTCGTAGATGCCGGGGCGCGGGCAGTCGCCGGACACCGAGATCAGCTTGCTGCCGGAGGATTTCGCCGTGCCGATGGCGCGATAGTTTTCCGCGCCCATCTGCATCGCCAGCGCGGCGCTGCAGAAGGTCTCGACGTTGTCCACTGCGGTCGGCTGCTGCAGGTAGCCGTGCGTCACCGGGAACGGCGGGCGGTTGCGCGGCACGCCGCGCTTGCCTTCGAGCGACTCGATCAGCGCCGATTCCTCGCCGCAGATGTAGGCGCCCGCGCCGAGATGGATGGCGATGTCGAAGTCGAAACCGGATCGTTCGAGAATGTTCCTGCCCAGAAGCTTGTTGTCGCGGCGGCGTTGCAGCACGGCCTGCAGGGGTTCGAGCAGGTAGCGGTATTCGCCGCGCAGGTAAAGAAAACCGTGCTGTGCGCCGATGGCCAGCGCGCACAGCGTCATGCCTTCGAATACCAGATCGGCGTAAGAGGTGAGCAGCACGCGATCCTTGAAGGTGCCCGGCTCGCCCTCGTCGGCGTTGCACACCACGTAGTGTTCTGAACCCGGCGCGTTGCTGCATGCTTCCCATTTTATCCCGGTAGGAAAGCCCGCGCCGCCACGGCCGCGCAGGCCGGAACTCTTGACCGTTTCGATGATGTCTTTGCTGTCGAGCGCCAACGCGGCGCGCAATACATCGCCGGGGGCAATGGTGTTGTCGAGCAGCGGGCCGCGGCGGCGGATATTGTCTTCCACGCGAAAGTAGTCGGCAGGCCAATCCGCAAGCGGCGTGCGGTTGCGTATCAGGTGGCCGATCTCCTGCACGCGCTGATGGGTGAGTCGTGTGATGGCGCGGCCATTGACCAGCATCGCCGGCCCCTGATCGCACATGCCGGTGCAGGACGTGGTGTTGATGCTGACCAAGCCATCTTCCGAGACCTTGCCCGGTTGCAGCCACAACTGCTGGCACATCTGCTCCATCAGCGCCTGGCTGCCCTGCATGCGGTCGGTGATGTTGTCCGAGAACAGCACGCGATATTCGCCGTGCGGCTGTAGATGCAGGAAGGAATAGAAGCCGGCGACGCCTTCGACCCGCGCGCGCGGAATGCCGAGCTTCACGCCGATGTAACTGATCGAAGAAGGATGAATGTAACCGTGCAGTTCCTGCACCTCGCGCAATACCTGCAGCAAGGCGTTCGGGTCGCGGGCGTAGCGATCCAGTATCGAATCCAGACCAGCCGTATGTATCTCGCTACCTGCCATCATGAAGCGCTCCCGTATGGACGACACGCTGCCACGTTTTCCCCGGCTGATTCTATGTCAGGCCTGCGCCTGGGCAATGCGCTTAACCCTCCTGCACCGTGTCAGGGTATCCGCTCAGACAGATCGCAGTTGCTCACAGACCACTTTATTCGCGACTAGCGACCCTACCCGCAAACGGCCGGCTACGCCGGTAACGTGTCCGGGTCGCTACTCCCACTCGATCGTGGCGGGTGGCTTGCCGGAGATATCGTACACCACGCGGTTGATGCCGCGCACTTCGTTGATGATGCGGTTGGAGACCTTGCCCAGCAACGAGTAAGGCAGTTCCGCCCAGTGCG
>JAQTLM010000045.1 GCA_028714895.1 Gallionella sp. | reverse complement strand
ATCAAAAGCAGCCTGTATGCCGCAACCGACGCAGCCGGGATGCCGGAAGCCGCCGCCAACCAATTGACTGAAATTTTCAGCGGCGACATCGATTTCCACCATGATCTGCGCAAGGGCGACAAATTTACCGTGGTGTATGAAATGACTTACAGCGGCGGCGCGCTGGTCAATACCGGCCGCATCCAGGCGGCTGAATTCATCAATCAAGGCCAAGCCTACCGTGCCGTATATTTCCAGAACGATTACTACACGGCGGAAGGCAAGAGCGTACGCAAAGCCTTCTTGCGTTCACCCATCGAATTCTCACGTGTGAGCTCTGGCTTTACCAACTCGCGTTTTCACCCGGTGTTGAACCAATGGCGCGCACATAAAGGCGTGGACTTTGCCGCCCCCATCGGCACCAAGGTCAAAGTAACCTCGGACGGGGTCGTCTCAACTGTCGGAAGACAAAATGGCTACGGCAACTTCATCACGATCAGTCATCAGGGCCGCTTCACTACCGTATATGGTCATCTGTCGCGCTTTGCCAAGGGATTGCACCGCGGCCAGCGCGTGGCGCAGGGCGACGTGATCGGCTATGTCGGCATGACCGGCATGACCACCGGCCCGCACCTGCACTACGAATTCAAGATCGACGGCCAGCAACGCGATCCGCTGCGCGTCGCCCTGCCGGATGCGCAACCGGTCAATGCTGCGAACAAAGCCGTGTTTCAATTGGCGGCGGATAATTTCGTTGCGCGCCTGAATCTGCTGCGCAACACCAACCTCGCCAAGCTCGATTAGACATCCCGTGCCGCATCCGCCGGAACTGTATGTGGGTTTGATGTCCGGCACCAGCCTGGACGGCATTGATGCCGTCCTTGTCGATCTGGGCGAAGCGCAACCCAAGCTGCTTGCTAAGCACTACGCCCCCTTCGATGATGCGCTGAGAAACGACCTGCTGGCGTTGCACCAACCCGGCCACAACGAACTGCATCAGACGCAACTGGCCAGCAATCAACTGGCGCGGCTCTATGCCGCAGCAGTCAACGCACTGCTCAACACGGCAAACTCTTCAAACACAAAAATCAAGGCCATCGGCTGCCACGGCCAAACCATCCGCCACCGCCCCGAACACGGCTATACCCTGCAAATCGGCAACGCCGCACTGCTCGCCGAATTGACCGGCATCACCGTGGTCAACGACTTCCGCAGCCGCGACATCGCTGCCGGCGGACAAGGCGCACCGCTGGTTCCCGCGTTTCATGACAAAGTGCTGCGCCACTCCGACAGCCACCGCGTCATCGTCAACATTGGCGGCATCAGCAATCTGACCAACCTGCCGCCGAATGCCACCACCTCCGGCTTCGACTGCGGCCCCGGCAACTTGCTAATGGACGCTTGGTGCATGCAACACCTCGGCAAACCTTACGACAACAACGGCACATGGGCGGCATCGGGAAAAGTGCTGCCCGCATTACTGGAAAGAATGCTAGACGAGCCGTTCTTCGCCCTGCCGCCACCCAAGAGCAGCGGGCGCGACCTGTTCGACATGGCGTGGCTACGCGGTAAACTGCAAGGCGGCGAATTGGCGGAGGATGTGCAAGCCACCCTGCTGGAACTGACCTGCCGCACCATCTCACAAGCCATCCGGCAATACTGTGCCGGCGCAACGGAAATCTATCTGTGCGGCGGCGGCGCACACAACCAAACCCTGCATCGCCGCCTCGCCGCCCTGCTGCCGGGCAGCGGCATACAAACCACTGATGTCCTCGGCGTGGATGGCGATTATCTGGAAGCCATCGCCTTCGCCTGGCTGGCGCAACAAACCCTGCATGAAAAACCCGCCAGCCTGCCGTTGGTCACCGGCGCCAATCACCCATGCATTCTGGGCGCAATCTACCCCGCATAAATGCAAACGGGGCGCAACGCGCCCCGTAGTCTTCCAGCCAATTAATAGCCTAAACTGAAAACGACGAACCGCAGCCGCAGGTAGATGCAGCACCCGGATTCTTGATGACGAACTGCGAGCCTTCCAGGCCTTCCTGATAGTCGATTTCCGAGCCGGCCAGATACTGGAAGCTCATCGGATCGATCAGCAGTTGCACGCCGTTCTTGCTCAGCACGGTGTCGTCTTCATTAGTCTCTTCATCGAAGGTAAAGCCATACTGGAATCCGGAACAGCCGCCGCCACTGACGAATACGCGCAGCTTGAGATCGGTGTTGCCTTCTTCCTCAATCAATTGTTTTACCTTGTTGGCCGCGTTGTCGGTAAAGGTCAGCGGGTCTAGTGTTTCGGTTGCCGGTGTTTCTGTCACTGCGTTCATGTTTATCTCCTTAATAAATTATTCACCGCTATTCAATTTGAATGCCACAACTTTGTCCTGCACTGCGGCGTTGTTGTGTATCAGGCGGCCTTCAACGATTGCGCCCAACTGGATTTCCAGCGTTTTGTAATGCACATCGCCATTGACCTTGGCTTTGCTCTGCAGTTCCAGATATTCGCTGGCGGATACCGGGCCGCTGGTCGTGCCATTGATGACCAGATGGGTGACGTTGATCTCGCCAGTCACCCGTGCATGCTCGCTCAGCACCAGTGTGCTCGGCTTACCCGGAGTTGCGACCACATTGCCGTTCACCTGCCCGTCAATGCGCATCCCACCGCTAAAATTCAAGTCGCCTTCGATGGTCGTTCCCGCGCCGATCAGTGAATCAATGCGGCTTTGCGGCTTACTGTGTTTTTTACCAAACATAAGTCCCCCTTATGCCAATTTTTTACGACAGACCGACATTTTGCCGCACTTTCGGCTCGCTCGCGCCTTGCTCAAATATCCGCACTTGTATATTTTCCAGTTGGGCATCCTGCGGCAATTGGATGCTTTGCTCAACGCGCTGATAATACTTGAAACTGAGCTGAAATTGGGCATTCCCCGATGCGTCTTGTGGAAATAAATACGTAGTTCGCTGCCCGTTCCTCAGCACTGTGGCAACCAGCTGATAGCTGCCGCTAAATTCCTTGGCGCGCTGCCCGCTCTGCACCAGCAACATGCGCAGATGGTATTCGCCGGGCATTTTGTCCCGTTCCAGCCTCAGGCGATGCACCCCCAGATCGCCTTCCTTGCCGCGCATCGCGGTGAGGTTTTGAAAAAACGCCAGATCCTCCTGGAGACGGCCGTTTTCGTCCGACAGGTTTTTTAACTGCTTGGAAATTTCCTGGCTGCTGGCCTGCTCGATCTGGATTTGCCGCTCGTATTGCGCAACCTGGCTGCCCAGTTGCATATTTTCCATCCCCAGCTTGGCGGCCTGCTCACGCAATTTGGTCAATTCCTGCTGTGCTTCCCCGCGATGAAATCCTGCCAATTCCAGCCCGCTGCCGTATGCCCACCAAGCCAACCCCAACGCCGCCAGCACAAAGGGCACCGTCATGCTCCAGCGCAGATACCACGGAATATGCGGCCGCACCGACAGTTTCGGTGCGGAAATGCCAAAGCTGCGTTTAACGCGCCGCCACATCTCAGGGAAGCAACGGCACGTTGTTCAGGGCGCTAGCCTCCGGCAGACCGAACATGATGTTCATGTTCTGCACCGCCTGCCCGGCCGCCCCCTTGACCAGATTGTCGATCACCGACAACACCACCACCGTATCACCACCCTGCGGCCGGTGCACCGCAATGCGGCAACAGTTCGCACCGCGCACCGAACGGGTTTCAGGATGGCTGCCGGCAGGCATCACGTCTACGAATGGCTCGTTGGCATAACGCTGCTCGAACAGCGCCTGCAAATCCGTCTCGCGCGTCAACCTGCCATACAGCGTGGCATGGATGCCGCGAATCATCGGGGTAAGGTGCGGCACGAAGGTCAGGCCGACCGGATTACCGGTTGCGCGCATCAAACCCTGCCTGATCTCCGGCAAATGGCGGTGCCCCGCAACCCCGTAAGCCTTGAAGTTGTCCGCCGCTTCGGAGAACAGGGTGGCGATTTCCGCCTTGCGCCCCGCGCCGGAAACTCCCGACTTGGCATCGGCAATCAAACTGCTCGGTTCGATCACGCCCGCTTCCAGCAACGGGATGAAGCCCAGTTGCACCGCCGTCGGATAACAACCGGGATTGGCGACCAGCCGTGCCGATTTGATTTTTTCGCGATTCACTTCCGGCAACCCATATACCGCCTCGCCCACTAGATCCGGGCAGGCGTGAGGCATGCCATACCATTTTTCCCATGCGACGATGTCCTGCAAACGGAAATCGGCGGCCAGATCGATCACCTTCACGCCCGCATCCAGCAGTGTGCATGCCTGCTGCATGGCGATGCCGTTCGGAGTGGCAAAGAACACCAAGTCGCATTGCTCCAGATGCGCCTCATCGGGATGGGTAAACGGCAAATCCACATGACCGCGCAGGCTTGGAAACATCTGACTGACCGGCGTACCGGCATCGGCACGCGATGTAATCACTTGCAACTCTACCTGCGGGTGTGCCGCCAGCAGGCGCAGCAACTCAACGCCGGTGTAGCCTGTCCCGCCAACTATGCCAACTTTAATCATTGAAGCCTTCCTTAAAAACGCTCCGCATCATACAACAAAACTCCAATGCAAAAGCCGCCCGGAGGCGGCTTTGCGATACATCCAACCAGGCTTAACGCTTGGAGAACTGTTTCCTGCGGCGCGCCTTGCGCAAACCGACTTTTTTGCGTTCCACTTCGCGCGCATCGCGTGTCACCAGACCGGCATGCTTCAATACGGGCTTGAACGACGCATCGTAGTCAATCAATGCACGGGTAATGCCATGACGCACCGCACCGGCCTGGCCTGATTCGCCGCCGCCGGTGACATTCACCATGATATCGAACTTGGTCAGGGTTTCGGTCAGTGTCAGCGGCTGGCGCACGATCATGCGGCCGGTTTCGCGGGAGAAGAACACATCCACCGGCTTGTCGTTCACGACGATGTCGCCCTTGCCTGGCTTCATAAATACCCGCGCCACTGCACTCTTGCGGCGGCCGGTTCCGTAGTTGTAAGTCACGCTCATGATTAAGCCTTCAATAAATTAACTGGTTTCGGTTGCTGCGCTTCATGCGGATGCGCTGCACCGGCATACAC
>JAQTLM010000044.1 GCA_028714895.1 Gallionella sp. | reverse complement strand
CTGCCAGCGATCCCACATCAGTGCTTTCTGGGTTTCTGTGTAATAGATCCGTGGTCTCTGTTTCATTTGCAACACTCCTTCTGCTTTAGCAGTTTCTAGTGTGTTGCATCCACCGGTTGAATCCAAGGTCGACTGCTGCCAGTCGCAATAGGCAGCTATTCCTGCATGAAGAGCAGATTTAATGGGAGGCTTGAGCTTGTTGCAAATACAACTGCTCCACTTTTTTGCGCGCCCACGGGGTTCTGCGTAAAAATTTCAGGCTGGATTTGATGCTGGGGTCGTGCGTAAAGCAGCGCACTGGAACAGCGGCACCCATCGCTTCCCAGCCCATGCTCTCGGATAGGTAGGTGACGATAGCTTCAAGGGTGACACCGTCCAGACTGGGAGGGCTGGCTGGTTTTTTAATGGCATCCATGTTTTCATTTTACAGGGGATCGTCGGACTTGAGCGTTTACAATGCGGCTCCTTGATTCCGAGACGCACCTCCCATGACCGCCCCCGTCCGCCTCGCAAAACGCCTCGCCGAATCCGTCCCCTGCTCTCGCCGCGAAGCCGAGCTTTATATCGCTGGCGGCTGGGTGACGGTGGATGGGCAAGTGGTGGAAGAACCGCAGTTCATGGTGTCGCAGCAGAGGGTCGAACTCCATCCCGAAGCCAGCCTCACGCCGGTTGAGCCGGCAACCATTTTGTTTCACCTGCCGCCGGGCATGGATACCAATACCGCGCAGCAGCTGATTTGCGCCGATACGCGCGCGGCTGACGATCCTTCCGGTATCCACCTGCTCAAGCAACACTTTGTCCGGCTGACGCAGGGCATACCGTTGGAGAGGAATGCGTCCGGCCTGCTGGTGTTTACCCAGGACTGGCACGTGGCGCGCAAGCTGAAGGACGATGCCGCCACGCTCGAGCAGGAATATGTGGTGGAGGTCGCGGGCGAATTGCCTGCCGACGGACTCAAGCTGCTCAACCACGGGCTCAGCTTTAATGGCCGGGCACTGCCGCCGGTCAAGGTCAGCTGGCAGAACGAAACCCGGCTGCGCTTTGCCCTCAAGGGGGTGCAGCCCGGCCAGATCGCGCATGCGTGCAAGAGTGTCGGGCTGCAGGTGCTGGCGCTGAAACGGCTCCGGATCGGGCGAGTGTCGATGGCCAAATTGCCGCCCGGGCAATGGCGCTACTTGATGCCGCATGAGCGGTTTTAGCCGGAATGGTGCAAAGGCAGCAATCCACCCCTCACCGCGCGCGAATCCTGCGCGGCGCTAGGAAATCTTGCTGATCTTTACACGCCATTCCGCCGGGCCGGTTTCGTGCACTGATACACCGTTGCTGTCCACCGCCACGGTGACCGGCATGTCCTGCACGGTGAATTCGTAAATGGCTTCCATCCCCAGGTCGGCAAAGGCCAGCACCTTTGATGCCTTGATCGCCTTGGACACCAAGTAGGCCGCGCCGCCGACCGCCATCAGGTAAACCGCCTTGTGCCGCTTGATGGCCTTGATGGCCTCGGGGCCGCGCTCGGATTTTCCGACCATGCCGATCAGGCCGGTCTTTGCCAGCATCATCTCGGTGAACTTGTCCATGCGCGTCGCGGTCGTCGGGCCGGCCGGGCCGACCACTTCGTCGCGCACCGGATCGACCGGGCCGACGTAGTAGATGAAGCGTCCGGTGAAATCCACCGGCAAGGTTTCGCCGCGCGCCAGCATCTCGGCGATGCGCTTGTGCGCGGCATCGCGCCCGGTGAGCAGCTTGCCGGACAGCAGCAGCGTCTCGCCCGGTTTCCAGGTGGCGATCTCCTCGCGCGTGATGCTGTCGAGATTGACGCGGCGCGAGTCGGCGGAGGCTTTCCATTCGATCTTCGGCCAATCGTCGAGCGAGGGCGGCGTCAGCACAGCCGGGCCGTTGCCGTCGAGCGTGAAATGGATGTGGCGCGTGGCGGCGCAGTTTGGGATCATCGCCACCGGCAGGCTCGCGGCGTGCGTGGGATAGTCCATGATCTTCACATCCACCACGGTGGTGAGGCCGCCCAGCCCCTGTGCGCCGATGCCCAGCGCGTTGATTTTTTCAAACAGTTCCAGGCGCAATTCCTCGATGCGATTTTTCGCGCCGCGCGCCTGTAATTCCTGGATGTCCACCGGCTCCATCAGCGCTTCCTTGGCGAGCAGCATCGCCTTCTCCGCCGTGCCGCCGATGCCGATACCCAAGATCCCCGGCGGACACCAGCCTGCGCCCATCTCGGGCAACGTCTCCAACACCCAGTCCACAACGCTGTCCGAGGGATTGAGCGCGGCAAACGCGGATTTATTCTCCGAGCCGCCGCCTTTCGCCGCGAGCGTCACTTCGACCTTGTCGCCGGGAACGATCTCGTAATGGATCACCGCCGGGGTGTTGTCGCGCGTGTTCTTGCGCGCACCGGCCGGGTCTGACAGCACCGAGGCACGCAGCATGTTGTCCGGGTTCAGGTAAGCGCGGCGCACGCCTTCGTTGACCATGTCGCTCACGCCCATGCTCGCATCATCCCAGCGTACCTCCATGCCGACCTTGATGAAGGCCGTCACGATACCGGTGTCCTGACAGATCGGCCGGTGCCCCTGCGCGCTCATGCGCGAGTTGGTGAGGATCTGCGCGATGGCATCGCGCGCCGCAGGCGACTGCTCGCGCTCGTAGGCCTTGCCGAGCGCCTTGATGTAATCGAGCGGGTGATAGTAGGAAATGTATTGCAGCGCATCGGCTACGCTGGCGATCAGGTCTTCTTGGCGAATAGTTGTCATGTGATTAAGTTTCGGGCTGATATAAGTTTTGGTTGATATTAGGTGTGCAAATTTCAAGGGGTGATTTTAACGGAATAGACGGAGTGATTAAAACGATTTGGCAAAACCAAAAGCAAATTTTCAACAGACTGGCGGGCTTGTCAAAATACACGAGCGTAACCACGACAATTTACTACTACAAGCTACAAACACGCCATCCCCAGTACATCCGCCGCCTTGTTAAGGCGTGCATCGAAACAGGCAAAACAAATGGGGGATTGCGCAATACGGCCTGCTTCAAACGCGGCTGCGAGCTGGATACTGTCGTAGCCGCGCAACGCGAACGTATCGGCATAATTTCCTGCCCGTTCAACCAGAGCCTGATCTACTTCCATCACCACGAAGCGCGGCCAGTCTTGCGCCAGCGCGGCTTTGGCCTGTTCGATCACCGGCGCATCTCCCGGCACCTCCCGCGCCCGGCGCGAAAGTGCGGCATGTGCTTCCGCCCATGCAATGCGGCACACGGCCACTGCCTCGGCCTCAACCACACGCGCTTTCAACACCTCGCTGCCAGCCTCCACGATGTAGAGCTTCAACAGTGCAGACGTATCGCAGAACAAAATCATCCGCGATCTTCCAGCACCAGCGCAGAAACCGGCTTGCCGACCGCCTGCAATTCAAGCGCCGCACCCACCGGCTTGCCGCCTTGCCAGCTCGCCGCGCCCGCTGCCAGCAAGCGCGCCACGCCTGCACTATCCGCAGGCGGCACGCCCACGATGCGCGCCACCACCTTGCGATGCGAAGTCAACTCAATCAACTCACCGGATTGCGCCTGACCAACATATTGCGACAAATGAGACTTGAATTCCTGCATGGAAACCAGCATATCAGACCTCTTTTAAATAAAAGACGGCAAATTATGGTCTTTTTGCGCCAAGTACGTCAAGTGCAGCCCCCTACCCACACATTCCGGAATGCTTCACACCGCCTCGGTGGCAAGCAATTGCATATCCGGCGGGTACGTTCACGCGTTCTTGCCGTTGATCAGGTTGATAATCACTTTGACCATGATTTCCCTCTCATCGGGCTTACTCTCGGCAATCAGCAGGGTAAACGCAACCAGAGCATTATCGGCAATGCGTTTTTCGCCGTCGGCGTTATACAAAAAATTCTGGCGCTCCATAAACCAGACAAAAATAGCGGCGGCGATCCGCTTGTTGCCGTCGGTGAACGAATGGTTCTTGACGATAAAGTACAGCAGATTGGCGGCCTTCTCCTCGATGCTGGGATAAAGCTCCTTGCCGTCGAAGGTCTGGTAAATCGTTTCCAGCGAACTCTTGAATGAATCGTCTTTTTCATTGCCGAACAACCCGCCGAGATTCTCCTTGCTGCGCCACAGCCGTATCTGCTGCATCGCCTCATCGTAAGTAATCCTGGGCAGCGCCAGAGTGCGCGTCCCCACCACCTGCAAGCGCTGGTGATCGTAGTCGTCCAGCACGGTCAGCGCGTGGCTGTATTTCTCCAGAATCGCCAGAATGCCTCGCGATTCAGTGGTCGACAAGTTCTTGTTGTGGATCAGCCGGGCAGACAACGCAATCGCCTGTTTGAGCTCGGCCAATTTCTCCTGTTGCGCCTCAAGCCGTTGCTGGTTGAGGCTGTAGCCCTGAACCAAATACTCCCGCAGGCGTTGGGTTGCCCAGATGCGGAATTGCGTGCCTTTCCTTGAATTTACCCGATAGCCCACGGATATAGCAGCATCCAGATTGTAAAACCGGATGCTGCGCCGGACTTGTCGCTTGCCTTCCTGGCGAACTACCGAGGAATCCTCGGTAGTTGCGCCTTCATCGAGTTCGCCAGACTCGTAGATGTTCCGCAGATGCAAACCGATAGTGTCGCTGTCCTTGTCAAATACCTCTGCCATCTGTGCTTGAGACAGCCAGAACGTGTCCTGCTCAAATCGCACATCAATCTGCGTTTGACCGTCTGGGGTCTGATAAATGGCGATCTGTCCGGTTGATTGATTCATGGCGTTTTCCTCCCTGCTGCCGTTGGCTCTCGTCTTGGGGCGCGAAAATCAACGTGCAGAACGATAACCGCATCATAGACAACGTTCATTCTGTTGTCAGTAAGATGATTGGCGGGTTTCGGAACTCACGCGGGCGGCGCGATTAACGGGTTAAAAAATAATTCAACCTGACTCTATCTACACTCTAGAATGAGCACCATCCCCCGGCCAGTCGCCGAACTTTCAGAGCCACCTCATGATTGAAGAACGTTTAGTAAACATCGAAGCAAAAATCACCTTCCAGGAAGACCTGATCGAGGAACTGAACAAAACGGTTTATCAGCAGCAACAAAAGCTGGACCGCGTTGAAGCGTTTTGTGAATCGCTCGCAAGACGCATCCAATCACAGGCTGAAGCGGGGAATGAGGAAATGCCCGCGAACGAAAGGCCGCCGCATTATTAAAATCCGTCCACCCTGAGCTTGTCGAAGGGTGCATGGTGTAGCCGCCAGAATCACCAGCCGCTTTCGCGGCACCCTGTTGTTGTCAAAAACCTTGTTGGAAAACGATTAGCCATGCTGAACAAACTAAGTGACTTTCTATCTACGATCATTGCCCCCGCCAGTGTCGAGAGCCGCCCCGAATATACCCTGCAACTGGCCACTGCCGTGCTGCTAATCGAAGTCATGCAGTCGGATGCCGACAGCACAGACGAGGAGCAGGCCACGATCCTGAACATCCTCAAGGAGAGGTTTCAGCTAGCGGATGCGGAAGTGGCGAAACTGTCCGAACTGGGGCACCGGACGGCAACGGCTGCCAATGATCTCCATCAGTTTACGTCTCTCATCAACCGGGAGCTGGAATTGTCCGAAAAGGTTCGCATCATCGAATACATGTGGCAAGTCGCCTATGCCGACAGCCTGATCAGCGCACATGAAAACCATTTGATGCGAAGGATGGCCGACCTGCTCCACATCTCCCACGGGGATTACATTGCCGCCAAGACGCGCGCCAAACCAGCTGGCCTTTAATAAATCATGGTCTGTCCCTGATTATTCTCGCTTACTCGCTT
>JAQTLM010000043.1 GCA_028714895.1 Gallionella sp. | reverse complement strand
GTCCTGGTTGGCTGGCTACATAACCGAAAGATGATAAAGCTGTGAATGTAACGACTGCGGCCAGTCGCCATTTATTGTAAAACGCGTGTCGGCTCAATTTTCCGAAACTCTTCATTATGCGTATTTCAGAGGTGGGTAAGGCGGAACAGTTCGCGGGACGGTTTTACCGTTTCGCATATAAAATTCAGTCCAGCCTCGCTTCAATTTGGCGTGCATCATCTTCCAGCAAGTGCTCAATCAACGACCTGAGCTTGGCTGGTCTGACGGGTTTGTGCAGTAAATGATGCCCGCTTATGCTGGCCAGCTTCAAAACTGCCGGGCTGGTATCTCCGCTGATTAAAATGCAGGGTATTCGTTGATTTTGATGCTGGCGCACCAAGTCAATAACATCAATGCCATTCGTATTGTTTCCCAGCTGGTAGTCGCTGACAATCAAATCCCATTTCACCCCGTCACGTAAAAATTGCTCTACCTGCGCTACCGATGCTGCCGCGTTTACCTGGCAACCCCACGAAGTCAGAATGCCGGTTGTGCCGGATAGCACCGCTGCATCATCATCGACGATCAGCAATCTCTTTCCGGCCAAAGGCGATTTCTCAACCTCTTGATTGAGATCAGCTGAAACCTGTTCAGCCGCCGCCATGGATGACCTGCCGGAGTTGGACGTAATCGGCACTTCCAAGGCAAACACGGATCCCTTGCCGGGCGCGGAGCGCAATTCAATACGATGTCCGAGCAATTTCACCAGGCGATCCACAATGGCCAACCCCAATCCCAGACCCTTACTGGTATCCAGTTGCGGCTGCACCAACTGGAAAAACTCGCGGAATATATTGCCCTGATCGTTTTTTGAAATGCCGACACCGTTGTCGCGCACCTCGATGCGCAAGAAATGGCCGCGGCGACGGCACGTAACCATGACGCAGCCGTTTTGGTATGTGTAACGTATCGCATTGCCTACCAGATTTGCCAGAATTCGCTCCAGCAGCAGCGGATCACTGGTGACATATCCGGTGCATGGCCGGACAATCAGGCGAATATTTTTGACGCTGGCGAGCATTTGGTAATCTGCCGCAATACGTCCCAACATGGCATTCACAGCACAGGTTTGCATTTGCGGAATCACTGCTCCCGCATCCAGTTTGGAAATGTCGAGCAAGGCATTCAACAGTGTGGAAAGCGCCTCGATGGAACGTTCCACTTGGGTGACCAAATGCCGTTGCTCGGCATTGGATACCTTGCGCTGGAGTTCGGCGACGTATAAGCCCAAGGCATGCAGCGGCTGGCGCAAGTCGTGGCTGGCCACTGCCAGAAAATGGCTTTTATCATGGCTGGCGTGTTCCGCTTCTTCTTTTTTGACCAGCAAAGCCTGTGTCGCTTTTTCTATCCGCTGTTGCAGAGTTGCATGTTCCTGTTGCAACTGCGCGGTCATGTCATTCATGCCTTGCGCCAAAGTATTCAGTTCGCTGACATGGGTTTGTAGCGAAATACGTGTAGCGAGATTCCCCCTGCCTATCGCCTGCACGGCATTACTGAGCTTGCCAATCGGATAGGTAATGCTGCGGCTGCCGAGATACACCAAATAAAAAAACAACCCCAAAAATAAAGAAGTTGCAACCACGGTAACCCTGAGCATCTGCATCTTGGTTTCCTTGATACGACGTCTGCTCATTTCCACGATAACCGCACCTAGCTTCTGTGTGGCAACCGGCTTCTTGTTGCTGCTTAAATCATCCAAGGCGATCTGTATCGGGATAATCGGCTGGTAAATCCATACGCTTTCCTTATTACTGCGCACCGGCGTCAGCAAATTTACTTCCTCGCCGACGGCTGCCTGTTCTAGATTGGTTTGACCAACAAGATAGTCGCTAGCCGCCAGGCTCACATCGGCAAATGCGCTTTTTGGGGGAAGGGAAAATTCTCCTGCGCCGACCAAAGTCTCGAAGGACGAATTCAAAACAATCACTCCGCGCACATCCGGCTGCAGCAGAACTCCATTGGCAATATGTTGCAAAAATACCTGATTGTTTGAAAATACGCCGTATTCACTACTTGAAGCAAGTTGGCGCGCAATTGATCTCCCGCGCTCCAGCAGATTTTGGTCCAGATCGGAGAAGCGCCCATGCAGGAAGAATGATTCCAGGCTGACCGCCATAATGAATAATGGGATAAGCGTCAACCAAGCGACCTGCTGGCGAATACTAAATTGGGTCACTGTCTCCCCTCCCCGGCTTTATCCATGCGTTTGCGTATTGCTTCCGGCGAATCCAGTACGATCCCCAATGAGCGCGCAATCTGTTGATTTAATGAGATACTGAACAATTTTGGATACTGCGGTTCGGGTAACCACCTGTTTCTTGCAAAGAAAACAATCATCTCTCCGGCTTGTCCGGCCAGTTGTTCAGGTATGGAGAAAATGGCGCCAAGCGCGCCGGCATTCACATAGGACTGCGAGATGCCGATTAACGGAACCTGATGCCGATAGCTGGTCAGCAAAATATTGCGCACGTTGCTGTTGCTGTAAATTTCGCTGTCAGGAATAACCAGCAGCACATCGCTGTTGTTCAAAACGCTTTCCAGAGTAGCAAACAAGTTTTCGGCAGGTCGCGTCGATTGGGCGTTAAGTGACATCCCTCGTGGCAAGCGAGGGAGGATAATGCGAGTATCCGACGAATACAGCAGGCCGACTATTTTATGCTTGGGAAGAGCCGCCTGGATAAAACTCAACTGTCGATCCCAAGGTTGGTCGAGATAAATAGCCGATGTTGAGTTAGATCGTTTTTGCGAAGACCACTTTTCGAGCAACGCCTCATATCCCATCCGGGGAATCATTACACCCAGTACCGGCGCATCAAATTTGGCAATGGCAAGTTCCATTGCTTTCGTACCTACAGCGACAACCAAATCAGTATGAGCACCTGCGCCGGATTGGGAGTTTGTGCCTGCATGGGATTCAATAACGGTCACATCGGCCTTGCTTGCGGCAAGCGCTTGGTTGAGTGCGGCTGAGAATTGCTGGTAAGGCGGTGTGCTGTCGCTCATAACTAGGCGAACATTCAGTGTTTCTGCCTGAGCCAAAGTTGCCAGCAGCGCAATTGCAGTGGATAACAACAGGATGGCGAATTGGCGAAGCACGGCGGTTAGCCTTAGAACCCCAGCGTAGCGGTCAGATAGGCGCGCCGCTTACCTACAATAGGCGGTACAGCACTCGTGCTGAAATCGGTGTAATGGTCATTCAGCGCGTTTTGCACTACCAAGGCAATTTCGCCTCCGCCTGATCCTTCTTTTTTATTTCGCCATCCGCCAAAGCGTTGCGCCACCCTCAAATCAAGGTATCGCGTCAACGGTTGCAAAGCGGTCTCTTCCAACACCTGAACCTTATCCTGATGGTAGAAACCCACCCCAATTTGCATCCCACCGGAAAAATCATGTGAAAGCAGCAAGCTGGCGCTATTTAACGGCACGGTCAGCCGGTAATTGTAAGCAGCCCCGATAAGCGAATTATTGAATGCCAAACTGGGTGAGGTGCGTGATGGACTCGCTTTGGCAATTTGATGCGCATAATTCACGGTCAATTTACTGCGTTCTCCAAGTTTGTAATTGAGTGTACCTTCCAGGCCGGTATAAGTGGCGTTGAAATCGCTCTTGAAACTTCTTGGGGTCACCACATTATTGGGATCAGCAGCGGCAATATCCAAATAGATGAGATTGCTGATCTGGTCGTGATAAGCCCTGATATCGAGAGTCGAGCCGGTATCGTCCAACTGTCCGATATAGCCGACTTCCCGGGAAAATGTGCGCTCCGGGTCCAATCCTCCAGCCGCAAGAATGTCGCGCCATCTATATTGCGTGGCACCCACTTTAGCTAGCAAAAAACCACGGTTTCCCAATTCCTCGATCATTTCAGGATTGCGGTAGGCAACCGAAGCGCTGGCACGCAGCGTATTTCGTGGAGATAGGTGGTGGTTATACGAAACGCGCGGCGAAACGCGCACTTTCCCCTGCGCATTTTTTTCCGCCATTGCCCCGATATTTATAAGGCCAACCGGAGTAATACGCCATTCGTCATGCGCGAATACTCGATATTCCCGCCACGTGGGTGAGTACCGCAAACTGGTTGGGGCCGTTACCGAATCCCGGCGCGCGCCCATTCCCCACACGACACGGTTATCAGGTGAAGTATGCAATGTATGTTGCAACTCAAGATCATGGCGGTGAATGACGGCATCATCGACAATAGGGTAACTCGCCGGAGCGACCAAATTCAATGGAAAGGCACAGGTGGCGCAGGATGGGCTATATCGGTCGTCTTTAGAGTTTCGGCCAATGTGATAGTAGCTGAGCTGAATATCACTATTTTCATGGATAGTACGCAGCCAGGTAAGCTGTTGAAAATCGGAAATGGTTTTCTGGTTGCGTAACGCGGTAACAAGCCCCTTTGCCGTCTTAGCCGGAGGCTGATCGCCAAGCATCCGAGAGGTATCGCTATAACCAAGCTGAATTTCAAGGCTGTCGCTGCCGGTCATGCGGTAGTTGATTCTGGTATTGATCAACTGCTTGGTACTACTATCGTTCAGCTTGTCAAAACCGTTGTCGGCAAGTGAAGCAAATGTTGCCCGATAATCCCAATCCTCTCCCACACCACCCAAACGGGCCGAAACGTCCGAGATACCGGCATCTCCCCTGCTGGCAGACACCTGCGTTTTAGGGACGCCAGAAGCTTGGCGTGTGAGAATGTTGATCACGCCCTGCACAGAGTTCGAGCCGTGCGAAGCGGCGGAGGGGCCGCGTACCACTTCAATCCGTTCTATATCGGCGATATCCACGGGGAGTTCCGCCCAATCCACCTGCCCAGCTAGCGGCAGGTAAATCGAACGTCCATCGACCAACACCTGCATTCTGCGTGCGAAAGCATCAGTACTTCCACGATACGCCACGATGGGCGTATGGCCGTTTACATATCCCACATACATCCCGGGCACCAGCTTGAACACATCGGCAATATTGCGCGCACCAGAAGCCACGATCATGTTGCGATCAATCACTGTCATGGCATTGGGTGTTTCTGAAATCGGCTGAGACATCCGCGAAGCGCTGAGCACAACGGGAAATTCCTGAAGATAATCCTGCTCGCTTGGATAGTCGGCAGCCCAAGCGCTTCCGCAGGTCATGCCAGCCAGTAATACGGCTATGAATGGCCGATGCCGGGATTTCTTCATATTCAAAACACTCCCCAGTTTTTTGTTATCCCACACAGTCCGCATGGCCTGCGCTGCGCGCGATTATACGGTGAGGAAAAATAAAAAGGGTTGGCAGATTGCCAACCCTTCATTGACTTGGGAGTGGATATTTGACGGTGTCCGAATAATTGCGCACCACTTGTGCGGTGTCTCGCAATTGTCTTTGCTTTCTGCCAAGCCGGACGGGTACGTGCAAAGCTAAGCACTAGGGAATCTCTGATTAAGTCCTGAACGATTTCGTTTCATGCTGTCAGAAGCGAAGATCGAACAAACGGAGCTGAACGATGAAACAAACGACACTCTCTGCGGGCAGCTTTGACCGCTACAGCAAGATGACGCGACGAGCGGCATTCCTGGCGGACATGGATCGCGTCGTGCCTTGGGCTGCCCTGTGCACATTGATCGAACCGGTTTACCCCAAAGCAGGAAATGGACGCCCGCCGATTGGCCTTGAACGCATGCTGCGCATCTACTTTCTCCAGAACTGGTTCAATCTTTCCGACCCTGCGGTGGAGGAGGCACTGTATGACTCGCTGTCCATGCGCGAGTTTGTCGGCATCGACCTTGGGCGTGAAGCGGCACCTGATGAAACGACGGTGTGTAAATTCCGCCACCTGCTGGAGACCAATGGTAATCCCCCCTGAAATTAGCGCGAGTTAGAAGTAGAATTTTCTCACTAAGAAATGGAGGGAGTTTTACATGAAGCAATCACGCTTTTCAGATAGCCAGATCATTGCCGTACTCAAACAAGCC
>JAQTLM010000042.1 GCA_028714895.1 Gallionella sp. | reverse complement strand
TTTTTCTCTTCTGTGTCTGCCGGTCGCAGGGTTAAGAGTTTATCCGGCATTTAACCCTCAAAGGAAAAACCATGAATGCAGAAGTCAAAGCAATGCCCGCGCAAAATCAATCCATGAAGCCTAACCAGATCATGCTGATCGGTCGTCTTGATCGCGTTGTCAAGTTCAAAGATCGTTTCGATCACATCATTACACTTCCGGCTCCTGACGAATACAGCAAGCCTTCTGTGGTGCGTGTCAATGCCAAGAAAGAACTTGGGCAGCCTGATACAACCGTTAAGTGTTTGGCTCAGTTCAACGGCTGGCCGAATGAGTACAAGGTTGATGAAGAGGACGAACGAGGCAATATCCGCAAGCGTACGGTTTTTGATGTTAAAGGCTTTTTTGTAGCTGTCGAGTAATTTCCATGCCAATCAGCCGCCATGCGGTGATACCCCCTGCGCAAGACAGGGGGCTTTCTGCTTCGTCCTCCGCTGCCGTTCAGTACGGTGACAATTCCTTTCAGGGTGTCGAGGGCGAAGCAGAAAGCGGCATTTTTCAGGAGTACTACACCCGCCGTCCAAAACGGGTTGACTGTATCGGGCATTTTTTCAGTGTGGAGCAGGGGAGGGTTACACGTAATTTGGGTGAAGTCATTGTCCGTTCATTCTGCACCAACTTGGTGCATGAGCGGGGTTTTCAAAGTTGCAGTGTTAGTACCACTGCAACTAATTCCTCAAACGTGACGTAACCGTAACCGTCATGGCTCTGTCAAATTCTGAAAAACAAGCCGCTTTTAGGCTCCGTAAAAGGGTTCTGGCGATGGCGGAAGCGGCAAAAAATTGTCTGCCGCCTGTTTTGCCCAAGTATGCCAAGGATTTGACCGAAGCCCCAGCCTTACCGCCTTCCGAGGTTGTTTTTGATTCTGTGATCTGCGACTGGCTCACTATTTCGCACCCGCTGCGGGAAGCGCATCCGGTTGTTAATGATGGTCAGATTCTTCGTATCAAGGCCGATGGTACTACCGAGTGGATAACGGAATGCTGGAAGACACTCAAATGCGCTTCGTCCGATACCTCGTTGCGCATCAAGTGCGATGGCGAAAAAGTGATGATGACTGGCAACATCGGGCGGTTTGGTCAATTGGATAATTTGAACGGGCATACGGTTGCCGAGTGTATCGAGTTGTGGCGGCAATTGCTGGCGACTTATTACCCGAATATTACCGATTTTTTCGGGCCGGATTTCAAGATGGTGAACCGCATTACCGGCGAGGTGCAGTTGTCTGGTACTCGCATCACTCGGTGTGATCTGGCAGGAAATTTTTTCACGGACAATTTCGCCTCACTTACGCAAATGCTTATGACGCGGAAATTAGGCCAGCGTCCCCCGAAGCCGGGGAAATTCGGCCCGATGTGGGGTTATGACAGCAAGCGCGCCAACTGGCTGAAGGCTAAGGTGTACGACAAGGCTTGTGAATTGGAAGGTCGGCGTATACCCGCAACGGGCGCGACTACGGCGCGGTTTGAAGTGCAGTTGGGAAGTGAAATTTTAAAGCGCAAGGGCTTGCATATAGCAGATGGCTGGACAAAGGAGATAGACATGGAAAACGTTACATTTTTGGAATATTCGAATCAGGTGTTCCGCGATCAGGCCACTGCTGAAAGCTGGCTGGATATTCCGCCGCGAATCCGTCAATACGCGGTGTTGTGGCGTGACGGCACGCCTTTGCAAAATCAATGTAAAACAAAGTCGCATTTCTACACGATTCGTAAGCGATTGCTTGAGTATGGTATTGACGCATCGCAGCCGTGCAACGTCATGACGTTGGTGCGCCGCATCGAGGTGGTCAAGGTGATGCCGTTGCCAGCGAGGAGGGCGGCCTAATGGAAACCCTGACCTGCTCCGAGTGTTCAAAAATGGCCGGTATCGAGCGCGTGTTCTGTCTGCTCACAGCGCGGGACATTACCCCCGAATCTTCTTACTGTGAATTCTTCCAAACTCGTCAAGGTCTGCCACGTATTGATATTGGTCTGCGCCGTCGAGAATCTGACAAGGTGCATGCGTAATGGCTCTTACCGGATTATTTGCGGCTGGTGTTTGCAATGCTGATTCTGTTTCGGCGTTGGCTTCTTTTTCTTCGCAATATCCGCAAATTCAAAACGGCTCCCTTGTCAGTTTGTCAGGGGTGCAAATTGATGTTGCTGGTCATGTGTTCGGTTCTGTTGTTTTACAAAATCTTGTTACGGGTGCTTATATTTGGACGTGGTTGGATACTCCGTTGATCGCTTGTGATCCTTTGCTCAATCCGTCTATTTTTGCAATTCCGCAGGCTTCTGATGTCGCTACGGTGTGGAGTTTTGCTTTTGTAACTCCCATGATTATTTATTTAGTGGCATGGGCGTTTAGTTCAATTACCGCCATGTTCAGGACACGGCCATCTGATGAGGGCTAAAGAATTCGCGGATAACTACCGCGCATCCGGCACGGCGGAACCGTGATTTTTTAATGGAGGTTTCAAATGTTCACACGTAAACATGTAATTCGTTTTGGCGCTGCTGCTGGTTTGATCGGTGTTTCGTCTGCTTCTCAAGCTGTCGGCATCGACATGACACCGTTGACCTCTGCTGTTGACGTTACGACTGTTCTGGCTGCTATCGGTGTAGTTTCTGCTTTGAAGTTTGGCGTGCCGTTCACCAAATGGGCTTACCATCAAGTTTCTTCGCTGTTCGGCGGCGGCAAGTAACAGGGCGGGGGGAGGTGGTTTACTCCCCCCATTCTTTTATGATCTGGCTTACTCTGATTTTTCTCCACGGCGCGGTTTGCGCTTGGTGTGCTGTCGCTGGCTTCGGTCATGGCGAGGCATGACATGATTAAAAAAATAATTTTTTGGTGTGGTGTTTTCGCCATGTCTTTTCTGGTGATGGTGCAACCGGCTCAAGCTGATGGTGTTGTTCAAAAAGTAACCGGAACTGCTGCGCCTACTACGAATGTGTGGACGCAATATAGCGTTGGTGCAACGGCTGCTACGCCTTTAGCCGTTTGCCAACTTTATGCCCCGATTGGCGGTCAGACCTACACAGTAGGCAATTCAAACGGTGCTGTTGGCTTTTTAGGCCATGATTGCATACGGCCTGATTTACACACCGCTTCCGGTGGCGTGTATTCAAATTTTGTTTGTCCTTCCGGTTACACCAGAGTTGCTACAGGCGAATTTACTGCGGTTTGTAATTCGACCTCTCCGGTGTGTCCTGCCAATTCTACGGGTACAACCACTTGCACTTGTAATGCTGGCTTTACGGTTGGCGCGGATAATTCCTCCTGCATTTCTTCTGCTGGCCTCGCTACAAAAGGTGTGTTGCCTAATGCGGCCTATTTGGGTTCGGCTGGTGGCGTTGCGGTTTGCACTTCTGATGGTGTGTGTTCGGGTGCGACTACGTTTTCCACTCCTGCGGCTGCATGTGCAGATCGCGCCACAAATGGCGTTTATGCCAATGCTCATATAGTGGCGCAAATTGTGCCAGGCACAACCACTGTGTGTCAGACGCAATTAGTTTATAACGATGGCACGGTTGGCAAAATAAGTTTTACCAACATGGTCAATCAAGTGCCTTGCGCGGCTGGTGATGCGGCTTGTGGTGCTTCGGCAGCTTCTGCGTCTGCTGTTGGTGCTGCTCAAGCTACGGCGGCGAACAATGCGGCGGCGGCTGGCGGCTCTGCTGCTTCGGCGGTAGGTGCTGCGAATACGCAATTAAACACCACTCCTTTAACTGCTGCGGTTGGTGGTTCTGGCGGTTCTGGTAGTTCCAGCACACCTCCGCTTGATATTTCTACATTGAACAAGGAAGCGACACAAGCGCAGATGCTTGCCGACTTGGACAAGTTGGCGGCTGCTGCTTCGTCCACTGGCGCGACCTCTGTGGGGGTTGCCGTGCCTTCCGAGGCTCAAATCTATACCAAGGGTACAAAAACGATTGCCGATAGTTTTAACGGCTTTACAACGAGTCTCAAGGCATCTCCGTTGGTGTCGGCTGCCGGTTCATTCTTCGATGTGTCGCTTGCTGGCGCGTGTAACACTTGGTCGTTGTCGTTTAACGTGCTCGGTCAGTCGTTTGGCACTCATGTGGTTGACCAGTTTTGCACGCCGCCATTCACCACTTATCTGCCCTATATCCGCGCTCTGATGCTGATAATTTTTTCCTTTGTGGCGTTCCGTGTAGCGATTTTGTGAGATCTCAAAAATGGATTGGTTAAGCACTAAACTTGATAATGTCCTGACATGGTTTGCATCTGTGTTAGGCAGTGTATTTAGCGCGCTGATTGACCTGCTGCGGGACTTTGTGGTCTTTGTATTGGATTCGATATTTAACGTTATTGTGGCACTGTTCTCTGCGCTTCCTGTGCCTTCGTTCATGGCAGCGAATCAGCTTTCCACCTTGTTTTCTGTGTTGCCTCCTACCGTGATCTGGTTGCTGTCGCAGACGGGCGTTTTTGAGGGCTTCGCCGTGTTGGGTGCTGGCGTGGCTTTCAATCTTTTGCGTAAAATTGTCACTCTTGGACAGTGGTAAATGAGCATCATCTTCCTTGAAGGCGTGCCTGGCAGTGGAAAGAGTTATGAGGCCGTTGTCACGCATCTTCTGCCACGGTTGAAAATAGGCCGCAAGTGCATCACCAATATTCGTGGCATCAACGTGGAAATGTTTGCGGAGATTCTTGCTCGGCCTGTCGAATGGGTGCGCGAGAATTTGATAATCGTGCCGTGGGAAGAAACTAAAAACGTATCTCAGAACATCATCCATGATGCGTTGTATTTGTTGGACGAGGTTCAAGATTTCTGGCCTTCTGTGCGCGACAAACTCGATGAGAAAATGACCGAGTTTATTACCCAGCATCGTCAATTTGGCCTTGATATTGTGCTGATGGGGCAATGCCTCAAAGATGTGCACAACACATGGCGCGGACGTGTCGAGAAGAAATATTATTTTCAGAAGCTGGACGTGCTTGGTTTGTCAACGCGGTATCAGTGGTCGTGTTATCAGCGCAAGGGCGAGAAATTTGTATTCATCAATGACGGCGGCGGAAAGTATGACAAAAAGTTTTTCGGTCTGTATCAAAGCTACCGCCCTGAATCTGAAAACCGCGATACCTACGGCGATAAACGAACAACGATATGGACGCGCAAATCCATCCGCTACGGTGTGCCTCTGGTGGTGATCGTTTCTATCTATGCGCTCTATTTCCTGTGGTCTATTTTCTCCGGTCACAGGTCGATTACCGGCACTGGTATCACCGCTGCTAATGCTTCCGAAATCAAAGCTCCGGCTCGGCCTGAACCGTATTCGGTCAATCCGTCTTTGCCAGCTTCGGCGGTTGTTTTATCTGTTCCGCAAACCGTAGCTGTGCAGCCAACTATTCAACAGCTTGATCAGCTTTCGCAACTGGTAAAAGACTTCCGGCCTCGCGTTGGCTATATGCTGAAAAGTGAAACACGGTTGATGGGTTCCATCGAGTTTTACGACAGTTCAATGCACCGGCACGAAGTGTTGACGTTCGAGCAGATCGGCAAGCTCGGCGGTTCTATCGAGCTTGGCAAGGATGATTTGCTGCTGAAATATAAAACTGGTTCTCTCTTGGTTACTGCATGGCCTCTATTTGACCAAATGGGGCAGATTTCTGAGGCTGCACAGCGTTCGCCTCAGATCACAGGTCGTAAAGACTAAGGCAGGCACACCAGCCGCTTGCGGCTGTGCCTGCCGTGTCTTTGACCAGTGCTGATTTTGGCCTTTGTTTGTAAGGTTTCCGCTGTTGAACTGCCGGACTTATGCACCGATTTTGTGTATAAAAAGTCGCGCTGTTTTTGCTGTTGGCACTAGGCCGCATGGCCTGTCTGTAAACCTTTTTTACTCGTTCAGAATCCCAAGCCGCAAGGGTAGTTAACCTCACTTCTGCAAAGCCGGTTTTGATTTGCCGTTAAAATCCCGCCATGCAGTTTTACAAATACCCAGAGTGGTCAGCGTCAATCCGAAATCATTACTGGCCTTTGAGATATGCGCGCGGTTTCGATGGTGCGCGGATTCGCAAACAGTATCGGCTTATCGAGAAGGAAAAAAAACGCCTGCATGAAGCAGGCGTTTGTCCTGAGATGCTGCGCGCAATGCGCCGCCTTCTAAATTCATCAATTTTTCTAGCTTGTCCTGTGCAATATCTGGCAAACCTCTTTTTCCTGCTAAAACGTCCGAAATAACCGTTCTTGACAGGTCTAGATGTTCGGCCAAAGCTGCTTTGCTTCCTAGCTTTTCTGCCGCCTGTTCGATGATCTTGGTTAGATAGTCCATTATTTTCTCCTTGACATGTCGCAAGTTTGTGAATTACTGTTCGTTTCGCAAGTTTGTGAATTCGCGAATTTGTGCATCT
>JAQTLM010000041.1 GCA_028714895.1 Gallionella sp. | reverse complement strand
TTACTCGCAAGCCAAACTTAATGCAGTGGCGAGGAAATTGAATGAGCGCCCAAGAAAGACACTAAACTACCAAACACCGGCAGAGCGATTTGCTCAATCTGTTGCATCTACCGGTTGAATCCAAGATCGAAAGCTGACGTTGAATCTCTTCTGATAGCAGCTCGTCAATTACAAAATGCGGTTTAACTCTGCAAGAACATCATCCAGTAATCAATCACAAAATTGGATGTATATTATCTATGGGCACCGGAAACAGCGGAAGCAGGCGATGGCGTCGCCTGCTTCTCTGTTATCTGTACGGATGGCTTTTCCAGAATCTGGAAAAAAACTTCGTCGCGCTTGATCATGCCCAGTTCGCTACGCGCACGTTCCTCGATGGCTTCGGTGCCCTGCTTGAGATCGCGCACTTCGGCATCCAGCAAGGCGTTGCGCGCCTGGGTCTGCTGATTGGCCTGTTGCTGCGCTTCGACCTGGCGATTCATATCCCATACCTTCAACCAGCCGCCCTTGCCCAGCCACAGCGGATACTGCAACAGCAGCAGCAGAATGACCAGTATCAGTGTGGCGACACGCATCAACTCAACTGATAGTACGCCTCGCGCCCCGGATAGGAAGCGGTATCGCCCAGGTCTTCTTCGATACGCAGCAGCTGGTTGTATTTCGCCATGCGGTCGGAGCGTGACATCGAGCCGGTCTTGATTTGCATCACGTTGGTGGCCACCGCGAGATCGGCGATGAAGGAATCTTCAGTCTCGCCGGAGCGGTGGGAAATCACGGCGGTGTAACCGGCGCGCTTGGCCATCTCGATAGCTGCAAAGGTTTCGGTCAGGGTCCCGATCTGATTGACCTTGATCAGGATGGAATTCGCCAAGCCCTGACGGATACCCTCGCGTAATATTTTCGTGTTGGTCACAAACACATCGTCACCCACCAGCTGGATGGATTTTCCAAGGCGGACAGTAAGCTGCTTCCAGCCATCCCAGTCATGCTCGCTCATACCGTCTTCGATGCTGACAATCGGGTACTTATCCACCCAGGTGGCGTACAGGTCGATAATCTGCGCGGAATTGAGTGTCAGCCCGTCCGCTTTCAGGTGGTACTGGCCATCCTTGTAAAATTCCGAGGCGGCGGCATCGAGGCCGATAGCCACGTCCGCACCGGGCACATAGCCTGCCGCCTCAATGGCTTCCACAATGACTTTCAGCGCGGCCTCGTTGGAACCCAAGGCAGGCGCGAAGCCGCCCTCGTCGCCCACCGTGGTACTGAGGCCACGGTGGTGCAGGATTTTTTTCAGGTTATGGAATACTTCCGCGCCGCAGCGCAACGCCTCGCGAAAACTCTGGCTGCCTACCGGGATGATCATGAATTCCTGGATATCGGCACCGCCGGTGGCGTGTGCTCCGCCATTGATGATATTCATCATCGGTACCGGCATTTCCATACGCGCGGCGCCGCCCAGATAGCGGTATAGCGGCAGGCCGCTTTCCTCGGCTGCGGCGCGAGCCACCGCCATCGACACCGCAAGAATCGCATTTGCGCCGAGGCGCGCTTTATTTTCGGTGCCATCCAGTTCGATCATGGTTTGATCGATAAAGGCTTGCTCCGCCGCGTCCAGGCCGATGATCGCTTCGGCAATCTCGGTATTCACATATTCCACCGCCTTCAGCACGCCTTTGCCGAGGTAACGCTGTTTGTCGTCATCGCGCAGCTCTACCGCTTCCTTGGTGCCGGTGGATGCACCGGACGGCACGGCGGCACGCCCCATCACGCCAGACTCCAGCAACACGTCCGCCTCCACGGTAGGATTACCGCGCGAATCCAGAATTTCACGGGCTATGACATCAACGATTGCACTCATGATATTTTTCCTTAAGTTCACTTAAACCCAAAACGGAAACTAGCCACGGATTAACGCGGATATGCACGGATAATTGCACGGGCTTATCTGTGTTTCATCCGTGTTAATCCGTGGCTAAATTATTTTTTCAAACACTACGCAAATTTACGTTTTCTTCGATCAACCCTTGCCGCTTGACCGTTTCGTCCAGCACTTTCAACGTTTGCAACAACGCCTTGAGATGTCCGAGCGGAAAGGCATTCGGCCCATCCGACAGCGCTTGGGACGGATCGGGATGCGTCTCCATGAACAGGCCGGAAATTCCCGCCGCCACTGCGGCGCGCGCCAGCACCGGCACAAACTCGCGCTGCCCGCCGCTGACCGTGCCCTGCCCGCCGGGCAACTGCACCGAATGCGTGGCATCGAACACCACCGGGCAGCCGGTGTTGCGCATTACCGCCAGTGAGCGCATGTCCGACACCAGGTTGTTGTAGCCGAACGACGCGCCGCGCTCGCACACCATGATGTTGTCCTGGCCGCTGGCGTCGCGCGCTTTTTCCACCACGTTCTGCATATCCCACGGCGACAGGAATTGCCCCTTCTTGATGTTGACCGGCTTGCCCGCACTCGCCACGGCCTGAATAAAGTCCGTCTGGCGGCACAGAAACGCCGGGGTTTGCAGCACATCCACGACCGCCGCGACCGCCGCGATTTCGTCGATACCGTGCACGTCGGTCAATACCGGCACACCGAGTTGCGCCTTCACTTCGCCGAGAATTTTCAGCCCGGCATCCAGGCCGAAGCCGCGAAACGATTTTCCCGAACTGCGGTTGGCCTTGTCGTAGGAAGATTTGTAAATGAACGGCAGTTTCAATTCACGACAGATTTCCTGCAACTGCCCGGCGGTATCCAGCGCCATTTGCTGCGATTCGATCACGCAGGGTCCGGCAATCAGGAACAGCGGCTGTTGCAGCCCGACATCAAAACCGCACAGCTTCATGCTGCCGCCTTGTTGGATGTAGGTCGGGATTTATCCCGACGTGATGGCTGCGTCGGGATAAATCCCGACCTACAAAAAACCGTGTTCATGCCGCCACCGTTTCTGTTTTATGTGTTGACTGACGCTGCAAAGCCGCTTCGACAAAGGCTTTGAACAGCGGGTGTCCGGTGCGCGGCGTGGAGGTAAACTCGGGATGGAACTGCACGCCGACGAACCACGGGTGCATGGATTGCGGCAGCTCCATTATCTCCGGCAAATTCTCGGAAGGGGTGCGCGCGGAAATGATCAGCCCGGTTTTTTCCAGTGCGGGCACGTAATGATTGTTCACCTCATAACGATGGCGGTGCCGCTCGTTCACTTCGTCACCATAGATGCGCTGCGCCAGCGTGCCGGACTTGATCGGGCAACGTTGCGAGCCGAGGCGCATGGTGCCTCCCAGATCGGAATCGCTGCTGCGCGTCTCGACCCTGCCGTCGCGATCGCGCCATTCGGTGATCAGCGCGACGACCGGGTGTTCGGATTCCAGGTTGAATTCGGTGCTGTTCGCGTCAGTCATGCCCGCGACATGCCGCGCATACTCGATCACTGCGAGCTGCATCCCGAGGCAGATACCCAGATACGGTATCTTGTTTTCGCGCGCAAAACGGATTGCGGCGATCTTTCCTTCCGTACCGCGCTTGCCGAAACCGCCCGGTACCAGGATCGCGTCGAAGTGCGCTAAACCCTGCGTGCCGGAAGTCTCGATGCCTTCCGAATCGATGTATTCGATATTTACCCGGGTCGAGGTGTGGATGCCGGCGTGGCGCAATGCCTCAATCAACGACTTGTAGGATTCGGTCAGATCGACATATTTGCCGACCATGCCGATGGTGATTTGATGCTGCGGGTTTTCCAGCGCGTTCACCAGCTTCGCCCACACCGACAGATCGGCGGGCGGCAGGTCCAACCCCAGCTCTTCGCAGACGATGCGGTCCAGGCCTTGCTGGTTAAGCATTTGCGGGACCTTGTAGATGCTGTCCACATCCCACATCGAGATCACGCCTTCTTCGCGCACATTCGCGAACAGCGAAATTTTGGCGCGCTCATCGTCGGGGATCGGCCTGTCCGCACGGCATACCAGCGCAGTGGGAAAAATACCGATCTCGCGCAATTTCTGCACGCTGTGTTGCGTCGGTTTGGTCTTCAATTCGCCGGCGGTGGCAATATAGGGAACCAGGGTCAGATGCACATAAGCCACCTGGTTGCGGCTCATGCGCAAGCCCATTTGCCGCGCGGCTTCGAGGAACGGCAGCGACTCGATGTCGCCGACCGTGCCGCCGATTTCGACGATTGCCACATCGGCCTTGCCGTCAAGCGAAGCCGCTGCGCCGCGTTCGATAAATGACTGAATCTCGTTGGTGATATGCGGAATCACCTGCACCGTCTTGCCCAGATATTCGCCGCGCCGCTCCTTGCGGATCACGCTGTCGTAAATCTGCCCGGTGGTGAAGTTGTTGGCCTTGCGCATCTTGGCGGAAATGAACCGCTCATAATGCCCCAGATCCAAATCGGTTTCCGCGCCGTCCTCGGTGACAAACACCTCGCCGTGCTGGAACGGGCTCATGGTGCCCGGATCGACGTTGATGTAGGGATCAAGCTTGAGCATCGTGACCTTGAGGCCGCGCGATTCGAGGATGGCCGCAAGAGAAGCGGCGGCGATGCCCTTCCCCAGAGAAGAGACAACGCCGCCGGTAATAAAGATGTACTTTGTCATGGAAGGCGATGATACCGTAAAAAGGGCTGTCCTCAAAATTCCGGCTGGCTGTGAAACCGCTTTCTGTGCGCCGTTAACGGCCGCATCTGTGCAGGGGGTATTTCATGCACCGGCTGCCTGCCGGACAATTATCACCGGGGGTGCTCCGCGCTGCGCGCAAAGAGTTCCTGCAAGGTCAGATCGGCGCTTTGTTCAAGCTGCCCGGCACAGGCCGCAATCCATTGCCGCAACGGGCCGTCGCCCCGCCCGGCGGGCAATGAGCTGCTGTCCAGCACGAACAGGCGCAACAGTTCGGCGGCGCGAATATGGTTCGCATCACGCATCAGCAACCAGCCTTGCCCCTCTGCCTTGCGCACCATATCGGCACTTGCCAGCTTTCCAAGAATTTTTTCCAGCACGTCATAACCGAGATATAACGATCTGGATAATTCCGGAAAAGTGCTCACCCTACCCTGTTGCAAACCGCTTGCCAGGAATTGCAATACGCGCAGCGCATCCAGCAATTGGGTGGCAGGCGATAAATTTTGCGCTGTGGGAGCGCGCCAATGCGACAATGACGCCGCGATCACCGCACCGAGCAAGGTGGTCAGCCAGGACAGGTAAATCCACATCAGGAAAACCGGCACGCTGGCGAACGCACCATATACCAGCTTGTAAGTGGGAAAATAGCTGATGTAATAGCCAAACACGCGGTTCATGGATTCAAAAACAATTGCGGCCGCAACCGCGCCGATCAATGCATGCGAACGCGGCACATGGCGATTCGGCACCAGCTCGAACAACATCGCGAAGGCCAGCGTGGTAAACAGCACCGGCAATATTTTCAGCGCGCCCACGCCGAACACCGGAATCTGTTTGGCATAGCCCATCGACAATCCGACCAGCCAGGAGGTCAACGACAGGCTCGCGCCGATGAGCAACGGCGCGAGCGTGAGCACCGCCCAGTAAATCACCAGCCGTTTGAGCAATGTCCGCGGACGGGACACTCTCCAGATCGTATTGAATGCATGGTCTATGGTCAGCATCATCAGCATCGCCGTCACCGCCAGAAACACGATGCCGACCACCGTCAGGTGCATCGCGCTCTCGGTGAACTGCCGCATATATTGCGTGATGATTTTCCCCGCCATATCCGGTATCAGATTGTTAATCAGGTAAGCCCTGATCTGGCTGGAAAAATCCTCGAACACCGGGAACGCCGAAAACATCGCTAGGGCGATGGTAAGCAATGGCACCAGCGACAGCAGCGTGGTAAAGGTCAGGCTCGCCGCAATCTGTATGCAGCGATCCTGATGGAAGCGCACCGCAACGAAGCGCATAAAATTCAGAAGGTTCCGCCAATTCTCTTGCATGGATTACTACCTCAACCTGAAAAGGATTTTGAACCGCTTTCGGCGAAGCATCGCCAGGTACAGCAGTTGTGCGAAAGCCCTTATAATCCGCGCATGATAACCGACAAAGAAATCCTGGTGCTGTACTACAGCCAGCATGGCGCCACGCGACAGATGGCACAACTTATTGCGCGCGGCATCGAACAAGCAGGCGGCGCGCGTGCCCGGTTGCGCACCGTGCCGAAGGTCTCTGCGGTATGCGAGGCAACAGAGCCCAGCATTCCGGCCGACGGCGCGCCTTACGCAGAATTGCGCGATCTCGATGAGTGCATCGGCCTCGCCTTGGGCAGCCCCACCCGCTTCGGCAACATGGCCTCCGCGATGAAATATTTCTTGGACGGCACCGGCGGATTGTGGATAAAGCATGCGCTGGCCGGCAAACCCGCCGCGCTGTTCACTTCCACCGGCAGTATGCATGGCGGGCAGGAAAGCACCCTGCTGTCGATGATGCTGCCGTTGCTGCATCACGGCATGATCATCGTCGGCCTGCCCTACTCCGAGCCGGAACTCGCCGCTACGCAAAGCGGCGGCACGCCTTATGGCGCAAGCCATGTGGCGGGGCTCGCCAACGACCAACCGGTTTCGGAAGCCGAAAAAAAATTATGCATGGCGCTCGGCAAACGGCTTGCGCTAACCGCGTTGAAACTCTCGGCGTAGACAAACCTCTTTCATCCTTGGATTCAACCGGTAGATGCAACAGATTGAGCAAATCGCTCTGCCGGTGTTTGGTAGTTTAGTGTCTTTCTTGGGCGCTCATTCAATTTCCTCGCCACTGCATTAAGTTTGGCTTGCGAGTAATT
>JAQTLM010000040.1 GCA_028714895.1 Gallionella sp. | reverse complement strand
AAACCGACCCGCGCTATCAAATAGGCAGCACCGACTGGTACCACACCAGCAGCGCCCCGTTCAACTGGACCATCACCCCGCAAACCGACACCACCCTATTCGCCCCCGTCACCGGCGCCACCAACCCACCCGATTTCGGCAACGACGTCATCTACGCCGGGGCAGGCAATGACCACGTCTGGGCGGGAGACGGCAGCGACGTGGTGTACGGCGAAGGCGGACAAGACGACCTCATCGGCGAAGCGGGCAACGACATCCTGTTCGGCGGAGCGGGCGACGACAACATCAGCGGCGACGCCTCCTATATTGATGCCGCCCTGCACGGCGACGACTACCTCGACGGCGGAGATGGCAACGACACCCTCTATGGCGACGGCGGCAACGATACCCTCATCGGCGGGGCGGGCAACGACCAGCTTGACGGCGGCGCAGGAACAAACTATCTGGATGGCGGCGACGGCAACGACACCCTGTACGGCGACAGCAACGGCAACACCCTGCTGGGCGGCGCGGGCGACGACGAACTGGGCATCTCGAATGCCAGCGGCAACTTCCTCGATGGCGGAACCGGCAACGACACCCTCACCGCGCTGGGCGGCGGCAACTACCTGGACGGCGGCGACGGCGCCGATACCCTGTATGCCGACATGGGCGGCAATGAACTTTTCGGGGGAGGGGGAGATGATTCCCTCTCCGCTGCGGGCGGCAACAACTACCTCGACGGCGAAGCCTGTAATGTTTTGTTTGGGCGAAGTAAGCGAGAAGCGGCAAACGATTACAACTATCAACCCTTTCTTGAAAGGAGCGCAGCATGATGAACTTGACCAAATTATTGAAACACCTGACGTTTGGAATGGCACTTGCCAGTGTGCCGATGCTAGGCGGCTGCGGAGACAACACGCTCACGTGGCAGGAAGAAATCAAACTCTCTGATGGCCGAGTTATCACCATCACGCAGAAGCGGCGCTACGAGAGTGTTTATACCGGATCAAACTATGGCAACTTGCCGCGAGAATATTGGCTGATTTTCAAATTGCCAGAATTTGGTAATAAAGAAATCACCTGGCATGAAAACCTTTTGCCGCAAGTGCTGAATGTATATCAGGGCAAATTCTACGTTGTGGGCACCCCATTTACCGAGGTGGAGTTCCGCCAGTACGGCAAACCCTTCCCGGAGTATGTACCTTACCGCTATGAAGCTGGGCAATGGCAGCGCATCCCATTTAACGAAATTCCAGAAGCGATTTATGAAACTAATTTGTGGATTGATACCGAGCCAGAGAATAACTCGAAATATATTTCGCTAACCGACAAGGCGGTGGAAATGAAGGACGACAGACTTCGTGACCATACTAAGAGAATATCCGCAACCTATAAAAGTCCTCACTAGCATTCACGCACAAGGAGAACAATCATGGTTTCCCAATTTGATTACGCCGCCCTATCCGCAGACGTTTATAACAATGTTAGAGGGCAAGACAACAAATTAACACTACCAACTGGCTGGGCAGAACTTCCGATCTACCCAAATGGCATTGTCAGTTCAGTCACCGGTTTCACTGCACGCGCTTACAGTAACGGCACGGACATCGTCATTGCCTATAAAGGAACGGACACGGTCAACGTGGCGCAGACCGCGCAAGACTTCTTGTTCGGTAATGCGGCAGCAATCGGCGGATCGGTACAGCTTGTTCAGGCTGCACTGTTCTATGAGCAAGTCAAGGCGCAATATGGCGGCAACATCACCTTCACCGGGCACTCATTGGGAGGCGGCTTGGCCTCAGTGATGGGTGTGTGGTTCGGTAAATCCGCCACCACCTATGCCCAAGCACCGTTTGAATTGGCGGCAGCTAATCCAGCAGCAATCGCTGCGGTAGAGGCTGCGCTTGCCCTCAATTTATATGCCGATTCCGATTTCTTGCTTTTTAATCCGCTGGATTACGCTGCTCGCCAAGCCAACATCACCAACTATTTCGTGCATGGCGAGGTATTGAGTCAAGTACTTGCATGGTTACCCAACGTCGTTGGGCCTAACAACCCGATCATTGTGGGCGGCGAACAAAATGTGTCGGCAGGCGACTTGCACTCTATAGTCTTGCACGCGTCCCTAATCATGCAACCTGCATTGCGCATGGATACCTACGCACTGCCAAATTTGATGGCGGAGATTTTTGACAGGGCGTTATATTTCAGCGATCCAAACACGAGAAAAGCGGACTTTCTTTCACATCTCCTCAACGACCAGATTAAAGTCGGCTACACCAACGCCGACGGCCTACTCGCCCGCTTTGCTGCCGACATCAACAAACTTACCCAATACGGTGCCAACCTCAAGGATGGCGCATTGGGCAAGGCTTTGATAGACACAGCCATCGCCGACTACTACTTCATGCAGTCCGGTTTCACCAAGAATTTCTTCAACGCCATCACAGGCGGAATTGCGTTTGACCTTGTCGATATCGGCTCAAGCTGGTCGAGCAACAAAACCGTCAGTCAGCTAGACAACGCCATCATCAGCCAATACCTGAATGGCGACCAAACCGCCCGTTCATTTCTGTCGCAAGACAACTACTGGACAATCCAGTCCGGTGCAGACGCACTCAACACTGTCGGAACAGGAACCAATAACGATGCCATGATCGGCGGCACGACAGACGATACACTGGATGGTGGCGCGGGGAATGATTTTTTATATGGCGGCGACGGCATCGACACCCTCACCGGTGGCACAGGCAACGACCAATTGATCGGCGGCGCGGGAGCCGACACGCTGGATGGTGGCACTGGTTACGACACCTACACCCTCGAAGGCAGCGACACTATCCGGGATTCGGATGGGAAAGGCATCCTCAAGGACAAGGCAGGCAACATCATTTCGGGCGTAATCGAAAAGCGCGCCGACGGAACCTATGCCTACTTGTCCGACCCCACCATCACTGTCACTCTGGATACTAATCTCACGCTCACTTTTGCCGACGGCACCGTCGCCATCATTGAGAATTTTCAGAGTGGCAATCTCGGCCTGCAACTGGCAGACACGGCAACCCAAGCCATTACCACCACCATCACCGGCGACATCGCCCCCACCGACCTCGACCCCGTCAAAGCCGGCATCCAGGCCGCGTGCGACGCCCAGGGCAACCTTGTCGGAACCGCCCAGCCCTATGAGGACATCCTCAACGGCACCGCCGGAGACGACCACATCATGAGCGGCGAGCTCAACGACAACGCCGGCGGCGGTGCCGGCAACGACTGGATCGAAGGCGGCAACGGCTCCGACTACCTCAACGGAGAGAACGGCAACGACCTCATCGAAGGCGGACAGGGCGCAGACATCCTTGCGGGCGATGCGGGCAACGACCGCATCTACGCCAACACCCAGACAGACACAGCAACAGCCATCGCCAACGGCAACACCGAAACCGCCACCGGCGCAAAGGGCGACTGGCTCGCGGGCAACGCCGGCGACGACACCCTGATTGCCGGGGCGGACAACGACGTCCTCACCGGAGGCGGAGGAAACGACCTCATCATCGCCGGAGCAGGCGACGACCACATCCTGGGGGATTCCGACTACACCGCCCAATACATCCTCGAAACCGACCCGCGCTATCAAATAGGCAGCACCGACTGGTACCACACCAGCAGCGCCCCGTTCAACTGGACCATCACCCCGCAAACCGACACCACCCTATTCGCCCCCGTCACCGGCGCCACCAACCCACCCGATTTCGGCAACGACGTCATCTACGCCGGGGCAGGCAATGACCACGTCTGGGCGGGAGACGGCAGCGACGTGGTGTACGGCGAAGGCGGACAAGACGACCTCATCGGCGAAGCGGGCAACGACATCCTGTTCGGCGGAGCGGGCGACGACAACATCAGCGGCGACGCCTCCTATATTGATGCCGCCCTCCACGGCGACGACTACCTCGACGGCGGCGACGGCAACGACACCCTCTATGGCGACGGCGGCAACGACACCCTCATCGGCGGCAGCGGCAACGACCAGCTTGACGGCGGTGCAGGAACAAACTATCTGGATGGCGGCGGCGGCAACGAACTCTTTGCCGGGGCGGGCAACGTACTAGGCATTCGAATGCGATGGCGCAAAGCGGCGAATGAAGAGAAAGTGAGGGCAGTCGCATGAACGCCTATCTCAAACGGTATCTGTGGTACGTGATCTGCTTGATAGGCGGGCTGTCTATGATGCAGACAGCTCAGACGGCGAGCTTCGATTGTGCGAAGGTTGCGACCAAGGTTGAGAAGCTCATCTGCGACAACGCGGAACTATCGAAGTTGGATGATGAATTGAGCGCGGCATACAAGGCGGCCCTACAAGATGCTAAGGAGGCTGACACTATCAAGCAAGCGCAGAAGCAATGGATGAAAGAGCGCAATGGTTGTTCCGATGCGGTTTGTGTGAAGCGGACTTATGAGGCGCGGCTGTCATCGCTCGCGGCCATGCGCACACCTACGGACAACAATGTTTCTGCAAAGCATGATGCCGAGCAAGGCCTCAGCACCGACGACTATGTGCTTGACCCAGCACCAAAGGAAATGATCGATTGGAATTTGGAGGAATATAAAAAGCCGGGGGATAAGGAAGTTTGTTCGCTTTATCTTCAGAATCTGCAATATTTTGCGCGGCGCAACGAGCCGCTGTCTTGCGGGCAGCAGATTGCGCCGATGCTGAAAGAAAAAATCAAGAAAGTGGAATGGGAGAACCTTGACCCAGAGAAGCATTTGGAGTTTTACAAAGCAATCATCCGAGAAGCATGGGCGAATCCTGGCGAGTTTTCACAAAAAGAACTGGAACAGGCATGGCACGATATTAAAGAAGGCAGTGTCGTATTTCGTCGCCTCAAGTTTGACCTGAAAGGCAGCCCGGGCGTCGAAGAAAGCAGCAATCAGCCGCTGCCAGAGCAAGAACTCAGTGTTGTTCAGTTTGGCAACGATGTCACCCGATCAGACAATCCACAATGGTCATCGCGCTGTCATAAGCTTAAAGGCAGAGTCATGCCGAGCTATAGCGATCAACACCAACTGAATTTGTTTGTCGTGTCAAAAGATCTGAAGCGCATTTATTCCAGATTATGGGACTGGAGAGGCCACACCGGCCAGAACCTGTGGCTCATCAATGAGCGCATTTACGGCGAGTTCTATGATGAGAATGCCGATGTAAAGCTTACCGAGCTGCGTGCGACAGATTTTGGTAACCAACTCGTTCTCGAACCCGTATGTCTCTATCACTTCAAGAAAACATCTCACAAGGAGTAACCGCCATGACCATGACCTACTCGACCACGCTTGATCCTGCTGTTTACACACAACAACTGAAAGTCCTCATCAAGGCCGTTGAAGGCGAGACCTTTGCACCCTATGTTGATATCACTGGCAATCCGACAATCGGTTGGGGATTCGCATTAAATGATGGGCACATAACGCTCGATGTTGTCTTAACAGATATCATCGAGAAGGTTCTTGGCGTTGATAGAAATAGAAACAATGGGGCCCTGACCCAAACGGCGAAGGATAGAGAGCAGGCCTATGAGAATCAGCTTATCGCCACAATTAACCAAACCTGGCCTGTAGATACGACAGGCCATCACACCGGGTCTTCGGTTGATCTTAACATTGCACTGAACGCGATACTCGATAAGCGGGCAGCCGATATTGCCAATGCCACGAATGGATATACGGCTGCTGATCAAGTTGCAATTGGGGCTCCTGTAACAACGTTTGGCTATAGTACGATAGATCAGATTTCGGCAACCTTCGACACGATTCGAACAGAGATCGACAGGCGTCTAAATACTGCCCTTGGTACGACAGTGCCTAATACTACTGAGCGTATGGCTCTTTTTGCTATGACATTTTTAGGTTCGATGGGGCCCAAGATGAAAGGCTTGCTTAAAGATGCCTTTAGCCAGAGTGATCCGGCTGATGCCAGAGCGCAGGCGTGGTATGCCATCCGATATCAGAGCCCAGCTGGTTGGGAGACACGCTCTTACGTCGAAGCCGCGATGTTCGGTCTCTACAACGACAATAACAATGTGACTGTTGCGGATGCAAAAGCGGTGTATCGCATGTTCACAGCGCATCGTGAACAGATACTTGCTTATGACAGTACCCATACAGCAGCTCTGGCAACAGCAAATAGCCAACTGGACTCACTGCCAAGTTTAAGGGCTGTTGACGCATTAACAACAGCACAAGCGCTCACGCCAGCCTGCACCGCCATCCTCGACAACCTTGCTACCAGCACCGACCCCAGCCTCAAAGCCGCCTACGACGCATGGGCGGCAAACAACCGTGCCGGTTTTGTCTCCACCGATTTATATTTCGGCTCCAGCTTTAGTGGAGCGCTGGATGCCACCCTCAACGAAAGCGCCACAGGCAGCAACGACGTACTCATTGTCGATGACACTGCACCTGTTCGGAACTGGATACTCAAGGGTGGCAAAGGGGATGACCTGCTCATTGGCGGCGCTGGCGACGATCAGCTCTACGGCGGCGACGGCCGCGATTATCTGGCGGGCGGAGGGGGCGACGACAAGTACTACGTCAAGACAGGCGAGCAAGTTCTCATCGAAGACAAAAACGGTTTCAACTCCATCCTGCTGGATGGCAAGGCACTGGCCTCGTTTTATCGGCTTGCCAACGGCACCTATGTCAGTTATGACGGCAGTTTTGCTGGCGAGTTGAGCAACGGCGAATTTACCGTCTACGACAACAACGGCACTCGCATTACCCTCAACCAGAATTTTGTGGAAGGCGACTTCGGTATCCGCTTCGTAGACGCGCCTGCTGCGCTTCAACCCACCAACACAATAACCGGCGACATCGCCCCCACCGACCTCGACCCCGTCAAAACCGGCATCCAGGCCGCGCGCGATGCCCAGGGCAACCTCGTCGGAACCGCCCAGCCCTATGAAGACATCCTCAACGGCACCGCCGGAG
>JAQTLM010000039.1 GCA_028714895.1 Gallionella sp. | reverse complement strand
TGCACGGTCCCCAACCCCGATAAGGGGTCTAGGTTAGAATCTCAAACACACCAGGCTGGTATTTCAAGGTTGGCTCCATAAGGACTGGCGTCCCTACTTCACAGCCTCCCAGCTATCCTACACAGGTTTATTCAAAATCCAATGCAAAGCTACAGTAAAGGTTCATGGGGTCTTTCCGTCTAGCCACGGGGAGATTGCATCTTCACAAACATTTCAACTTCGCTGAGTCTCGGGTGGAGACAGTGTGGCCATCGTTACGCCATTCGTGCAGGTCGGAACTTACCCGACAAGGAATTTCGCTACCTTAGGACCGTTAAGGATGCCTCTAAAAATTCAGAGTTCGCCCAAATGCAAGGCGCGGAAAAAATTTCGCCGCGCCGCATATGTTTTATATGCAAGCAAGAAATTTTTTACGCAACGCAGCAGTTGGGATGAAATCTGGATTTTTAGAGGCATCCGGTAGTTACGGCCGCCGTTTGCTGGGGCTTCGATCAACAGCTTGCACCCCATCATTTAATCTTCCAGCACCGGGCAAGCGTCACACTCACCTTTTCAATCACTGCTCGTTGCAGTGAGTTCACACGCTATCACTTATGCAATCGGCAACAGCGGTGCGCCCTGCTCACCCGCGTTGTGAATGACAGAGAACCGATCTACCGATGCCAGAACGGCTGCCATGTCAGCATTGAGCCATGTTAACAACTCGACCGCCTCGGCATGTTGATCCGTCAAATCGTGCCAATGCCAAATAGGTTCATAGTGAAATACGCGGTTGCGCAGCAAACGTATGCGGTTCAACCGGCGCGAGAGGGATTTGCGCTGGCGCTCGTGACGCGGAGCATGAGGAAGTGCCTGACCCACCAGCCAAGGCCATAGTCTTTGGCTGTGCTCGTAACGAACATCAAATAAGCTGCACCAGAAACCGAAGCTCATTTCCGCCACCACAGCGCCTGGCGTAACCGGCTTCTGATTTCGCTTGAGCAGATTCACGGTGTCTTGAATCGCCAGCGCTTCGCGTTGATCAAAAGGAAATGAGGCATACCAATCTTCGTGTCCCGTATGCTGCCACAGTGCGGAATGCAACGTGTTTCGGAGCGTCACTTCCAACAAATTGAGCGTCGGATAAAGTGCCTCACACAGTTGGATGTTCCAAAGATAACGCTGCAAAATATGCTCTGCCGTTTCGCTACGGCCAGTGCGCCGGTAGCCAGTCAAGCGCTCAGTTGACAGCGCGCCAATGAGGGACTTTAACTCCATCAGGTCGTCTCCAAATAATTTTGCACCCCGTTTACAGGGCAGTTATAATGCACGCGCAGTCCCCGGGCCACTCCTCTCCCCACCTTCGGGTAGGTGATGAATCCGGGGTTTTTCATTTCTGGTCTGATAAAACGATTCCGACGGGATCATTGTTTCCATCAGCCGCATCAACACAGAATTTTAAAGATAACACACTCTGTGCATTTCGACCGAGAGTAAGCCTTCAACCGATATAGGAGCTAACATGGCAGACACATGGAAATCCATCTTTAAGGGAGTGATCGAAGGTCGCCCCGTGGAAATTGAAGTTTACGACGAAGGCGGTTATCGAGTTCACACTACTCAAGGCACAGACGACCCAGGTTCCGTCCAAAGCAATGATTCGTCAACCCTGATTATTTCACCAACGGAGCAAGGTCGGCAGATTACCATTGAAGGTGAAACGCCCGAAGAAATTCGTAAAGACCTACTTTCTGAGAGCTTCAGCGAGGCGACCGCAAATATAATTGTTGGCAAGCTTCCGGTATAAACCGGCTATCAGCACGCCCATTGCGTGACAAAGCCGCGCAGCACCTGTTACTTCTACGTTATCAGAGGAGCCTCACTAAATGAACCTTAATTATGAGTTCTTGCAAGAACTGATTGTTACGACGGCGGCAGGTCGGATTCTCCGTCTCCACATCGGAAAACAAACCGAGTCTTACCGTTTGTACGGAGAGTACTTTGACTCGTCCACGCAGCAATGGACTTTGGTCGACTTCGCTAGAGAGAGACAGCTAAACGCAAAATCTCTGCTAGAACAATGTATCAAAAATTTCGCGGTCGCCATGTCGGAGTTAAACGACAGAATTACATCTTTGCACAACCCCTGTAATGCGCCGTTTGTAACCAAACCTGACCAAGATGGAATTCTTGCGCAACAATCTATCGCTGCAACAGTTACCGTCAACCAATAACGAGGTTTATCCGCCGCCGATAGGTTGCGAGTTTAACAAGCTTGGGGAGGGCTGCGGGCAAACGCTATTCGTTAGGCACATCAAGGAGACACATGTTCACACTCAAAATTATCGGCCCACTTCTTACCGGAGCAGGTTCTCTTCTCTTGGCTTGGCGTGTCAAGAAAATTCTTGATTCCCTCGTCCTTGCGCAACTCGCTGCTGAAACCAATTTTCAATCGCTTTCGGCTTACCTGAGTAACCAAACCGTAGACTTGAAAATAGTAGGCGGGCTGAATACTCACGTTGAGAGAAGCCAGCGCCTTGGCATTTCTCTTCTTGTTCTTGGCTTCTTGCTCATCGCCGCTGGTGGCTTTGTGAGCGCATACACAATTTTGGTTAGTTCATAATGCCAGCAGGGCTGGCAGCATTTTCACATCACCGGCATGGCTTTGGCAAAGAGTTTTAGCAGCCTTTCTCTTGGCAAGATTGTTCTAATTTTCAATGTTTTTTATTACGCGCAGGTTTTTTGCTCATTTCATTTCGCTGTGTGCCCTTTTTTCCTGTGTAAGGATTTTTTCTGCCTTCACTGCTGTAATTATTGTAGCGGCGATCATCGGGATTAGATCGTTTGTGGGATTGCACATATTTGCCATCTTTACGGTAGTGACCGCGTACATTTTCGTCAGCTTGCGCAAGATTGGCTGCGGCAATAAACAAGGTAAGCAACATCCACTTCATCATAATGCACTCACTTGTCGAAATCTAAATTACTCTCATTGGTAAATCGCTTTCGCGTGCCACAACGCCGTTTATCATCAACTGTGTTTTGACTTTATACAAACCTTTTGGCATTCCTTTTGGCAAGTCAAACGAAAGTGAATTATTAAATTGCCCACCTGTTGTTGCGACAGCTTTTTCAAAATCTTTCTTGGGCTGATTTGAAGGATCAATGATGGTATATCGCTCCTTGATGTCTGTGGCATCACCCGGTTTTGAAGCAACCGTAATTGTGGAATCGATCTTCACAGTTGCTCCGGGTGAATAATTAGGCGCATTTGTGGCAGGCAAGTAAGTGACCACCGTTGGAGATTGAATAGCATTGCTGCCACCCTTCGAAATTTCCCCAAGAACTTGATCGTTCGTTTTTGCTTGTACAGTCTGGCTGTTAAATGCAATGCAACCCAAGGCTCCAACAATCGCACCAATTGCTGCTGCTTCACCTTTATTGCCTGCATTACCGGCTAATGCACCAAACAATCCACCAATTGCAGCCATCCCTGCCGCATCACCTTTATCGCATCCGCCTTGGTCCGCCGCCCTTACGTTTAATTGTGTTGTTAGCAACGACAATCCCAGCATAGCAACTACTAATTTACTATTTTGCATTCCAGTCTCCTTTAAAAGCGTTTGTTCTGATTTGTTTAATTTCCTGAAGTGCTGTGACAGATTCCGAATCATTCGGAGACAATCGCAGTATGGTTTTCAGATTTGCTTCAGCACAATCATAGTTCTGCTGCTGCATGCAAGTGCGAGCCTCTTGCCTTGTGGATTCGATTAGTTCTGCACTTCCATTGTCTGGTGCTTGACTGACTTGCTGCGTAAGCGGCGAAGTTTCTGTCACCATGTTGGCAGAAACAGATGAAGCGGATTCCACGGCAGATACAGCAGGTGCAGTTATCACAGGTGCAGAAACAGCGACAGGCACTACCTTAGGCAAATCCTGAGCAGGTTCTACCCTCATTTCAGATGGCCTCAAACTATTTTCCAAATAGCCCGGACTCGCAAAATAGCTGGGGATGCCCGCCCCTAGCAATGCCACCATAGATAGCACAGGAAGAACTGCCTTATCTTGATGCGTCTTGGCGAATAAAGGTTTTTCAGGGCGCTGGAAAGCTTTGGCCAACTTGTCACGCTCTTCGCTGGTCATTTCATTCATGGCACTCGAAGACGCATGAATCTGCGTCAATAATGAATCCCGAATTTTTTTCGAATATCCAATAATGGACTTACGCCTAATTGCAGCGTATCCCCCAAGAAAAGCTGCCGCCACTAGACCACCCCAGGTGAACGCCCAGATAACGGAGGTTGCTATCAGGCCGATAATTGCCACTCCCACAGGAATAAACCCAAGGTAGACCAATTTCTTCCTATCTTTATCCTCCGGCAGTTTGTCTGCCCGAATTTCCGATTCACCTATGCCATCTATCCAAACGTGATACTCCGTTCCTTGATAATCAAATACAGCATGGCAAATTGGCACGTATAAGGTGTTTGTTGAATGGCTCATTTTGGCATTCCAATGCCAATCTTTTTGGTGATCACCCTGACCATGACTTTGCACTTTTCGATCAATATTCGAATTTATTTCCTCCTTGAGTGACGAAAATGCACTGGCCTCTGGCACAACAAAACTTTCGGCTTGCACCCCCTTCATAAAAGAGGGATTGAAATCTGTAATGCCTCCTTTGGCAATCGTAAAGGGGACAATATCATTCGGGGATAATGCCGAATCACGCAATGTTTTCCCCGCGTATGTCGAAACGGAAACGATGCCTGCATCTACGCCGTTTGCTGGTCGCCAATCCGTAACAGTCTTTGTTCTGGTTCTAGGTTCCTGTACCGTCCAAGAGTGATATGAACTGCCACTACCAGATGACTTCGTAACTGACACATATTCTGTGTAATGCTCCGTTCGGTCATACCCAAATGATGCTGTCCAAGTAGCTTCATATTCAACACGAAACAAAAATGCTGGCACATAAAAACATTCCTGCTTGGTGAATGTAGCTGCCTCCAGCATGTCGTCTGGTGTATAAGCCCCACTCGCCATATAACCATAAACGCGTTTTTCTAAATCATCTTGGCTAACCGTCAGCGGAATAATCTTTTCAACTGCGTCTGGAAGTTGATCCTCTGCCTTATGGATTTCATTGGCTGCGCCACAGTAAGGGCATTTTAGTGACTGGCTTCCTGCCGCATATTCAATTTCTGCACCGCAACTAGTACATTTTTCTGACATGGCAGCCTCTTGTATGGAGTTGAAATAAAATTAAGCTTTGTTGCGCGCCGACCGCAAGAACACATCACGTTGTGCAATCAGCATTTCTATTTTTGAAATTTGGCTCTGCACATTTGCAGCACTGTCTACATTGAGTTGCTCGCTGATGCCCTGCACCTCACTAGCGATTGAATTATCTTGTGGCGAACCGCCTGGCACGTCACTGGCTGCGTAACGCAATTTTTCTGCAAGCTGCTCCAAAGAGGCTTTGGATTTGGTATCGGATGCGATGCTGCGCAAACCTTGAATTTCTCCTTGCCAACCGACATGTTTGCTGGGTGCAGAATATTGAGCTGCTACATTACCAATCACATCTGTAGCTGCGCGTAGCATCAACCCGCTAATAATGAATGAGCCAATAGCGAATATGTCCAATGACCATGCCAACTTGTCCATGCCGAGAATAGCAAGGACAAAAGCACCAGCTGTCAGCAGGAGCGTCCAGCCGGTGATAACGCCGAGTGGGCCAAGTGAAGCCATTTGAGCGGCGTTATTGTCACCCTGTTTTTTTGCAACTACTGAAGGGGCATAAAAAACAAATCCAACTGACAATGCAAAAATCACACATGATGTGATTGCCGCATTGCTCCACGATTTATCGGGCACCAAAACAGCAGCTATCGCCAACACCATTATGCTGGCGACTAATGCAGCAATATTGAACAATCCCATAGAACGCATAATTAACCCCGTTTTTTGAATTTCTAGTCCGTCTGTTGAGGCTCGCCACAGGTGTTGCAGAACTTCGCACCACTGCTCAGATCGCCCCCACATTTTTTGCATGAAGGTGTGGTTTTTGTTCCGCATTCAGGGCAGAACTTAACGCCTTCAGGGATTGCCGACTTGCAGTTTCCGCAGTCAACTGGCATTGACTTGCCACATTTACGACACTGCTTTGCTTCAGTTGGGTTGTCTTCACCACATGCAGGGCATGCATTGACTGGGTCGGCACAATTTGGACAAAATCTCGATCCCTTTGGAATGATCGTGTTGCATTTATCACACGTCACTATTGTTTGCTTAACTTCATTTGGAGTGCCAGCAAGAGCGCCGCCACAACTGCCGCAAAATCGCGTCCCTGGAGCATTGGCAGCATTACATTTTGGACACACGGCTTGAGGCTGTCCACCTCCAGCAGGCTGCGCCATACCCGCTTGAATTTGTGGAGTTAACTGAGCAAACGCGCCGCCCATTGGGCCACCCATTGCCATGCCCATACCCATCCCCATACCTGCGCCCATCACGCCGCCAGCTGTGCCCTCATTGCCCGCAGCAGTTTCCAACACATCAAAGCTGCGCTGCTGCTGGTAGTTAGTCCCAAGCAACCCCATTTCTGTTCGCCTGGCCAATGCGGCTTTCAAGGTGATGACCGCTGAATCATCTTCAGGGACATTGATTGAGTGGATATTGAATTGCGCCAATCCAACACCGTAATCTTCCATCTCTGGCGCGAGAGATGCCTTGAGCATATCGGAAAGTATTTCGAGCTGAGTTGAAATCTCTAGAACCGATACCCCGTTTTTAATGATCGCTGTCGCAATCCCGGTTTTGATTTTTGTAGTAAAAACGCCCTTGAAGTATTCTGATAATGTATTTACATCAAAGCCTGGAAGCGTACCGACCAGCTTGAGCAAAAACTTTTTTGCATCGACAATCCGAACACCATATTGCCCAAACGCTCTGACCGGAATCATGATTTGATATTTTGGGTCTTGCAATTGGATGGGGTCAGGTGTGCCCCAGCGGATATCAAGATTGGTAGCGCGGTTGATGTACCAAACTTCCGCAGTAAAAGGAGACTTCCCTCCGAACGGTATGCCAATTAATCTGCGCAATAACGGGATGTTTTCGGTAGAGAGGGTATGCCGCCCCGCGCCAAATGGCCCTTGATAGACACCCTCTTTTACAAGGTAAGCCTCTTGGGTTTCATTGACAATCAACTGAGTCCACGTTGAAAGCTCTTCAGATGGGAATTTCCAAGCCAGTATGCTTGGATTGCCGTTCCATTTAACAAGGTCAATAACAGCCATCAATTAGCTCCGTAAAATCGATTTAATTACATTATTTCTTGATGCTAAATGTGAGGCTCATTGATCTCGCACGTGATGGCAACAATGGAAGTGACGTTTCAGCCCAATTGCGCAGTCCGGTATATTGCTCTATAGGTAATAACTATGTCAACAACATTGCGTTTTGAGTTATTGCGCATTGAGTAAGCTGCGCCGACACTCTCTCACTATGGGTATCGGAAAAACTATCAAACAATTGCGGCTAAAGAAGGGGTGGAGCCAAGAGGAATTAGCACATCGTGTTGGGACAACAACACCCAGCATTTCTCGAATCGAAACTGGTAAGCACGGTGCCAGCGATCAGTTAAAACAGCTCATTGCACAAGAATTCGGACTCAAGGTGTCCGAGCTGGTAGCACTTTCAGAGGTTGATAAATCATCTGCAAAAACACCTGCAATGAGCAAAAGCGAGGAGGAGGAACAAACGCTGCTGCGCTATTTTCGTAAGATGAAAATGGAAAAGCGTGAACTATTCAAAACGATTGGACGAATATTCTCAGAACGATAAACTTGCAACCTGCGTGAGGCGCTTTGCGAGGCGTCTGACGATGACCTACTTTGGCTATGGCCGCCCCGCTGGGGGTTAACATTCAAAAAACGAATGTTAGCCAACGCCGCAACAAGCCGCTTCGCGGCGTGTTGTCGCTTCGTTCAAGTAGGTCACAAATCAAATTCCATAAAGCAAAACGCCCCACCATTTCTGGAGGGGCATTTTTGCTTATAAGGAGTCTGACGATGACCTACTTTGGTTCCGACATCACATCGATGAAGCCGATATGAGTCTCCGCCGCAACAAGCGCCTGCGGCGCATGTCACTTCGTTCAAGTAGGACACAAATCAAATTCCATAAAGCAAAACGCCCCACCATTTCTGGAGGGGCGTTTTGTTTTAAGGGAGTCTGACGATGACCTACTTTCACATGGGTAATCCACACTATCATCGGCGCGGAGTCGTTTCACTGTCCTGTTCGGGATGGGAAGGAGTGGGACCAACTCGCTATGGTCGTCAGACAAACTGTTC
>JAQTLM010000038.1 GCA_028714895.1 Gallionella sp. | reverse complement strand
ATCGAAGGCACAGTTGAAGTTATCGTAGTTCCCAGCTCCGTCATGCGCACGGAGGGTCATTCATGTTCAAGGAGTTCACCTGAAACTATATTACGCCCCCGGCGCCTGCTCGCTGGCTTCGCATATCCAACCAAATTCAGATTTGCCATGAACAACGACATCAAATTAGGCGACACACATAAGCCGATTTCTTCATCAGTATTCTCACCGCAACTTTCTCTGGATTTAATTACCGAGCCGGCGTATTGGGTCGATTTTAATTTTCATGTTGATTGGTGCAACCAAGCTGGGCGCCACTTGATAATGGGAAGCGATGTCTCGCTGCCGCTACGCGAAGAAGAACGCAATATTTTTCACTTACTGCAAACAGCCAGTCTCCCACATGACACAATGACAGGGTTGGTTACCGCCAATGCACTGCTTGCCCACAGCCGCCTCTCCCAAGAGGCGTTGAATGATATCTGCTGCCACCTCAATACAGAAATTAGAGCCATGGTGCAAAAAAGTGCTGATATTGCAGTAATGCTGTCTAACCAGTCTCTAATTGATTTCGAGATTGCCATCGGCGATTTGCCATACCGTGTCCACGCCTTCTTTTTGCGTGAAGGTATTTTTGTTGCGTATGCGCCAATCAATGAGCACAGTGATGCCCTCGCCAACATCCTTACAAGGCGCGATGTGATTGCACGCGAATTGCTCACCAAACGCCAACCGGTGCTCACTGATCTCGCAGTCATGGTTGCCGATTTGCAGGACTCGGTTAAAATTTGTTCGGAATTACCCCCCGAGGAATATTTTGAGCTCATCAACCAAATATGGAGCGCGCTAGCTTCCGTTTTTCGCCGCAGCAACGCAACACACGGCAAGCATGTTGGTGACGGGATAGTCTATTATTTCTTTCCTCAATACGACAGCGATTACATCATGGACTCCCTGCTCTGCGCTCAACAAGTTCGTGAAACAATGCACAAAATCAGTAAAGAATGGCGAACCCGCAAGGGTTGGCTGAACGAGTTGTATCTAAACATCGGAATTAACGAAGGCCAGGAATGGGTGGGTACTTTTCAAGCTGAAGGCTCGCTTGAATTCACTGTTCTTGGCGACACAATCAACCACACCGCACGCTTGAGTGATTTGGCGCGTAATGGCGCAATCTGGGCAACCAAGAATCTATTGTGCAAACTCCTGCCGGACAAACGCAGCCATATCCGTTTTGGCGTCCGGCAGCGAGAGTCAGATGGGGTGGAGCGTTTTGTGGATTCTACGTACGCACGTGTTTCCAGCCTGCTTGAACACCATGCAAAAGCGGCAAAACTCGGCGATATTGCCGGCTTGGCTGTTACCGAAATTGTCGAGATAGGACTCGAAGCAAATTCGCTGCAATAGCAAAAAATTCTGGGGGGCCAGTTACCTTCGAACCTCAAGCGCCCGGTTCGTGTCGAAAGCAGCCTTCCGAAACCTTTCAAGGGCCGCTGCCTTTGCAATCCCTATCGTTAAATGAGCAGCTGTCGGCCTGAATGTGCCCTTTGTAGTGATCCTCAAATGCGCGGCAGATGTCCGGCTTGAAAAGCCACTGATGGTCGGGCGTGGTGAAACGCTTCGCATCTATCGGGAATTCCTGTTGCTGATAAACCTCGATAATCTGCACCTCGTCGGGCTTTATGCCGTTCTGCTGCAGGTATTCCACCAAGCCGCAAATCGTGTCAGCAAGATAGGAATTGTATTCCTCGCTCCCTTCAAAAATGCGCACCCTGGCTTCATAGGTATAGGGCAGGCTCTTGTCGTATTTTGATTTCGGACCAAGTATTTTTTCAAATAAACTCATGACTGTTCCCTCCTTGAAGACAACTGCATCACCAATGCAGCGCGCGGAATTGCGCGGTTTTCTTCAGTTGATGATGCTGCATGCGGCTCACCACGCTGTCCAGCACATCCAGCGCATTGAAGATGTACGGCCCTTTGTTGAGCATCACGCACTCGGCGCGCTCCGCCATCGCGGCATCGGTGATTTCGGCGCGCGACGGGATGTCCTGTTTGACCATGCTCTCCAGCACCTGCGTCGCCCAGATCACCGGCACATGCGCTGCTTCGCATAGCCACAGAATTTCTTCCTGGATTTCCGCGAGCCGGTCGTAGCCGATTTCCACCGCCAAGTCGCCGCGCGCGATCATCACGCCGAACGGATGCCGCCCGGCACCGTGAACGATGATCTCCGGCAGGTTTCTTACCCCGGCGGGCGTTTCGATCTTGGCGACGATGCCCATATCCCGCTTGCCGCGCGCGTGCAGTTCGGCGCTCAGTTTATCGATATCCTCCGCGCTTTGCACGAAGGAAAGCCCGATGATGTCGGCGATTTCCACGGCGCAATCCAGCGCGTTCAGGTCGTCGTCATTCAGGATTGGCAGCACGATTTTGCTGTCGGGGAAATTGAGCCCTTTTTCCGCGCCGATGATCTCGCCCTGCTGGCGCGCGCGCGTGATGCGCAGCCATGCGCCCTGCTTATCCAGCTTTTCGATGACCGCGCCGATGCGCCCGTCGTCGATCCACACCTTCTGCCCGACCTTGAGAAAATCGAATACCCCGGCCTCGCTGCATGCGATATGCGCCGGCTTGATTACCTTGCCGGCGGCATTGCGCTTTTCCGGTTTGCCCGCGATATCCTCGCGCGTCAGCAGCAACATGTCATCCTGAAACACGCGAATCTTCGCCGCCGGGGGAATGAAATCGCCGCTCAATGCCGTGGCATCGACGTCCTTGTTGCGTTTGGTCTGGTGCCGCAAGGTCATGCCAATGCCGATATACGCGCCCGCCTCGCAGGTAGCCAATACTTCGATGGGCGACAGCCGCTCCGCAACCAGCAGGCGGCGCTCGCGCTTGCGCAAGTCCTCAAACAGGATACTATTGCCCGCCTTGATTTTGTCCAGCCACGCGGCGGGAACACTCAGGCGCGCCGGGACGCGCTGGCCGATTTTATTGACCGCTGCACCGCAGCCGGGCGCGCCGGACGCATCGAGAATCACCTGGCCGTGCTGCACCACCCGACCGCGCTCGTCGCGCTTGACCCCGAGGTGTAATACGGCCGGACCGGCAGCCATGAATGAAGTGCGCAATTTAGGCCCGGCCAGATCCATCAGTATCTTGCACGGCCGCCCGGTTTCCTTTTCCGCGCGGCGCACATGCCCGGCCATGTTGCGCCACGCCGCATCGTTATCGTGGGCGCAATTGATGCGCGCGCAATCCATGCCGCGCACCAGCAGGTCGCGCACATACAGGTATTCCTCGGCCGCCTCGCTCGGCAGCGTCACCATGAAGCGTGTCCAGCGTTTCTGTGGTGCATCGCCCAACAACAGGCCGGTATGCCGTTTCAACAATGCCTGGTCGCGCCCGATGGCACGCGCCGAATCGGGAATATGCTGCGCCGGGCGCGCCTCTCCGACCATGTGCTGCAATACATGGATCACCGAATCCAGCGTCAGCAGCACATGCGCCTCGCAACGCCCCAGCGATGACAAACCGAGCGTGGCGAGCTGTTGCTGCAGGGCGCGCAGGTCATGTCGGCGCAAGCCGACATACGCGGCCAGATTGGTCGCGCTGGAAATAAAGGTGCGGTTTTTCAAATGCGGCCGCCACTTGCGCAGCAAGGTCTGCTGGGTTTCTTCCACTGCGGCGCGCAGCGCCTGTACTGCTTCCAGCAGTTCCTGCAAATTGAATGTTGCTCTTGTGTAAGCCATGCAAATCCTTTACGTAACTAGCTGGATCGTGCGCACAGCGCACGCTACCCTTTGCATATCTGCCGCCGTTTTCTGGCGCGCCACTTCCATATCACCGCCACACGCCACGCCACGCGCACCGCGAAATATCCGGCGATTGACAGGCTTATGGCGAGCAGCGGCAAGCCGATCAGGAACGGCTTGCCGAGCATCACCAGCCAACTCCACAACTCACCCGGCCAGCTATGCCAATGCAATTCCGGAAACGACGGGTGCGCCGCCGCCACACCGCTGCGCGTGCCGCTCACCCAATCACCGAGCTCGTAAGCCAGCAGATACAACGGCACAATGGTGAACGGATTGGTGTAAAGCGTGGTGAATACCGCCACCGGCAAATTGACGCGCAGCAGCACCGCCAGCAGCGCGGCGGAAATCATCTGCAGCGGCCCGGGAATCAAACCGCAAAATAAGCCAACCGCCACCCCGCCCGCCACCGAACGGCGATGCAGATGCCACAGGTTGGGATGATGCAGCAATCCGCCGAACGGTTTGAGCCAGCGATGGCTTTTCACCGTTTCGTGGTGCGGCAGGAATTTGCGGAAGAATTTGCGCATGGCTTCATTCTACCAGCCGCCCCGCTCACGCAATTCCATAAAAGCAGTCCACGATTATCTAGCAATGTTTCATTTGTAAGAAATTGTATGAGCTGCAAGTGGCACAAATAGTGGCGGGTGGCAAATTGTCGCGCGGCATCATGTCACATTCCCAAATTAATTACTCAACTTTACAATCCGCCCGCCTAAATTATTTTAACTAGCACAAGGAGGATGAAAGATGTATGGAAATCAAATATTCGTATATTGGCATGTGCAGATGGATGGGGAAGGCATATTGCATACCCTGAAATTTAAGTGGGGAGGTTGTGAATGATCGAGCCCGTTAAATTAGCTGATTTTTTCCTGACCTTTTTATCAGCCGCTTCAGTCATCTTGTTCGGCGCGGTATACGCCCTCCTGTTTGCATATGCCAAGGTAAGCAAGATGCCGCGCCTAATGCCATTGGCTTACTCGGCTTACGCAGTGCTGTTTGCTTCGGTGATCACCCTGGCAAAGGTGACAAACCTGTTTGGCAGTGCCTTCTGGATATCTCTCGTTGTGGTGATGCTGGTGGGTTATTTTCTCGCACCTCACGCGATATGGCATTTGTGTGTGGGAACACATGCGGCATCGCACCACAATAATCCTGCCGTGGATAAAAGTGTTCAGACACCCACACCGCCGAATTTCGGTTCCGCTAACACTTTTCATCAACCTTGTAAGGAGAAAGCAACATGACTACTGGTATCCGGTGGGCATCTCAAGCCCTTGATCAATTATTTAACACGGTAAGGAGAAGTCATCATGGCGGCTAATGACAATGAACTTTGGTGGGCATCCGAATCATTCTGGAAGAAAACCACCATCTGGACGACAGTGGTAATGCTTTTTGTTCTGGTGGGATTAACCCTTGACACCGTGTCGCAAATCCAGGTGGGCGGCAAGCGGGTGCTGGCGTATTCGACGATCAATAATCGCGTTGATTACAAGTTTGACGAGACGCTTAAGAGGCAGGTAGTGGTTATCGGTCAAGAAGAGCCGCTGTTCGGCAAAAAACTGACCGAACAGGAAGCGGAAGCGCTGGTGGATCACGGCAAGTTGACCATGCATGCCAAGAATTGCATGGACTGCCATACGATATTGGGGAACGGCGCTTATTACGCACCGGATTTGACCAAGGCATGGCTGGATCCATTTTGGGGTTCGCGCGGTGTGCGTGAGGATCTCATGGTGGCGTTCATCAAGGATCCGTCGGACAAGGTTCATAACAGCCTTGGCCGGCGTATGCCAAAACTGGGTGTGACTGATGAAGAAGCCCATGCGGTAGTGGCTTACTTAAAGTGGATGTCCACCATCGATACCAATGGCTTCCCGAACAACTTCAAACCCATTGACCAGGAGAATTAATATGACTGCAATTCGTGCACTCAATAGTGCCAACCTGAATGGCGGGCAAAAACTGGCGGTGAAGTATTTCACCGTCGCACTGGCTTTGCTGGGAGCTCAAATATTATTTGGAATGCTGGCTGCTACGCAATTCGTGATGCCGGGTTTTCTTTACGGCGTAATAGATTTTTCAATAAACCGCATGGTGCATATCAACGCTCTGGTTGTGTGGTTGCTGTTCGGTTTCATCGGCGCTGTCTATTGGATGCTGGAGGAGGAAGCCGGTGCCCCGACTGTCGGCCTGAAGCTGGGGAACATTATTTTTTATGTGTTCACAGCGACGGTGCTGGTGGTGGTTGCTGTCTATTTGCTGGTGCAGGTTGGGCCGGGAGAGATGTCAACCCAATGGCTAATCACCGAGGGGCGCGAATACACCGAAGCGCCGCGTTGGGCAGATATTGGCATTGTGGTTTGCGTACTGGCATTTTTCTACAATGTCGCGGCAACTTTTTTCAAAGGCAAAGCCGCCAAAGGCGGTATCTCCGGTATTGGCGGGGTGCTGTTGCTTGATTTGGTCGCTTTGGCCGGCATTTACTTGCTGGGCATGTGGTACACAACCAACGTCACCCTGGATCAATACTGGTGGTGGTGGGTGATACACATGTGGGTGGAAGCAACCTGGGAAGTGATGGTGGGCTGCATGATGGCCTACGCCTTGATGAATGTGCTGGGCACGAGCCGAAAAATCGTAACGACCTGGCTGTATCTCGAAGTGTTCATGATGCTTGGCTCGGGAATTCTTGGCATCGGGCATCATTACTTCTGGATTGGCACCCCGGAATACTGGCTCTCCATCGGCGGTTTCTTCTCCGCACTGGAACCGCTTCCGCTGGTCGCGATGGTGGTGCATGCGGTCTACGATTCGGGTGTGCATAAATCGCGCAACAATAATCATCCCGCAATGGGTTGGTTGATCGCCCAAGCATTTGGTAACTTCCTGGGTGCGGGCGTGTGGGGCTTCATACATACCCTGCCGCAGATCAATCTGTACACCCATGGCACGCAATGGTCGGCCTCGCACGGCCACTTCGCATTCTACGGCGCTTACGCCACCATCAACATTGCCTTCTTCTATATGGCCACGCAGAAATTGCGCGGTGATGTCTGGATGAGCGGCAACCTGTTTGGGAACTGGAAATGGAAGTGGGCTATGGTGCTGCTAAATCTGGGCATGCTGGGGATGATCATGGGTATGCTGGTTGCCGGTTTTGCGCAATCCCAGATCGAGCGTGCCATTGGCGGCGCTACCTGGACCGCATTCTTTGCGGCACAGGAACATCCATGGTTTGTGCAGGGGATGTACTGGCGGCTGGCTTTCGGCTGGATGTTTGCAGCCGGCTATGTGCTGCTTGTCTGGGACATGCTGACCATCGGCAAGCGTGAAACACGCGCAGTTCAGTCGCATGATGATGCTGCATTAGAAGCAAAATAAACTATCAGTAACCGTAACTGAAGCCCGCCTGGAAAATATTCAGGTGGGCTTTTTTCTTACATATGAGAATCCCTTGCAAAAACTTCCCAGATGAGTAGAGTTGACCGTCAAACGTGGCAAGTCAGGCTGTCCATTACCCGCAAAATGCAAGTAATCGAAAACAAGTATTTCCGTGTTTTACCGTTTGATCAGTTTGCGTTGCAGGGTGCGGCGGTGCATGTTAAGTGCACGTGCAGTGGCCGAGACATTCCCCTGCTGCTCCAGCAACACACGCTGGATATGATCCCACTCCAGTTGTTTTATCGTGGGAATTTGTGCATTGAGCGGAGCTTCGGTGCTGGCAAGATGCCCGAATGCCGCCACGATTTCGTCGGCATTCGCCGGTTTGGACAGGTATTGTGTAGCGCCCAGCTTGACAGCCTCTACTGCCGTAGCGATGCTTGCATAGCCAGTCAATACTACGATACGCGTGGCCGGATCGAGTTCGGATAAAGCCTGGATAAGCGTCAGCCCGGATGTGCCGCTCATCCTTAAATCCACTACCGCAAATTCCGGCGGATCGGCCAGCGCCAGTGGCAGCGCCTGTTCTACGCTGTGCGCCACCGTCACGGCAAAGCCGCGTTTTTCCAGTGCACGGCACAGCACGCGGCAGAAGGTGGTGTCGTCATCCACCAGCAACAGCGAAGCACTTTCAGTGCCAGATAACTTCATGGGTATTCTGTCCGCCACAGTAGCATAATTTTAGTTGTTGTTGTATTCCCTCGCACCGCCAGTGCGGTAAGATAGTAGCGTTCTGTCTGGGCGGCGAGAGTATGGGGCGAATGATTCATAACAATAGGATTCTACTGGCTTGCCAGGGCTGGCGGAATGTGACATTTTGCCGCGCGACATCCTGCCACATTCATTGCTGCTGCCTTGTGAAATATGAAACAATATGCTTTGCAATCCAAACTTAACAAAAGATATCTTGCTGTTCGCAGCGTGGTGCTTCATTACGCAAACCATCTGCCTCATCAATAACCAGATATGCTATCCGCCTCGCTGAAACGCTACGCTTACCTTTCCATTGCTGCCGCCCTTTCCACCATCCTGCTCAAGGGCGTGGCTTGGTGGCTGACCGGTTCGGTCGGGTTACTGTCCGATGCGCTCGAATCCTTTGTCAACCTGGCGGGGGCGCTGATGG
>JAQTLM010000037.1 GCA_028714895.1 Gallionella sp. | reverse complement strand
GAATTTGCTGCGCCACTTGTAGAACGTGGCGGAGCTGATGCCGTGCTCCCGGCAGAGCTCCGGAACCGGGCTGCCGCCCTCGGCTTGTTTGAGTACGGCAATGATCTGGCTATCTGAAAAGCGTGATGTCTTCATGTAAAACTCCCTCCATTTCTTAGTGAGAAAATTCTACTTCTAACTCGCGCTAATTTCAGGGGGGATTACCGATCGAGCGCGACCTCGATCTGCTTGCGCAACTGGCGCGAGACAATCTGGTGCAGGTGTATATCTCGGTCACCACCCTGGACGCGGAGCTGGCGCGCAAGCTGGAGCCGCGCGCCGCTTCGCCGCGCGCAGATTACAGGCGATGCGCACGCTCAACGAGGCGTGCGTGCCGTGCGGCGTGATAGTTGCGCCGGTGATCCCGTTCCTCACCGATGCGGAGCTGGAGAATATCTTGCAGGCCGCATACGAACATGGCGCGCGCACGGCGGGCTACTCCCTGCTGCGCCTGCCTTATGAGCTGAAGGAGCTGTTCGAGGACTGGCTCGCCACGCACTACCCGCTCAAGGCGGAGCATGTGATGAACCGGCTGCGCGAGATGCGTGGCGGGAGCGATGCAGGGCTGGGCAGCTACCTGCGTTACAGCGACCAGTTCTCCGGGCTGCTGGCGCAGCGCTTCCGGATCGCATGCGAGCGGCTGGGCTTCAACCTTGACGATGCACCGCTCGATACCGAGAGTTTCAGACCGCCGTTACGGGCGGGGCAGATGCCTCTCTTCTAGCCAACTGCCATGTTTCGAGTTTTGCGCGCATGCGCTTGTAGTGCGAACCGCGCCAGTAAATCCGTCCGCACGCCGGGCAATGACACAGCGGCTCATCCGGCCTGAGCGCATCGGCGGGGGCGCGCGCCAGCGCTGCGGCGTCGGCCGCAAGCAAAGAGGTGTTGTCCTCCAGGCAGCGGGTGAAGGAATGGCTGAGCCAGTCGAGTCCGAAGTGAGTGCCGAGCGCTGCGGCGAGATGGTCGAGGTCGCCCTGCGGCAAGAGCAGCGCCACGCCGTGAGCGGCTTTGTGTTCCTGCACCAGCTGATCCTGCGTCAGGAAGTAGCGCCCTTCTTCGCGGCACTGCCGCAGCAGTTCGGCGTCGCTGCGGCCGCCGTTGGCCAGCAGCGTGTCGTAGCCGGCGGCGCGCAGGTAGCGGCACAGTCGGCCGAGCATTTCATCGCACAGAAAGCGTGGCATCGAATTCATGCCAAAATGGTACACTTCAATAGTGGAAATAGGTGATACAGGTCATTGTTTGCTACCGGCCATTTGGCTAGAATCAACGTGCTTCAACTTGCTGACCCTCTAAGGAGAACGACGATGGAACATATTCTGCCTGCATTACCCTATGCGATGGACGCGCTGCAACCGCATATGTCCAAGGAAACTTTCGAATACCACTACGGCAAGCATCATCAGGCCTATGTGACCAATCTCAACAACCTGATCAAGGGTACCGAATACGAGAACCTCGGTCTGGAAGCCATCGTGAAGAAGGCTCCTGCCGGCGGTATCTACAACAATTCTGCGCAAGTGTGGAACCATACCTTCTTCTGGAGCTGTATGAAACCGAATGGCGGCGGCGCACCGGGTGGCGCGCTGGCGGGTGCGATCAACAAGAAGTGGGGCAGCCTCGATGAATTCAAGAAGGTGTTCCAGACTTCCGCAGTGGGCAATTTCGGTTCCGGCTGGACCTGGTTGGTGAAGAAGGCCGACGGCAGCGTGGATATCGTCAACATGGGTGCGGCAGGCACGCCGCTGACCACCGGCGACAAGGCCCTGCTGTGCGTGGACGTGTGGGAACACGCCTACTACATCGACTACCGCAACCTGCGTCCCAAATTCGTTGAAACCTTTCTCAATAGTCTGGTGAACTGGGAGTTCGTAGCGAAGAACTTTGCGTAACGCATCAGGCCGGCTGAATACGTAATCCCGGGGGCGACCTCGGGATTTTTTGTTGTGAGAGACCAACGGTGTTCTGCAATTTGGCAGGATAGGGCGCATGGAATGCTACAGGCAGTAACTCATCTTCAGAAACAACTCGGCCAGTGCATACAAACCGCTCTGTATGCGTTGCTGTTGTTCGCATCTATTGCCGATGCCGCAGAGTTTTCCCTGAATATTGCCGATATCGCCGCGCCGGATTTTACCGCGCGCGGCATCGTGCTGATCCTGCCGGAGAACGGCTCGGCGGATTTGCGCATCGCCGAGCTGCATGTGCAGCAGCGCGGTCTGCGCAACGTGCATCTCCATTGCGCGAGCTTTGCGCTTTCCACGGCAAGCATGAACTGCCACGGCGGCAGCCTGGCGCAACTGCCGGGCATGTCTCTGGAATTCGATTACCGCTTCGATACCGGCAAATGGCAGGTCTCGGCAGCTTTGCGCAATGTGCCGGGCAAGCAGTTCGCCGCTTTTCTTCCTGCATCCATGCTGTTGCCCACCCAGGGCAGGTTGAGCGGCACGTTGCGCATCAGCGGCGAGGCATCCGGCGTGGCCGCGGTTGCTGCCGACATGCAGTTGGCCGATGCGGGATTCAGCGATGCCAGCGGTTTGCATGCGGCGGAAAAACTGCGCGGGACCGTCAAATTTGCAGCCGTGCGCAAGGCTGCCCTCTGGACTTGGCAAGGCAATATCGCGTGGCAATCCGGCGAGATATTCTGGCAGCCGTTGTACCTGCGCGGCGGCCACAGGATTTCTGCTTCAGGCAGCTTTGATGGCGCTCGCCTAAAGGTCGAGCAGGCCATCGTCGATCTGCCGGAAGTAGGGCGCGTGCAATTCGCCGCACTCTGGGACATGAAACAAAGCACGCTGGCGGAATGCACGGCGCACGGCGAGAACCTCGCGCTGGAAAAATTTTTTGCCGATTATGCCAGGCCCTTTCTGGACAAGGGGGCTCTGGCCGAATCGCACTTGTATGGACATGCCGATGCGGATTGGCAATATCGCAACGGCGCGACGCAATCGCTGCGCCTGGCCTTGCGCGATGCGGGCATCGCCGACGCGGAACAGCGTTTTGCGCTGCTTGGCGTGAACAGCGAGATTGACTGGCAGGCGGATGCGCCGCGTACCGCCAACATCGCTTTTGCCGGCGGCGCGCTGCTCGGCGTGCCGCTGGGCAGTGGGCAGTGGGCGGTGCAGATGCGCGGCATGGAATTCAGCGTAGCGCAGGGTGTTTTGCCGGTGCTGGACGGCAAGATCGAGTTGCACGATTTCAATCTGCATCACGAAGCGGGTTATCGTGAAACGGGTCAGGCAGGCAAGCCGTGCAGCGGTTGCTCGCAAGATGTCGCGTGGCATTGGCAATTCGCCGCCTCGCTCAGCCGGATTTCGATGGAACAATTCAGTCAGGCAGCGGGCTGGCCGAAGATGCTCGGCACCTTGGCGGGGCGCATTCCCAAGGTCAGTTACGATGGCCATGAAATCGACGTGGATGGCGCGCTGTTGTTCAACGTGTTCGACGGCACGGTAGTGGCGACACAACTTAAATTGGCCGATCCGTTCGGGCGTGCGCCGCGCCTGTCCGGCAGCCTGACGATGCGCGAACTCGATCTCGACCTGCTGACGCGCACTTTTTCGTTCGGCAACATGCAGGGGCGCATCGACGTGGACGTGAACAACTTGGAATTGCAGGATTGGCAACCGGCGCGCTTTGATGCGCGCGTATTCAGCAGCGCCGGAGATTACCCCAAAAAGATCAGTCAAAAAGCGGTGCAGAACATCTCCGCATTGGGCGGCGCGGGTGCGGTGGCAGCCATTCAGCGCAGCTATCTGAGCTTCTTCAAGGATTTCGGCTACGAGCGCATCGGCTGGAGCTGCGCGCTGCGCAATGGTGTATGCGCGATGGGCGGCGTGGATGACGGTAACGGCGGGGCTTATGTCATCGTCAAGGGCGGCGGCATTCCGGCAATCACCGTGATGGGCTACAATCGCAGCGTTTCGTGGGACGAACTAATTACACGTCTGAAGCGCGTGACGCAGAACAATATGCAGGCCGTCGTTAAATGAAAGGAACTGTGATGAAAAATGTATGGATACCTCTAACGTTTGCGGCATTCGCACTGAGTGCCTGTGTGACCATCAATATTTACTTCCCCGCCGCGGCTGCCGAGAAAGCGGCGGACAAGATCATCGATGAAGTGTGGCAAACCCAGAAAGACGACAAGGCTGCGCCCAAAGCGAATGAGAGCCGGACTGCCGTACCGAACACCAAGAAGGAGGAGGCGAAATGAAACATCTGACGAAATTCTGGTTTGTGCTGTTTGCCATATGTGTTTCTGCCGCAGCCCTTGCGGAAGCAGACCTTAAAGCAAGCTCGCCCGGTATTGCCGTGTTGAAGCAATCCATGCATGCACGCCATGTGCAACTGCGTCCCTATCTCGACAGCGGTGCGGTGGGGGTGACGTCTGACGGCATGTTTGCCGTGCGCGATGCCGGCAGCGTGCCGCTGGCGCAACGTCAGGAAGTGAATGCGTTGGTCGCTGCGGAGAACCAGGACCGCAGTGCGCTGTATGCCGAGATCGCCAACGCCAACGGCCATCCGGAATGGCAGGCGGAAATCCGCAGCACCTTCGCGCAACGCTGGATACAGCGCGCCCACCCGGGTTGGTGGGTGCAGAGCGGCGGTGGTTGGAACCAGAAGTAGGTCGGGCTTCAGCCCGACACAGTGATGGCATCGGGCTGAAGCCCGACCTACAAATTTTTTCGGCTTGTCCGGTTTAGGTTGGTCAATAAATGAACCCCACCATCGTTTTCGACATTGAAACCATTCCCGACATCGCCGGGCTGCGCGCATTGCATGAGCTGGACGGCGCAGTGAGCGACGCGGAAGTGGCGGAGATGGCTTTCCAGTTGCGCCGCCAGAAGACCGGCAGCGACTTTATGCCGCATCATCTGCAACGCGTCGCGGCGATCTCCTGCGTGCTGCGCGAGGGCGACAACTTCCGCGTCTGGTCGCTCGGTGAACCGGACGAGGACGAAGCCAGCATCATCAAACGTTTCTTCGACGGCATCGAGAAATACACCCCGCAACTGGTGTCGTGGAACGGTGGCGGTTTCGACCTGCCGGTGCTGCACTACCGCGGCCTGATCCATGGCGTGCAGTGCCCGCGCTACTGGGACATGGGCGAGGACGACCGCGACTTCAAATGGAACAACTACATCAGCCGCTACCACACGCGCCACCTCGACCTGATGGACTTGCTTGCGATGTATACCGGGCGCGCCAACGCGCCGCTCGACGAGCTGGCAAAACTGATCGGCTTCCCCGGCAAGCTGGGCATGGACGGCAGCAAGGTGTGGGAAGCGTACCAGCAGGGCAGGCTCGCCGAGATCCGTAACTACTGCGAGACCGACGTGGTGAATACGTATCTGGTGTTCGCGCGCTTCCAGTTGATGCGCGGACAGTTCACCAAGGCGCGCTACGAGCAGGAATGCGAACTGGTGCGCAGCACGCTCGCCAAATCCGATGAACCGCACTGGAAAGAATTTCTGGCGCAGTGGGCCCCCAAATAAAGCTGTAATGTGTACTCCCTTCTCCCGCAGGCGGGAGAGGGACTTTCTTAAATTCCCCAGCCCCCTTTGCTAAAAGGGGGTGACGAAGAACCTGATTGATATGCCTGAAAATAAATTGCAGCAGAACCACGTAATCCACGTAATCATTGAATCACTCGACCAGGAAGGACGCGGTATCGCGCATGCCGACGGCAAGGTGATTTTCATCGAGGGCGCGCTGACCGGTGAGCGTGTTACCTACTCATCCTATCGCAAGAAACCCAGCTTCGAGAATGCGCAGGTAACCGCCATTCTCAAGCCGTCATTCATGCGCGTCGAACCGAAATGCGTCCACTTCGGCGTGTGCGGCGGCTGTTCGATGCAGCATCTCGAGCCGCGCGCGCAGGTCGCCGCCAAGCAGCGCGTGCTGGAAGACAACCTCGAACGCATCGGCAAAGTCAAACCCGAGACCATCCTGTCGCCGATCTATGGATTGCCGTGGGGCTACCGCCAGCGCGCGCGGCTGTCGGTGCGCCATGTGCTGAAGAAGGGCAAGACGCTGGTCGGTTTCCGCGAAAAGCGCGGCAGCTATGTGGCGGACATGTCGCGCTGCGAAATCCTGCCGCCGAAGATTTCCGGATTGATCCCGCTGCTGGCGCAACTGATCGATGGCCTCTCGATCCGCGAGCACCTGCCGCAGATCGAGGTGGCATGCGGCGATAACGTGGACGTGCTGGTGCTGCGCGTGATGGAGCCGCCCACCGCCAGCGATGAGGCCGCGTTGCGCGCCTTCGCCGACGCGCATGGTATCCAGTTCTGGCTGCAACCGAAAGGGCTGGACAGTATCTATCCTTTCCATCCTCTCGACGCGCCGGCGTTGACCTACACGCTGCCGGAATTTGCTGTCGAGATGCCGTTCGCGCCAACCGAATTTACCCAGGTCAACAGCGCGCTTAACCGCGTGATGGTGCATCGTGCGATCCGCCTGCTCGACCCGCAGCCGGGCGAGCGCATTGCCGATTTCTTCTGCGGGCTGGGCAACTTCACGCTGCCCATCGCGCGCAGCGGCGCGCAAGTGCTGGGCATCGAAGGCAGCGCCGCGCTGGTGAAACGCGCCGCGCAGAACGCCGCGCACAACGAACTATCGGGCAACACCGAATTCCGGGCGATGAACCTGTTCGAGATGGACGAGGCTGTGCTGGTGAAGCTGGGACGCTTCGATAAATGGCTGATCGATCCGCCGCGCGACGGTGCGGCGGAGCTGGTGAAATCCATCACCCCGGAGACCGCGCCGCGCCGTATCGTCTATGTGAGTTGCAGCCCCGCCACGCTGGCGCGCGATGCGGCGGAACTGGTGCAAGCGCATGGCTATGTGCTCAAAGCGGCGGGCGTGATGAACATGTTCCCGCAGACTTCGCATGTCGAGTCGATCGCGGTGTTTGAGAAGATGTAGCCCGGGTGAAGCGCAGCGGAATCCGGGGATGGATACGATGCTCCCGAATTACGCGAAGCCTGTCCTGAGTATGTCGAAGGGCTTCATCCGGGCTACAAATCTAGAAACGCCCTGTAAAAATGTGAGCGTAAAAAAAGGCGACCGAGCGGTCGCCTTTTTTGTTGCCGCGAAACGGTTAATCCCGTTCGCCGCTGAACGCCATCAGCAGTTGCAGCAAGCTGATGAACAGGTTGTAGATGCTCAGGAACAGTCCCAGCGTCGCCATCACGTAGTTGGTTTCGCCGCCATGCACGATCCGGCTGACATCGAACAGAATATAGGCCGAGAAGATCAGTACGCCAATCGCGGAAATGGTCAGCGACAGCGCAGGTATCTGGAAGAACATATTCGCCAGCGACGCGACGATCAGCAGGATCAGCCCGAGGAACAGGAACTTGCCCATGAAGCTGAAATCTTTCTTGGTTACGGTGGCGATGGTTGCCAGCGAGAAGAAGATGATGCCGGTGCCGCCTGCGGCCATGCCGACCAGTTGCGCGCCGTTTTTCAGGTGCAGCGCCACTTGCAGGATCGGGCCGAGGAACACGCCTGCCAGGAGAGTGAAGCCGAGCAGGGCGGCGATGCCCCACACGCTGTCGCGCAGCGCGGTGACAGCGAACAGCATACCCATCATCGCGCCGAACATCAGCAGCGCGCCCATGATTGGGTGTTGGGCCATAAATGAGAAATTCATCGACATGCCAATAAACGCGCCAATCACCGTTGGAATCATGGTTAGCGCCAGCATCATGTAGGTATTGCGCAGCACCTTGTTCTGTTCGGTCGCGATGGTGCCGATTGGCGTTGCAGTTTGGTATTGCATGTATGGCCTCCTAAAGGTTGATCGATAATACACTCGTCATGAGACTACTAAAGTATTAAAAAAGTTTCAATATGAAATACGGTGGGGGATTGTTTGGTGGAGGGCGTGAGATTCGAACTCACGAAGGGCGCAAACCCTTGCCAGTTTTCAAGACTGGTGCATTCAACCGCTCTGCCAGCCCTCCGAGGCCGCGCATTTTGAACCAAGGCGCGCGGTGTGTCCAGAAGAACGCCAGAAAAACACTAGTCGCGCGCGCAGTCCGCCCAGTTGTTGGGGGTTTCGTAGAGGCGGACTCTCTCCAGGCGCAGGCGGTTGCCGTAGGTGTCCCGGTAAGCGGGATCGAGGATGTCGAATGCGATTTGCGCGAGATTTTCCGCCGTCGGGACAGCATCGAGGATAACGGTCTTGTGCTCTGGCAGGCTGGCGAGAAAATCGCTTACCACGTTATCGCCACGATAGACCAGGAAGGCGTGATCCCATGCGTCGACCAGCTTTTCATTGGCGATGCGCTTCACATCGGAGAAGTCCATCACCATGCCTTGTTCGGATTGTCCTTCTGTTGTGATGATGTCGCCGGACAGGGTGATTTCGATGGCGTAGCGGTGCCCGTGCAAATGCCTGCATTGGCTGGTGTGGTTGGGGATGCGATGTCCGGCATCGAATTCCAGGCGGCGGGTGATAAGCATGGTGTATGAGGTCGGTTGAAGTGGCGCGGATTATAACATCGCGCTGGAGCCTACCCGGCACGACGTTTCCGCGATGTAGGGGCGCGATTCATCGCGCCCCTACAGGGTGCGCGGGAATGACGGAAATTTTGCAATGAGGTTGATGAATTCCCGTTGCGCTTGTTCGTTTTGAACCGCGCCGTAGCGCAACGCGCTGTAGCGCGCGGCGAGATCGCAGATGGCATCGGCGAGGTCGGGGCGCGCGGCGGCAATACGCGCGGCATAGTCCTGCGCGCCTTCGTGCGCGGCGCGCGGCAGCCCGGCTTTCGCCAATCTGCGGCACAGTTTGAGCCACGCCGCCTGCACCTTGTCCGGTTGGCGTTTGATGAGGTGGCGCAGCATGAACAGGGCGAACAGCGCGACCAGCAGGCCGACGCCGGCCGCCATGTTGAGCGCCATTTTCTGCCAAGTGATGGATTCCATGCCGAGGCGGGTCAGGAAGGCGAACTGGCGTTCGCTGTTGTAGCCCAGCACCCACTGGTTCCACTGGTTGGCCAGCGTGTCCCAGTTCAGGCGCAGGTTGCGCAGCCACTGCGGCGGGTTGCGCGCCATGAA
>JAQTLM010000036.1 GCA_028714895.1 Gallionella sp. | reverse complement strand
AGACGGCGGCGGCACTGGATCGCAACATCTGGTTTGTGGTGGGCGGCGTGCTGACGGTGCCTGAAAGCGAGGCGCGCATGCAGCCGGTGATCAGCCTGTCGCCGGATCCGGCACTATTGTTTGCCCGCCTGAAGGTGCTGATGCCGTCGGCAAAGCGTGTGTTTGTCGTCTACGACCCTGGCTCCAACGGCTGGCTGATGAAGCTGGCCAAAGAAGCCGCTCGTACTCAGGGGCTGGAGTTGGTGGCGCATGAGGCGCATGACCTGCGCAGTGCGGTACGGCTCTACCAGGAAATTTTCTCCGCGGCTGACAGCCGCAGTGATGCGTTATGGTTACCCCAGGATTCCATCACGGTGGATGAAAGATCAATACTTCCTTTGGTGCTACAGGCATCATGGAATCAGGGCATTGCGGTTTTTTCCAGCAATTCCAGCCACGTCCGACGTGGCGTGCTATTTTCGCTTTACCCCGACAACATGGCGTTAGGGAGAAGCCTTGCCGGTTTGGCTCAAGGCATTTTGACCTCAGGTGACTATGGATGGCGCGGCATGATGCCATTGCGCGAAGTGCAAAGCACTATCAACCTGCGCACTGCCCAGCACCTGGGACTCAATCCAGGCCGCCAGCAGGGTTTCGACACGACATTCCCTGAGCAGTAAGAGTGCCAATGAAGAAGATTCTCAACGAATTTCTCCAAAGATTCACTTTCAACCACCAGCTTGGCTTTACGGTCACGCTCGGTGTTCTGTTTCTGGCGTTGTTTTCCTCTGTGGTGGGATCGTGGCAGAGTAACGAGCGGGTACGCCTTGGCCTTCTTGAGCAGGGTCAGCGCATCGCTGAGAATCTGGCCCGTCAGAGTACCTTGGCGCTGATTTACGCCTCGGCTGACAACGCCGCTGAGGCAGCGAATGCGACCATGGCTTTCCCAGGCGTGGTCAGTGTGGAAATACGCGACGTCAGTCAGCGCACATTGCTGACACGCGGCAACGCCGACCCTGCCGAATTTCCCACTTTACTCGAGCAAACCAACTGGGTGCAGGACGCAGCCGTTCTCGATGCGGAAAGCCGGAATGCATGGCGTTTTACTGCGCCGGTATATACACAGTCTTCTGCCGAATCGCCATTCAATGTGCAGACAGCCGCACCCGAGTTGCTCGGCCATGTTTCGGTGGTGATGAGCAAGGCGGCACTGTCTCAGACGACTACCGACATTTTTGTTGTTAATCTGGCCACGTCGTTTTCCTTCGCGCTGCTGTTCCTGTTCCTGATCCGTTTCCTGACCAACCGCATGACGCTGCCGCTTAACCGGTTATCGGCCAGCATGGGACGCGCCAAGGCCGGCGAATCACAGGTGCGCGCCGAACTGGCGGGGCCGAAGGACATCGCCGGCATGGCCCATGCCTTCAACAGCATGATGGCGGTGCTGGAAGAGCGCGAGGCTGCTTTGAGTGTTGCCGCCATTGCCTTCGAGATTGAAGAAGGCATGATAGTTACTGATCGGAACGAGGTAATCATTCGAGTCAACCGTGTCTTCACAAAACTGACCGGCTATAGTGCCGAAGAGGCCATCGGCAAGACTCTGTCCATATTCAAATTCGACAGCCAGAACGCGGAGTTCTATCAGCACATGCGGGAAAGCCTGCATCGCGACAATTACTGGCAAGGGGAGATCTGGAACCGGCGCAAGAATGACGAAATCTACCCGGAATGGCTGACCATTACCGCCGTTGTCGGCACGGATGGTGAAATCACGAATTATGTTTGTGCATTTTCTGATATCACCGAGCGCAAGGAAGCGGAAGAGAAAATTTGTGCCCTGGCTTTCTACGACCCGCTCACCCAGCTACCCAACCGGCGGTTCCTGCTCGACCGGCTGCAACAGGCGCTTGCGCTGAGCACCCGTAACGACCGGCAGGGCGCGCTGCTGTTTATCGACCTCGACAACTTCAAGAGTATCAACGACACCCAAGGCCACGCTGTCGGCGACCTGCTGCTGATCGAAGTGGCAAACCGGCTGCAAGGCTGCATCCGGGAAGGCGACACCACCGCCCGGTTGGGCGGCGACGAATTCGTCGTCCTGCTTGAAGACCTGGACGAAGACGAACAGGTCGCCGCCGCCCAAGCCGAAACCGTAGGAGAAAAAATACGCGAGATTATCGGTCAGTCCTACCTCATCAACGGCCACGAACACCATAGCACCGCCAGCATCGGCATCACGCTGTTCCGCGGGCCGGTGAGAACAATGGAAGAAATGCTCAAGCGGGCGGATGTCGCGCTGTACCAGGCCAAGGCAGACGGGCGCAATGCCGTGCGCTTCTTCGATCCCGCCATGCAGACTGCGGTCAGCGCCCGCGTCGCGCTGGAATCCGATCTGCGCCGCGCCGTTTCCGAGCAGGAGCAATTCCTGCTTTACTATCAACCGCAAGTCGATTCATCGGGCCGCATGATCGGCGCCGAGGCCCTGGTGCGCTGGCGGCACCCCGAGCGCGGCATGGTGTCTCCTGCCGATTTCATCCCGCTTGCCGAGGAATCCGGGTTGATCCTGCCCTTGGGACACTGGGTGATGGCAACCGCCTGCGAGCAACTGGCGGCTTGGGCGGCGCAGCCGGAAATGGCCCACCTCACTTTGGCGGTGAATGTCAGCGCCAAGCAGTTCCGCCTGCCGACTTTCGTTGAAGAGGTGCTGGCATTGGTCGATTATTTCGGTGTGGACACCGCAAAACTAAAACTGGAAGTCACCGAAAGCCTGCTGCTGGATAATGTGGATGACATCATCGCAAAAATGACCGCACTGAAAGCCCGGGGCATCAGCTTCTCCATGGACGATTTCGGCACCGGCTATTCTTCGCTCTCCTACCTGAAGCGCCTGCCTTTGTACCAGTTGAAGATCGACCAATCCTTCGTGCGCGATGTGCTCACCGACCCCAACGATGCGGCCATCGCCAGAATCATCATATCGCTGGCCAAGAGCATGAATCTGGCGGTTATCGCCGAGGGCGTGGAAACTGAAGCGCAACGCGAGTTCCTCGAACTGAATGGCTGTCATGCCTTTCAGGGTTATCTGTTCAGCAAGCCTGTCCCGATAAAGGAATTCGAGCAACTGATTGCAAAATACGCCTGATTTCATCGGTATCGCTCCCATGCTCTGCGTGGGAGCGCGCTCTGGATGCCGCCAGCCGATCCATCGCGGAGCATGGGAACAATAAATTTTGCAGCACGCCTGACTCCATTTTCGCAACCCAATCCCCGAATCCGGCCAAACTTGCCGCGTGATGCCCAATCCGCGTTATTACGACAGCCACCGCGAAGCGCGCGGCCTGTTGTGCAAAACAGGCATCATTCTCGGCCGCATGAACGATGCGGAAACCCCCTAGGAATCAGGCAGGATGATCCATAAATTGCCCTAATTTTGTAAATGGCGATGTGATAGGATTTGCCCCTTATATCAACCTGCAATCGCAATGGAACAAAACCAGAAATCCAGTCAGCCGTTGCCGGCAGCCGGTGGCAGCGCCGGGGTAGTGCGCCATGGCCGCATGGCCGGGCACGACCAGAAAGCCGATGCCGGCGCAGTGCTCGCGACAACCCGATTCCCGCTGCTGCGCCGCATCTCGATCACCAGTCTGCTGGCCACCCTTGTTACCGCCACCCTGCTGATATTCCTGTACCGGCAGGATCAACTTGCCGAGCATGAGCAAATCGCAGCGCAAGAGAATGAAAAGACCGCGATTCACCTGATTCAACTGATGAACAGGCAGATCGCTGCTTACGTTGCCACCACCACCGGGCTCGACACCCAGGCCCTGCGGGCAAATCCGGGCATCAACCCATTCAACGCCACCCTGGACACGGTTCGCGAACACCATATTCTCAAGCTCAAGCTGTACAACCCGTCGGGGATAACCATTTTCTCGTCAGTCCCGGACGATATCGGCGGAACCAGCCGGAATCCAAAAATGCCGCAGAAAGCCCTGGCAAGCGGCACGCAACACCAGCTGGAATTCCGCGATACATTCCGTACCCCGGCCGGCGATATCCGCGATCGCCATATTCTCGCAACCTATGTACCGCTGACTCATGCGGAAAAGCGCATCGGGGTCTTAGAAATTTATGCGGACATCACGCCGTCTTTTGATCGCGTCTACGCAAAAACCGCCAATATCGCCCTGATTGTCTTCGGTGCCTTCGCCGCACTGTATGCAGCCCTGTTTTTATCCGCTTTCAGAGCCGATCGCGCCATTGCCGAATGGCAAAAAACTGTCGCCGACAACAACCGAAAGTTGACAGAAAACGAAGCGCGCCTGTGGACGACGATCAACTCGGCACTGGATGCGGTAATCAGCATCGATACGAAAAGCCGGCTGATCGGCTTCAACCCCGCAGCGGAGGCCATGTTCGGCTGGCAGAGAGCAGAAGTTATCGGGCGGACGATGACCGAACTACTGATCCCGGAGCGCCACCGCAGCAATCACCAAAACGGGATTGACCGCTATCTACAGACCGGCGAAACCCATATCCTGAATCGCCGCATTGAAATTACCGCGCTGCGGCGCGACGGCACGGAATTCCCGATCGAACTGACCATCACGCCGATCCGCGAGGGCGATCATGTCATCTTCACGGCCTACCTTCGCGACATCACCGAGCACAAACGTGTGGAAGAGGCGCAGCAGGAAGCATTGCACCGCCTCCAGCTCATCACCAGCCAGGTGCCCGGCGCCGTTTACCAATTCCTGCAGCGCCCGGACGGCAGCTACTGCCTTCCTTTTGCCAGCAATGCCATCCGCGAATTATTCCGGGTCAGCCCGGAGGAACTCCGCGAGGATGCCTCCAGACTATTTGCAGCGATCCATCCGGACGACCTTGACGACACTCTTGCATCCATCGAGGCATCGGCACGCAATTTGACACCGTGGCATCATGAGTTCCGGGTGAAATTCGATGACGGCACGATGCTCTGGCTGCAGGGCGACTCACAGCCGCAGCGCGAGACGGATGGATCGGTGCTCTGGCACGGGTTTATCACGGATATTACCGGGCGCAAGCAGGCCGAGGAAGAATTGCGCGAGAGCCGCGCCTTCCACCAGTCGGTCACCGAGGCCATGGGAGAAATCGGCATCGGGCTGTTCATCGTCGATACCGATTACCGCGTCCGCTTCATGAACGCCGTGATGAAGGAGTGGTTCGGTGACCAGATCGGCCAGACCTGTTATTCATCCGTCGGCGGATCAACCGGGCAATGCACGCACTGCCAGATCGAGCAGGTGATCCTCGGGGAAGGAACGACACGCTACACGCCGGTCATGCCCGACGGCCGCGCCTTCGACATCATCGCGACGCCTATCCAGAACCGGGATGGGACGATTTCCAAGCTGGAAGTGGTTCGCGACGTGACGGAAAACCGGCTGGCCGAACAGGAGTTGCGCATCGCCGCAAAGGCGTTCGAATCGCAGGAAGGCATGTTCATCACCAGTGCCGACGGCATAATCCAGCGCGTCAATAAAGCCTTCATCGAGATAACCGGCTACAGCGCCGAGGAGGCGGTAGGAAAAACAGCCGCTATCCTTAAGTCCGGGAGACACGATGCAGCGTTCTACCAGGCCATCCGCGATGCGCTCGAATGCAACGGCTACTGGCAGGGCGAGATCTGGAACCGGCGCAAGAATGGCGAAATCTACCCTGAGTGGCAAACCATCTCGGCGGTAAGAGGAACGGACGGGCAGGCTACCCATTACGTTTCCGCCTTCGCCGACATCAGCCTGCGCAAACAATCGGAAGAGAAGATCCACTCCCTGGCTTTCTACGACCCGCTCACCCAGCTACCCAACCGGCGGCTCCTGCTCGACCGGCTGCAACAGGCGCTTGCGCTGAGCACCCGTAACGACCGGCAGGGCGCGCTGCTGTTTATCGACCTCGACAACTTCAAGAGTATCAACGACACCCAAGGCCACGCTGTCGGCGACCTGCTGCTGATCGAAGTGGCAAACCGGCTGCAAGGCTGCATCCGGGAAGGCGACACCACCGCCCGGTTGGGCGGCGACGAATTCGTCGTCCTGCTTGAAGACCTGGACGAAGACGAACAGGTCGCCGCCGCCCAAGCCGAAACCGTAGGAGAAAAAATACGCGAGATTATCGGTCAGTCCTACCTCATCAACGGCCACGAACACCATAGCACCGCCAGCATCGGCATCACGCTGTTCCGCGGGCCGGTGAGAACAATGGAAGAAATGCTCAAGCGGGCGGATGTCGCGCTGTACCAGGCCAAGGCAGACGGGCGCAATGCCGTGCGCTTCTTCGATCCCGCCATGCAGACTGCGGTCAGCGCCCGCGTCGCGCTGGAATCCGATCTGCGCCGCGCCGTTTCCGAGCAGGAGCAATTCCTGCTTTACTATCAACCGCAAGTCGATTCATCGGGCCGCATGATCGGCGCCGAGGCCCTGGTGCGCTGGCGGCACCCCGAGCGCGGCATGGTGTCTCCTGCCGATTTCATCCCGCTTGCCGAGGAATCCGGGTTGATCCTGCCCTTGGGACACTGGGTGATGGCAACCGCCTGCGAGCAACTGGCGGCTTGGGCGGCGCAGCCGGAAATGGCCCACCTCACTTTGGCGGTGAATGTCAGCGCCAAGCAGTTCCGCCTGCCGACTTTCGTTGAAGAGGTGCTGGCATTGGTCGATTATTTCGGTGTGGACACCGCAAAACTAAAACTGGAAGTCACCGAAAGCCTGCTGCTGGATAATGTGGATGACATCATCGCAAAAATGACCGCACTGAAAGCCCGGGGCATCAGCTTCTCCATGGACGATTTCGGCACCGGCTATTCTTCGCTCTCCTACCTGAAGCGCCTGCCTTTGTACCAGTTGAAGATCGACCAATCCTTCGTGCGCGATGTGCTCACCGACCCCAACGATGCGGCCATCGCCAGAATCATCATATCGCTGGCCAAGAGCATGAATCTGGCGGTTATCGCCGAGGGCGTGGAAACCGAAGCGCAACGCAAGTTCCTCGAACTGAATGACTGCCATGCCTTTCAGGGCTATTTGTTCAGCAAACCGGTACCGGTAAAGGAATTCGAGCAACTGATTGCAAAATACACCTGATGACTGCGCGCCTGCCAGCCCGTCATTGAATCCGATCAGGCTCGCCCGGCCAAATTTGCCGCGCAGTCATACGTCGAATTCTTTACAATAGCCCGCGATTTACAGGGCGCCGCCATGATCAATATCAACCAGGAAAATCACTACACCGAGAATGTGCAGCATCACCTCAAGGAGGTGGAATCGCTGCTGCATAAACACGCCTTGTTGGAAGAGGTCGTTCACCGGCAAGAGATACCGCGCGAAGATCGTCATGTGCTGGTCGATACCCTGTTGCACAAGCAGCATCTCGCCGAATTGCACCGCAAGCTGGATAGCCTGCACCCGGCGGACATCGCCTATATCCTTGAAGCCCTGCCCATCGACCAGCGTTTGCTGGTATGGGATCTGGTCAAGTCGGAGCGCGACGGCGACATCCTGATCGAGGTTTCCGATGCGGTGCGCGAGTCGCTGATTGCGACCATGAACCGCGAAGAGTTGCGCGCCGCTGCCGAACAACTCGACACCGACGAAATCGCCGACCTTGCCCCGGATCTGCCGCACAACGTGATGCGCGACGTGTTCAAGTCGCTGTCCGTCGAAGAGCGCGAGCAATTGCGCGCGGCGATGTCGTACTCTGAAGATTCGGTCGGTGCACTGATGGATTTCAGCATGATCCATGTCCGCGAGGACGTCACGCTGGAGGTGGTATCGCGCTATTTGCGCCGCTTCGACGAGTTGCCCGACCACACCGATCAGGTATTCGTGGTAGACCGGGACGACCGTTTCAGGGGCGTTCTACCGATCAATCTCATCGTGGTCAACGAACCGGAAATAATTGTCGGCGACTTGATGCTGACCGACACCATACAACTGCACCCGGAAGAGAAAGCGGAGCAGGCCGCCCAGGCTTTTGAACGCTACGACCTGGTTTCCGCGCCGGTGATAGATGAGGACGGAAAACTGATCGGGCGGGTGACGGTGAACGTGGTGCTGGACTTCATACGTACCGAATCAGAGAGCGACGTATTGAATCTGGCCGGTTTGCGCGAAGAAGAGGATATCTTTGCCTCGGTATGGAAGAGCGCGAAAAACCGCTGGGCATGGCTGGCGCTGAATCTTTGCACCGCATTCTTCGCCTCGCGGGTAATCGGCAACTTTGAAGGCACGATAGAAAAATTCGTCGCGTTGGCCACACTCATGCCGATTGTTGCCGGCATTGCCGGTAACTCGGCGAACCAAACCACCACCATCATCACCCGCTCATTGGCCTTGGGGCAAATCACCCAGGGTAATGCGCGCAGACTGATGCTCAAGGAATTGGCGATCGGTGGATTTAATGGTCTGCTGTGGGGCGGTATTGCCGGATTGTTCGCTTACTTCCTCTACCACAGCGTAGCGCTCGGCATCGTGATGACCAGTGCGATGCTGCTCAACTTGCTGGTGGGTGCAACCGTTGGGATGGCCATCCCACTCGCCATGCAGAAACTGGGACGCGACCCGGCCATCGGCTCCAGCGTGATGATCACCGCCATTACCGACAGCGGCGGATTCTTCATCTTTCTGGGGTTGGCGACGATCTTCCTGATTTAAGGGGGAAACCGATACACCCCGCGCGAAACGCGGGTTGTTGCTGAAGCTTCACCTGAAAAAGCAAAAAAAAGGGCGGAAAAGCCAAACCGCCCCCCTGCGAGGCGAAATTATGCTTTCAGGATTCCGCCAGCTGGCTTTGCTGCCGGCTTTTTAGCCACTACTTTTTTCGCAGCGGGCTTCTTGGCTACAACTTTCTTTGCGGCTGGCTTGGCGGCGACTTTCTTGACTACCGCTTTTTTCGCTGCCGGCTTCTTGGCTACAACTTTCTTTGCGGCTGGCTTGGCGGCGACTTTCTTGACTACCGCTTTTTTCGCTACCGGTTTTTTAGCCGCTACCTTTTTCGCTGCCGGCTTCTTGGCTACAACTTTCTTTGCGGCTGGCTTGGCGGCGACTTTCTTGACTACCGCTTTTTTCGCTACCGGTTTTTTAGCCGCTACCTTTTTCGCTGCCGGCTTCTTGGCTA
>JAQTLM010000035.1 GCA_028714895.1 Gallionella sp. | reverse complement strand
GTTCTCGTAGCCGAAGTAAGTCTGTTTTAGCCAGCCTGCAATCTGTTGTGGTGCCCACTGTAACTGAAGTTTGTTGGCTACGATGCGCATCAGCTTCTTGTTCGCCACTAGTTTGCAAACCTTAGGGAATCTCTGATTAAGTCCTGAACGATTTCGTTTCATGCTGTCAGAAGCGAAGATCGAACAAACGGAGCTGAACGATGAAACAAACGACACTCTCTGCGGGCAGCTTTGACCGCTACAGCAAGATGACGCGACGAGCGGCATTCCTGGCGGACATGGATCGCGTCGTGCCTTGGGCTGCCCTGTGCACATTGATCGAACCGGTTTACCCCAAAGCAGGAAATGGACGCCCGCCGATTGGCCTTGAACGCATGCTGCGCATCTACTTTCTCCAGAACTGGTTCAATCTTTCCGACCCTGCGGTGGAGGAGGCACTGTATGACTCGCTGTCCATGCGCGAGTTTGTCGGCATCGACCTTGGGCGTGAAGCGGCACCTGATGAAACGACGGTGTGTAAATTCCGCCACCTGCTGGAGACCAATGAACTGGGCAAGCGCCTGTTTGAGGAAGTTGGCCGACATCTCCAGAGCAAGGGGATGAAGGTCTCGAGTGGCACCATCGTGGATGCGACGATCATTAATGCGCCGTCCTCGACCAAGAATCAGAGCAAGGCGCGCGACCCGGAGATGCACCAGACCAAGAAGGGCAACCAGTGGTACTTCGGCATGAAAGCGCACATCGGCGTGGACAGCAAGACCAAGCTGATCCACTCGGTGGTCGCCACGCCTGCTAACGTGCACGACAAACACGCCATCCCCCAATTGCTGCACGGCAACGAACATCGGGTGTATGGCGACTCCGCCTACTCCAGCCAAACCAAAAGGAACTGATCGCCCAAGCTGCACCGAAGGCACGGGACTTCACCAACCAGAAGGGGTTTCGCAACAAGGGACTCACCGAACGGGAACGGGAGAAGAACAGCAGGAAGTCGAGCGTGCGCGCCAAGGTCGAACATGCCTTTCTCATCATCAAGCGCCTCTTCGGATTTGCCAAGGTCAGTTATCGCGGCATGGTGAAGAACGGCAATCGCCTGTTCGTCGTGGCGGCACTGGCGAATCTGTTCATGGCGCGACATCACCTGTTGCGACTTCAACAGGGGAGGTGCGTCTGATGAACGGGAAATCGACCGGAATGGTCGGCGAAATGACCCTTGCCAAGGCAATTTCTGGCCAATTCGAATATTCGCAGCAGAATGTGGGTGTGCCGTTCTCATTTGCCGTTACTTATTCAGACATTCCTTAGGGCGTTCAGCTCGATCCCAAGCAGCTTCATCAGCCTGAGTCGACCGGTAGCATTCACGACCTCCGTTGCGGTTGATCTCACGACTAATGGTGGAAGGTGCTCGCCCGAGAAGCTTTGCTATAGAGCGAATCGAATGATCTGTCGCCAACGCCCGCGAAATCTCTTCGCGCTCTGACAAGGTTAGAGCTAATCTGGAGCGTTTTCGTGGCTGTGGTCTTATCCCGCCACTTTCAGCCAATATGCGTTGTACCGACGAGTGGTTTCGATCAAATAGCTGTGCAATCTGCTGGAGAGAGTCGCCTTTCTGCCAGCGATCCCACATCAGTGCTTTCTGGGTTTCTGTGTAATAGATCCGTGGTCTCTGTTTCATTTGCAACACTCCTTCTGCTTTAGCAGTTTCTAGTGTGTTGCATCCACCGGTTGAATCCAAGTCCTAAAACGGCTATTAGCCACGGATAAACACTGATTAACACAGATAAAACGATGTGTTGCCGAAAATCCACCATTCACCAGAAAGGTGCGCCGGATGAAAAGGGCAACTTATTGATAATCCGTGTTAATCCGTGGATGAACTGCTTTTTATAAGTGGACAACCTACCCCGGCAGAAAAACAAAGGGCACGCATTGCGCGCCCTTGCCCTTTATCCTGCCGGCTGATTACTTGCTCTTGGCCTTTACTTTTGCCGCTGGTTTAACCGGCAGAACCGGTTTGTTTTCCGGTGCGGCCGACTCGGCTTTTACAGGTTCGGTTTTTACCGGTTCGACAGCCGCTTCCGGCTTTTTCTCCACCATACAGCTGCTGTTATTCACTGTGCCGTTTGGCATGACCGTGTTGCATAAAGTCGCACCAGTCAGCGTGGCATCGGCGATATTGGCGCCAGTCAGGTCGGCATCGGTCAGGTCGGCATTCAGCAGAATCGCACCGGTCAAATTGGCACGCTCCAGTTGCGCGCCGCGCAGCACCGCCTTGTTCAGATTAGCATCGGTCAGATTGGCTTGCGACAGGTTGGCGCGGGTCAGGTTGGCACGCGACAGATTAGCTTCAGTTAAATTAGCCTTGCCGAGATTGGCCTTGAACAGGTTGGCTTGTGCGAGATTGCCCATAAAGAGTTGCGCGCCGGAAAGATTGGCGGAACCCAGGTTGGCCTCGGCCAGCGTAGCGTTCATGCACACCGTACGCGGCTGGATCACGCAGCCATTAACGGCATTCTCTGCGGCCTCGGCCTGTTCGGTCTTGATGGATTTTTTGGCGGGACAGTTCGCACCGCTGTTCATTATGCCATTCGGCATTAGAGTGCGGCAGAAAACAGCCTTGCCAAATTTTGTATCCTGTATCTCGGCGTCGGTCAGATCAGCATCGGTCAGGTTTGCTTCGTTGAGGATTGCGCCCTTGAGCTTGGCGCGCGTCAGGTTAGCTCCGGTCAGGTTGGCTCCGGTCAGGTCGGCGTAATACAGCGTGATATCGGTCATATCCGCTTCGGTAAAATTGCCGCCCATCAGCTTGCCGTGATAGATATTCGCGCCCTTGAGATTGGCCTTGGTCAGGTCGGCACGCGATAGATCGCCCTCAAAAAGCTGCGCTTCCTGCAAATTGGCCTGCACCAGCTTCTTGCCGGAAAACTCCGCATGCGGGCATTGAGAATGGGGGATGATGGCGCACTCTGCCCAGCTTGCATTGGCAGCCAGTGAAGTCAGTAGAAACGCGGAACTCAACAAAATTTTCTTCAAGACAATCTCCGATGAAGTATATAAAAATAATAGGTATTCATAAAACCCCCGTAACTCACGAGGCAGGATTATGACTAGGCATCCAACCGTATGTTCAAAAATAATTGTTTCAAAATGTTAGGGGCCTTAAAAATTCAGAGTTCGCCCAAAGGCAAGCCGCTTAGCGGATGCTCGCAAATATGGATTTTTAGAGGCTCCCTTCACAACTGCGGGTGGGCACGCTCTAGCTTGCTGTGCAACTTGTTGAGCGCATTCAGATAAGCCTTGGCGGAAGCCACCACGATATCGGTATCCGCGCCCTGCCCGTTGACGATCCGCCCGCCCTTGGCCAGACGCACCGTCACCTCGCCCTGCGCATCGGTGCCGCTGGTGATGTTATTCACCGAATACAGCTGCAATTCGGTGCCGCTGTGCACGATTTTCTCGATAGCCTGGAAGGTCGCATCCACCGGCCCGCCACCTTGCGCCTCGGCTTCTTTTTGTGCGCCGCCGATACTCATCACCACCTTTGCAACGGGCAAGATGCCGGTTTCACTATGGGCGCGCAGCGAGACCAGACGGTAATGCTCGCTGACCTGCGCCACCGCCTCATCGCTCACCAGCGCCTGCAAGTCCTCATCGAAAATTTCGTGCTTGCGATCCGCCAATTCCTTGAAGCGCTGGAACGCGGCATTGAACGCTTCTTCCGAAGCGAACTCGATATTCAGCGCGGCAAAACGCTGGCGCAACGCATTACGCCCGGAGAGTTTGCCCAGGGTCAGCTTATTGGCATTCCAGCCCACGTCCTCGGCGCGCATGATTTCGTACGTTTCCCGGTGCTTGAGCACGCCGTCCTGATGAATGCCGGACTCGTGCGCGAAGGCATTCGCGCCGACGATCGCCTTGTTCGGTTGCACCGGATAGCCGGTGATGCTGGAAACCAGTTTGGAAGTCGGCACGATCTGCGTGGTGTCGATGCGCGTGTCCAGGTTGAATATATCGCGGCGCGTCTTTACCGCCATCACGACTTCTTCCAGCGAGGCATTGCCGGCGCGTTCGCCCAGGCCGTTGATGGTGCACTCGACCTGGCGCGCGCCGTTCATCACCGCCGCCAGAGAGTTCGCCACCGCCAGGCCCAGATCGTTGTGGCAATGCGTGGACCAGACCACCTTGTCCGAATTCGGCACGCGCTCGATCAATTGCCGGATGCGCTCGCCCCACGCGGCAGGAATGGAATAGCCCACCGTATCCGGCACGTTCAGCGTCTTGGCTCCGGCCCGGATCACCGCATCGAACACGCGCACCAGAAAATCCATCTCCGAGCGCACCGCATCCTCGGCGGAAAATTCCACATCGTCGGTATATTCGAGCGCCCACTTCACCGCACTGACCGCGCGCTCCACCACCTGATCCTCGGTCATGCGCAACTTGTGCTGCATATGGATCGGGCTGGTGGCAATGAAGGTGTGGATGCGTCCCGACTTTGCCGGACGGATCGCCTCGCCGGCTCGGCGCACGTCGTTCTCGCCGGCGCGCGCCAGCGAACACACCGTGGAATTCTTCACGATTTCGGCAACCGCTTGCACCGCCTCAAAATCACCCGGGCTGGCGGCGGCAAAGCCCGCTTCGATCACGTCCACGCCCAATTTTTCCAGTTGGCGCGCAATGCGAACCTTCTTCTCCCTGGTCATCGCCGCGCCGGGACTTTGCTCGCCATCGCGCAAGGTGGTGTCAAAAATAATCAATTTGTCTGTCATGATAAAATCCGATACGAATAGGTTAAACCTGCGACAACCGCTTAGGATTGTCGCGCATATTGCTTCAAATTGTGGGGGTATAGTTAGCGCGCGCCGCGCAGCAGCAGCGCGGCCAGCAGGCTGAACGTGGAGTGAAGTGTTGCGATGTGTGTGGAGAAATGCATGGGGCGAATATTACCAGTTTTATCGTCTCAGGCAATGGGCTGTTGTTTTTTGCGCAGACGCAACAGCCACAGCACATAGCCGGACAAGGCATAGCTCAGGAACAAGGCAAACAATACGCCGGGTGGATAACTGGAAATCAGGATGAAGAATAACGCGATCAGGAAGATCGCCACGAATGGCACGCTCTTGCGCATGTTCAGGTCTTTGAAACTGTAGAACGGCAGGTTGCTGACCATGCTCAACCCGGCAAATACCGTCAGCGCCGCCGCATACCAGCGCAGCTCACCGCCCTTGAAACCGTAATCCAGCATCACCCAGACAAACCCCGCGACCAATGCAGCGGCGGCCGGGCTGGGCAAGCCCTGAAAATAGCGCTTATCGACCACGTCGATGTTGGTATTGAAGCGCGCCAGGCGCAACGCGGTGGCGGCACAATAAATGAACGCGGCAAACCAACCCCACTTGCCCAGCCCTTTCAACGCCCATTCATAGATGACCAGCGCCGGCGCGACACCGAACGAAACCATGTCGGACAGGCTGTCATATTCGGCGCCAAATTCGCTTTGCGTATGCGTCAGCCGCGCCACGCGGCCATCCAGCCCGTCCAGCACCATGGCGATAAAAATCGCGACTGCCGCAAATTCGAACCGTAAATTCATCGCCTGCACGATGGCATAAAAACCGGCAAACAGCGCGCCCGTCGTGAACAGGTTAGGCAGCAAATAAATGCCGCGCCTGCGCAGGTTCATCGGCTTGCGGGTATCGAATTCGTCCATGCGCCTAGGCTATCAGTTTTACGGGAGAACTGCCAGGATAGTGGTGGTCGCCGATACCCTGTCGCCGATGCTGACTTTCACGCCGGCATCCAGCGGCAGATAAACATCCACGCGCGAGCCGAAGCGGATAAAACCGTAGCGCTGGCCGCGCGCTAGCGTATCGCCGGCCTTGACGTAGCACAGGATGCGCCGCGCGATCAGGCCTGCCACCTGAACAAAGGTCACGACCCGACCGTCTGCAGTCTTCAGCACCACCGCATTGCGCTCGTTTTCCGCAGAAGCCTTGTCGAGGTCGGCGTTCACAAACTTGCCGGGAAAATACTGCACCTTTTCCACGGTACCGTCCACCGGGCTGCGGTTGGAATGCACGTTGAACACATTCATGAACACACTGATCAGAATCGCTTCGCTTTGCCCGTAGGGATCCTGCGTGCGCTCGACCTTGATGATTCGCCCGTCGGCGGGCGACAGCACTGCACCGGCATCCTGCGGAATCTCGCGCGGCGGATCGCGGAAAAATTGCACCACGAACAAGACGATGATCCAGGCCAGCAGCTCGGCGATGCCGCCGACAAATGCGGATAACAGCAGAGCAATGGCGATGGAGCCGATCAGGAACGGCCAGCCCTCGCGGGCGATGATGGGGTGGGGGTATTGATTCATAGGATCGAGGATTGGGGATTGAGGATTGAGTAATAAACCAGAAGCGGAGGATCAAGGCTAGGAGCAACCGCCCCCTCGCTCCTCAATCCTCGCTCCTCGATCCTAGTTTTTAGACTGATCGACCAGCTTGTTCTTGCCGATCCACGGCATCATCGCACGCAACTTGCTGCCCACCACCTCGATCGGATGCTCGGCGTTCAGACGGCGGCGCGCGGTCATTTCCGGATAGTTGGTGCGGCCTTCCAGGATGAACTGCTTCGCGTAGGAGCCGTTCTGGATGTTCTTCAGGCATTCCTTCATCGCGGCGCGGGCTTCATCGGCAATCACGCGCTGGCCGGTGACATATTCGCCGTATTCTGCGTTGTTGGAAATCGAATAGTTCATGTTGGCGATGCCGCCTTCGTACATCAGATCCACGATCAGCTTCAATTCGTGCAGGCATTCGAAATAGGCCATTTCCGGCGCGTAACCCGCTTCGGTCAGCGTCTCGAAACCGGCCTTGACCAGTTCCACCGCACCGCCGCACAACACGGCCTGCTCGCCGAACAAGTCGGTCTCGGTCTCTTCGCGGAAATTGGTCTCGATCACGCCGCCCTTGGTGCCGCCGTTGGCTGCCGCATAGGACAACGCAATATCCTTGGCCTTGCCGGATTTGTCCTGGTACACCGCAATCAGCGTTGGCACGCCGCCGCCCTTGAGGTATTCGGAACGCACGGTATGGCCGGGGCCTTTCGGCGCGATCATGATCACGTCTACATTTGCTGGCGGCACGATCTGGTTGTAGTGGATATTGAAGCCGTGAGCGAACGCCAATGCGGCGCCTGACTTCAGGTTCTTTGCCACGTCGGCGTGATACACCTCTGGCATGGTCTCGTCCGGCAACAGCATCATCACCACATCGGCGCCCTTCACTGCGTCCGCGATTTCGGCGACCTTGTGGCCGGCGGCCTCGGCCTTGGCCCAGGATGCACCGCCCTTGCGCAGCGCAACCGTCACGTTAACGCCGGATTCCTTCAGGTTCTGCGCATGTGCGTGCCCCTGCGAACCGTAGCCGATGATAGTTACCTGCCTGCCTTTGATCAGGGATAGGTCTGCGTCTTTGTCGTAATAAACTTTCATGTTGCCCTCTTTTCCAAAAAAATTAAAAATCCAAAATTAAAGTTTCAAAATCCGTTCGCCACGCCCGATGCCGGAAGCCCCGGTACGCACCGTTTCCAGAATCAGATCGCGGCCGACCGTCTCCAGGAAGCTGTCCAATTCGGCACATGAGCCGGTCAGTTCGATGGTGTAGATATAATCAGTCACATCAATGATGCGTCCGTGAAAAGTATCCGCCACACGCTTCAATTCTTCGCGCGTATCGCCTTCGGCTCGCACCTTGACCAGCATCAACTCGCGCTCGAGATGTTCGCCCTCGCTCAAGTCCATTATCGCCGCGACATCCACCAGCTTATTGAGCTGCTTGTTGATTTGTTCGATGATCGCATCCGAACCGCTAGTGACAATCGTCATGCGCGACAGGGTCGGGTCTTCGGTCGGCGCCACCGACAATGATTCGATATTGTAGCCGCGTGCCGAGAACAGTCCAGCCACCCGCGACAATGCGCCCGCCTCATTTTCCATCAACAGGGAAATAATGTGCCGCATTACAGCTCCTCCGCCAGAATGATTTCCGACAAGCCCCTGCCACCAGGAACCATCGGGAATACGTTTTCCGTCGGATCGGTTCTGAAGTCCATAAACACCAGATCATTCTTGCGCGCGAATGCCTCTTTCAGCGCCGGTTCGACATCCGCAGGTTTTTCGATGCGCATCCCGACGTGCCCGTATGCCTCGGCCAGCTTGACGAAATCCGGCAGCGCATTCATATAAGTCTCGGAATAACGATTGCCATGAAAGAACTCCTGCCACTGCCGCACCATGCCCAGATAGCCGTTGTTGAGCGCGACAATCTTGATCGGCAGATGGAACTGCTTGCAGGTGGACAGCTCCTGAATGTTCATCTGGATACTGCCCTCGCCGGTCACGCAGGCAACCGTTGCGCCGCGATTGACCATCTGCACGCCCATTGCCGCCGGCAAGCCGAAGCCCATCGTGCCCAGGCCGCCGGAAGTGACCCAGCGGCGCGGCTTGTCGAACTTGTAATACTGCGCCGCCCACATTTGATGCTGGCCGACGTCGGTCGTGATAAACGCATCGCCGCCGGTGATTTCATGCAGTTTCTCGATCACGAATTGCGGCTTGATGATTTCGGAAGAATTCTTGTAGCGCAGCCCGCCACCTACGGCGCGCCATTCATCCACCTGCTTCCACCATGCAGTCATATCCAATGCACCGGGCCTCTGCACGTTGCTGCGCAGCACGTCCAGCAGTTCATCGAGCACCAGTTTCACATCGCCGACGATGGGCAGGTCCACCTTGACGCGCTTGGCAATCGAGGATGGATCGATATCGATGTGGATGATCTTGCGTGGCACTTCGGCAAAGTGCTCGACGTTGCCGATCACGCGGTCGTCAAAGCGCGCGCCGACCGCCAGCAACACATCGCAATGCTGCATCGCCATATTCGCTTCATAGGTACCATGCATCCCCAGCATCCCGACAAAATGCTTGTCGCTGGCCGGGAAACCGCCCAGGCCCATCAGCGTATTGGTACAGGGAAAACCCAGCAAGCGCACCATGTCGGTCAATTGCGCGGATGCATCGGACAGCACCACACCACCGCCCGCATAGATCATCGGCCGCTTGGCTTCCAGCAACATCTGCGCCGCATGCCTGATCTGCCCGCTGTCGCCCTTGCCCGCCGGATGGTAGGAGCGGATCGTCACGCTGGACGGGTATTCAAAAGTGGTTCTATGGTTGGACACATCCTTGGGAATGTCCACCAGCACCGGGCCGGGGCGGCCCGACTTGGCGAGGTAAAACGCCTTCTTGATGGTCGAGGCGATGTCCTTCACGTCCTTGACCAGGAAATTGTGCTTCACGCACGGGCGGGTAATACCCACCGCATCGACTTCCTGGAAGGCGTCTTCGCCTATCGCGCCGGTCGGAACCTGGCCGCTGATGACGACCATCGGCGTGGAATCCATGTAAGCGGTCGCGATGCCGGTCACGGCATTGGTCAGCCCCGGCCCGGAGGTGACGAGCGCCACGCCCACCTTGTCGGAAGAGCGCGCATAACCGTCGGCCGCATGCACCGCAGCCTGCTCATGGCGCACCAGCACATGCTTGACCTTATCCTGCTGAAACAGTGCGTCGTAAATGAACAACACCGCACCGCCGGGATAGCCAAACACATATTCAACCTTCTCCTCCTGCAAACAGCGGATCAGTATCTCCGCGCCGGTCAACTCCATCACAAACACCCTAAATTTAAGC
>JAQTLM010000034.1 GCA_028714895.1 Gallionella sp. | reverse complement strand
GTTTGCGGGCAAGATGCCCGCGCTCCAGTTATCCCCACCACCGTGCGCCCGCGCAGCCTGCCCTGCAGCATCTGCGGAAACACTTGCGGCAGATCGGCGAAGGGCACTGCATGCGCCACCTGCGCCAATAACTTCGGTCTAAGGTCAGTCGCCAGCCGTTGCCAGATTGTGCGGCGCAGCGGCATCGCAGTGGCGGCGGAATCGATGCCAATCAGGCGCACCCCGCGCAGGATGAAGGGCATCACCGTGGTGTGCAGCTCGATACCGCCCGCATTGCCGAAGCTGGCGATCACGCCGTCCTGCCGCATGGTGCGCGTCAGCCACGCCAGCGTCTCGCCGCCCACCGCATCCAGCGCGCCCGCCCATTGCGCCTTTTCCAGCGGGTGCGTGCCCATCACCAGCTCCTTACGCGGCAAGATTTCCGCTACGCCGAGCGATTTCAGGTAATCGTGCTCGCTTTCTTTTCCGGTCAGCGCGACCACGTGGTAACCAAGCTGCGCCAGCATCTGGATCGCGAGGCTCGCCACCCCGCCGGTCGCCCCCGTCACGATCACCTTGCCGTTCTCGGGGCGCAGTTCGTTCTGTTCGAGACGATGTATCGACAGCGCGGCGGCAAAGCCCGCCGTGCCGATTGCCATCGCGTCGAACAGCGTCAACCCCTGCGGCAACGGCACCACCCAATCCGCCGGCACACGCACATATTCGGCAAAGCCGCCGTCGTGATCCACGCCCATGCCGTAGCCGGTCACAATCACCGCATCGCCCGCCTTGAAACGCGCATCGGATGAACTGACCACCACCCCCGCCGCATCCACCCCGCCGACACAGGGAAAACGCCGCATCACCTTGCCTGCACCGGTCGCGGCGAGTGCATCCTTGTAGTTCACGCTGGAGTAATGCGTCTGAATGACGACTTCGCCGGGGTCGAGTTCGTCCAGCGTCAGCTCGACGAAACGCCCGGCGGATTGGCCGTTTTCTTCGAAGATGCGGTATGCGGAGAATTTCTTCATTGTGTTTGTTGTTTCAACTCAAGTTCAAAAACAAATCAACTTCGCCGGGGGTTGCCCGGCAGCAAGTTACCTTTCTTGTCTTGCCAAGAAAGGTAACCCAAAGAAGGCGCCCCCAGTTTGCCGCCGCTGCGCGGTGCCCTGCGTTGCTCGACTGGTCAGGCGGCTGCGGAACTCGCGCTACGCGCTCAAACAGTCCTCGCCGAAACCTCCTGACCAGCCTGCGCTACTCGGCGGCGCTCAGGGGAAGAAAGCGGAAACCAAAACCTTAAAACCGTAGGGTGGGCACAAAATCGTGCCCATCCTACCAGGCTTTACATGACTAACCTTCTTGAACGACATTGGTTCGTAACTTCAAGTACACGATGCCAAGGAAGGCCATTGCGGCATACCAAAGAGCCTGCCGCGGATCAAAGCGAAACAGATTGCGAACATCATTGGTTACTTCTGTGGAAAGCAGATTGAAGTTCTTAAGGAACAAGTCTTGCTCTTTCGCATCCATTTCTTTGACATGATTCGCCAAGTCGAAGTTAACGTTTCGAACATCGTGTACTAGGCGATTGCGTAGCTCGGATAATGAGCTGATGAAGCGGCGCTCTGGCTCCTCGAGAAGGCCCAATGCCTTGATGAAGGCGGCTTTCCCAGTTACTTTGTTACTCATATCCAAGCGAGAAAAGAGATCGCCCAATTCTTCTCTCTCAAGATTTTCAGTGAGTAGATGTGAGACAGCTGCTTCGACAAGCGCATGGACTTTGATGATAAACGACCAATCGCTTTCGCCCTCTCCGTCGAGTGACTCAAAGAAACCAGGCTGAACATCGAGCTTTCGTTCAAGGAGTGGAACAAGATCAGCGAGTGAATGTTTTTGCATGGCTTCTGTCTTTACTGATTCTGCTGCCGTAGGCGTTCAAGTTCGCGCTGCAATAAATCCTGACGCCGTTTCAACTCCCGTAACCTTTGCTGAGGGTCATGGGGCAAATCATCAGAACCCGATGTAGGACAAGATACTTGCATTACTGAGACAATATCGATTTTGATTGACCCTATGCTAGACTCAAGAAGCGCGAGCCTGATGTTACGCGAGCGATCAACAAGCAGAAGGCCTGCCTTTTTGCTGAAACCCCATGTGCCAATCGCCCCCATTGGCTCGAAGCAATTTGTGCCAAGCATCAATACTTCGCCGGCACCAATCTTCCCAAATGGGGGGTCAATCTTCTCGACGTCTCCAGCTTCGATTACTGCTTGGCCTTTAAGCTCTTTATGATTGCTAAACATCGAGTAGCCGTCTGCGAATGTGGAAGTTGGCAACGCGGCTAACAACCACATCCAATGGAGCAAGATTCGTTGAACGTGCGACACGAAAGTCCTAACGTTAAGTTGAAATGAATCCAAAATGGTTCCAATATACCGGAGTTGAATTGCTTTGGCTATCAACCACCCGTAAGGTGGGCAACTTGTTGCCCATCCGATTTTCGGTTTTGCTTTTCGCTTTCCATCCCCTGTGCGCCGCCGAGTAGCGCAGGCTGGTCAGGGGGTGTCGGCGAGGACTGTCTGAGCGCGTAGCGCGAGTTCCGCAGCTGCCTGACCAGTCGAGCAACGCAGGGCACCGCGCAGCGGCGGCAAACCGGGGTCGCCTTTTCTTTGGCTACTTTATTTTGGCGAAGCAAAAGAAAGTAGCTTGCTGCCGGGCAACCCCCGGCGGTATTGACTTTGTAAAAACTGGATTCCCGCCTTCGCGGGAATGGCAACAACTTTACAAATCCAGCAACACCCGCCCCGGATATTCCAGCGCTTCCTTGATGGCAACCAGAAACTGCACCGCCTCGCGCCCGTCGATGATGCGGTGGTCGTAGGACAGCGCGAGGTAATTTATCGGGCGGATCACCACCTGGCCGTTCTCCGCCACCGGCCTGTCCTTGGTCGCGTGGATGCCGAGGATCGCGCTCTGCGGCGGGTTGATGATCGGGGTGGAAAGCATCGAGCCGAACACGCCGCCGTTGGTGATGGAAAATGTGCCGCCGCTTAATTCTTCCATGCTGAGCTTGCCGCTTTGGGCGCGCGCAGCAAAATCAGCGATCTGTTTTTCGATGTCGGCAAAGGACAATTTATCCGCATCGCGGATGATAGGCACGACCAGGCCGCGCTCGCTGCCGATCGCCACGCCGATGTCGAAATAGCCGTGATAGATGATGTCGGTGCCGTCCACCGAGGCGTTGACGATGGGAAATTTTTGCAGCGCCCGCACCACCGCATTGACGAAGAACGAAGTGAAGCCGAGCTTGACGCCGTGCTTCTTCTCAAACGCATCCTTGTATTTGTTGCGCAGGTCGATCACCGGCTGCATGTTGACTTCGTTAAAGGTGGTCAGGATCGCAGCGTTCTGTTGCGATTGCAGCAGGCGCTCGGCGATGCGCTGGCGGATGCGCGTCATTGCCACGCGCTGCTCAGGGCGATTGCCGGAGGGTGCAATGGGAGCGCGGGCATCTTGCCCGCCAGTCGCCCCAGACGACACCTGCTGCATCGCATTCAGCACATCCTCTTTGGTGACGCGCCCGCCGCGTCCGCTGCCCGGCAAACTGCCCGCATCGATCTCATGCTCGCGCGCCAGCTTGCGCACCGAAGGCGGCACTGCGGAAGGGACTGCTGGGGGCGGAGCCGTAATTTGGGGCGCCGCCTCGGTGTCGATCTGCGCGATCAATTCATTGCCGGTTACTTTTTCGCCATCGCCCTTGATGATTTTGGTCAGCACGCCGCTCTTAGAGGCGGGCAGTTCCAGCACCACTTTGTCGGTCTCGATATCGATCAGGTTTTCGCCCTCGCTCACCGCCTCGCCGACCTGCTTGTGCCAGGTCAGCAGCGTCGCTTCGGAGACGGATTCGGACAGTTGCGGCACTCTCACATCAATTTGCATGGCGTCTGGCTCCTGGATTGTTCTTCACGTCGAGATCGGGGCGGAAGGCGGCTTCGACCACCGCCTTCTGCTGTTCCTGGTGCACCGCCAGATAGCCTGCCGCAGGAGCGGCAGAGGAAGCACGCAGCGCGTAATCGAGGCGCATGCCGGGGCGCAGATGGCGCAGCAGGTAATGCTGGATTCGATGCCATGCGCCCTGGTTGCCCGGTTCTTCCTGGCACCACACCAGTTCGGTGGCATTCGGATAGGCGGCGATCTGCGCGACGAAGTCATCATGCGGGAACGGGTAAAACTGTTCGATGCGGATGATCGCCATGTCCTGGCTCCCCTTGGCGCGGCGCGTCGCGAGCAGGTCGTAATACACCTTGCCGCTGCAAGCGATGATGCGCCTCACTTTTTTATTATCCAGCGCATCGGCTTCGGCGATCACCGGCTGGAATTTCCCCCCGGTGAATTCGGCGAGCGGCGAAGCCGCATCCTTGCTGCGCAGCAGGCTCTTGGGCGTGAACACGATCAGCGGCTTGCGCATCGGGCGCAGCATCTGGCGGCGCAGCAAATGGAACATCTGCGCGGCAGTGGAAGGCACGCACACCTGGATGTTGTAGTCGGCACACAGTTGCAGATAACGCTCGATGCGCCCCGAGGAATGCTCTGCGCCCTGCCCTTCGTAGCCGTGCGGCAACAGCAGCACCAGCCCGCACAGCCGCCCCCATTTCACCTCGCCCGAGGCGATGAACTGGTCGATCACCACCTGCGCGCCGTTGGCAAAATCGCCGAACTGCGCCTCCCACAGCACCAGCGAATCCGGCTCGGCGGTGGCATAGCCGTATTCGAATCCGAGCACCGCCTCCTCGGACAGCAGCGAATCGATCGCGATGAAATCCGCCTGGCCGGGCGCGAGGTGCTGCAACGGCGTGTAAACGCCCTCGCCCCCCTCCTTGTGATCCTGGTCATGCCAGGTGGCGTGGCGATGAAAGAACGTGCCGCGCCGGCTGTCCTGCCCGGACAACCGCACCGGGTAACCCTCGGTGAGCAGGGTCGCATAGGCGAGGTTTTCCGCCATGCCCCAATCCAGCGGCAAATCGCCGCGCGCCATCGCGATGCGGTCTTCGACGATTTTTTGCACGCGCGAATGCAGCACAAAATTCTGCGGTATGGTGGTCAGCGGCGCGGCCAGTTGCTGCAAGCGTTGCAGCGGCACGGCGGTATCCACCGGGATGTTCCATGCGATGTCGCGCTGCAACTTCTTCCAGTCGGCGGCCAATTTGCTGTCGTGTTTTTCCAGCGCGGGCTGAATCGAATTGCGCCCCTCATCCATCGCGTTGCGATAGGCCGCAATCATCGCGTCCGCTTCGCCGACCCGAATCACACCCTGCTCCGTCAAATGCTGCGCATACAGCGCGCGCGTGCCGGGATGCTGGCGGACAAGGCGATACATGAGCGGTTGCGTGACCAGCGGCTCGTCCTGCTCGTTGTGGCCCAGCTTGCGGAAACACACCAGGTCGATCACCACATCCTTGTGGAACTGCATGCGGTAATCCAGCGCGATCTCCGTCACCAGCAACACCGCATCGGGATCATCCGCGTTCACATGAAAAATCGGCGCATCGACCATCTTTGCCACATCGCTGCACCAGGTGCTGGAACGCGTGTCGCGCATATCGGATGCGGTGAAACCGATCTGGTTGTTGATGACGACATGCACCGTGCCGCCGGTGCGATAGCCGCGCGTCTGCGACATGCTCAGCGTTTCCATCACCACACCCTGGCCGGCAAACGCCGCATCACCGTGCAGCAGGATCGGCATGACTTTCGAGCCGTCGAAGTCCTTGCGGCGATGCTGGCGCGCGCGCACCGAGCCTTCCACCACCGGATTGACGATTTCCAGATGCGACGGATTGAACGCCAGCGCGATATGCAGTTCGCCGCCCGACGTGGCGATATCGGCGGAAAAACCCTGATGGTATTTCACGTCGCCGGAAGTCAGGTGTTCGGTGTGGATGCCTTCGAATTCGGCGAACAGCACCTTCGGCTGTTTGCCGAGTATGTTCACCAGCACATTCAGCCGCCCGCGATGCGCCATGCCGATCACGGCTTCCTGCACGCCCTGTGCGCCGCAGCGTTGCAGCAGATGGTCGAGCAGCGGAATCAGCGTCTCGCCGCCTTCCAGCGAAAAGCGTTTTTGCCCAACATATTTGGTATGCAGATAGCGTTCCAGCGTCTCGGCGGCGGTCAGCCGTTCCAGGATGCGGCGGCGCTGTGCCGCGTCGTAATCGGCCTGCCCGCGCACGCTTTCCAGGCGATTCTGGATCCAGCGCTTCTGCGCCACAGCGCCGATATACATGTATTCCGCACCGATGCTGCCGCAATAAGTCTGGCGCAACAGTTTGAGGATTTCGCGCAGGGTCATGCGCACGCCGCCTACAAGCGAACCGGTATCGAAGGTGCTGTCCATGTCGGCTTCGCCCAGACCGTAATGGGCCGGATCAAGCTCGGCGATCACCGGCTTGGCATAACGGTTAAGCGGGTCGAGGTCGGCAGCGTGCATGCCGAGGAAACGATATGCATTGATGAGCTGCAACACACGGGCCTGCTTGCATTCCAGATTTACATCCGGAAAAGGCGCATTGCCGGCGGGCGCTTTCGGCAAAGCCGCGAAAGCGCGCTGGATGGCGCTGTGCGCCACATCGTGCGCGCCGTTCGCCAAAGCCGGCAGCGCGTCGAAATAGGCGCGCCATTCATTCGGCACAGCGTTTGGATCAAGCAGATATTGCTCGTACAACTCCTCGATGAAGGGCGCATTTGCGCCGAACAGCAGTGAGCTGTCCTGCATCAATTTCAAAAAGCTGGCCGGTTCGTTCAACGTTTCCCCATCGGCACGTAATCGCGCCGCGTCGCGCCGACATACAGCTGGCGCGGACGGCCGATTTTATGATCGTGATCGACCATCATCTCGTTCCATTGCGAAATCCAGCCGATGGTGCGCGCCACCGCAAAAATCACCGTGAACATATTGACCGGGATACCCAGCGCGCGCAGCACGATGCCGGAATAGAAATCCACGTTCGGATACAACTTGTGCTCGATGAAATACGAGTCGCTCAACGCGACACGCTCCAGCTCCATCGCCAGCTCGAACAGCCTGTCGTTTTCCAGCCCCAGTTCTTTCAACACCTCATGGCAGGTTTCGCGCATCACCGCCGCGCGCGGATCCATGTTCTTGTAGACGCGATGACCGAAGCCCATCAGCCGGTACTTCTTGTCCTTCACACCCTGCACATATTCCTGCACGCGCGAGATATCGCCGATTTCTTCCAGCATATTCAGCGCCGCCTCGTTCGCGCCACCGTGCGCCGGCCCCCATAATGCGGCGATGCCGGAGGCGATGCAGGCAAACGGGTTCGCCCCGCTCGAACCGGCCAGGCGCACCGTCGAGGTGGAGGCGTTCTGCTCATGGTCGGCGTGCAGGATCAAGATGCGCTCCAGCGCGCGCGCCAATACCGGGTTGGGCACGTAATCCTCCGCCGGTATCGCGAACATCATCTGCATCAGGTTTTCCGCATAACTGAGCTTGTTCCTCGGATACATGAACGGAAAGCCGGTGTGGTACTTATGCGCCATCGCCGCGATGGTCGGCACCTTGGCGATCAGGCGCATCGCCGAAATCTCGCGGTGTTCTGGATTGTTGATGTCCAGCGAGTCGTGATAAAACGCCGACAGCGCGCCGACCACGCCGACCATCACCGCCATCGGATGCGCATCGCGGCGGAACCCGTTGAAGAATTTTGCCATCTGGTCGTGCACCATGGTGTGCGCCTTCACCTTGGCCTCGAAGGCGGTTTTTTGCGCGGCATCCGGCAGCTCTCCATTCAGCAGCAGATAGGATACTTCCAAGAAATTCGATTGCTTGGCCAGTTGCTCGATCGGATAGCCGCGGTAGTAAAGCAAGCCGGCATCGCCATCGATAAACGCAATTTTTGAAGAGCAACTCGCCGTGACGAAAAACGCCGGGTCGTAAGTGAACAAGCCCAGCTTGCTGAGATTGTGGATATCGATTACATCCGGCCCCAGTGTGCCCGACAGGATCGGCAATTCGATGCTGCGCCCGTCATCCAGAGTCAGTGTTGCAACGCGTTTGCTTTCCATAATTTCCTCCTGAGTAGGTGCGAATTTATTCGCACGAAACGCGGTGTGCGAATGAATTCGCACCTACAAATCAAACCGCTCTGATCTTTTCCAGCAACGCCTGTTGTTCGCCAGGCGCCGCTTCCAGCCTGCCCGCGACCATGTCCCACAGCGGGTTGTCCGGCATATCCAGCAATGCCTCAAACGCCTGCCGCCCGACCTCGTCAAGCTGCGCATAGTGCGCCTCGATAAAACGCCCCAGCACGATGTCCAGCTCCAGCAAACCGCGCCGCGCACGCCAACGCACCCGCTTAAAGACAGGATTCAGGATCAAGGATTCAGGATTCAGGGGAGTAGCCCCAAGTCTCTCATCCTGAATCTCAAATCCAGAATCCTGAATCCCGAATCCTGATTCCTCATCCCTCATACGATACGCTTGACCATCATGTCCTTGATTTTGCCAATCGCCTCGGTCGGATTCAATTCCTTGGGACACACATCCACGCAGTTCATGATGGTGTGGCAACGGAACAACCGGTATGGGTCTTCCAGGTCATCCAGGCGCTCGCTGGTCGCATGATCGCGCGTGTCGGCGAGAAAACGGTAGGCCTGCAGCAGCCCTGCCGGGCCGACGAATTTGTCGGGGTTCCACCAGAACGACGGGCAGGCGGTGGAGCAGCAACCGCACAGGATGCACTCGTACAGGCCGTTCAGGTGCGCGCGCTGCGCGGGCGATTGCAGCCGCTCGGTTTCCGGCGGCGGATCGTTATTGATCAGGTAAGGCTTGATCGAATGGTATTGCTTGAAAAACTGCGTCATATCCACGATCAGGTCGCGTATCACCGGCAGGCCGGGCAGCGGGCGCAATACTACCGGCTCTTTCAATGACGACAACGGCGTGACACAGGCCAGCCCGTTACGCCCGTTGATGTTCATCGCATCCGAGCCGCACACCCCTTCGCGGCAGGACTTGCGCACCGACAGACTGTCGTCCTGTTCCTTTAACAACAGGATGGCATCCAGCAACATCTTGCCGTTCGCTTCAATATCCAGATCGTAGTCCTGCATGTACGGCGCAGTATCGGTGTCCGGGTTGTAGCGGTAGATTTTGAATTTCATAGTGTTGTTACCTATTGGAGCGCGGGCATCTTGCCCGCAAATCTAAAGCATCATGCATAACATCATGCGGGCAAGATGCCCGCGCTCCGGCCCGCACTCGAATAACGCCAAACCCTTTCATCATCCACCAGTCCGGCCTTGACCGGGTTGCCATGTATGTATTCGATCACGGCAGCCAAATGAAGATCATCGCGAATGAATCGATCAAAATAATCCGCCATCCAAACCTCCCCGTTTCGCTCAAGATGCCGATTGATAGCATTGGCAGTGTATGACTTCCAACTATGCAGGATAACTGACAGAGGCCAATTTTCGCGAGTCTGTATCAACACATGGAGATGGTTGGGCATGACACACCACGCCAGCAAAAGATAGCGTTGCCCATCAAAGTGCAACAACGCATTTTCGACGATATCGGCGATTTCAGGCAGCCGCAGGCAACAGTCACCATAACCCGCATCAAGCAGCGCTTCAATTCTATTGTGTTGATTATCGCTGTCCTGGCGCAGGCCTTCCAGCGCATCGGCAGGCAATGAATCTGCCAGACGAAAGGTTATGAACTGAAGCAAACCCGGTACATCGCAGTGCGGCAAATAGCCGCGACTGTGCCAGTATTTTGGATCTGGAGCCGGAGCGCGGGCATCCTGCCCGCGCTCCCACTACTCGTTCCCAAAACCTTCCCCATTTCAATAAACCCGCGCCTTGAGCGGGAACGATTCAACCGTCAGCGGCTTGAGCCGCACCGGCTTGTAATCGAGGCGCTGCCCGTCGCGAAAATACAGGCTGTGCTTGAGCCAGTTCTGATCATCGCGCTGCGGGAAGTCATCGCGCGCATGGGCGCCGCGGCTTTCGGTGCGCGCCGTTGCGGCGACCATCGTCGCCTGCGCGACCTCGATCAGGTTATCCAGCTCCAGCGCCTCGATGCGCGCGGTGTTGAATACCTTGCTCTTATCCTGAATCTCGGTGTGCGCGACCCGCTCGGCGATCTGTTTGATTTGCTCCACCCCTTCGGCGAGCAGGCCGGGGAAGCGGAACACGCCGCAATGTTTCTGCATGGTCTTGCGCATCGCGTCGCCGACCTCGGCGACTCTTTCCCCCTTGGTTTGAGAATCCAGCCGCGCCAGGCGCGCCAGGGAACGCTCGGCGGAATCGGCAGGCAGGAGCTTGGGATGCGGGTGGCTTTGCAGGTCTTCGATGATCTGCCTGGCCGCTTCGCGCCCGAACACCAGCAAATCCA
>JAQTLM010000033.1 GCA_028714895.1 Gallionella sp. | reverse complement strand
CCACACCCAAGGCCAAGATTTGCTCGGATCGGGCAGCCCACCACAACTGGAACACCGTACCGGTTGTCCAGTAACGTGTCTCGTACCGGTGGCCGGGCGTGGAAAAGCCTGAATGGCCGGTTCTGGCACGATGCTGAACTCCCTGTTGCATTATTGACAGCCTAAAAACGGAATTACGATAGTCGTTCGGGAAGGAGATTTCCGGCAGAAGTTGCCATGCAACTCTTCTAGGATTTGAATCCCTGTTTGAGGTATTCTTTGAAATGAAGGCTCGCTGCGCCAAGCCGGCATTGGCTATGGCACTACTGAAAGTGGATACGCGCGATAACAAGCGGGAGTAGACATGAAAAATAATACTGATCCTCCGAATTGCGGCGTGGTTGTCTCGGTGCGTGGCAGTGTCGTGGATATACGGTTTGATGGGCGTTTACCCCCTATCACTTCATTGCTGCATACGGGGAAGGATGGACAGATCGTCATCGAGGTGCTGGCGCAACTCGACGTGCATCGCGTGCGCGGGATTGTGCTGACACCCACGCAAGGACTGGCTCGCGGCATGGCGGTGGAAGACAGCGGCGGGCCGTTGAAGGCGCCGGTGGGCAAGGCAATACTTTCGCGCATGTTCGACGTTTTTGGCAACGCCATCGACCGCCAGCCGGCGCCGGCTGATGTCGAATGGCGCAGCGTCCATCGCGCCCCGCCGCCCCTGGCACGGCGTTCCACCAAATCCGAAATATTTGAAACCGGCATCAAGGTCATCGATGTGCTGGCGCCGCTGGAGCGCGGCGGCAAAGCGGGTTTGTTCGGCGGAGCGGGGGTGGGCAAAACCGTGTTGCTCACCGAGATGATCCACAACATGGTCGGGCATCATGAAGGCGTGAGCATTTTTTGCGGCATCGGCGAACGCTGCCGCGAAGGGGAGGAGCTTTACCGCGACATGAAGGAGGCCGGCGTGCTGCCGAACATGGTGATGGTGTTCGGCCAGATGAACGAGCCGCCGGGCAGCCGTTTCCGTGTGGGTCACGCGGCTTTGACGATGGCCGAATATTTCCGTGACGACGAGCATCGCGACGTGCTGCTGCTGGTCGACAATATTTTCCGTTTTATTCAGGCCGGTTCCGAGATTTCCGGTTTGATGGGGCAGATGCCGTCGCGCCTGGGCTATCAGCCGACCATGGGCACCGAGCTGTCGGGATTGGAGGAGCGCATCGCCAATACCGACACTGGCGCGATCACCTCCATCCAGGCGGTGTATGTGCCGGCGGATGACTTTACCGACCCGGCTGCAGTGCATACTTTTTCGCACCTGTCCGCGTCCATCGTGCTGTCGCGCAAGCGGGCGAGCGAGGGGCTTTACCCGGCCATCGACCCGCTGCAATCCGGTTCCAAAATGGCCACGCCCGGCATTGTCGGCGAGCGCCACTATCTGCTGGCGCAGGAAATCAGAAGTACGCTCGCGCAATATGAGGAACTCAAGGACATCATCGCCATGCTCGGGCTGGAGCAGTTATCGGCGGCAGATCGTGCCGTGGTCGCCCGCGCCCGGCGGCTGGAACGTTTCCTCACCCAGCCGTTTTTTACCACCGAGCAATTCAGCGGCATCAGCGGTAAGCTCGTCAGTCTCAAGGATGCGCTCGACGGTTGCGAGCGCATCCTGCGGGATGAGTTCAAGGATATCCCGGAGCGCGCGCTGTACATGATCGGGGCGATTGATGAGGCGCTGCAGAAGGTGAAAGATGGACAGCCCGAAACTCGGCCAAGTCCTGAGGAGGCGGTCGAACATGAAGCTTAAAGTGCTGTTGCCGTTCCAGGTCTTCACCGAGGTAGGCGGTGTGAAGCGCATCGTGGCTGAGACATCGCAGGGTTCGTTTGGACTGTTGCCGCATCGGCTCGATTGCGTAGCGGTGTTGGCGGCGGGGATTCTGACTTTTGAAACCGAAACGGAAGGCGAAGTTTACGTGGCCGTGGATGAGGGTGTGCTGGTCAAGGCCGGTGCGGACGTGCTCGTCTCCGTGCGCAACGCAATCGGCGGAATGAATCTCGGTAAACTGCGCGAGGCGGTGGAACGGGAGTTTGTAAATTTCGACGAGGGAGAGAAGCAGGTTCGTGCCGTGCTGGCGAGGTTGGAGAGCGGGTTTGTGCGCCGCTTCGCGGAGTTTCATCGTGGTTGACGCACCGAAAACCGAAGCGTCGAATATGAAAACCAAGCCAGACGAAACGGCGTTCATCCGGCAGGTCGGCGCGAAGGAAACGCGCAAGCTCAAGGCGCAGCGCAAAGTCACGCAGACCGTCTGGTCCGGCTTGGGTATGATGGGCTTGGTCGGTTGGTCGGTGGCGGTGCCGACCTTGCTCGGCGCGGCGCTGGGCATCTGGCTGGATAAGCGCTACCCGGGAATTCATTCCTGGACGCTCACGCTACTGATCATCGGCCTGGCTATTGGCTGTTTGAATGCGTGGCATTGGGTGGCGAAAGAAGACCGGGAAATACGCGAGGAACATGAGGCACCGAGGAACGGGAGATATAAAGATGAGTGAGATTATGCTGTCGGCTCTGGCATTGCTTGCGGGCATTTTGCTCGGAGCGATGTTCTTCGGCGGCCTGTGGTGGACGGTGCTGAAAGGTGTTGCGTCGCCAAGACCGGCGCTATGGTTCCTCGGCAGTATGCTGGTACGAACAGGTATTACGCTGGCCGGATTTTATTTTGTCTCTGGCGCTGACTGGAAGCGACTGCTGGCGTGCCTGGTTGGATTCATCATCGCTCGTCTCATCATAACCAGGCTGACCGCGATGCCGACAGTAAAGGTAGAGGGGGTAAATGAGGCGGGGGTAAAGGAGGCGAGCCATGCACCTTAGTTCCGACGAGCTGGTTTTGTGGCAGCATGGATTTTTCAAGCTTAACGTTACCATTGTGACGACATGGGTGCTGATGCTCGTGCTGACCGTGGGAGCCAAGCTCATCACGCGCAAACTCGCAGGCGATGTGCATATTTCGCGCTGGCAAAGCCTGCTCGAAATCATCGTGACCAACATCCGGAAACAAATCGAAGAGGTCGGCCTGCGCCATTCGGAGAAATACCTGGGCTTCCTGGGCACGCTGTTCCTGTTTATCGCGCTGTCCAACCTGTGCACGATTTTCCCCGGCTACGAACCGCCGACCGGATCGCTCTCGACCACGGCGGCACTGGCGCTGTGCGTGTTTGTGGCGGTGCCATTGTTCGGCATCGCGGAGAGCGGCCTGGGCGGTTATCTCCAGTCCTATTTGAAACCGACCTTCATCATGCTGCCGTTCAACATCATCAGCGAACTTTCGCGCACGCTGGCCCTGGCCATCCGTCTGTTCGGCAACATGATGAGCGGCACGATGATACTCGGCATATTGCTGACCATCACACCCTTCATTTTTCCGATTGTCATGAGTATGCTCGGCCTGCTTACCGGCATGGTGCAAGCCTACATTTTCACCATTCTCGCCACGGTTTACATCGCGGCCGCCACGCGCGCCCGGCAGGAAGCCGGAGATTGAAGGAAAGCCGAATATCAATTGTCACAACGAAAGGAAACATCATGGATAGCATGACACTCATCGCGATGGCTTCGATCATCACCGCCGGTCTCACCATCGCCATCGGGGGAATCGGGCCCGCGCTCGGCGAAGGCCGGGCGGTCTCGACGGCGTTGAGCTCGCTGGCCCAGCAACCCGATGCCGCCGTCACCATCACGCGAACCCTGTTCGTGGGCTTGGCGATGATCGAATCCATTGCCATCTACTGTTTCGTGGTCGCGATGATTCTCATTTTTGCCAATCCGTTCTGGAATCACGTCATCGCACAGGTAGCGGCCAAGTAATCATGCTGATCGACTGGTTCACCGTCATCGCGCAAGCTATCAACTTCCTCCTGCTGGTGTGGTTGTTGAAGCGCTTTTTGTACCAGCCCATCCTCAACGCCCTCGACGCGCGGGAGCGGCGCATCGCCGCTGAACTCGCGGATGCAGACGCGAAAAGAGCCGAAGCCAAAATGGAGCGCGAAGAGTTCAAGCGCAAAAACGAAGAATTCGACCAGCAGCGCGCCGCGCTGTTAAATAAGGCGACGGGTGAAGCCGCAGCCGAACGCCAGCGGCTGTTCGATGCAGCGCGGAAGGACTCCGACGGTTTGCGAGCCAAACGGCAGGATATGTTGAATAGCGAGTATCAAAGCTTGCACGAAGAGATTGCCCGCCGAACACGGGCCGAGGTGTTCGCGATTGCGCGAAAGACACTGATGGATCTTGCCGGGGCGAGTCTGGAAGAGCGCATGGTTGACGTATTTGTTCGCCGCTTGCGCGAGTTGGATATCGGGGAGAAGGGAAGGTTGGCATCGATGTTTGAGTCGTCGACCATCCCTGTAGTCGTGCGCAGTGCATTCGACCTTTCACCGGCGCAGCACGCCTTGATTGAAGACGCGGTCAAAGGAACTCTGGCCGTTGAAGCTCAGGTCAGGTTCGAGGTTGTGCCAGACCTGGTCAGCGGCATCGAGCTCACCTTGCAGGGCCAAAAAATCGCGTGGAGCATTGCCGACTATCTTGCGTCGCTGGAAAAGGGCGTTAACGAGTTGCTGAAAGCGCAACACCAAGCCAATAGCAATACTAAGCCCTAATGAATATCGTCGCCAAAAACCTGCAGAGCGTCTTCGACCATACCTTTGCGGGAATCAGCCAGACGCGGGAAGCCTACACGCCGCAACTGAGCCCGCGCGAGGTAGGTACGGTCACCAGCCTGTCCACGGGTATTGCCAGGGTTTCGGGCCTGCCCGGCGTGTGTTTTGACGAGGTGGTGAAGTTCCCCGGTGATTTGTACGGCATCGCATTCAACGTCGATGAAGACGAAATCGGCGTCGTCCTGCTCGGCGATTACTGGCAGTTGCACGCAGGCGATGAAGTCGAGCGCAGGGGGCATGTGATGGACGTGCCGGTGGGCGACGGATTGATCGGGCGCATCGTCAATCCATTGGGGCGGCCACTCGATGGCAAGGGGCCGGTGATCTCCGATAAGCGTTTGCCGATTGAACGCCCCGCGCCGCACATAATGGATCGCGCGCCCGTCACCGTGCCACTGCAGAGCGGCATCAAGGTCATCGATGCGCTCGTTCCCATCGGGCGCGGCCAGCGCGAGTTGATCCTCGGCGACCGGCAGACCGGCAAGACCGCCATCGCCATCGACACGATCCTTAACCAGCGCGGCCAGAATGTGCTGTGCGTTTATTGCGCCATCGGCCAGCGCGCCTCCGCTGTGGCCAAAGTTGTCGCCGACCTGCGCGAAAACGGTGCGATGGAGTACACCGTCGTTGTGGTGACCGAGGGCAACGACCCGCCTGGCCTTTCATATATCGCACCTTACTCCGCGACCAGCATCGCGGAATATTTCATGGAAGCGGGCCGCGATGTCCTCATCGTGTATGACGACCTCACGCATCACGCGCGCGCCTACCGCGAACTGTCATTGCTGCTGCGCCGTCCGCCCGGCCGCGAAGCGTTTCCCGGCGACATTTTTTACATCCATTCGCGGCTGCTGGAACGCGCCACACATCTGCGCGATGAACTCGGCGGCGGCTCGCTCACCGCGCTGCCTATCATCGAAACCGAGGCGCAGAACATCGCCGCCTATATCCCCACCAATCTGATTTCCATCACCGATGGGCAGATATACCTTGCGCCGAAGCTGTTTGAACTGGGCATTCTTCCCGCCGTCGATGTCGGAAAATCCGTTTCGCGCGTCGGCGGCAAGGCGCAGCTGGCGGCCTACCGCGCGGTGGCGGGCGACCTCAAACTCGCTTATGCGCAGTTCGAGGAACTGGAAACTTTTGCCCGCTTTGGCACGCGGCTCGATGAGAACACCCGCAAAATCATCGAGCATGGGCAGCGCATCCGAACCTGTCTCAAACAGCCGGAATTTGAACCTGTGACCGTACCCGGACAAATTGCCATATTGCTGGCGTTGACCGGAAAGCTTTTTGACAGCGTGCCACTCGAGCGGATGCGCGATGCCGAGCTTGCACTGCGTGAAGCGGCGGCAGAACTTCCATTGGAGGTTAACCAGCGATTTACTTCTTTCGACCAGTTGAGCAACGGTGATCGTGAGACGATTTTACAGATCGCCCGCGAAACACTCGCGCCATTCCAGAGCGCATCATCCTGAATCAGGCCATGAGCGAAACTTCCGAAAGTTTGCGCCGCAAGATCGATGGAGCCACCGAACTCGGATCCGTGGTGCGCACGATGAAGGCGCTGGCCGCTTCGAGCATCACGCAATACGAGCGCGCGGTGCATTCCCTGGATGATTATTATCGAACCGTGGAGCTGGGCCTGGTCGCATGCCTGCATCAGGCAGGTGCTGCGATTTACGCGGAAGGGGAAGGACGGGCCCGGAGTGATCGGGGCGGGCACGGAACGGTAGGCGCGGTGGTGTTCGGTTCGGATCAGGGACTGGTCGGCCAATTCAATGAGGTGCTGGCGGACTTTGCCGTAAAAGCACTAAGCGGTATGCCGGGCAAAAAGCAGGTATGGGCTGTTGGCGAGCGCGTTCAAGGACACTTGGCTGATGCCGCTTTGCCGGTGACAGGCAACTTTCCTGTGCCGAATTCCATCGGTGCCATCACGCCACTGGTCGGGCGTATCCTCATCGAAATTGATGCGCAACGCGAGCAGGGTGAAATCGTGCAGGTTTATCTGTTCCACAACCGCCCCAAGTTCGGAGCGGTCTATGAACCCGTCGTCCAGCGGCTGCTGCCGCTGGACGATGCATGGCGACGCGGGTTGGCTGAACTTCCCTGGCCGACCGGAAACTTGCCGGAAGTCATGGGTAGTGGCGAGCCGACGCTGCAAGCGCTGATTCGCGAATATCTTTTTATCTCGCTGTTCAGGGCATGCGCCGAATCCTTGGCAAGCGAAAATGCCAGCCGTCTGGCCGCGATGCAGCGTGCCGAGAAAAATATCGATGAACTGCTGGGGGGCCTTAACCAGACCTTCCATCGTCAGCGTCAGACTGGAATCGACGAGGAGCTGTTTGACGTCATCGCCGGTTATGAATTGCTGTTCAACGGAAAATGAACTTTGAAAACTGCTGCTGCGGAAATCCGGCTTGCCTGCAAGCCGGAGAGTAATGATCAACATGGAAAACGCAGTTGAGCCACGGATGGACACGGATTTACACAGATGAATAATGAATTGTCTCTGTGTTTTTCAATACCATTTTGGTGAAAAGCCAACCCTTTGTAACGCAATGTTTCATCCGTGTAAATCTGTGGCTGGTTAAGGCTTTTAGGATCAATTTGCTTTGCAAGGAAGTTCATCTTGCAGGATAAACCGTACCACGTGCTGGTGCTATGCAATCGAGGTGGTGAAATGTTGACCGAAAACTGTTGGATCGGCTGACAAGGCTGCTCTAAAAGCATCATAATCAGAGGCTGAAAAAATCGGGGGGCATAGACCCCCGCGATATATTCCACCTTCTGCGAATGGGTTTATTTTGTTAGCGAAGAACCGGATGTGTCACGGATTTGATTTTTCCATGCCTTGCGGATCAGGTTCTGCACATTTTCCGGCAGTGGCACGTAGTCCAAGTCGGAAGCCAGCTTGCCGCCGTTGGTGTAGGCCCAGTCGAAGAACTTCAGAACTTCTCTTGCCATATCCGGATTTTCCTGCATCTTGTGCATCAGGATGAAAGTCGCGCCGCTGATCGGCCAGCTTTCTTTGCCGGGTTCATCGGTCAGGATTTCGTAGAAACCCGGCGCCTTGTCCCATTGTGCGTTCGCTGCGGCTGCTCTGAAGGATACATCGCCAGGTTCGACGAACTGGCCGTCGCGGTTCTTCATTTGCACGGAGGCCATTTTATTTTGCAGCGCGTAGGCATATTCCACATAGCCGATCGTGTTCTTCATGCGTTGTACGTTGGCAGCCACACCTTCATTGCCTTTTCCGCCGATTCCGGCTTTCCAGGAAACTGCGGTGCTTTCACCCACGGTGGATTTCCATTCGGCGCTGACTTTGGACAGGTAGTTGGTGAAGATGAAGGTGGTGCCGGAACCGTCCGAGCGATGCACCACCGTGATATTGTCGGCGGGCAGCTTGATGTCCTTGTTTAGCGCCGCCAGGGCGGGATCATTCCACTTGGTGATCTTGCCCAGGTAGATGTTGGCGAGGGTCGCACCGTCCAGCTTCAGCTTGTTGGCCGCTACGCCTTCGACGTTTACGACCGGCACCACGCCGCCGATCACGGTCGGGAACTGTATCAGGCCGTCCTTATCCAGTTTTTCCAGTGTCAGCGGCATGTCGGAGGCGCCGAAATTTACTGTCTTGGCGGTGATTTGCTTGATGCCGCCGCCGGAGCCGATGGACTGGTAATTCATTGCGACACCAGTACTAGTCTTGTAGGCTTCTGCCCATTTAGAGTAGATCGGATAGGGGAATGTTGCGCCCGCGCCAGTGATGGTGGCGGCTGCCAGGCTCGCGCCAGCATAGACCAGAGCCGTAACCGTGGTGATGCCGATGATGAGTTGCCTGAGTTTGCTGTTCATGTTGTCTCCATTTCGGTTGTATCGCTTAAAAGCACTGCTTGGATCAACAACGCCTTGTAGCGAAATGTATGTTGATCCAGTTCTAGGGCTGGATTAGAAACTGTGTTTTATGCCGAGAGAAACTGCTGACGGGGAAGCGCCGATGCCGTTGACGGTGCTTGCTGCCGAAGTGGTTTGGCTGAAGCCGTAGTCGCTGGCAGTCTTGTTGCTGATGCGGGAATAGATCGCGTACAGCTTGGTGCGCTTGCTCAGGCCGTGGTCGTAGCCCAGGCTGAACTGGTTGGCGCCGGTATTCACGACCGAGGCCAGCTTGTCTGCCCTGCCGTAGGCAAGCTTGATGGCATTCATGCCCATCTTGTAATTGCCGGACAGGTAGTAGGCATTATGGCCGAAGCGGTCGTTACCGACTGCGGCGCAGCCGCCGGCCACCACGGCGGTACACAGATTGTCGCTGGTTTTTTCATAGGCGAAACCCAGGGTGAACGCATCCATCATTGTGTAGCCCAACCCCAGCTTCCATGCAGATTCCTTGCCGCCGACGCGAGTCGCATCGAGCTTGTGATCTTCATAGCCCAGCGAGCCATAGAACGGAGCGGCATCGTACGTGGCGGCCAGGCTCATGAGGTTATCCTTGGCTTGCGCGGCCGTGGTGTTGGTCTCTTTCAGGTTGGCGTAGGCGATCATGCCGGTGAAGCCGCTCAATTTGGGCGTGGTGTAGTGGATGGTATTGGTTGGGCGGCCATCGAAGGCAGTGTTGGCGGATTTGACGGTGGCGGGGCTGGTTACGCCTCCCATCAGCGCGCGGTTATCCGCGATGCTGTCGGCGAACACATCCAGCTTGCGCGTGGACAGTTTGTACGGGGTGTCATGGCGGCCCAGCAGCACGGTGCCTGCGGTGTCGTGCTTCAGGCCAACGAAGCTATTGCGCGTGGCAAAGGTGCCAGTGCCGCCAGCTTCGGTAGTGTTGTCAATGTTTATTTGCTGCTCGATCTGCCAGATTACCGACAGGCCGCCGTCCAGCCCCTCCGCACCCTTCAAACCAAAGCGCGAAACGTTGCTCGATACGTTGGTCTTGTTTACGCCGCCAACACCGGCAGTGTTGATGAAGTCATACGACAAATCGGCTATACCGTAAAAGCTAACATTGGCAGTTTCAGCCAATGCGGGTGCCGAGAAAGTTGCGGCTGCCAGCGCGACGACGATGAGTTTCTTTTGCTTCGTGAATGCTTTTTGCATGGTTAAGTCTCCCAGTAATTTTGAATAAGCCGCCCTAGTGCGACCCGGGCAGATTAGAGGGCGAATGTGAAAAGCCGATTAAGGATTGGTGAAAGTTTTGTTACAGGAAAATGATTCGAGGGGGCGATTTGATTGCAGCGTGAGGGCGCGAAACAAAAGCAGCCTGAAATAACTGGCTTTGTGCTTATACCGAAAAGCGGTAACCGCTGCCGCGCACGGTCTGGATCAAATGATCCTTGCCAGCCGCCTCCAGCGCTTTTCTAAGCCGGCGTATATGCACATCTACCGTGCGCTCCTCGATAAAGGCATGCGTGTCCCATACATGGCTGAGTAATTGAGAGCGGCTGTATACCCGTTCGGCATGGTTCATAAAAAAACACAACAATCGAAATTCGGTTGGCCCCAATTCAATATTGATACCGTTTGCCCTAACCCGGTGCGATACGGGAGACAGCTCCAATCCGTCTATGGCTATGGGTTCATCCGGTATTGCGGGAGTATGGCGGCGCAGCATGGCGCGTATTCGCGCCATAAGCTCGCGGGGCGAAAACGGCTTGGTGATGTAATCGTCCGCGCCTGATTCGAGTCCCAGTATTTTGTCGTGTTCTTCCCCGCGCGCTGTCAGCATGATGATGGGAATGTTGCTGGTCCTTGCTTCGCTGCGAAATTGTCTGGCAAGCAACGGGCCGCTGGTGTTAGGCAACATCCAATCGAGCAGGATCAAATCCGGCAAGTCCTGCTTGATTTGCAGCCATGCACTTTCCGCGTCTTCCGCGCGAAATGCGCGAAATCCAGCTTGGGTAACATTGAATGCCAGCAGCTCCTGAATCGCCGGTTCATCTTCGACTATCAAAATTTTTGTGCTCATCTCCAACTTTCAATTACTGATTACGGAATGGCTAATATATGGGTAATTTGTGACAGAAAGATGACTCTAAGAAAGTATTTCGCATGGCAGTCGCTTATACGCGGCATTGGCAGCGGGTCAACGTGAGATTTGCGCAGCGATTTATTTGCCCCGCTCTGGCTGGGAAATAGGTGGGACGGGGGGAGCCGGTTACCCGACAGCAGATGAATAACTATCGCATCCGCATCCGCATACACCCGCGCCTGAGGTTACGAGCACAGGGCTATAACTCGTCCCGGCAGCGTAGCCGGGCCAGAAATTATAGTCGTGCGCTTGCAGCATTGGCTTCATTGGCATGTCCACCTTGGTGATGTGTTCAACTATCCAATGCTTCAAAGAGCAGGAAAAATGCACTGCTGTGCTTTTAGGCCACATGCCATATTCGACTTCCAGCCCATCTCTTAAATGCCGAAGTGCGCTCAGTGAATATTGCTGCGCTGGCTTGAGCCGGGCAAAAGGAAAGTCAACCGCCTGCGCGATTTTTTCCTCGTTTGCGAAATGGGTGTGTAGCCAATATTCGAGATGCTCAAATTCATGCCGCAGGGTGAGACCATCCATTGCTTCGATCGCGCGGTTTGCGTCGTTGACCATGCTTATCAGGTTTCTGTGTTCGGCATCGATAATTACATTTCCGACACTCAGCTTCTTTTCCCATACTAAGTTCGCCATGTCTTGTCCCCCTTAGGAAAATTCAGGCATTGCAGAATCCATCAGGCGGGGCGGGGCATGGCATTGATGTGTCGAAAGCTGCAGGTAAAGGCTTGCGACATGCCCGGCAGCGTAGTTCGTTTCGCCTTCCTTCCAGCCCGGCCAGAATTTGTAGTCAAGGGTTTGCAGCATCGGCTTCATCGGCATATCGATCTTGACGATGTGTTCAGTCATCCAGCGCCTCAAAAAATGGGCGTAATGCTCTATTGCGCTTTCACACCAGATACCCTTCTTGCCCACCAACTCATTCCTCAAACATTGAAGCTCTTTAAGCGAATATTGCTGTGCCCGTTTGTGTTTGGAAAAGTCGAATTTGACCGCCCGCGCGATTTTTTCCTCATTTGCAAAGTGAACGCATAACCAACCTTCGAGCAATTCGAATGCTTGCGATATAACTGAGTAGTCCCTTGCCCTGATCGCGCGTTCAATGCCATTGACCACGGCGATCAAGTTTTTGTGATCGGAGTCGATAACCGCGTTTCCTGCACTCAATTCTTTCGTCCATACCAATTTCATCATGTGCTCCTGTTCTATATCCCGTGACGTTCTTCCAATAGTTGTTTGTGCGTGCTGTGTACCCCGGTTCAGGCGACTGGCGCGTAAACCCTGAACCGGCTCACCGCAGCCTGCAACATTCTCGCCAATTCATCCAAATGCAAAATGCCCTGGGTATTTGATTCCACTGCCGCGTGATTCTCTTCCGACATTTGCGCGATTTTCTCCACGTTGCGCGCAATCTCGGTGCTCGCCAGGCTTTGTTCGCTCACCGAGGCGGCGATGTCGCTCACGCCGTGGCTGGATT
>JAQTLM010000032.1 GCA_028714895.1 Gallionella sp. | reverse complement strand
GTTTCGACTTCGCGTAGGTTGTTGCTATATTTTAAAGTCGTTTCCATATCCCGAAGAATACGAAAACTTCCCAAAAACCAAGTACCTACACTCGTCGGTTGTTCGTTTGTTTTTTAAAGAACGGCTGACTGGGTTGCGGGGACAGGATTTGAACCTATGACCTTCGGGTTATGAGCCCGACGAGCTACCGAGCTGCTCCACCCCGCGTCAGTGAAGGGAAGAACTATAGCAAAGCATCCCAGCCTCGTCAAATAGTATGTGTATTTTATTATCGCAACGTAACAACAAACCTGCAAAGTATTCAGTGGATGCACATAATACGAAGGTATGTGGTTGACGTGAACAAAGCAAATTAACCACCTAAAACGCCACCTCAAGCCGCATACCGACCACCCATGCATTTTTCTGGATGGGATCCATATTGGGGTTGAGAATATATTGCAGCGCTGGTTGTAGCGCAAGCCAAGGCTTGATCTGCGCGCGATAGGTTGCTTCCACGTCTGTTTCTCTACTTAAGCTAGGGGTTAGGCGTTGATATTTGTCGCTGGCATGATTGATCGTGACTGCTATGCCAGCAATATCATCGTCGCGCCCGGAGATCAGACCGTGGTAGCGTAATCCCAGGCTCCCAGTCCAATCGGCTTGATGAATGTCCCGGCTCGCCGTACCAAAACGGACAAAGCCGGACAATCCCTGCGCCGGGTGGTCTTTTTCGACAAACAACGTACGTTCAGCCAAAAAGTAAACTCCCTGACTTACGCGACGCAACGGGTTGCCTAGCGCATCCACATCAATCAAGTCGTCAAAGCGCGAAGAATAACGCCAGAAACCGATAGCGGTCTTATTGAAAGATTCATGTTCTTCATGTATTTTTTGTTCGGGTTCGACCAACTCTCCGGGCTTGGCTACCTCAAAAGGCGGCTCGCCTCCCTGTGGCGTATAACCGAATTCAACGATGGAGAGCGTACCGTCCCCTTTGTTAAGCTGGATATGCGTACCATGCGGGTTATTGGGGTCGCCCGGCACGCCATCCGTTAAAGCGCCTTGCAGGTAAAAATTCTTGCCAGGAGAAGTATATTTTACGCGCACCGCCAACGCACCTATCGGAAAGATCGGCGGGCCATTCTGGCCGGATTGCGCCATATCATTCGCCATGCCGTAGGGAGGTTGGATAAATACGCCGGAGGTGTCGGTAACATAAAACTCGGAATCAATCGGATAGAGACCGGCCAGCACCGACAGTCTATCGTCAGAAAAGCTCTTTTGTATCCATGCATGATAAAACTGTGCGGTGTTTGCACCCGCCTCAATGTTGTCCACGCCTACGAAACTACCGACATAGTTGGTGTTGAACTTACTGCCGAGCTGACTGTGATAGTGGATGTAAGCGGTTGTGGTACCCCATCCCCATAATTTTTCCAGATTCATCTTGATCCTGGCTTCGGTGTGCCCCAGCCATGCCGTGCCGCGCTTGATGCCACCAGATGTATCCGATAGCACGTCGCTCTTGTGGGTAAATTCCATGCTCACCCCTTTGTTGTAAAGGCTGGAACGCGCCCCGCCCCAATCGCCCGTCAGGGTCGTTGTGTTCCAATCCGGGCTTTCATCTTCGGCTGCGTTACCGACACTGGCAAATGAAACCGCTACCATTAAGGCAAAAATATAGCGCGTGAACATCATCTGAACCCCAATCAATCATTAACGATTGAATTGTTTTAAAAAATATTACAAGACACTTAGCGAGCGCACTATACCAAACCATTGCAAGTACAACAAAGCGGCTGCACTCAATAAATTCAACCGATCTGCCGTCACACTGTAACGTTGTCGGTTGTTGCACTGGCACAACTCGATACCAACGAAACACGCTATCATTTGCCGCCAACTGCGACCGCATGACAACAACCTCGAAAACAACACCCATGACCGCAACTGAATTGATAGGCAGCGCTGCTGCCACATTTACTACAACATCCTTTATTCCGCAAGTATGGAAAGTGTGGAGCACCCGCCATACCGTCGACATCTCGCTGGGCATGTATACACTATTCACACTCGGCGTTGCGCTGTGGCTGGCCTACGGCGTCTTGCTGAAATCATGGCCGATCATCATTGCAAACTGCATCACGCTGTTGTTGACGGGTGCGGTACTGGTAATGAAACTGAAGTTCGGTTAGAGCACAACGACACCATGAATTCCACCCCAGAAATCAAACCCGGTCAGTCTGTCGAACTGCTCAAAGAGCTGCATATCCTGACGCGTGACGGCAAGCTCAATCAGGACAGCCGCCGCAAACTGAAGCAGGTTTATCATTTGTATCATTTCATCGAACCGTTGCTGGATGAAGTGCTCGCTGCCAGACAAGACTTGGCGTTGGTGGATCATGGCGCGGGCAAGTCCTACCTGGGTTTCATCCTCTACGACCTGTTCCTGAAAGCCCGCGAAGTCGGTCATATTTACGGCATCGAGACCCGCGAGACACTGGTCAACAAATCCCGCGAACTGGCTGAAAGGCTTGGCTTTGCACGCATGTCGTTTTTGAATCTGTCGGTGGAGGAATCCATCCACTCGCCGCAACTGCCCGGACAAATCGATGTCGTCACCGCGCTGCACGCCTGCAATACCGCCACCGATGACGCGATCAAATTCGCGCTGCACAAGCAGGCAAAATTCATCGTGCTGGCACCTTGCTGCCAAGCCGAGGTTGCGGCAATGTTGAACAAGCATAAGAACCAGTCGTTCGGCAAAACCCCGCTCTCGGAAATCTGGCGGCATCCGATCCACGCACGTGAATTCGGCAGCCACCTTACCAACGTGCTGCGCTGCCTGCTGCTGGAGGCTCACGGCTACCAAGTGACGGTGACGGAATTGGTCGGCTGGGAGCACTCGATGAAGAACGAGCTCATCATCGCCCGCCATACGGATGCGCCGAGAAAAAATGCGCAGCAAAGACTGGAGCAAATTTTGCGCGAGTTGAATCTGGAGGAATTGCGGGAGCGTTTTATTTATTGAATCGCCCTCTTCCCGAAAGCGGACGAAAAGTTAATCAGTATGCCGCGCCAATGCCCAAGCCACATGTTCGCGCACCATCTCCGAAGGATGCTCCACACGCGATTGTAAAGCGGCAATCACTGCGGCGCTTTTTGGTGCATTGCCTAACGCCACGGCGATATTGCGCAGCCACTGCTCGTGGCCGATGCGATAGATCGCGGTGCCTGCCAGCTTGCTGTTGAATTCGGCCTCATCCCACGCGAACAACTCCGCCAGCGACACATCGTCCAGCCCGTGCCGCACGGCGAAATCCGGCTCGACGCTGACCTGCGCAAAATTGTTCCACGGGCACACCAGTTGGCAATCGTCACAACCGTAGATGCGGTTGCCGATCAGCGGGCGCAGCTCATCGGGAATGCTGCCCTTGAGTTCGATAGTCAGATAGGAGATACAGCGGCGCGCATCGACGCGATACGGCGCGATGATGGCCTGGGTCGGGCAGATGTCGATGCAGCGCGTGCAAGTGCCACAATGCTCCTGCTGCGGCTCGTCGGCCGGCAGCGGCAGGTTCACGTAAATCTCGCCGAGAAAAAATCGCGAGCCGTGCGTGCGCGACAGCAGCAGGGAGTGCTTGCCGCGCCACCCGATTCCGGCCTTGCGTGCCAGCTCCTTTTCCATGACCGGCGCACTGTCGGTAAAGACTCGTCCTTCAAATTCGGCAACCTCGGCGCAGATTTTTTCCGCCAGCTTCGCCAAACGGTTGCGCATCACCTTGTGGTAATCGCGCCCCAGCGCATAGCGCGAAATGAAAGCGCGCTCGCCCTCCGCCAGCACCTGCCAACTGTCGCACGCATCGGGCGGCGCGCAGTTCATGCGCAGCGAAACCACCCGCAGCGTGCCGGGCAGCAGCTCCGCCGGGCGGCTGCGTTTGGTGCCATGTTTTGCCATATAATCCATCTCGCCGTGCAGGCCGAGCGAGAGCCATTCCAGCAAGCCGTTTTCCGCCGCCGAAAGATCGGTGTCGCTGATGCCCACGGCCTGAAAGCCGAGCTCATGCGCCCATGTGCGTATCTGCGCGGCAAGCGCGGCGTAATTTATCGGTTGAGGATTTCTATTTTGCATAGCCACGATGATAGCCGAATCAACATGAACCTCGCCGATGAAAACGCGACCCTTGCGCTGGCGCAACGCCTCGCCGCGCGGCTCAAGCCCGGCATGGTGATCTATCTGCATGGCGATCTCGGTGCCGGAAAAACCACGCTGGTGCGCGGCATGCTGAATGCGCTGGGTTATGCCGGCCGGGTGAAAAGTCCCACCTACACGCTGGTTGAGCCATACCAGGCCGCCGGGTTAGACTTGCGCCACTTCGACCTGTACCGCCTGCACAACGAGGAAGAATGGGAAGCAGCCGGCTTCCGCGATGAGTTCGACGGGCGCAATGTCTTTTTCATCGAATGGCCGAAAAAGGCTCATGGATTGATCCCGCAAGCCGATATAGAAATTGCGTTCGAAATTCTGGAGCAAGGCCGCAACGCGGAAATCCATGCCAATACGCAAACGGGCAAGCAATGCTTAGAGCAGTTGTAAAACTTACAGCACTCCTGACCCTCTTCTGGCTGCCCCTATTTTGGGCATCCGGGGCGCACGCCGCCATTGCCATCGGCTCGGCGCGCGTCTGGCCGGCGCAGGATTACACGCGCCTGACGCTCGAATCCAAACAGGCCATCAGCCACAACATGTTTACCGTGCACAACCCGGAACGACTGGTCATCGATCTGGAGGACGTCGAACTCAGCAGCACGCTCAACGAGTTAGCCAGACTGATCGGCAACAACGATCCCTACATCACCAGTGTGCGCATCGGGCGTTTCAAACCCGGCGTGGTGCGCCTTGTGCTCGACTTGAAGAGCGAGGTCAAGCCGCAGCTATTCATCCTCAAACCGGTCGGTGAATATGGTTATCGCCTGGTGCTGGACGTATACCCCGCCCAGCCGCTTGACCCGTTAATGGCCTTGCTCGAAAAACCTACACCCCCCATTCCAGAAGCTGCCAGTGCGCCCGCCGCAACCGCCCAGATTGCAGCGGAAACGCCAGCCGCAAAAGAACCTCTCGCCGAAGAAAAACCCGAGCCGGCCGCAAAGCCGGGCGTCGGCAAAGTTGACGTGCCGCCGCCAGCCCCGCCTGCCAAAAACATACCCGAGCTGCGCGCCCGCATGCTGATTGTCGCCATCGACGCCGGACACGGCGGCGAAGACCCCGGCGCACGCGGCAGAAATGGTTCTTACGAAAAAAATGTCACGCTGACGATTGCGCGCAAGGTAAAAACGTTGATCGATGACATGCCGAATATGCGCGGCGTGCTGATTCGTGACGGCGATTACTTTATCCCGCTCGGCATGCGGGTCGTCAAGGCGCGCAAGGTCAATGCGGACCTGTTCGTCTCCATCCACGCCGATGCCTTCATCAAACCGGACGCGCGCGGCTCATCGGTATTCGCGCTCTCCGAACACGGCGCAACCAGCGCTGCGGCGCGCTGGCTGGCGAAGAAGGAAAACGAGGCGGACCTGATCGGCGGCGTGAACATCGCGGTAAAAGACCCCTACCTGGCGCGCACCCTGCTTGATTTGTCGCAGACCGCCACCATCAACGACAGCATGAAACTGGCCAAACATGTGCTGCACGAACTGGGCGGCATCAACGACCTGCATCGCGGCCAGGTCGAACAGGCCGGATTCGCCGTGCTGAAATCACCGGACATCCCGTCCATCCTGGTCGAAACCGCCTTCATCAGCAACCCCAGCGAAGAGCGCCGTTTGAACGATGATGACTATCAGGTAAAACTCGCGAATGCGATTCTCGGCGGCATCAAACGCTACTTCGCGCAGAATCCGGCGCTGTCCAAACCGAAGTTCGCGCAGGCGGAGTAGGCGATGAATCTATGGCGCTTTTGCCATCCACTTCACGCTGGAGGCTTCCACAATGAACTATGAAAAGGTGCTGGCCGACTGTGAAGATACATTGGTTGGCACTGCTGTTCTCAACGCCATAAATCTGCTCTTCGAGAGAGACACTCAGCTTCTTGCGGTCAATGCTTCAGAGCGATCCATTGCGGCAAAACTTGCTCAGTACTTGCAACCGCACTTTCCCAACCTCCATGTAGACGTAGAGTACAACCGCATGGGGGATGCCCCAAAAAAAGTTACTTGGAGCGAAAAGCCAGACGAGGTATACCCCGACATCATTGTTCATATCCGTACGACCAATACAAACATCCTCGCAATTGAATTGAAGAAAGATTCAAATCCTGAAAAGAAGGAACGGGATATTCTCAAGTTAAGGGCTTATCGGCATGAACTTGGCTATGCCCATGCATTGTTTATCAGACTGGGCGTAGGCAAAGATTCGGGTACGGTATCTGAGTGCGAATGGATTATGCACTGATACTTACTGCAGCAGACATAAGGGCATATTAGCCGCAAGGTGTAATGCGCCGAATATTCCAACCTAAAGAAAAACACCTCGAAAAACCGTAGCGAGCGGTTTGAGTGCAAGGCGCACGGAACGCAGCAACCGGAATGTACACGGAGGTACATGAGGATTGCGAGTACCGCGCAACGCAGCAATCGAGCCGCGCAGTAGGTTTTACGAGGTGTTTCTAGGCCGGGAACACGCCGGTAGACAGATAACGATCCCCCCGGTCGCACACGATGAACGCGATGGTCGCGTTCTCGACCTGCTGCGAGATGCGCAGCGCCACGGCCAGCGCGCCGCCGGACGAAATGCCGCAGAAGATGCCTTCCTCGTGTGCCAGGCGGCGCGTCATTTCCTCCGCGTCGCGCTGGCTCACGTATTCCAGGCTATCCACATTTTTGCCGTCGTAGATTTTCGGCAGATAGGCTTGCGGCCATTTGCGGATGCCGGGAATCTGCGCGCCCTCTTCGGGCTGCACGCCGATGATCCGGATGCCGGAATTCTGTTCCTTGAAGAAACGCGAGCAGCCCATGATGGTGCCGGTGGTGCCCATGCTGCTGACGAAGTGCGTAAGCTGGCCATGCGTGTCGCGCCAGATTTCCGGCGCGGTGCCCTCGTAATGCGCCAGCGGATTGTCGGGGTTGGCGAACTGATCGAGGATAATGCCCTTGCCCTCGGCACGCAGTTTTTCCGCCGTGTCGCGCGCCAGTTCCATGCTGCCTTCCTTGGGCGTCAGCACCAGTTCCGCTCCATATGCATGCATGGTCTGGCGGCGTTCCATGCTCTGGTTGTCCGGCATCACCAATATCATTTTATAGCCGCGCACCGCCGCCGCCATTGCCAGCGCGATACCGGTGTTGCCGCTGGTCGCCTCGATCAGCGTATCGCCCGGCTTGATGTCGCCGCGCTGCTCGGCGCGAGCGATCATCGACAGCGCGGGACGATCCTTCACCGAACCGGCGGGATTGTTGCCTTCGAGCTTGGCGAGGATGACGTTCGAGGTGTCGCCGGGGATGCGCTTGAGTCTGACTAACGGGGTGTTGCCGACGAAATTTTCTATGGATGGATACATATCATCCTGCTGTTTTAAGCATCTGCTCCACATACTTCGCCACACCCTGCTCGACGTTCAGGAACGGCTCGGCATAGCCGCCGTTGCGTAGCGCGCCGATGTCGGCCTGGGTGTAGCTCTGGTATTTGCCGCGCAATGCTTCGGGGAACGGGATGTACTCGATCAGGCCCTGCTGCTGCAGTTCGGCAAGGCTTAGTGCGGGCTTCGCATCTGCGTTGCGCAGGGCGTTGACGGTCGCCGCCGCCACGTCGTTGAAGCTCTGCGCCTGTCCGGTGCCGAGATTGAAGATGCCGGATTTGTGCGGGTTGTCGAGGAAATACATGTTCACTTTGACCACGTCTTCCACCGAGACGAAGTCGCGCAGTTGGCCGCCGTTGGCGTAGCCGTCACAGCCTTCAAACAGCTTCACTTTGCCTTCGGCGCGATACTGGTTGAAGAAGTGAAACGCGACCGAGGCCATGCGCCCCTTGTGTTGTTCGCGCGGGCCGTACACGTTGAAATAGCGCAGGCCGACGATCTGCGTGTTGCGCTTGTGCCAGCGGCGGCGCACGATCTGGTCAAACAGGAATTTTGAATAGGCGTACACGTTCAGCGGCGCCTCGCATTCGCGGCTTTCCCGGAACGCATTGCCGCCGCCGTACACCGAGGCGGACGAGGCATACAGGAACGGCACTTCTTCGTTCTGGCAGTAGTTCAGCAATTCCAGCGAGTACTGGTAGTTGTTGTCCATCATGTAGCGGCCATCGGTTTCCATGGTATCGGAGCATGCTCCCTGATGCAGCACCGTCCTGACCAGCCCGTCGAAAAAGCCTTCCTGCAGTTTTTTCAGGAAGTCTTCCTTGTCGAGGTAGTCGGCGATTTCGCAATCGGCCAGATTCCTGAACTTGTCGGCGTTCTTGAGGTTGTCCACCGCGATGATGTTGTTCTCGCCGCGCTCGTTGAGTGTCTTGACCAGGTTGGAACCGATAAATCCGGCGGCGCCGGTGACGATGTAATACATATATTCTCCTTTTTAACAACCGTAGGGGCACGGCGCGCCGTGCCCCTACAATCCCATATCCTGAATTATTTCCTCGCGGCTCACCACCGCCGTGCCCAGCTTGCCGACCACGATACCCGCCGCACGGTTGGCGATGCGCATCGCATCGGGCAAATCCGCGCCGCTCGCCAGCATCACCGCCAGCGTGGCGATCACGGTGTCGCCCGCGCCGCTGACATCGAATACTTCGCGCGTCTGCGTCGGCTCGTGCAGCGCCTCGTTGGCGCGGTACAGGCTCATGCCGTCCTCGCTGCGCGTGACCAGCAGCGCGTCGAGCTGCAATTCGGTGCGCAGCTGCTCCGCTTTCGCGTTGAGCTCCGCCTCGGTCTTCCAGCTGCCCGCCACTTCGCGGAACTCGCTGCGGTTCGGGGTGAGCAGCGTCGCGCCGCGGTAGCGCGCGTAATCGTCGCCCTTGGGATCAACCAGCACCCGCTTGCCCGCTGCGCGCGCCAGCCGGATCATCTCGGCGATATGCGCCAGCCCGCCCTTGCCGTAGTCGGACAGGATCACCACATCCGCTTCCGGCAGCTTGACGCGGAAATCCGCCAGCTTGGCATTCAGCACTTCATGGCTGGGCGGTGTCTCGAAATCAATGCGCAGCAACTGCTGATGCCGCGCGACGGCGCGTAGCTTGATGATGGTCGAGATGGTGTTGTCGCGATGCAGCAATGCTTCCACCTTGCCCTGCTCGGTCAGCAGCCGTTGCAGGCAATCGCCCGCCTCATCCGCACCAACCACCGACAATAAGGTGCACTGCGCGCCGAGCGCGGCGATGTTGCGCGCCACATTGGCCGCTCCGCCGGGGCGTTCTTCGATGCGTTCGACCTTGAGCACCGGCACCGGGGCTTCCGGCGAGATGCGATTGACGTCACCGAACCAGTAACGATCCAGCATCACGTCGCCGACCACCAGTATCTTTGCGCCGTCGAATTTTGGCAACGCGCTCATACCCATACTCCGTTTTTCCGATCCGCCAACAATAGTGCGAAATTGCCGCAATTCTGTAGGTTGGGATTCATCACGACATGATAATGGCTGTGTCGGGATGAATCCCGACCTACATTTTGATTCATATCGGTTCTCCAATCTCCTGGTTAATATCGAGCAGCGCCTGCAATGGATCCGCCGCTCTGGTGATCGGGCGGCCGATCACCAGATAGCTGGAGCCGGCCTGCAGCGCGGCCAGCGGCGTCATTACGCGCGACTGGTCATCGAGGCTGGCCTGTGCCGGGCGGATGCCCGGCGTCACCAGACAGAATCCGTCGCCGCATTGTTCGCGCAGCAGCGCGGCTTCATGCGCGGAACACACCACGCCATCCAGTCCGCTGTCTTGCGCCAGCCGCGCGAGGCGCAGCACCATCTCGGCCGGCGTGGCGTTGATGCCGATGTCGGCGAGGTCTTCCTGCGCCATGCTGGTGAGCATCGTCACGGCGATCAGCCTGGGTCGCTGCGTGCTCTGCGCAATCGCCTCATGTGCCGCTTCCAGCATCTTGCGCCCGCCCAGCGCATGCACGTTGACCATCCATACTCCCAGGCCGGCTGCGGCCTTGCAGGCCTGCGCGGTGGTATTGGGGATGTCGTGAAATTTCAGGTCGAGAAAAATCTCGAAGCCGCGCCGCATCAGTTGCTCCAGCAAGGCCGGGCCGGTTGCGGTGAACAATTCCTTGCCGACTTTCAGGCGGCACAGTTCAGGCTGCAGCCGCTCGGCCAGCGCCAGCGCCGGGGCGGCGGCAGGGTAATCCAGCGCGATAATGATTTTCGGATCGTTCATAAAGGGGTACCGGTTTCTTCGCTGCGGCGCGGCGGGTAGCTGTCCCATGCCTGGCAGGCCGGGCAGTGCCAGTAAAACTGGCGCGCCTTGAAGCCGCAATGGGCGCAGTGATACATCGCCAGGTTGCGCGTGCGTTTGTGGACCAGGTCCTTCACCAGCTCGATATCGGCGCGCCGCTCCAGCGGCACTTCCAGCAGCCGCGCCTCGAGCAATTTATCCAGCCCCAGCAGGGTCGGGTTGCGCTGCAGCTCGTCGAGCACCAATTGATAGGCGGCAGCCGGGCTTTCATTTTTCAGCACGCCGTCGAACACCACATTCATCAAGTCCAGCGAGTGATACTTGCCCAGGTATTCGCGCAACAGGGCAATGCCGTCCGCCTCGCGATCCAGGCTGCGATAGGCATTCAGCAAACGCTCCGCCACCAGCGGCAGATACTGCGCATCCTGCACCTCGATGTTTTTCCAGATGGCGATGGCCTCCTCGGGTTTGCCCTCGCCGTCCGCCATGTCGCCCAGCATCATCGTGGCGCGCACCGCGTTCGGATAGGTTGCCAGCGCCTGTTGCAAATGCCCGCGCGCCGCAGCGGGATCGCCATCGGCGATCTCCTCGTTCGCCAGCTCGCAATAGAAAAAGGCGGCCTGCTTTGCATAAGACTGCCCGGATGCCGCCGTCAGCCGTTGCGCCACTTCGATCGCCTTGAGCCAGTCATGCTCCTTCTGGAACAACTCCAGCAGGAATTCCAGAGACGGCTTGCCGTACTTGGTGTTTTCCAGCTCGCGGAACAGGCTCTCGGCGCGGTCGAAAATACCCGCCTTCAGATAATCCTGCGCGAGTTCGAAAATCGCCTGCTGGCGCTTGTCGTTGTCCAGATCGGCGCGGTCCACGAGGTTATGGTGCATGCGCAAGGCGCGATCCACTTCGCCGCGCCGGCGGAACAGGCTGCCCAGCGCGAAGTGCAACTCGATGGTTTGCGGGTCTACCTTGACCACCTCGATGAAGGCTTCGATGGCCTTGTCCTGCTGCTCGTTGAGCAGAAAATTCAGCCCCTGAAAATACGATTGCGGCAACGCGCTCGACTCCGAGAGCAGCTCCTTGATGTCGATGCGCGCGGCCAGCCATCCCATGCCGAAAAACAGCGGGAAGATCAGCAGCATCCAGGGTTCAAATTCCATTTGGTACCTTCATAAATCTATTTGACGGGCGAATCCACCCGCAAGGAGTAGGCCGGCGGGTTCCCCGCTGCTGTGCAGCGACCCTCTCGCTCGCTGCGTCGCATGCGCGCTCATTCCTCGTCTATCTATCGCGATATGTGGCTCCGACATAACCTAAAGGTGAGTCTTCGCCGAAACTCGCTTCGCTCGTTTTCTCGTCATTCGCTGTGCGGCTCCTTGCGCTGCCCGCGCGACACGGTGGGGCGTAGCCCTCCGGCGCGGGAGCGCGGAGCAGCAGGCCTGCCCGCCCCGGATGCTTCGCAACGCCGTGTCCGGCCTGCCATCCCGTAAAATGAATTTCTAAAGCTACCAAAAGGATCGAAATTCATCAGGAGGGTTGAATAGGGATTTGTTGCGTTTCGCCGACGCCGGCAAGTTTGTTCTTGACCCGGATATCGCGCTTCAGGCGCGCGATTTCACGGCGTTGCTGCAGCACATTGGTGAACATCGCAAGTACGCCGACCGCCGCGCCGGCGGCAAAAAATATCAGCAGCACGATCACCAGCGAAGACTGCCACTCATAACCGAAGAAATAGCGCAATATGACCGGCTGGTCGTTCTTGACCGCAAATCCGAGCAGCACGATGAACAGCACTGCACGCAAAACCCAATTGAGATAATGCATGATGTTTATCCGCAAAAAACAACGCTAAAGATAGCATGAAAGGACAACAAAATGGCGGCGATACCTTCCGATATGCCGCCACTTGAACTGCTTCAAACCGGAATCAGTGCTTCCGTTCGCAGACCCGCTCCCTCAATTCCTTGCCCGCCTTAAAATGCGGCACATACTTGGCCGGCACCTTCACCTTGTCGCCGGTCTTGGGGTTGCGCCCCTGGCGCGGCGGACGGTAATTCAGACCAAAACTGCCGAAGCCGCGAACCTCAACCCGCCCTCCACGCGCCAGCGTGGCTGACAAGGTATCCAGAATCACTTTAACGGCAAACTCGGCATCCTTGGCCAGCAGTTGCGGATGCAACTCGGCAAGTTTGGCAATCAGATCGGAACGAGTCATGCTATTCCCCAACTTATGCTTCAGTCTTGCTGCCGCCCATCTTGGCCTTCAGCAACGCGCCCAGATTGGTGGTCCCTGCATTGGAAGTGCTTTCGGAGGAAAGCTTCTGCATCGCTGCGGATTCTTCTGCCTTGTTGAGCGCCTTGATCGACAGGTTGATACCGCGATTTTTGCGGTCCACATTGATGATCACGGCAGTCACGCTATCGCCTTCTTTCAGATGAGTACGGATATCTTCAACGCGGTCAGCCGATACTTCTGAAGCCTTCAGGTAGGCTTCCACATCGCCGTCCAATGCAATCGTCGCGCCCTTGGCATCCAGGGACTTCACGGTACCCGTAACCACTGCGCCCTTCTCGTGACTGGAAGCGAAACCACCAAACGGATCACCTTCCATTTGCTTGATGCCGAGGGAGATGCGCTCGCGTTCCACGTCAATCGCCAATACCACGGCTTCAACTTCATCGCCCTTCTTGTAGTTGCGCACGGCTTCTTCGCCAGGCTGGCTCCAGGACAGGTCGGACAAATGCACCAGACCATCGATGCCGCCATCCAGGCCGATGAACACGCCGAAGTCAGTGATGGACTTGATCTGCCCCTTCACCTTGTCACCCTTTTTGTGGTTGATTTCAAAATCATCCCAAGGATTGGACTGGCATTGCTTCATGCCCAGGGAGATACGGCGGCGTTGCTCGTCGATTTCCAGGATCATGACTTCCACTTCGTCGCCCAGCTGCACGACCTTGGAAGGATGAACGTTCTTGTTGGTCCAGTCCATTTCGGAAACGTGCACCAGACCTTCGATACCCTGTTCGATTTCCACGAATGCGCCGTAGTCGGTCAGGTTAGTCACCTTGCCGAACATGCGTGTACCTTGCGGGTAACGACGTGCCAGACCATTCCATGGGTCATCGCCCATTTGCTTGATGCCCAGCGAAACGCGGTTTTTCTCCTGATCGAACTTCAGAATCTTGGCTTCGACTTCATCGCCGACAGTCAACACTTCGGAAGGATGCTTCACACGGCGCCATGCCAGGTCGGTGATGTGCAGCAGCCCATCGATACCGCCCAAGTCAACGAACGCGCCGTAGTCGGTGATGTTCTTGACCACGCCCTTGACGATTGCGCCTTCCTTGAGGTTTTCCATGACTGCTTCACGGTCGGCGCCCATGCTCGCTTCCAGCACCGCGCGGCGGGAAACCACCACGTTGTTGCGCTTGCGATCCAGCTTGATGACCTTCAATTCCATGACCTTGTTTTCGTAAGGCGTGGTGTCCTTGACCGGACGGATGTCAACCAGCGAGCCCGGCAGGAACGCGCGGATACCGTTGACCATCGCGGTCAGACCGCCCTTGACCTTGCCGCTGACGAAGCCTTCCACGACTCGGCCTTCTTCCATGGCCAATTCCAGATCGTGCCATGCCGCCAGACGCTTGGCTTTTTCACGCGACAGCTTGGTTTCACCATAGCCGTTTTCCAGCGATTCGATCGCGACGGTGACGAAATCACCCGCCTTGACTTCTATTTCGCCT
>JAQTLM010000031.1 GCA_028714895.1 Gallionella sp. | reverse complement strand
CGCCAAATTTCTTGGACAACACGGTGGTGATCGCCGCGGTCAGTGTGGTCTTGCCATGATCCACGTGACCTATCGTGCCTACGTTGACGTGTGGCTTCGTACGTTCAAATTTGCTCTTTGCCATGATAATCGCCCCTTAACCTGATAGTTATTAATGTTCTTGAATTTATAAAATTATTTCTTGTTCATGATTGCTTCGGCAACATTCTTCGGTGCCTCGGAATAATGCTTGAATTCCATCGTGTAAGTCGCACGACCCTGGGTAGCGGAACGCAACGAGGTGGAGTAGCCAAACATTTCGGACAATGGCACTTCAGCCTTGATGGATTTTCCGCCACCCATCATGTCATCCATACCCTGGACCATACCGCGGCGCGAGGACAAATCGCCCATCACCGTACCGGCATAATCTTCAGGCGTCTCCACTTCGACCGACATCATCGGCTCGAGCAGCACCGGGCTAGCTTTGCGCATACCATCCTTGAACGCCATCGAAGCCGCCATCTTGAAGGCATTTTCATTGGAGTCCACATCATGGTAGGAACCGTCGAACAAGGTACATTTAACATCCACCACGGGGAAGCCCGCCAACACGCCATTCGGCAGCGTTTCGCGCAAACCCTTTTCAACCGCCGGGATATATTCACGAGGAACAGAACCACCCTTGATCGCATCGACGAATTCGAAACCTTTACCCGCTTCGCTCGGTTCCATCTTGATCCACACGTGGCCATACTGACCGCGACCACCGGACTGCTTGACGAACTTGCCTTCGATTTCGACCGATTTCCTGATTGCTTCGCGGTACGCCACCTGCGGCGCGCCAACGTTGGCTTCCACGCCGAATTCGCGCTTCATGCGGTCGACCAGAATTTCCAGATGCAACTCGCCCATGCCGGACATGATCGTTTGACCGGTTTCTTCGTCGGTGCGCACGCGGAACGAAGGATCTTCTGCCGCCAAACGACTCAGCGCAATACCCATCTTTTCCTGGTCAACCTTGGTCTTCGGCTCGACAGCAACGTGAATCACCGGCTCCGGGAACACCATACGCTCAAGGATGATCGGCTTGCTCGGATCGCACAGCGATTCGCCGGTAGTTACATCTTTCAAACCGATACAGGCAGCGATATCGCCCGCCAGAATCTCATCAACCTCCACGCGGTTGTTCGCATGCATCTGCACGATACGGCCGATACGTTCTTTCTTACCCCTGACAGGGTTGTAGACCGTATCACCTTTTTTCAGCACACCGGAATACACGCGCACGAAAGTCAACTGGCCCACGAATGGGTCGGTCATCAACTTGAACGCCAGCGCAGAGAAGCTCTCACCGTCGTCAGCCTTGCGAGTAATATGCTCACCTTCTTCCGTTTCACCTGTCACATCCGGGATATCCACCGGCGACGGCAAGAACATAATCACCGCATCCAGCATACGCTGCACACCCTTGTTCTTAAACGCAGAGCCGCACAACATCGGCTGAATTTCACAGGCGATGGTACGAGTGCGAATACCAAGAATAATTTGCTCTTCGGTCAGTTCGCCATTTTCGAGATACTGATTCATCAGTTCCTCGGACGCTTCGGCGGCCGTCTCGACCATCTTCGCGCGCCACTCATTGGCGCTCGCCACCAACTCAGCCGGAATCTCTTGGTACTCGAACTTCATACCTTGAGAAGCCTCGTCCCAGATGATGGCTCTCATCTTGATCAGATCCACAACGCCAGTGAACCCCTCTTCCGCACCGATAGGAATCACAAGAGGAACCGGGCGAGCCCTCAGGCGGGTCTCCATCTGCGTGACCACCTTGAAGAAGTTGGCCCCAGTACGATCCATCTTATTGACAAATGCCAGACGCGGCACTTTGTACTTATTAGCCTGACGCCATACCGTTTCAGACTGCGGCTGCACACCACCCACGGCGCAATACACCATGCACGCACCATCCAGCACACGCATGGAACGTTCCACTTCAATAGTGAAGTCCACGTGCCCTGGCGTATCGATGATATTAAAACGGTGTTCAGGATAGGAGTTGTCCATACCCTTCCAGAAACAAGTGGTCGCCGCAGAGGTAATGGTAATACCGCGCTCCTGCTCTTGCTCCATCCAGTCCATCGTAGCCGCACCATCATGCACCTCACCGATCTTGTGACTCACACCCGTATAGAACAGGATGCGCTCGGTGGTCGTAGTCTTGCCCGCATCAATGTGCGCACTGATGCCGATATTGCGATAGCGTTGGATTGGAGTTTTGCGTGCCACGGTATATACCTAACCTTGTCTTTAAATTCTTTTAGAAACGGAAATGCGAGAACGCCTTGTTAGCCTCAGCCATACGATGGACTTCTTCGCGTTTCTTGACCGCACCACCGCGACCCTCGGATGCATCGATCAACTCGCCGGCCAGACGCATACCCATGGACTTTTCACCGCGTTTGCGTGCAGCTTCGCGCAACCAGCGCATCGACAAAGCCATGCGACGGGAAGGGCGCACTTCAACCGGCACCTGATAATTCGCACCGCCGACACGACGGCTTTTCACTTCCACCTGAGGCTTGGCATTAGTCAAGGCCAGATTGAACACTTCGATCGCATCTTTCCCGGTCTTCTTGACGATTTGCTCCAGCGCGCCGTACAGGATACGCTCGGCAACCGACTTCTTGCCCGCCGTCATCAATACGTTTACGAACTTGGACAAATCCTGATTGCCGAATTTTGGATCAGGCAGGACTTCGCGTTTGGGTACTTCTCTGCGTCTTGGCATATCAACCTCGAATAATTACTAATACTTAAAATTAAGTTTTTTTGGCGCGCTTCGCACCGTACTTGGAACGTGATTGCTTACGATCTTTCACGCCGGCCGTATCCAAACTACCGCGCACCATGTGGTAACGCACACCCGGCAAGTCCTTCACACGGCCACCGCGCAGCAGCACCACCGAGTGCTCCTGCAAGTTGTGCCCTTCACCGCCGATGTAACTGATCACCTCAAAGCCGTTAGTCAACCGCACCTTGGCTACTTTACGCAACGCAGAGTTAGGCTTCTTTGGAGTGGTGGTGTACACGCGAGTACATACGCCACGCTTTTGCGGAGAACCCGCAAGAGCAGGCACTTTACTCTTTTCTACAATCGCAACACGCGGTTTGCGGATCAACTGATTAATGGTTGGCATTATCTATACACCTTAAAAATGTCTGGAATTTCATTAAAAATCAAATCAATAAAAATATACCGTCGCAGCAAGACTTAAAGAACCATCCACTGCGACGGAAAAAAGGTTGCGAATTCTATTGAGAAACACTAGGAGTGTCAAGCAATTCACCCGGCGCGCCCACATCTCCCCCTTGCAATTCACGCCCTTCCGCCACATCGATGCCCAAACGCTGTTTGCGTCGCGTGGTGTGGTAGGCCAATCCCGTACCGGCTGGGATCAAACGACCCACGATGACATTTTCCTTCAGGCCGCGCAGGTCATCCCGCTTACCCATGATCGCCGCTTCGGTCAATACACGCGTAGTTTCCTGGAAGGATGCCGCAGAGATGAACGAGTCGGTGGACAACGATGCCTTGGTAATACCCAGCAGCACATCAACAAAACTCGCTGGATTTTTACCTGCGGCAAACATTTTTTCGTTTTCGACCAGCAGGTCGGCACGTTCGACTTGTTCACCGGTGATAAAGCGGGTATCGCCCACATCACTGATTTGCACGCGGCGCAGCATCTGGCGCACGATCACTTCGATGTGCTTGTCGCTGATCTTCACGCCTTGCAAGCGGTACACTTCCTGCACTTCGTCAGTGATGTAACGTGCCAGCGCCGCCACACCGAGCAGACGCAGGATATCGTGCGGGTCAGCCGGGCCATCCACGATCATTTCGCCGCGGTTCACCACTTGGCCGTCATGTGCCAGCACGTGCTTTTCCTTGGAGATCAGGAACTCGTTGGCAATGCCATCCACGTCAGTGATCACCAGGCGCTGCTTGCCCTTGGTGTCCTTACCGAACGAAACCGTACCGGTACATTCGGCCAACATACCCGCATCCTTGGGTACGCGCGCCTCGAACAACTCGGCCACGCGCGGCAGACCGCCGGTAATGTCGCGTGTCTTGCTGCTTTCCTGCGGAATACGCGCCAACACGTCACCCACTCCGACATGCTGACCATCTTCAACGGTGATGATGGAGCCGGTCTGCAAGGTCACGCTGACCGATGTTTCAGTGCCTGCCAATTTGACTTCCTGGCCCGCATCGTCAATCAGGCGCACCATCGGACGCACCACAGTCTTGCTTTGCGTACCCGCGCGCTGCTTGGGATCAATCACGACCAGCGTAGACAGGCCCGTCACATCATCGATCTGCTTGGCGACAGTCACGCCTTCTTCAACATTCTGGAAGCTCACCTTGCCTGCGTATTCAGTGACGATCGGGCGGGTGTGCGGATCCCAGGTTGCCAAGACCACCCCGGCGCGCACGGTATCGCCCTGCTTGACCGTCAAGGCCGCTCCGTAAGGCACCTTGTGACGTTCACGTTCACGACCATGATCGTCGGCGATGATCACCTCGGCGCTGCGTGCCACGACGATCAATTCGCCGCGCACGGTGGCCACCACGCGCATATTCGGGCTGTACTTCAACACACCGTTGGATTTGCTTTCCACCTGGCTGGCCACTACAGTACGCGAGGCCGCGCCGCCGATGTGGAAGGTGCGCATGGTCAACTGGGTACCCGGTTCGCCGATAGACTGAGCGGCAATCACGCCCACCGCTTCGCCTACATTGATCATGCCGCCACGGCCCAGATCGCGGCCATAACACTTGGCGCACAAGCCAAAGCGTGTTTCGCAATTCAGCGGGGTGCGCACGCGCACCTCGTCGATACCCAATACCTCGATACGTTCCACTGCCGCTTCGTCGAGCAGGACGCCCGCTTCATAAAGCGTTTCGGCGGTCTCTGGATTGACCACGTCTGCACTGACCACACGGCCGAGAATACGCTCACGCAATGCCTCGATGACTTCACCGCCTTCAACGATAGCCTTCATCGCGGTACCGTTGTCGGTGCCGCAATCATCCTCAATCACCACCAAGTCTTGCGTGACATCCACCAGACGGCGGGTCAGATAACCGGAGTTCGCGGTCTTCAACGCGGTATCCGCCAAGCCCTTACGCGCGCCGTGCGTGGAGATGAAGTACTGCAGCATGTTCAACCCCTCGCGAAAATTCGCGGTAATCGGGGTCTCGATGATCGAACCATCCGGCTTGGCCATCAGGCCGCGCATCCCGGCCAACTGGCGGATCTGTGCCGCCGAACCGCGCGCACCGGAGTCAGCCATCATGTAGATGGAGTTGAACGACTCCTGCATCATCGGCTTGCCCTTTTCCATGCGCGGCTGGCCGGTAATACGGTCAACCACCGGCTCGCTGCCCAACTGATCCATCATCGCCTTGGCAACCTGGTCGCCGGTGCGGCCCCAGATGTCCACCACCTTGTTGTAGCGTTCGCCGTCAGTCACCAAGCCGGAAGTGTACTGGGTGTGAATTTCATGCACTTCCTTTTCCGCCGCACTGATCAGCTCATTCTTTTTCGGCGGCATCAGCATATCGTCCACGGAAATCGAGATGCCCGCGCGAGTCGCGTAGGTGAAGCCGGTATACATCAGCCGATCCGCCATGATCACCGTATCGCGCAGACCGCATTGGCGGAAACTGGCGTTGATCAGGCGCGAAATTTCTTTCTTCTTGAGCGTCTTGTTGATCAGCGCAAACGGCAGGCCGGCAGGTAACACCTCGGACAATAAGGCACGGCCCACCGTCGTTTCGTAGCGAACCAACTTTTCCTGAGCCTGTCCGGAGTCATCCTTGTAAATTTCCTTGAGGCGCACCACCACCTTGGCTTGCAACTCGACTTCGCGCGTCTCGTAAGCACGTGACACTTCGGCGATATTGGCAAACAGCGAACCTTCACCCAGCGCACCGATCTTTTCGCGGGTCATGTAGTACAACCCCAGCACGATGTCTTGCGACGGAACGATGATAGGTTCACCGTTCGCAGGTGACAGCACGTTGTTGGATGCCAGCATCAAAGTGCGGCACTCCATCTGCGCTTCCAGCGATAACGGTACATGTACCGCCATTTGGTCGCCGTCGAAGTCGGCGTTGAATGCCGAACAGACCAGCGGATGCAACTGGATCGCCTTGCCTTCGATCAGCAACGGCTCGAATGCCTGAATACCCAAGCGGTGCAGGGTCGGTGCACGGTTCAGCAGCACCGGATGTTCACGGATCACTTCTTCGAGGATATCCCACACGATCGGCTCTTCGGCCTCCACCATGCGCTTGCTGGCCTTGATGGTAGTCGCCAGGCCCATCGCTTCGAGCCTGCTGAAAATGAACGGCTTGAACAGCTCCAGCGCCATTTTCTTGGGCAGACCGCACTGGTGCAGCTTCAGTTGCGGCCCCACCACGATCACCGAACGGCCGGAGTAATCGACACGCTTGCCCAGCAGATTCTGGCGGAAACGACCGCTCTTGCCCTTGATCATGTCGGCCAGGGATTTCAGCTGGCGCTTGTTCGCACCGGTCATCGCCTTGCCGCGGCGGCCGTTGTCCAGCAGCGAGTCCACTGCTTCCTGCAACATGCGCTTCTCGTTGCGCACGATGATGTCCGGCGCCTTCAATTCAAGCAGGCGGCGCAGACGGTTGTTGCGGTTGATCACGCGGCGGTACAAATCGTTCAGGTCGGAAGTCGCGAAACGTCCGCCGTCCAACGGTACCAGTGGGCGCAGTTCCGGCGGCAGCACCGGCAGCACTTCCAGCACCATCCATTGCGGCTTGATGCCGGACGCATTGAATGCTTCCAGCACTTTCAGGCGCTTGGCATATTTTTTGATCTTGGTTTCCGAACCGGTTGCCGCCAGATCGGCGCGAATGATTTCGATTTCACCGGTTACATCCAGACCGCTCAACAGCGCACGAATGCCTTCCGCGCCCATCATCGCGGTGAACTCGTCGCCGTACTCTTCGGTCTTGGCGAGATAGTCGTCTTCCGACAACAACTGGCCGCGATTCAGCGGGGTCATGCCGGGCTCCGTAACCACGTAGGCTTCAAAATACAGCACCCGTTCGATGTCGCGCAGGGTCATATCCAGCACCATGCCGAGACGCGAGGGTAGCGACTTCAGGAACCAGATATGCGCCACCGGGCTGGCCAGCTCGATATGTCCCATGCGCTCGCGGCGCACTTTGGACAAAGTAACTTCCACGCCGCACTTTTCACAGATCACGCCGCGGTGTTTCAAACGCTTGTACTTGCCGCACAGGCATTCATAATCCTTAACCGGCCCGAAAATCTTGGCGCAGAACAATCCATCGCGCTCCGGCTTGAAGGTACGGTAATTGATGGTTTCCGGTTTCTTGACTTCACCGTAAGACCACGAACGGATCTTTTCCGGCGATGCAAGGCCAATCTTGATCGCATCGAATTCTTCTTTTTGTGTGACCTGTTTGAACAAATCCAGCAATGATTTCATTTGTAGCTCCTAACTCCGGTTGGTAGGTCGGGCTTTAGCCCGATACTAACGCCTGATCGGGCTAAAGCCCGACCTACTCACTATATTCAGTGGCGTACCAAATCCATATCAATACCCAAGGAACGAATTTCCTTCATAACCACATTGAAGGATTCCGGCATGCCGGCATCGATCTTGTGCTCGCCCTTGACGATGTTTTCATAAACCTTGGTGCGCCCCGCCACATCGTCCGACTTGACGGTCAGCATTTCTTGCAAGGTGTAGGCCGCGCCGTAGGCTTCCAATGCCCACACTTCCATTTCACCGAAACGCTGGCCACCAAACTGCGCCTTGCCACCCAGCGGTTGTTGCGTCACCAGGCTGTACGGGCCAGTGGAACGGGCGTGCATCTTGTCGTCCACCAAGTGATGCAGCTTCAGCACATGCTTGTAACCGACCGTCACCGGGCGATCGAAAGCCTCGCCGGTGCGGCCGTCGTGCAGCGTGGTCTGGCCGGACAGCGGCAAATCGGCCAGTTCCAGCATGTACTTGATTTCCTCTTCGCTGGCACCGTCGAATACCGGTGTCGCAAACGGCACGCCATGTTTCAGGTTGCGGCACAACTCGATAATTTCATCGTCGTTGAGCGCTTCCAGATCCGCGGTCTGGCCGTTGTGATGGTTATATATCTTGTTGAGGAACTTGCGCACATCCGCAATCTTGGCATTGGTTTGCAACATCTCGTCGATCTTCTTGCCCAACCCCTTGGCGGCCCAGCCCAAGTGGGTTTCCAGAATCTGACCGATGTTCATCCGCGACGGCACGCCGAGCGGATTCAGCACCACGTCAACCGGTGTGCCATCAGCCATGTACGGCATGTCTTCCACCGGCACGATGCGCGAAACCACGCCCTTGTTGCCGTGGCGGCCGGCCATCTTGTCGCCGGGTTGCAGACGGCGCTTCACCGCGACATACACCTTGACCATCTTTTGCACGCCGGCTTGCAGCTCATCACCCTGGGTAAGCTTCTTCTTCTTCAACTCGAAGGCGGCATCAAACTCGATGCGATTCTGTGCCAGGCCTTCCTTGACCTGCTCCATCTGGGCAGCCACCTCGTCATCGGCCACGCGGATATCGAACCATTGATGATGTTCGATGCTATGCAGATATTCCTTGCTGAGCTTGCTGCCCTTGACCAGCTTCTTCGGCCCGCCGTTGGCGACCTTGTTATGCAGCAGTTTTTCCAGCCGCGCGAAAACGTCGGCTTCCACGATGCGCATCTGGTCCGCCAGGTCCTTCTTGTAGCGGTTCAGCTCGTCATCGATGATCTGCTGCGCACGCTTGTCGCGTTGCAGGCCTTCGCGCGTGAACACCTGCACATCGATCACCGTTCCCGAGCTGCCGGTCGGCACGCGCAGGCTGGTGTCCTTCACGTCGGACGCCTTCTCGCCGAAGATCGCGCGCAGCAGCTTTTCTTCCGGGGTCAGTTGCGTCTCACCCTTTGGCGTCACCTTGCCGACCAGCACGTCGCCCACGGCGACTTCCGCGCCGATATGCACGATGCCGCACTCATCCAAGCGCGCGAGCTGTGCCTCGGCCAGATTCGGGATGTCGCGCGTGATTTCCTCGGGGCCGAGCTTGGTGTCGCGCGCCGCGACGGTCAGCTCCTCGATATGGATGGAAGTGAAACGGTCCTGAGCCAGGACGCGTTCGGAGATCAGGATCGAGTCCTCGTAGTTGTAGCCGTTCCACGGCATGAACGCGACCAGCATGTTCTGGCCAAGAGCCAGCTCACCCATGTCAGTGGAAGCGCCGTCGGCGATCACGTCGCCGCGCGCAATCACGTCACCCACCTTGACCAGCGGACGCTGGTTGATGTTGGTGTTCTGGTTGGAACGGGTGTATTTGATCAGATTGTAAATATCCACGCCAACTTCGCCGGCAGTAGTTTCGTTGTCGTTGGCGCGCACCACGATACGGCCCGCGTCGATATAGTCGATGCGTCCGCCCCGCCATGCCTGCACAGTCGTGCCCGAGTCGACTGCCACGGTGCGCTCAATACCGGTTCCCACCAGCGGTTTTTCCGCACGCAGACAAGGGACCGCCTGGCGTTGCATGTTGGCACCCATCAGCGCACGGTTGGCATCGTCATGCTCCAGGAACGGAATCAGCGAAGCCGCAACCGACACCACCTGAGAGGGCGACACGTCCATATATTCCAGCTTGTCCGGTTCGGCCAAAACGAATTCGTTGTGATGGCGCGCCGACACGATGTCGTTGGTGAAGTGGCCTTTCTTGTCCAGTTCTGCGTTCGCCTGGGCGATGGTGAATTTGCCTTCTTCGATCGCGGACAAATAATCGACTTCGTCAGCCACCTTGCCTTTGGTCACTTTGCGGTACGGCGTTTCGATGAAGCCATACTCGTTGGTGCGTGCATACAACGCCAGCGAGTTGATCAGGCCGATGTTCGGGCCTTCCGGCGTTTCGATCGGGCACACGCGACCATAGTGGGTCGGATGCACGTCGCGCACTTCAAAGCCGGCGCGTTCGCGCGTCAGGCCGCCCGGGCCCAGCGCGGAAATGCGGCGTTTATGGGTGATTTCGGATAACGGATTGGTTTGATCCATGAACTGCGACAACTGGCTGGAGCCGAAAAATTCCTTGACAGCAGCCGAGATCGGCTTGGCATTGATCAGGTCATGCGGCATCAGGTTGTCGGTTTCGGCTTGACCGAGGCGCTCCTTGACGGCGCGCTCCACGCGCGCCAAACCGGCGCGGAATGTGTTTTCTGCCAACTCGCCGACGGCACGGACACGACGATTACCGAGGTGATCGATATCGTCGATTTCGCCGCGCCCATTGCGCAACTCGACCAGAATCTTCACCACTTCGACGATATCTTCGTTGGATAGGATCGATGCGCCGGTCAATTCTTCGCGGCCGACACGGCGATTGAATTTCATGCGCCCGACCGAAGACAAGTCATAGCGTTCCTCGCTGAAAAACAGCCCGTTGAACAAGCCTTCGACAGCGTCTTCGGTAGGCGGCTCGCCAGGGCGCATCATACGATATATCGCCACGCGCGCCGTCCACTGATCGGTGGTTTCATCGGTGCGCAGGGTTTGTGAAATAAATGCGCCGTGATCCAGATCATTGGTGTACAGCGTGTGAATTTTGCTGATGCCGGCGGCTTGCAGGTTATGCAGCAGCGTCTCGGTGATTTCGTCGTTGGCATTGGCGATGATTTCGCCGCTATCCTTGTCCACAATGTTGGTCGCAATTACGCGGCCGATCAGGAACTCTTCCATAACGGCCAGCTTGTCGATACCGGCCTCCTGCATTTCGCGGATATGGCGCACGGTGATGCGCTTGTCCTTGGCCACGATGATCTTGCCTGATTTTCCGACGATATCGAAGCGCGCCACGTCGCCGCGCAAACGCTCGGCCACCACCTCAAACTGGATGCCTTTCTTGCCCAGGTGGAAGGTATCGGACTCGAAGAACATCTTGAGCATGTCTTCGTTGCTGTAGCCGAGCGAACGCAACAGGATGGTGACCGGCATCTTGCGGCGGCGGTCGATACGGAAATACACGTAGTCCTTCGCGTCGAATTCGAAATCCAGCCATGAGCCGCGATACGGGATGATGCGCGCAGAAAACAACAGCTTGCCGGACGAATGCGTCTTGCCGCGGTCATGCTCGAAGAACACGCCGGGTGAACGGTGCAGTTGCGACACGATGACACGCTCGGTGCCGTTAATCACGAATGAACCGGTGGGCGTCATCAGGGGCATTTCGCCCATGTACACTTCCTGCTCTTTCACTTCCTTGACCGTGGGCTTGGATGCTTCCTTGTCCATGATGGTCAGACGGACGCGCGCGCGCAGCGGCGAAGCATAGGTCAGACCGCGCTGCTGGCATTCCTTTACGTCAAACGGCGGCATGCCGAGCTGGTAACTGACAAAGTCGAGACGTGCGTTTTTGGAATGGCTCTCAATCGGGAAAATCCCGTTGAAGGCGGCCTGCAAGCCGTCATTTTTCCGTTGTTCCGGCGGAGTATAGGCCTGCAAGAATGCGGCAAAGGATTCCAATTGAGTGGACAACAAGAAAGGAACCGGCAACGCACCGACTCGTTTGGCAAAACTTTTACGGATGCGTTTTTTTTCGGTAAAAGAGTAGCTCATATAATCTCCACGATTGAGGAAAAAGACAGGGGCTAGAAAGCATCACATACTTTCTGGCCGCTGACTTCTTAAAGCGGCAAAAGGCTGACGGAATACCGTCAGCCTTTCAACAACGTACAACCTTACTTAAGTTCAGCAGATGCGCCAGCTTCGATCAGTTGTTTCAATGCAGCCTCGGCATCGGCCTTGGACACGCCTTCCTTAACTGCCTTAGGTGCGCCGTCGACCAAGTCCTTGGCTTCTTTCAAGCCCAGACCAGTAATGGTGCGAACCACCTTGATCGTGTTCACCTTGTTGTCACCAGCAGACTTCAGGATCACGCTGAATTCGGTTTGTTCAGCGGCAGCAGCGCCAGCAGCGGCACCGCCAGCAGCAGCTGGAGCAGCCATCGCAGCAGCAGAAACACCGAACTTCTCTTCAATCGCCTTTACCAACTCATTGAGTTCCAGCACGGACATGTTGTCCAGAGCAGCCAAAAATGCGTCTTTATCGAATGCCATTTTGTTTTCCTAACTTTAAAAAATTAATCGGATCAAGCAGCAGCAGGTGCTTTTTGCTCGGCAATCGCGCTGAGCACGCGAGCCAAGCCAGAGACCGGCGACTGCAACAGACCGCACAGTTGTGCCAGCAGCACTTCCTTCGACGGCACAGAAGCCAGCGCATTCACGCTCGCGGTATCCAGCACCTTGCCGTTGTAGGATCCTGCCTTGACTACCAGCTTATCGTTCGTCTTGGCGAATTCATACACCACTTTGGCGGCAGCGACGGCGTCCGCACTGATGCTGTACACCAGCGGGCCAACCATTTTTTCAGCCAAGGATTCGAACTGAGTACCTTGCACAGCACGGCGCACCAGCGTGTTCTTCAACACGTGGAAATACACACCCGATTTGCGTGCATTAGCGCGCAACTTGGTGATGTCGCTAACCGTAATGCCACGATACTCCGCCAAGACGATAGTCTGTGCCCGTGCAACCTGCGCACTGACTTCCGCAACCACTGCCTGTTTTTCTTGCAGATTGAGACTCAAGTCTTCCTCCATTTTTCCAGAATGCGCTTGCACGCATTCCATCGGTTACAACAGCGACCTTGAATCAGGAAAACAACTCCTGCTCGCGGGCACACCATCTACGTGGGCAGACGGATCGCTCCGCCAATTAAGTCTCGGGCCAACAACTCCTTTGACACCTACGGTCTTTGATGCTGCCAGCACGCCAGCAGTCCAAAGATTAGAGGCAACAGGATCTGCATCCTGTCGCCAAATTTTAAATATTATGCAGCCAGGCTGGCCTGTTCGACGCGAATACCGGCGCCCATGGTACTGGAGATGGATACCTTCTTCAGGTACACCCCTTTGGAAGCAGCAGGCTTAGCCTTGTTCAGCGCATCGACCAACGCCAGCAGGTTTTCGCGCAAGGCTTCCGGCGTAAACGAAGCGCGGCCAATAGTGCATTGCACGATGCCGTTTTTGTCGGTGCGATATTGCACTTGACCGGCTTTGGCGTTCTTCACTGCACCCGCCACATCGGCAGACACCGTGCCTACTTTTGGGTTAGGCATCAAGCCGCGCGGACCGAGAATCTGACCCAGTTGACCGACCAGACGCATTGCATCCGGGCTGGCAATCAGCACGTCAAAGTTCAAATTACCGCCTTTGATTGATTCGGCCAGATCGTCGAAACCCACGATGTCCGCACCGGCAGCCTTGGCTTCCTCAGCCTTCGCGCCCTGCGCGAATACTGCCACGCGCACCGTCTTACCAGTTCCTTTAGGCAACACCACTGAACCGCGCACCAATTGATCCGACTTGCGCGCATCGATGCCGAGGTTTACCGCGACATCGATGGACTCATCGAATTTTGCCACGGCAGTTTCTTTAACCAGGTTCAACGCATCATTCAGGGGGTACAGCTTGTTGCGGTCGACCTTGGCTGCAATTGCTTTATAGCGTTTGGACATGTTATACGCCCTCCACGGTGATACCCATACTGCGCGCGCTTCCAGCAATGGTACGCACTGCGGCGTCCATATCGGCAGCCGTCAGATCAGGCATCTTGGTTGTTGCGATTTCTTCCGCTTGCTTGCGGGTCAGCTTGCCCACCTTGTCGGTGTGCGGCGTTTTGCTGCCCTTTTGTACACCGGCGGCCTTCTTGATCAGAATGGTCGCGGGCGGGGTCTTCATAATGAAGGTGAAACTCTTGTCCGCAAAAGCGGTGATCACCACCGGAATCGGCAAACCGGGTTCCATGCCTTGTGTCTGCGCATTAAACGCCTTGCAGAATTCCATGATATTCAAACCGCGCTGACCCAATGCCGGGCCAATTGGCGGGCTTGGATTTGCCTTGCCTGCAGGCACTTGCAGCTTGATATAGCCAATAACTTTCTTTGCCATGATGCTCTCCTGTCAAACGGGTACCAGCGAAACGTTCCGTCTCTCCCCAACATGAGAAATAGCACAAGGGAAACTGCATCTGCATTTTTTGCAGGCTGCGTTCCCCATCTGCATTTCTCGCTCTTCAGCCCTTCTCTACTTGGCCGAAATTCAGTTCCACGGGGGTCGAGCGACCGAAGATAGTCACCGCCACGCGTATTTTATTCTTGTCGTAATTGACATCCTCAACCGTGCCATTGAAGTCCGTAAACGGACCCTCCTTGACACGCACCGCCTCGCCCACCTCAAACAGCACTTTGGGTCTTGGTTTCTCAACCCCGGCCTGCATTTGCTGCATGATATGCTGCACTTCCTTTTCGCTGATCGGCGTAGGTTTCATCGCCGACCCTCCCAAGAAACCGGTTACTTTGGGAGTACTCTTCACCAAATGCCAGCTTTCGTCAGTCATTTCCATTTCGACCAGCACATAGCCGGGGAAAAACTTGCGCTCGGTAATACTCTTCTGCCCTGACTTCAGTTCCACCACCTCTTCAACGGGAACCAGAATCTGGCCAAACTTATCCTGCATCCCCTCGCGCTGAATACGCTCGATTAATGCGCGCTGTACGCTTTTCTCAAACTGCGAGTACGTATGAACAACATACCAATTCTTGGCCATCACTCACCCCGCCCCATCAGTTTATTCACTACCATCATCAAACTGGCATCCACCGCCCACAGAAACAAAGCCATGATGATGGTAAACAGGATCACCACACCAGTGGTTTGCAGTGTTTCCTTGCGCGTCGGCCAAACCACACGCTTCGCCTCCGCAACGGAATCCTTGGCAAAAGCAAAAAAACGTTTGCCCGGCTCGCTGGTCCACGCCACTCCTGTAGCCAACAACAGACCTGCCAGAACCGAAGCCAGCTTCAATACTGCCGCACTGTCGTGCAGGTAATAGAAGCCTGCGATGCCCGCCACAACCAGCAGAAAGGCCACCAGCAACTTAATTTTGTCTGCCATGCGCAATTATTCCAATCAACTTTTACTTACTTTTGGCAGGCCAGGAGGGTTTCGAACCCCCAACCCTCGGTTTTGGAGACCGATACTCTACCAATTGAGCTACTGGCCTAATTTTCGGAAAGAGGACAAAGAAAAAACACCCTCAACCCCATCCCTTTCCTATCTTCCTTACTCAATAATCTTTGCAACCACACCAGCGCCGACGGTGCGACCGCCTTCGCGGATCGCGAAACGCAGGCCTTCTTCCATCGCGATCGGGTTGATCAGGCTGACGGTGATGCTGACATTGTCGCCGGGCATGACCATTTCGGTGCCCGCTGGCAATTCAACCGCGCCGG
>JAQTLM010000030.1 GCA_028714895.1 Gallionella sp. | reverse complement strand
CTCAAGGCCCAACACCTCATCGCCGACGGCGTGCGCCACAGCCTCACGCCGGGCATGCAAGTCACCGCCGAAATCCACCTCGGCACCCGCACCATCCTCGAATACCTGCTCTCGCCCGTGCTGGGGGCGTTTCAGGAAGCGGGGAGGGAGCGGTGATAGAAAATAATTCACAGCCAAGTTATCCGTTTCCGGACGGCAGCGAAGTGCTGGACGGCGAATCGGTCGACATCTACCTGTTCAATCCTGGCAGCGGACAAGACATCATCGACGACACGGCTTGCGTGGATATCCTGCGTATCGGCGCGGGCGTACTGCCTGCCGACATCATTTTCGCGCGCAACGGCATGGACGTGGTGCTGTGCATCAACGGCACGGACGACCAACTGACCCTCCAGAACTGGGGCCGTAGCCGGAGCGCGCGCATCGAGTGCATCGAATTCGCGGATGGCACGGTCTGGCACACAGCCTATCTGCAATTGCAAATTACTGCCGCCATCACCGGCACGGCTGGCGATGATAGCCAAACCGTATAACGTGGCAGCAGAACGCAAACAGGCTTTGGATTCTGAACAGGAGATGCACAATGCAAATATGTAATGCGAAGCTGATCTTTCTCATTGATTCATGCATCGTCATTCCAGCCAGATTGGCGAGGAAGAAACATTCATGCTGATGTGTAGTAGTCGCGACTGCTACATTTGATGCTTGGGGATGAGCTGCGGTTCGAAGCTGCTTTGCAGGTCGCGCGGGATTTCTATCGGCAGCTCGCCAAATTCGCCTTTGAGCGTCTTGCGGCTTTTGCCATTGCGGGCGTTTCCCGCCGGGTTGGCAACTGCTTCATGTTTGCCATGGCCCAAGGTGCGCCGCCATCTCGGCTTGCAGGGCGCGTTCCACAACGGCCTTGGTCAGTTGCTTGAGCAAGCCATGCTCGCCAAGCAGATCTTCGGGTTTCTGGTAATCGGCCAGCAGTTGGTCCATTAAATCAGGCGATGGCGCTTGCTTTGCTACGGTCATGTTCACTCCTCTTTGAAGTTAGGCAGTTTCCTGCCAAATGACCGTTTACACAAAAAATCTTACACCCTCCGCTTGTGCTGTTTGACAAATTACGCATCTCTTTTTCCCCACCCCCAAACAGCAACATACCCATCCTCCCTATTGATATCCAGCTTGTCGAACTGTCCTTTCAGGAGGCAAGCAAAATCTTCCATAGAATAGTTGCGGGTGTGCACTTCATCTTCAGTGACAGAATACTGCAACTGCCTGTGGATATATGTTGCATCATGAAGAGCCCCATCACCCACAAAAATGAAAAGGGCACCACCTGGTGCGAGACACCTTATCATTTCCTTCATTGAGCGCACCGAATCTGCAAAATGATCGATCGATTCGACGGTTGTAACCACATCAAAAGCACCGCTGGCAAAAGGTAGCTGCTCCGCTACTCCTCTAAAAAACGGAAATGGATAGGAATTGCAATGAAGCAAAGGATCAATCCCTAAATACTTTTTCCTGAAAAAACTGTTGTGTCGAGCCCCATCACCGCAACCGACATCCAACAACAAGCCATGCGATCCCGCATCTACCTCATCGAGTTTGAAATAATTCTCAACCATCCGTTGCGAGACACACCATTTTTTTGCTCTTGATCCGGTTCTTGAAGCGGTCGAGCGTTCTTCCCGCCACCACTTCTCGTGGAGAACCAATTTCTCATACCATGCTTTGTTTGTTATCGCCGTATAACCTTCACGTAAAAAATCAATTACTCCGTTCTTGATCAAGTATTCCTGTTTGCATTTTTCGCATTTTAAGGCACCATTCCGGCTGATTAATTCACGCCCATCTTGATCGTCCATACTCCAGGCAAAGTTACCACTTGTGCCGCATATCGGGCACTGCAGGATGTGGCAATATTCACGGACAGGCACAGTCAAACCCGAAGTGCGCAACTGTTTAATGGAAAACGGCCGGGTATGTTAAACGTACTTAAAATGTAAAACGACCCTACGAGTATGGAGTGGGGGTGCGCCGTCTGTTTTTTCTCATAACCAAGCATACGGCGCAATCCAATCCTGTATAGCAAACCATATCCGCGATGCAGGAATGTATCCATTGTTACCCCCGGATTGTGATTTGCCTAAACAACTGCCCACGCGGCAAGTGCCAAACGACCGATATCGTTAACCGAAAGGCTTCCGAGTTTGAATCCTTGCACCTCGGCTGGCCGGGTCGACATAGTGCACAAATCACGGGATATCTTGCCTTCTTTAAAGTAGAACGTGTCACCGCCTGACATTTCAAATCCAACTTTATCTTTCGTCGTTATTTCAGTTCGCCAAGTAGCTACAACTTTGTTACCAATTGAGTGAATTGACTCGATTTCAAATTTCCTCGGACCCAGAGTTGTTTTCAACTTACTATCTTTTAATCGTACGGGCATACCTGCCGAACGCGCAACGTTATGATAAAGAACGGATATTGCATTAACGCCCACGAATTCGCCAGAATAAGGATATAGCCCAATCAGTTTTACTACTCCTTCATCGTCCCACAGAGCAAGCATTTTATCGATTGCTTCAATATTGCCGCTGTGAATTGCTTTCAGATACTCAAAAAATTCCGTTACAACTTTCTCACGCCTTTTTGCCTCTGCTGTTGTAGTCATTTTTCATCCCTTTCTTTGGTAAGTTAATTACTGCTGAAATGATCCATAAAGCTAACACCATTACAAACAAACCTCACGAATCTAGCCAACAACGGGAATCTGTCTCCAGATAATCCCCGTTTTTGGCGTACGCGAGGGCCCTGCAACCACCACAACGACTCCTTTGTTCACAAGCACCGCATGCGCCTTTTAGGTTATCGCGATTCTGGAGTGCTTTGATAATAGGGGAGGCTTGCCAAATATCCCGGAATCTACCGCTCCGAATATCCCCAATGGTAATTGGCAATAACACGCAAGGAAGTATTTTGCCGCTAGCAGTCACACATCCTTGACCAATACCGGCCTGGCATCCTATGAAACTTGGGAGAGATTGAATTTCCTGGTCAACGAGCACCCGTTGCGCCAAATGTGTTGTGACCTCTAGCGTTCCTTTATACTGATCACGAAGCTTCAAACACCTGAGAATGACCTGCTTCCACTCATCACGGTCCAAATCAAGTGCACTGGTTCCTCTGCCCGTGGGGACATACCGCGACAAGTTGATCCTTTGTATTCCCATATCAGCCAGGAATACAAATAATTCCTCCAATTCATGTGCATTAAATTTATTGATCGTGCAGCATACATGTACACGTAACCCAGCCTGCTGAGCAGCCTTTATTGATGCTATCGCCCTATCGAATAGCCCAGGCCAGTTTCGTAACGCATCATGCGAGGAACGAAGCCCATCCAGGCTGATCTGCAATCTATTTATCCCTGTCAATGCAAGACGGGACGCCTGTTGTGCTGTTAAGCGCCATCCGTTTGATCCAATTCCAACCGTTAGTCCTTTTTGCCTTGCGTACGATATGACCGAGAATATGTCCGAACGCATCAAGGGCTCGCCACCTGAAATCGCCAAATCGATCACACCGGCCTCTACAAATTGATCAATTAAATTGATGGCTTCTATATTGCTTAGTTCATCATTTGTCTGAACGGTAGAATTAGAAGAGCAATGCAGGCATCGTGCATTGCACCTATTCGTCGCCAACCAAACCATATGCAACGGAAAAACTGGGCGAAAGCTACCTGGTTCCATATTAGCTAGTCGGTAAGCTCAATAATGCCACGAGCTAAGAGCTGATTAAGAAAATCCGCCACCGTAATCTGCAAGGTATTAGCTTTATGCCCGACAATTGCAGCAAATATTTCCTGCAATTCATTTAATGGAGACACGCCATCACATAAAGAGTACAAATAAAAACTTATTGGTGACAGCAAATGTAATTCATCTGTTTTTGTGTTGTATATCAAATACTGTTCCTCTTGTTGTCGTACAACACAATGGGTCGCCAGCTTATATGTCACAGCATCAACGGCATGATTCACGATATTCCTCCTTATATTGGTAGCGACTCTCCACCCCGTAGATCCGCAACCATTTTCTGATCCGAAAGCTTTATCCAACAGTGCGGGTCTCCGGCTAACGGATCGCCGTTGCTGTATGCATAGGCAACTGCCCGGCAACCACCGCAGCTATGAAGATGTTCGCAATCGGCACAGTTGCCATTGAACCCACTGGTTCTGTCGCGAAACTGCTTGAGCAGGGGGGATTGTGACCACATATCTTGAAATGAGTGTGTGCGAAACGAACCAATTGGCGACGAAAGAAAAACACAAGGCGTTACGGTTCCATCCGGGCATATTCTTGCCACAAGTCGTCCTGCGCCACATCCAACATAGTTGCGCTTTTCAGAGTCTGGAACCAACAATCCAACACGACAGTCATGCCAAATTAATTCCAGGTCCCTTTTGTATACTTCACGCAAATGGATCCACTCCATCAGCACTTCATGTAACTCATCAGGCCGGAGTGCGAGGCTCAGGTCGCCTCGTCCGGCAGGTACGTACTCCGACAAGTTAACGGCACTAGCGCCAATCTGACGAGCCAATTCAATTACAGATTTCCCGTCTTTCCAATTAAGTCTCGTAGGAGTAAATCCAATAACAACCCTTATTTTTTTCTCCGCCAAAAGCTTTACTGCATTTACCGCCTCATTGAACAACCCCGGCTTCTGACGCAAGTTATCGTGAGTATAAGCATTATGGCTATCAATACTGACCGTTACACTTCTAACCCCCAATCGTTGAATTGCACTTGCTGTCTTTCGTGATATGGAAGAGCCATTTGTACCAAGATTCACACTGAGTCCCCTTGCCACAGCGTGTGACACCAAATCCTCCCAGTCACGCCGCAGTAATGGTTCGCCCCCGGAAAAAGCAAGCACAAGCACCCCTGCATTTGCTAATTGATCAATTACGTCAATGCCCTCACTGGTAGACATTTCGACAGCACAATCAGCATCGGGTGAGGAATTGGAATAGCAATGTTTGCAAGTTGCATTACATCGATGGGTTGTTTCCCATGCGACGTATAACGGAGCACTGAAACTGCACGTAGCTACTACATGTCCCTGTTTCATAGTCCCTCACCTGGCAGTTGTATAGATATGACAAGACTCACTAGAAACCATCGTGCCAATCACTTCTAGTTGTTTGTCGCATTACCCGTTAGACGAAATTCAAAAGAAAGTCTTGGGCCAATCCTTTGATCCCATCTCAGATAGCGGATGCAATCTACATACTAATTTTGATTTATGCTATATGCCGAATTGCATAGATAATTCGGTCTATGTAATTCGGCCTATGTAATTTGGCATATAGCCCAATCACTAGTGCCCGGTTAAAAATGACCCCATAGCTCTGGAATCATTATTTGATGCCGCATACAGAGATTCTTATTGTGTCTCCGACCTGAACGGCGAACTAGCCTTTGTGCAGTCTGGCAGCTTTCATACTGCCGGAGATTGCAATGTACATTCCTCCTTGCCACCGCATCAGCCTTGATCCCTCGCTTGTTTTGCCGCCGCTGGGCATCTTCCGGCGTAGCCAACCCGCCCGAATGTAAATATGTCGAACAGCCTAGCCTTAGGCCGAAATACATAGGCAATTCGGCATATTGTTTAACACCCACTTCCCGGTTATGGTCACGCTTGCGTAAGAACGGCAGGCGATGAAACAGCACCATCTCACAGGGGTAGCAAATGCGGGTCAAGCGTTGGAAAAAGCAACTTACGGGCGTTGACCCGCTCGATTTCTCCCCCGGCCTGCTGCGCATCCAGGCGCAGCCGTCTACCCCCTTCGCCCGCGCCCTGCTGTACAGCCTGCTTGGACTGCTGTTGATCTGGGCCATCTTCGAATACCTGCTCTCGCCCGTGAGAGGGGCATTTCAGGAAGCGGTGAGGGAGCGGTGAGCGCGATGAATCCAAAAACCGTTCGTGCTGAGCCTGTCGAAGCATGGGTGGTTTTTTATCCTTTCAACTGTCATATTCAGTTCGTAGGGCGGATGAGCGTAGCGTTATCCGCCGTATGCGCTTGTGTTATGCGCGCCAGATTGGCGAGTAAGGAACGTCCATGCTAACGCTATTGGCGATTATCAAATTCCTGTACTCGCACTTCCAACGCATCGTGCATTGGATGCGCACACCGTATCGTTCGCACTATCGCAGCAAGCATGTCGCACCAACCGACAAACACCATCATCGCCACTCCCCGCAAAAGCCAGAATGGCTCAAAGCCGAAATCATCCGCCTCAAGGCCATCATGCCCCAGGCCGGATGCCGCAGTATTGCCGACATTTGCAATCGCCGCTTTACTGCCAGTCATCAAATCACCGTCGGCAAAACCTACATCCACCAAATCCTGCAGCGTCATGACTACGAAATCCAAATCCTGCGCCGCAACCTCAAACACGCCAAACCAAAACCCGTTCCGCGCAACCTCATCTGGTGCATAGACTTAACTGGTAAAACTGATATCCACAAAAATCTCCACGCACTGCTCGGCATCATCGACCACGGAAGCAGGGCACTACTGTACCTGCAAGCCCTGCACAACAAAACTTCGCGCACCCTGATTGCCTGCATCAGCGAAGTCATCCGTACCCACGGCAAACCCAAGATCATCCGCACCGACAACGAAGCCATCTTCACCTCAAAGCAATTCCGTCTTGGGCTGAAGAAACTCGGCATCCGCCACCAGCGCACCGACCCCGGTTGTCCATGGCAGAACGGCAGAGTAGAACGCCTGTTCGGCACCCTCAAACAAAAGCTCGACCAATGGCAAGTGCCGAACATCGCACAACTCAACTATGACCTCGATGTATTCCGCTACTGGTACAACCACATCCGCCCGCACCAGAACCTTGATGGCAAAACCCCGGCAGAGGCATGGAGCGGCGACAACCCATACACAAAATCGCCCAAGCAAGAATACTGGTTCGAGGCATGGAATGGATTATTGGCTGGATATGAATTGAAGCGCTAACAAAAAATTCCGTTCGCCCTGAGCCTGTCGAAGGGTGTCCGCAACAAATCGTGCCTGTAGCGCGGAATGGAAGCAAGAATGAAGAAGAAAACGCGAAAACTTTGTGCAACGAGCAAGAGTCTTGAGAAAAACAGGGAACGGAAACACAAAAAACTAATGGAAAGGCGAAAAAAATGAAGAAATCACCACATGAAATAGTACGGCGGACATGCGGACGGGACACCGCCGAATGGAGCGAAGTTTGTATCGTTTGCCATGAAGGCTGAAGAAATGAAGGACGACACACTCGTTCAGTACGATAAAAGAATTGATCCGAAACACGCATCGCTCAATTACTAACCTGTGCTTTATCGAAAAGGAGAGAAATTAAAATGACTACTCAACTCGACTACGCTGCTTTGTCTGCAATTGTTTACAACGATGTACGTTCAGACCCCAACAAGCTTGCTAGTTTGCCGACAGGTTGGTCTGTAATCCTGTTCGACAGCAACCCCGGTTTCACCGCCTCCGCCTATCAAAACGGCAATGACATTGTGATTGCCTACAAGGGTACAGACTCAGGATTGAAAAACGGTGCGGCGGCAGATTGGCTAATGGGCAACATTCCCGCCGGGTTGGGCTTGGGCTCGGCTCAATTGGCGCGGGCGGCAGAATTCTACGCCGCCATCAAAACCACATACCCCGGTGCCAATATCACTTTCACCGGACACTCGCTTGGCGGCGGTATCGCTTCGGTGATGGCGGTCTGGTTTGATCGTCCGGCAATGACTTTTGACGAAGCGCCATTTGCTCTGTCTGCGTTGAACCCAATATTTACGAGCATCGTTGCTACCAGTTTATTCCTGCAAGGTTTCTCTGACACTAAATTCAACACATTTTTGGGTGGTGGCCCAGTCGCGTTTGCACAGCGACTCTCCAACGTGAACGATTACTATGTGACGGGAGAGGTGCTACAAACATTAAGAGCCAAGTGGCCGACCATTGTCTTTACCGATACGCCCATCGCTGTGGGTGGTGCAGGGAATCTAACAGGGAGCGCATTTGATAATGCGCTTACCCTGCATTCCATAAACTTGGCGGCAGCACTTTTGATGCAAGACAAGTTGCGTGCTGACACGGTTGCCTTGCCCGGTTTGCTGGCGGAGATGTTTAATCACCTGCTCTATGCGCGCGACCCAAACTCACCTAACCGCGACTTCCTCACCAGCCTCCTCAACGACCAAATCAAGGTCGGTTACAGCAACGCTGATGGCCTGCTGGCCCGCTTTGCCACCGACATCAACAAACTCGCCCAACTCGGCGACAACCTCAAGACCGGGTCATTGAGCAGTGCGGTCATCGATGCGGCCATAGAAGACTACTACTTCAAGCAGAGCGGTTCCACCAAGGATTTTTTCAACGCCATCACCGGGGGCATCAGCTTCGACCTCGCGGACATCGGTGCCAACTGGTCGAGTAAAAAATCTTCCTACTTGCTCGACAATGCCATCACCCAACAATTCAATCTTGACTTACAAAGCCGCCTGTTCCTCGCCCAAGACAACTACTGGAGCATCCAGTCCGGCACAAACGCACTCAACGCCACCGGCAATGCGGCGGACAACATCCTCACCGGCAACGACGGCAACAACGTACTGGATGGACAGGGCGGAGCGGACACCATGTCCGGCGGCGCGGGCAACGATACGATTTTCGGCGGGGCAGAATGGAAGAACTGGAACGGCGCGCGATGCGCCGTTTTGTTTGGGTGTAGCAAATGCATAGCGGCGAATGACGGGAAAGTGAGGTTGGCAGCATGATGAACCTCACAGGATTATTTAAACGCATGATGCTGGGATTTGTGCTTGCGAGTATGCCAATGTTGGGAGGATGTTCCAACACGGGAAGTTGGACGGAAGAAGTAAAGCTTTCTGATGGCCGCGTGATTACTGTCACGCAAAAGCGGCGCTACGAAGGCGTTTATACCGGGCAGGATGCGGGGAATATTGAACGCGAATCGTGGCTCACATTCAAGCTGCCGGAATTCGGCGATCAGGAAATCACCTGGCATGAAAATCTTTACCCGATCGTGCTCAATCTGCACAACGGCAAGCTTTATCTCGTAAGCCTTCCTCCGACAGCACGCGAATTCATTCAGTACGGAAAACCTCAACCACCTTATGTCGCTTACCTGTATCAGACTGGTAAATGGCAGCGCATCCCGGTTACAGAGATACCCGAGGCCATTTACGACACCAACATGTGGCTCGACAGCGCACCGCCGAATAAAACCAACCGTGTAAGTTTGAAAGACAAGGAAGAAGAAATAAAGAAAGAGGGACTTTCCGGCTATATGACAAGAATTGACCTCCATCACAAAAGTAACATGTGATTAATCTAAATCCCACATCAGTTAAGGAGAAAGATCATGGTTAGCCTAATGGATTACGCTACGTTTTCGGCTTTGGTTTATAAAGATGCGAGAAAGATCGACGCCAACATTCCCCCTCTACCCGGTGGCGCAAATAGTGTCTGGCGCGAGATTGCCTACGACACAGGCAACAGCATTAGCGGTTTCACTGCGGGCGCTTATCAAAACACGCTGACCAATGAAATCGTTATCGCATTCAAGGGAACGGATTTTTCGAGTAGCGCACCGGGGCAAACTGCTGCTGATATTGCCGCCGATCTTGCGCTGGGTGGCGGGGCGGGGGCGTTTCAATTGTTCGGCGCCGTGAAGTTTTATGAGCGAATCAAAGCACAAAATCCTGGAGCGAACATTACCTTCACCGGCCATTCTTTAGGTGGCGGGCTTGCTTCGCTGATGTCGGTCTATTTCAATCGCCCTGCCACGACATTTGCAGAAGCCCCATTTTTACTGACCGCAGTCAACCCCGTTATTGCTGGTTATATTGGTCTCCAACTTTCCATTAACGGATTTGCTGATTCAGATTTTGCGAGCTTTCTTGGCAGCCTGCCGTTTTCTGTGGGACTGCGATCATCCAATGTGCAGGACTATTTTGTGAGTGGTGAGGTATTGAGTCCATTTCGTGGGCCTTTATCGGCAATCTATGGTTCTGACACCTCAATAGCGGTAGGCAGAGGCGGTGCTGTGTCGTCTGTAGACCTGCACTCCGTGAATTTGACTGCCGCGCTATTGATGCAAGACAAACTTCGTGCGGATACAGTTGCATTGCCAAATTTACTGGCGGAGATTTTTGATACCAAGTTATATGCTCGTAATTTATTTGGAAAAGAAAAAGATTTCCTAACAGGAATTCTCAACGACCAGATCAAGGTCGGCTACAGCAACGCTGATGGCCTGCTGGCCCGCTTTGCCACCGACATCAACAAACTCGCCCAACTCGGCGACAACCTCAAGACCGGGTCATTGAGCAACGCGGTCATCGATGCGGCCATCGAAGACTACTACTTCAAGCAGAGCGGCTCCACCAAAGACTTCTTTAACGCCATCACCGGGGGCATCAGCTTCGACCTCGCGGACATCGGTGCCAACTGGTCGAGTAAAAAATCTTCCTACTTGCTCGACAATGCCATCACCCAACAATTCAATCTTGACTTACAAAGCCGCCTGTTCCTCGCCCAAGACAACTACTGGAGCATCCAGTCCGGCACAAACGCACTCAACGCCACCGGCACAGGGAGCAACAACGACGCCATGATCGGCGGCAGCGGCAACGACACCCTGGATGGCGGAGCAGGCAACGACTTCCTGTTCGGTGGCGATGGCGCTGACACCTTGACCGGCGGTGCCGGCAACGACCTGCTCGAAGGTGGCGCAGGCAATGACACCTACTACGCAAGTGCTGGCGACACCATCCTCGACAGCAACGGCCAGGGCAGCGTCTATCTCGACAACGTACAACTCACCGGCGGCAACCAAAACGGCGATGCCCACAGCTACAAGAGCGCGGACGGCGCACACACCTACACCCTCATCGGCGACATGAACAGCGCAGCGGGTGCAACCCTCGTGGTGGATGGCAGCCTCACCATTCAGAACTACCACAGCGGCAACCTCGGCATCACCTTCAACGGAGCCGCCTCCACGCAACCCGCCGCACCCACCCTCGACATCGTCGGCGATTTCGCCTGGAAACAATTTGGCGTGGACGCCAACGGCAACCCCATCTACCAGTTTGACTCCCTCGGCAACTACATCACCGACCCCGCCCAGCCCGGCCCGGTGAACGACATCCTTTACGGCAGCGGCGGCAACGACCATATCGTGAGCGGAGATGGCGCCGACGCCGTCTATGCCAAGGGCGGCGACGACCTCATCGAAACCGGCACCGGACGCGACTACGCCGACGGCGGCGCAGGCAACGACGTCATCCAGGGCGGCACCGGCGCCGACATCCTCGCCGGCGGCCTGGGCAACGACCGCCTGTACGGCGACAGCGAAATAACCGCCGAGCAGGCCATCCTCAACGGCAATGCGGATATTGGCAACGGCCTCAAAGGCGACTGGCTCGCGGGCAATGCGGGCGACGACACCCTCATCAGCGGCGCAGGCAACGACGTCCTCAGTGGCGGGGGCGGCAACGACCTGCTCATCGCCGGAGCGGGCAACGACTACATCCTGGGGGACGCCGACTACACCGCACAAAGTTTTGATTGGACAGCCACCGCAAGCAATGGCAACACATTGTTCCAGCCCGCAACCGGCCCCACCAACCCCGCCGACAGCGGCAACGACGTCATCTATGCCGGGGACGGCAACGATCAGGTATGGGCGGGCGCGGGCAACGACATCGTATTCGGCGAAGGCGGCAACGACATCATTATGGGCGAATCGGGCGACGACATCCTGGACGGCGGCGCGGGATTGGTTTTGTTTGAGCGAAGCAAATGCGTAGCGGCGAATGACGCATCAATTGTGCAAAGAAAGGTGGCTTGAGATGTGGGGGCTTGCGGTAATTGTCTCGCTTTATTTCTACGTACGACTCGCGATGTGGGTAGCCAAGAAACTGGCAGACAAGCGTGAGGGCAAGCAATGGAAATGGGGAGTTCGAGCAGGCGTAACGCTGGTGTTTGTACTCATCCCAACAGGGGACTCCATCGTGGGACATCTGTATCTCAATCATCTATGCAGCACCGAGGCGGGGGTGAAGGTTTATCAGACGGTGGAGTTGCCTGCGGAGTATTGGGATGGGCAGGGGAAACTCAAAAAAGAAGAATTTCGTTTGGGAGAAAAATATCCACTGAAATACATGAGTGGAGCCTATTTTTCGGCTCTTCATGTTGAAAATTCTGGATACCAGCTTACAGAAAAAGAAACTGGGAAAACCATGGGTGAGGTTGTTGATTTTAGGTACTGGGGTGGCTGGCTTACACGGAACTTTAGTCCACATAACACGGCAACGTCTTGCGATAACCAACGAGGGCGTTTTGATGAACTTGTTGGCAATATTTTCAAAACTGCAACATCAATTCGATAAGGGAGATGGATCATGGCAACGATTACCCAATACTTTGAGCAGGCACAATTGTCCTTGGCCGCATATGCGCTGAATTTGCACACTGGGATGGTTAGTACGATTAACAATCCTATGCCTGATTACGTCAAGGCCCTGACCGATGGCGGCATGTCCCAAACCCAAGCCGGAACCTTCGCCTCCACCTACACCGTAGTGGATCAATACACCAACCCCCTGAGCGGATGTTCCGTGACCGTGTTCGATAACGGCGGGGTCAAGTATCTGGCGGTGCGCGGAACAGAACCGAATACCTTGGGCGTGGTCATGGACGTGATTACGGACATCGGAGTTTTTCAGGGACTGAACGGCCAACAGCAATATCAACAACTGCAATCGTATTACCAATCCCTCATTGCCTCCGGCAAAATTCCATCCGTCGGCGTTATGGTCACAGGGCACTCTCTGGGGGGCTTGCTCGCACAAATGCTGGCTGTAGATCAGGCTGGACAGATCGCTCAAACCACGACGTTCAATGCGCCTGGTGTGGGCGGGATCGGTGCGCAGATTTTGCAATCAGTTGGCCTGTTGCCAGGCAGCATTCCATTGACTGGCGTCACCAATGTGTATGCGCAACCCGGCCTGTCGGCAACGGCCGGATTGGGAACACTGCTGGGCGATACGCAGTCAGTCTTTATCGAGGCGAATCTTGATCCATTGCACAACCATGCGATGTCCACCCTCACCGACTCCCTCGCCGTGTACAACCTGTTCGCGCAACTCGAACCGACGGCTGGTCTCAACACCCTCACCGCCATCCTCAAGGCAGAATCCAACATCGCCGCCAACAGCCTCGAATCAGCGGTGTCCGCACTGGGCAAACTATTCAATGTCTCGGGCACGGTTTTCAGCGGCAACGAATTCGACAGCAGCGCCAACGGGCGCGACCTGCTCTACAAGGCGGTGCAGGACATCACTGCCGCGCTGCCCGCCAACACTGCCTACACCCTCCGCGACCTTTCCGCCTTCAACGCCGCGCAGCTTGTCAGCGTCGCGCAGAACAACCTCGCCTACCGCTACGCCCTGGTCAACGGCAACCCGTTTGCGGTGACGGGCGATGCCACCCTGTACGACGCCCACAACGCCAACGGCGAACTCGAGCTGTTCAACACGACAGACCACACCGGCAGCCTTACCGACCGATACCTCAGCGACCGCGCCGCCTGGCTCAGCCGCCAGCTTGCCGCCAATGCTGCGGACACCAGCACCCTGAACGACAAAGGCCCCAGCGACTGGCAATACACCGACCAAACCACCCACGGTACCCTCACCGTCAAAGGCGGCCTGCTCGCCGGCTTGACCCCCGCGCGCCAGATCGTCTTCGGCTCGGACGCTGCCGACAGCGGCAATGGTGCGCTCAGCGGAGGAGACCAGGCCGACTCCCTCTACGGCATGAATGGTGCCGACACCCTGATCGGCGGCAAAGGCAACGACTACCTCGAAGGCGGGCAGGGCAACGACACCTACATCTGGAACAGCGGCGACGGACTGGACACCATTCGCGACACCGACGGACTTGGCAGCATCGTCATCAACGGCCAAACCCTCGCCATCGGCGAAAGCCGTGACGGCGGGCGCACCTTCATCCTCAAAGACAGCGCAAACAACGACCACACCTGCACCGTGCTGTCCGGCGACATCAACGCAGCCGGAGGCGCCACCCTGCTGATCGACAATGCCGTCGAGATTCTGAACTACAGAAAAGGCGAACTCGGCCTCACCCTGAACGGTGCCGCTGCCACGCAACCCACCCCGCCCGGATCAACCAGCCACGACATCATCGGCGACCCGTTGATCCACAGCGCCACCATCGCCCCCGGCGGACAAGCGCCCGACTGGCAGGTGGTCAATGCCTACAACCAGCAATACGTGGATGACGGCAACGGCGGCCAGACCCTCATCGCCTACGACGTCGACTACTTCCTCGTCGATGCAGACCGCAACCCGGTTGAACCCGGCGGCCCGGTGCGCGCCGACAATTTGCGCGACACCGCAGGCAACGACCACATCGTATCGGGTGGCGGCAACGACACCATCACCCTCAGCCGGGGCGGCAACGACATCGTCGAGGCAGGCGACGGCAACGACACCCTCAGCAAAACCGGCGCAGGCAGCCTCACCGCCGACCTGGGCGCGGGCGACGACACCCTGTATGGCAGCGGCAGCAGCGGCGTGATCACCGCCAACGGCGGCGCGGGACGCGACAGCCTCAGCGGCGGCAGTGCAGCCGACCTGCTGATTGGCGGCACCGGCGCCGACATCCTCGCCGGCGGCCTGGGCAACGACCGCCTGTACGGCGACAGCGAAATAACCGCCGAGCAGGCCATCCTCAACGGCAATGCGGATATTGGCAACGGCCTCAAAGGCGACTGGCTCGCGGGCAATGCGGGCGACGACACCCTCATCAGCGGCGCAGGCAACGACGTCCTCAGTGGCGGGGGCGGCAACGACCTGCTCATCGCCGGAGCGGGCAACGACTACATCCTGGGGGACGCCGACTACACCGCACAAAGTTTTGATTGGACAGCCACCGCAAGCAATGGCAACACATTGTTCCAGCCCGCAACCGGCCCCACCAACCCCGCCGACAGCGGCAACGACGTCATCTATGCCGGGGACGGCAACGATCAGGTATGGGCGGGCGCGGGCAACGACATCGTATTCGGCGAAGGCGGCAACGACACCCTCATCGGCGAAGCGGGCAGCGACACCCTGCTGGGCGGCGCGGGTAATGACACCCTCTATGGCGACGCCTCTTATATCGATCCCGCCTTGCAAGGCAACGACTTCCTGGATGGAGGCGACGGCAACGACCACCTTACGGGCGATGGCGGCAATGACACCCTGATAGGCGGGGCGGGCAACGACCAGCTTGGCGGCGGTGCAGGAACAAACTATCTGGATGGCGGAGACGGCAACGACACCCTGTACGGCGACAGCAACGGCAACACCCTGCTGGGCGGCGCGGGCGACGACGAACTGGGCATCTCGAATGCCAGCGACAACTTCCTCGACGGCGGAACCGGCAACGACACCCTCACCGCGCTGGGCGGCGGCAACTACCTGTATGCTGGAACGGGCAACGACAGCCTGCTGGGCGGATTGGGAGACGACAAGCTCTATGCGGGAGAAGGCACCAACTACCTAGATGGCGGTGATACGCTCGCCAGTGCCCGCTGGCGATGGCGGATGCATGCGGCACAACATCGGAGAGATGCGGCGAATGATGCTGCTGCGATGTGGAGGGCTGCTGCATGAAAACCCTTCAAGGAAATTTCATCTCGGTATTCCTTGCCATCATATGCGGCATGGTGCTGCTAACAAACACATCTCGCGCAGAGGACGAGTCGTTACCGCCAGAAGTGAAGAAGCTGATTGGGATGAAAACCTCACCAGAGGAAAATCCGGGAAGAATTCCGGGGTGGATAAATTTATGGGGCAGTAGTGTTTTGTGGGGTAGTGGTATTGGCAATGACATGTACTTCACAGTACTAAAACAAAAAGAAACTACAGTCCTCGCCATTAAGGCCATAAACCGGAAGGAAAGAACAACTTCAGTTTTAGATGCCCGCGTAATACCTGGAAAGCTGCTTCGCTTCTATTGGGAAGACGGAAAGTTGAAATGGAAAAAAAACGAAAAGGCATTGTACCGGATCACCCAGGAATGCTCGCACGAAGGCTCTAGCAATCGGGAAATTATTCTCGGGATGTGGAAATTTGAGCCGAACAGTAAATGCACCGATCCATCCACTCTCGTCAAAAAGGCTTGGCTGCTTAACCCTGAAAATGGCCGTTTAACGGACATCCCCACGCAGGGTGTTTCATGCCGTGAGCCAGATTGCGGCGACGAATAGAAACCAACTTCCAGCAACAAAAATTATTCAAGGAGAAATGACATGGCGAATTTTACAAATATTCTTCCCTCTTGGACTGGCAGAATTGCAAGCGGATTTGGCCCTCGAGGTTCTGTTGCTGGAGTGCCCAGTGCATCCAAGGTACACAAGGGATTGGATTTGGCCGCTCCAGCGGGATCTACGGTTCTGGCCCCCAGCGGCTCCAATGTAAAAAGCGTTACGGTTGCAACGAAATTTGGCATGATCACCAATGGTGGTTACGGCGTAACGTTGAAAACGGAAATGACGGATGGGACGGCCGTGTATACCCAGTACATGGATATGGGCTCCAGTTCGCCTATATCAAATTTGATAGAAGGTCAAAGTGTTCCGTTGGGTGCTTGCATTGGCTATGTCAGCGGAAGCACGACTGATCCTGTTACTGGCAAAACGATTTCATCAGGCCCCCATCTCCACTACCAAGAAATGCTCCTCGTTGATGGTCGCTATGTTCCGGTTGACCCAAACCTCAATTGGTTCGGGTTAAGCCAAGGGGTAGCTGCAACATCGAACACAGGCGGTGTTCTCGCCGTTCCCAACCAACCAGTTTTCACCGGCCTCCATTACTACGAAATCAACAACGCCACCCAAACCGGCCGCCTCTACGACAACGGAGTGCAGTACATCAAGGACAATCCGACCGGACAGGAGTATTGGGACGTCCCAACAAGCACGGGTGGTCAAACCGACATTACCAAATTCGGCAACGGAGTTATCGTTACCCAAACGTATGCCGCTGACGGCTCTATTGATGCCAGCGTACCTGGCACAATAACGCTGGATGCAAGCGTCAGCGCAGACATCAAGGCTGCCTATGCTACGTGGGTAGCATCGGGCAACGACCAGGCAAACTTTCCCGCAGCTAACATCTACCTCGACAGGATGGTAGGAGGAGTTTCAACGCTACTTGATGCACGCCAATACAGCGTACCGGGCGTGATGGGAGTTGAGGTTGCCAGCAACGATATCCTCATTGGCGAAGGCCGCCTTGATGGTACAGGCGGCAACATGATGGTTGGCGGCATGGGCAACGACCTCCTGATTGGAGGTAGCGGCGACGACGTGCTATGGGGCGGCCAAGGCAACGACATCATGGCCGGAGGTGCAGGCGACGATACCTACATCCTCGACGGCGGAGGAGCCGACACGATAGAAGACAAACAAGGCAACAACCGCGTCCTGCTCAACGGCAAGGTACTGGCCAACTTCACCACCTCGGACGGCATCAACTACGTCAGCTACGACGGCGGCTTCACCGCTGTGCTGAACAACGGCGACTTCATCGTCACCGACCTTTCCTCCAACGACAAAGTCACCCTCAACCAGAACTTCGCCTCAGGCGACTTCGGCATCACCCTGAGCGATGCGCCACTCGCCACCCAATACACTACCACCATCACCGGCGACATCGCCCCCACCGACCTCGACCCCGTCAAAACCGGCATCCAGGCCGCGCGCGATGCCCAGGGCAACCTCGTCGGAACCGCCCAGCCCTATGAAGACATCCTCAACGGCACCGCCGGAG
>JAQTLM010000029.1 GCA_028714895.1 Gallionella sp. | reverse complement strand
ATTACTCGCAAGCCAAACTTAATGCAGTGGCGAGGAAATTGAATGAGCGCCCAAGAAAGACACTAAACTACCAAACACCGGCAGAGCGATTTGCTCAATCTGTTGCATCTACCGGTTGAATCCAAGACTACAAACGGACACCCGATTATTTTCCCCATAAAGAACACTGTGAAGAGAACCATGCGCAAATTACTTCGCAAGCATCTGCCCAGTCATGCCTCGGTCGTCCAAAACCGCTGGCTCAAGCCGTTTGGCCGCTGGCTGCATCATCACAACTTGTGGCATCTGCACCGCCGCTCGGCGGCGGGTGGCGTGGCGGTTGGGTTATTTTGCGGCTTTATCCCTTTCCCGTTTCAAATGATCGCGGCCGTGCCGCTTGCCGTACTGTTGCGCGTGAATCTGCCGGTGGCGGTGATCTCCACGTTGTATAGCAATCCGCTCACCATCGTGCCGCTTTACGCACTGGCTTATCAACTGGGCGCATGGGTCAGCGGCGCACACGACGGAGTCGCGCAGAGCCAGTTTGATTTCCCGGAGATGCACTGGCATAACTGGATGGGAGAGTTGGGAAATTGGTTGGCCGCGCTCGGCAAGCCGCTCCTGATTGGCTTGCCTTTGCTTGCGCTGATCTTTGCGGTTGCCGGATATGTTGCGGTGCGTGTGGCGTGGCGGGTGGCGGTGGTCATGGAGTGGCGCGCCAGAAAGCGGCGGCATGCTGTTTGATTTTGCAGCTATAAGCAGATATCGCACCTTTGGCCGCGCCGTCATGCGTCTTGCAAGATAAAGCAACACATTCCCGCTGGCGCTGGAGATAGCTCGGCGGTTTTTTATTTATAGCCTGGTGCGGGTAGTCAAACCTCTGGTCAGAGCCTCATGGAGCCTAAATTTTCGGGTGGGGTAATTATCATTGCTGAGCTGTAACAAGAGGCGCAGAATTTGGAATTCATAAAGGAGATGTTGATGAAGAATCTAGGACGGATTGCAGTGGTGGTGGCTGCCTTGCTGGCTACTTTTGTTGGGGCCAAGTTCGCCAAGGAAGATGCCCAGAAGGAAATCAATCAAGCCAATATGGGGCAAGTGAAAGAGGCGGAGTGGGTCAGGGTTGACGGCAACGGAAACGTTATCCCCTCCGTCGATCCCGCCACTACGCGCAAGGCGGACAACCTTGAAAAGGTGAAAGCGGCAGAGTGGATTAAGGTTGAAGGCAATGGAGATGTCACCTTTTACGTTGATCCAGCCACTATTAGCAAGGCGGGCAACAAGGCGATAATGTTGACGCTGGTGGACTTCAGGACGGCGAATAAAAGTGGTGACCATCCGTATATGTCGACGAAGACACAACATGAATACGACTGTACGGAAAATAAATGGCGATTGCTTAATTTCTCTTACCACTCCGGGAATATGGGCGGAGGCGAACTGGTTCATACCGATGCTGAGCCTGGCCAATGGGAACCCGTCAAGCCTGGCAGCGGAACACAAATTCGGTGGAAAATCGCCTGTGGAAAGCAGTAGGCGCATGTGATTTTCTCACGGACTGTCGTAGAAGTCAGTCTTTGCGGGCGTTCACAAATTACAGCTAACGGGTGGTGTGGTGTCGAGGCATGATCGACTGCCTAAGTGCCAATTGCCGCCATTCGTCAGCGTCAATGGGTAGATAGCCAATGGACTTCTTGTTAGAATAAAGTAGCCGTAGATAATCCGAAGCCAGTCAAACAAGGCGATAGCCAATCTGCCGCTTTACTTTGATTCAATTCCGGTACAGAATCCGCCCGTTTTCATTTTGCGGAGGCCCTCTGTGGGTACTTGTTTGAGTGATAGTTGCTGTCAAGTCTTAATGGCTGACAGACTTTTAGCGAGATAACGCGCGGAACTCCCTGCCGCTATCTCGCCAAGAGCGAGAAGCGGTAATTGGCCGGGAAAAACGGCTTCTTTCTCAACTTCTCAAGTTGTTGTAGGTAAGGCTGATTCATCTTTTGTCGGCTTGTCAGTACGTCTTGCTGGCAAATCCGCAGCCTACAAATTTAAAACTCACACAACTCACGCCGAGCGCTTTCTGTGATCCTGCATCACCGAATAATGGATTCAATCAAGAAAGACCGATATGAATAATATCCAAGACATGGCCGAGCTCGATAGCGAAGAAAATACACCAGAACGCGAAGTCGCTACCAAGCGCAGCACTTGGGTCAGTGTGTTCGTCAATTTGTGCTTAACAATTTTTCAGGTTATTGCCGGTCTGATATCTGGATCTCAGGGTCTGATTGCCGATGGTATTCATTCCCTTTCCGATCTGGCGGCAGATTTTGTGGTGCTTCTGGCAGTGCATCACAGCAAGAAGGAGGCGGATGATGATCACCACTACGGTCATCAGCGGTATGAAAACGCAGCTTCTTTAGTTCTTGGTGGATTGTTGCTTGCGGTGGGGATTGGCATGATATGGTCGGCTGTCCACAAGTTACAGTCACCGGAAACCATTCCGACCGTTCATCTGTTGGCACTTTGGGTAGCGTTAGGCGCCCTGATCGTCAAGGAGGGACTCTTTCGCTACATGCTGGCCGTTGCCAAGCGGGTTCGCTCCAGCATGCTGGTAGCAAATGCGTGGCATGCCCGTTCCGATGCAGCATCTTCACTCGTTGTCGCGATCGGCATCGGGGGCAATCTTCTTGGATTTTCGCTTCTCGACCCTATAGCCGCCCTGATTGTTGGCTTCATGGTCAGTAAAATGGGCTGGAGTTTTTTTTGGGATGCGCTCCATGACCTGACGGATCGTGCAGCAACCGATGAGCAAATTGCAGCCATCGCTGCAGAAATCCTTGTCACTCCTGGCGTATTGGGACTTCACGAACTAAAAACCCGCAAGACTGGCGACATGATTCTGGCCGATGTTCATTTGGAAATCGAGGGCAGTCTCACTGTTGCAGAAGGGCATGACATTGCCCGGCAAGCCAAGCTCAATGTAATGGCTCGCCATCCTGTTCTCTATCTGATGACCCACGTTGATCCAGTAACCACCAAAGCAAAGTAGGAAGCTCATATGTCTCTCGAAAAAATTACTGAATTGCTCAATAAGCAAAAATTGGTGGAGAGCATGGTTCATAATCAAAATATACCTCACCGTGATCTTGTAGAAACCATCGTGCATCGGCAGCATCTGGCCGAGTTGCAGGATTTGATGTCCAAACTGCCAACAGGGGAAATTGGCAATATCCTCGAAACATTGCCGATGGAGGATGCGACCCTTCTCTGGAAACAAATCCCGGAAGAGCGGGAAAACGATATTCTCTGGGAGGTTTCGGATGCACTCAGAGCACAGTTGGTAGGTAGCCGAGAGCCGGGATTTTCCGAAAGTCAGCTTAACGCTTTTGAGCTAATCGATGGACGGCTGCGGCAGGTCACGATTACCAGCCGTAAAGATATGGAGTGCTTACATCCGATATGGATTGACTTGCTTAATACCACTAAGGCAGAGCGAGCTTATGTGGGCGAGCATTTTGGATTGGAGCTTCCTGACCCTAGCGATGCCCCCAATTTGGAGGTCGGTTCAAGTTTTCATGTCGAGGAAAATAACGAAATCCATTTCCACTCGAATTTCCTACTTGACCGCGAAGGCAATTCGCGTAGTGTACCTGTAGCGTTTATTCTACATGATGGCGTTTTATTCTCTGTGCGTAATGAAGAATTGCCGGTATTCCGGCTTCAGAGACACCGCGCCCGAACGCAACCGGGTTATGTGACCGACTGTCATGATTTATTGATCGATCTTTATGGCGCTGATGTCGAATATTCTGCTGACTCTCTGGAAAGCATTTACACCACCCTTCGCAAGGTGGGGCGTCAGGTGCTGAGCGAAATGATAAGCGATAGGGAGGCGGCTGCCATTTTGGCAGACATTGCGGAAGAGGAGGATCTCAACGGATGTATTCGCAGCAACATTCTCGATACCCAGCGCGCCTTGAACTTCCTGATGCGATGCAAAATTTTGTCGCAGAGCCAGTTTGAAGATACAAAACAGACGTTGCGAAACATTGAATCCCTTAATAGCCATACCGCGTTCTTGTTCGATAAAATCAACTTTCTGATGGATGCCACGATCGGCTTCATCAACATCAACCAGAACAGGCGCGTTTCACAACTGACCGTATTTGGTGTTGTGTTCATGCCCCTTAATATTCTGGCAGGCATCGGCGGCATGTCTGAGTTTTCAATGATGACTCAGGGAATTCCTTGGCCGATTTCCTATAGTTCGTTCGTGGTTGGCGTAGGGCTGATTGGCTGGGGAACTTATGTTGCGCTGAAACATTCCGAGAAACGGAAGTTGAAAAATAGAGCTAAAGCTTCAGGTTAAGTAACACGAGATTCGCTTGGAGCGCCATGTGACTCTGTTTCTGGAAAGATTGATTGACGGCTGGGGGGGGTAATACCTGCCACTCACAGATTAGAATAGCGACAGGCGGCTTGGGGTCGATGTGCGGCACGTCACCCCTGACTGCTATCGGATGAGCTGAATACATTGGCGCAAGCACAAAGTTTCAACGACCGCTTTCAGGAAGGCAATCAGCGTGATCGGTGGGCAAGACCGTACCAATTGCGGTCAGGCGATGCCATCGACCATTCTGTTCATGGCTTACGCTATTTTCCGCAGGATGCTGTTCGCGTAATGGCGCATTCGGCATCGATAACTGGCGCTGCGGGTGACAAGCGGTAAAATCCCGCTTTCTGCCAACCCCTGATATGCCGCCATGCGCCCGAAACCGCCGCCGAATTACCTTGCTGGCTACCCTGTAGCCCTGGCAGAGCAAGTGCAGCGGCTGATCGAACAAGGCCTGCTGGCCGAAATGCTGCTGAAGAAGTATCCGCTCGCGCATACGGTGCGCACCGACAAGGCGCTGTATGACTACGTGCTGGAATCCAAGGGCAGGTATCTGCGCAACGCCGGTTCACTGAGCAAGGTGGCGTTCGATGGCAAGCTGCATGTCATTCGGAATGCGCTGGGCACACACACCAGCATCTCGCGGGTGCAGGGCGCTAAACTCAAGACCAAGCGTGAGATCCGCATAGCGGCGGTGTTCAAGGAGATGCCGCCGGAATTTTTGCGCATGATCGTGGTACACGAATTGGCACACATCAAGGAACGCGAGCACGACAAGGCTTTCTATCAACTATGTCGGTATATGGAACCCGATTATCACCAGTTGGAGTTTGATTTGCGGGCCTACCTTACCTATCTCGACGCGGCTGGGATGCCGCTGTGGCGGGCAGTCGATGTTGTCACATCGTTGGACGAGTAGTTAAGTGTGGCGGGCTGCTGCTTCAATGCGTTGACTGCCCTGGTAGGTGCGAATTTATTCGCACATGACCTATTGTTCTTGTGCGAATAAATTCGCACCTACCGCTCCGTTAGATGATTTTCCCAAGATCAATCCTACAGCGCGCGCACTTTCACCGTCTTGCCCTTGACCTTGCCTGCCGACAATTTGCGCACGGCGTCATTTGCGATGTTGCGCGCGACGGCGACATAGGTGGACTGATCGGTCACGGTGATCTTGCCGACCTGTTCGCGCGTGTAGCCCGCTTCGCCGGTGAGTGCGCCCAGCACGTCGCCGGGGCGGATCTTTTCCTTGCGCCCGCCGAGTATCTGCAGTGTCACCATCGGCGGCACCAATGGTGCTTCATCGGCGCTTGGCAGTTCGCCCAGCTCATGCCACTCCGGTTCGATGCGCATCATCTGTGCGATGCCGATGATGCGATGCCGGTCGGCCGGGCTGCACAGGCTCAGCGCCCAGCCGTCCTGATCGGCGCGGCCGGTGCGGCCGATGCGGTGGATGTGGATTTCCGGGTCGGGCGTGACATCGACATTGATGACCGCTTCGAGTTGCGCGATGTCCAGGCCGCGCGCCGCCACATCGGTCGCCACCAGCACCGAGCTGCTGCGATTGGCGAACTGGATCAGCACCTGATCGCGTTCGCGTTGTTCCAGATCGCCGTTCAGGGTCAGCGCTTTGATGCCCTGCGCATGCAGCACTTCCAGCAGGGAGCGGCATTGCTGCTTGGTGTTGCAGAACGCCAGGGTGCTGACCGGGCGGTAATGCTTGAGCAACAGGCCGACGGCCTGCAACCTGTCCCCGTCTTCCACCTTGTAGAAGCGCTGGCGTATCTTGCTTTCCTCATGCTGTTCCAGCAGCTTCACTTCCTGCGGAGCACGCATGAACTGGCGCGCCAGCCGCGCGATGCCGTCGGGATAGGTCGCCGAGAACATCAGCGTCTGGCGCTCTGCCGGACAACGCTTCGCCACAAATGCGATGTCGTCGTAAAAGCCCATGTCCAGCATGCGATCGGCCTCATCGAGCACCAGCGTGTTGAGCGCCTCCAGGTTCAGCGTGCCGCGCTCCATGTGATCCATGATGCGGCCGGGTGTGCCGACGACGATGTGCGCGCCGTGCTCCAAGCTGGCGATCTGCGGGCGCATCGTGCTGCCGCCGCACAGCGTCAGTATCTTGATGTTGTCGGCGGAACGCGCCAGACGGCGGATTTCCTGCGTCACCTGATCGGCCAGTTCGCGCGTCGGGCACAGCACCATGGCCTGCACCGCAAAGCGGCGCGGGTTCAGACGGGTCAACAGCGCCAGCGCAAACGCTGCGGTCTTGCCGCTGCCGGTCTTCGCCTGCGCGATCAGGTCGTGCCCGGCGAGCGCAATCGGCAGGCTGGCCGCCTGTATCGGTGTCATTGTCAGGTAGCCCAGCTGCTGCAAGGTCGCCAGCATGCCGGGCGACAGCGGCAGTTCGTTGAAAGAGCGCCCGGTAGTGCTGGCCGGGGACGGGGAGGAGGGCGGGGTAATATCGGTCATGCGCAATTATCCCCTCTGCGGCGCGATATGCCGGTAGAAATTTGAATTGCCCCGGATTTCCCGGGCAGTTCTTAACGATTGCTTGATGTAGCTATTTGTGATTCGACAGGCTCTGATAGAGCAACCAAGTTTTGACTAAGCACAATAACCCCGCGCCAAGTCACCACTTAACCACGAACGGATTAGTGAATAATCTTGCTCTTACGCGAGCGGCAAACGAAACGGCTTGCCCTCGGCATCCAGGAAACAATCCACTGGACCCACAACAACGCAACGGGGCTGGTCAAAGTAGCCTACGCACTCGTTGCACTTGTCTGGGTCGATTTCATAAACGTAATCGCCTTCGGATATCGCCCCGATTGGGCACTCCGCCTCACAAAGACCGCAATTGATACAATCATCAGTAATAGATAGTGCCATCCGTATTTCTCCACATTGCCTGATTCATTAAAAATACTGCCCCGCCGGTTGGCAGGACGAAAAGCCTGACCTTGGTGCAACATGCCCTGCGGGATGGTTTGGTTGGGTAAGGTTCACCCGGTGCTACGCTTCGGACGGATCAGACAGTAGATGGCCTGATTTGGTTGCATCTGCTTTGCAGATTTTCCCACTTGCGCGCGTGATTAAAGCCAATTGCTACAACCGCCATTTTTACCCCAGCAAATGCTTCACATGGTCGCGTTCCTCAATCAGTTCGCGGTAGCTGTATTCCATGTGGTCACGCCCCCGTTCGCTGATCGACAGGTCATGCACGATATGGTATTCGCCCTGTTTGCACCTCACCGGAAAGCCGTAGATCACGCCCTCGGGAATACCATAGCTGCCATCGGACGGCACGCCCATGGACACCCAGTTGTTGTGATGCGCGCCGAGCATCCAGTCGTGGACATGCGAGATGGCCGCATTCGCCGCGCTTGCCGCGCTTGAAAGGCCGCGCGCTTCGATGACCGCGGCGCCGCGTTTCTGCACGGTGGGGATGAATTCGCTTTCCACCCAGTCCTGATCCGGCAGGAGGTCGCGCACCAGTGTGCCGCGAATCTCGGCATAGTCGAGATCGGGATATTGCGTGCCGGAATGGTTGCCCCAGACGATCATCTTCTTGATGTCGTGGATCGGCTGGTAAAGTTTTTGCGCGACTTGCGCGACGGCGCGGTTATGGTCGAGACGCATCATCGAGCTGAAGTTTTTCGGGTCGAGGTCGGGTGCGTTCTTCATCGCGATCAGCGCGTTGGTGTTGGCCGGATTGCCCACCACCAGCACCTTGACGTGGCGTGCCGCATATTCGTTGAGCAGTTTGCCTTGCGCGGAGAAGATCGCACCATTGGCTTCGAGCAGGTCTTTGCGCTCCATGCCCTTGCTGCGCGGCCGTGCGCCGATCAGCAGGGCGATTTCGGTGTCCCTGAACGCGACTTTAGGATCGTCGGTGATGATGACCTGTTGCAGCAGCGGAAAGGCGCAGTCCTCCAGTTCCATCATCACACCGCGCAGCATCGTCTGTGCCTGCGGCAAATCCAGCAATTGCAGAATGATGGGCTGTTCGTGTCCCAGCATGTCGCCGTTGGCGATGCGGAACAGGGCAGCGTAGCCGATTTGGCCGGCCGCCCCGGTGATGGTGACGCGGATGGGTGCTTTCATGTTTCCTTCCTCTGGACAAATATCTGGGGCGAATAAAACCGCATCATAATTGTTTTGATTTTCTCGCGCCATGCAAAAGGTGTAGCATTATGCAAATCGGCATTACTCATGGCAGGGATCAGTAATGAATAAACAACGCCCGAAACACCTCGCCTTGCATCTCATCAAATTGCCGCTCCCGGGTTTCGTTTCCGTTCTCCACCGCATCAGCGGTTTATTGCTGTTTCTGGCGCTGCCGCTGTTGTTGCTGATGCTGCAATACAGCCTGCGCTCCATCGAAACTTACACACAACTGATGGTCGTGCTGGCGCATCCGCTGGTAAAGCTGATGTTGCTCGGCTTGTTGTGGGCATCCCTGCATCACTTCTGTGCCGGGCTGCGCTATCTGGCGATCGACCTGGATTACGGCGTGAAACTGGCGCAGGCGCGCGCGAGCAGCAAGGTGGTGCTGGCAGTGAGCTTGGTGTTGACGGTTTTGTTTGGAGTAAAGCTATGGTAAATCGTATAGTGGTGGGCGCGCATTACGGGCTGCGCGACTGGCTGATCCAGCGCATCACGGCGGTGGTGATGGCGGTGTACAGCATGGCGCTGGCCGGTTATTTGCTGCTGCAACCCCATTTAAGTTATGACGTCTGGACGGAGTTGTTTTCCGGCCAGCCGATGCGCACCTTTACCCTGTTGTTCTTGTTGAGCGTGTTCTATCACGCGTGGATCGGCATACGCGACATCGTGATGGATTACGTCAAACCGGCCAGTATGCGTCTGGCCATTCATGTGCTGGTGATTCTGGTTTCGCTGCTTTATGCGATCTGGGCGGTGCAAATCTTGTGGGGAATGTGATGGCAGTTGCGAAACGAACTTTCGACGTAGTAGTGGTCGGCGCGGGCGGTTCCGGGATGCGCGCGGCGTTGCAATTGGCGCAGGCCGGGCTGAAAGTGGCGGTGCTGTCCAAGGTATTTCCGACCCGTTCTCACACCGTCGCGGCACAAGGCGGCATCGCCGCGTCGCTGGGCAATGTCGGCAAGGATAGCTGGCACTGGCACATGTACGACACGGTGAAAGGCTCGGATTACCTCGGCGACCAGGACGCCATCGAGTTCATGTGCCGCGCCGCGCCGGAAGTGGTGTACGAGCTGGAGCATTTCGGCATGCCGTTCGACCGCCTCGAGAGCGGCAAGATTTACCAGCGCCCGTTCGGCGGGCATATGCAGGACTACGGCAAGACGCCGGTGGAGCGCGCCTGCGCGGCGGCCGACCGCACCGGCCATGCTTTGCTGCACACGCTGTACCAGCAGAATGTGAAAGCCAATACGCATTTTTTCATCGAGTGGATGGCGCTGGACCTGATCCGCGACGAAGACGGCGACGTGCTCGGCGTGACCGCGATGGAAATTGAAACCGGCGAGGTGATGCTGTTTCAGGCGCGCGCCACGCTGCTCGCTACCGGCGGTGCGGGTCGCATTTTCCAGTCCAGCACCAATGCCTATATCAACACCGGCGACGGGCTGGGCATGGCGGCGCGCGCCGGGATTCCACTGGAGGACATGGAGTTCTTCCAGTTTCATCCTACCGGCGTGTATGGCGCGGGAGTGCTGATTACCGAAGGGGTACGCGGCGAGGGCGGCTATCTGGTGAACAAGGACGGCGAACGCTTCATGCCGAAATACGCACCGAACGCGAAAGACCTTGCCAGCCGCGACGTGGTATCGCGCGCCATTACCATGGAGATCAACGAAGGGCGCGGCTGCGGCCCGCACGGCGACCACGTCATGCTCAAGCTGGATCATCTGGGCGACGATGTGATCAAGCAGCGCTTGCCCGGCATCCGCGAAATTGCGCTGAAATTCGCCCACGTCGATCCGGCCAAAGCGCCGATTCCCGTCGTGCCGACCGCGCATTACATGATGGGCGGCATCCCCACCAACTATCACGGGCAAGTCGTCGCGCCCTATCGTCACGGCCCGGAAGAGGTGGTGCACGGCCTGTATGCGGTGGGCGAATGCGCCTGCGTGTCGGTGCATGGCGCGAACCGCCTGGGCTGCAATTCGCTGCTGGATTTGCTGGTGTTCGGGCGCGAAGCGGGCAGGCAGATCATCGAAGACCTGCAAAGCCACCCGCATCCCAAACTCTTGCCGGCAGATTCCGCCGAGCGTTCCCTGGCGCGCTTGGCACGGCTGGATTCTCAAACCAAGGGGGAAAGCGTCGCCAAAGTCGGCGATGCGATGCGCAAGACCATGCAGAAACATTGCGGCGTGTTCCGCTTTCCCGAGTTGCTCGCCGAAGGGGTGGAACAAATCAGGCAGATTGCCGAGCGTGCCGCGCACACCGAAATCCAGGACAAGAGCAGAGTATTCAACACCGCGCGCATCGAGGCGCTGGAGCTGGACAACCTGATCGAAGTCGCGCAGGCGACCATGGTCGCCGCAACGGCGCGCACCGAAAGCCGCGGCGCCCATGCGCGCGATGACTTTCCGCAGCGCGACGATCAGAACTGGCTCAAGCACAGCCTGTATTTTCGCGAAGAGCGGCGCCTCGATTACAAGCCGGTGCGGCTCAAGCCGCTGACGGTTGAATCGTTCCCGCTCAAACCTCGTGTCTACTAGGGGGATTTGACTGATGAAATTCAAAATCTACCGCTACAACCCGGACACCGATACCGCGCCGTACATGCGCGACTACGAGCTGGATGTCGAGGCGGGCGACAAGATGTTGCTGGATGCCATCCTGTTGTTGAAGGAGCAGGACGACAGTCTGTCGGTGCGCAAATCCTGCCGCGAGGGGGTGTGCGGCTCGGATGCGATGAACATCAACGGGCGCAACGGGCTGGCCTGCATCACGCCGCTTTCGTCGCTGAAAGAGCCGGTAACGCTGCGCCCGCTGCCGGGCTTGCCGGTGATCCGCGACCTGATCGTGGATATGACGCAATTCTTCAAGCAATACCATTCGATCAAGCCCTACCTGATCAACAACGATCCGCCGCCGGAAACCGAGCGGCTGCAATCGCCCGCGCAGCGCGCGCACCTGAACGGCCTGTACGAGTGCATCCTGTGCGGTTGCTGCTCCACTGCGTGCCCGTCGTTCTGGTGGAACCCGGACAAGTTCGTCGGCCCGGCGGGGCTGCTGCAGGCCTACCGTTTTCTCGCCGACACGCGCGATCATGCGACCAGCGAGCGCTTGGATGACCTGGAAGACCCGTACCGGTTGTTCCGTTGCCACACCATCATGAACTGCGTGGATGTGTGCCCCAAGGAATTGAATCCGACCGAGGCGATCGGCAATATCAAAGACATGATGGTCAAGCGCATCGTATGAAAAATTTGGAACGGGTGCGCTGGCGTGCGCGGCGCGGTTTACTGGAACTGGACATCGTGCTGGGGCGTTTTATAGAAGCGCAATATGCGCAGCTTGACGAGGCCGGGCGGCAGGTGTTTGAGGCATTGCTGGATATGCCGGACAACCCGCTGTGGGACATGGTCGCGGGCAGGCTGGAAGCGGCGCCGGGTGAACAACAGGCTTTGCTGGAAAAGATCAGGGCAGCTTAAAACTGCATGTTGAATTGGATGGACGGCGGGCATCTTGCCTGCAACCACAGGGAGAACACTTATGGAAAGCAAACGCGTTGCAATACTGACCCTGGATGACGGACGCAGCATCGAATTGCCGATCCTGTCGGGCACACTGGGGCCGGATGTAATCGATATTCACAATCTCAGCAAGCTGGGCTTGTTCACTTACGACCCGGCGTTTTTTGTCACGGCGAGTTGCTCTTCCAAAATTGCCTTTATCGATGGCGATGCCGGCTTGCTTTACTACCGCGGTTATCCCATCGAGCAACTGGCCAAACAATCGGATTTTTTGGAAGTATCCTATTTGCTGCTGAATGGAGAGTTGCCGGATACCGCGCAAAAAACCGCTTTCGATGCCAAGGTGAAGGCGCACACCATGGTGCACGACCAGATGGCAAAATTCTTCAACGGATTCCGCCGCGATGCACATCCGATGGCGGTGATGGTCGGCGTGGTCGGCGCGCTGTCGGCGTTCTATCACGACTCGCTGGATATCAATAATCCCGAGCACCGCGAAATTTCCGCAATGCGCCTGATCGCCAAGGTGCCGACCATCGCGGCGATGGCGCATAAGTACCACACCGGCTTTCCGTTCATGTACCCGAAGAACAAGCTCAGTTATGCGGAAAACCTGATGCAGATGATGTTCGCCATACCGGCGGAGGATTATGTGCCCAACCCGGTATTGGCGCGCGCGCTGGAGCGCATCCTGATCCTGCATGCCGACCATGAGCAGAACGCCTCCACCTCGACGGTGCGCTTGGCCGGTTCGAGCGGGGCGAACCCGTTTGCCTGCATCGCTTCCGGCATCGCCGCATTATGGGGGCCGGCGCACGGCGGTGCGAACGAGGCGGCGTTGAATATGCTGGAAGAAATCGGCGATATCTCGCGCGTGCAGGAATATGTGCAGGGCGTGAAGGACAAGAAATACCGGCTGATGGGCTTCGGTCATCGCGTCTACAAGAACATGGATCCGCGCGCGGCGGTGATGCGCGAAACCTGCCATGAGGTATTGAAAGAACTGGGACTGGAAAACGACAGGCTGTTCGAGCTGGCGATGGAGCTGGAGCGCGTCGCCTTGAGCGACTCGTATTTCATCGAGCACAAGTTGTACCCGAACGTGGATTTTTATTCCGGCATCGTGCTGCGCGCGCTGGGCATCCCGGTCAATATGTTCACGGTGATTTTTGCGGTGGCGCGCACCATCGGCTGGATTTCGCAATGGAACGAGATGATGGTCGATCACGACCATAAAATCGGCCGTCCGCGCCAGCTGTATGTGGGTGCGACGCGGCGCGATTACGTGCCGATGGGGAAACGTTGAACGAACCGGCCAGCTTTTTGAAATTGATGCAGGACAGCTCACTGCTGTTCGGCGCGAATGCGCCCTTCATCGAAGAACTGTACGAGCAATATCTGGTTGATCCAAACGCTGTGCCGAATGAATGGCGCGCCTATTTCGACGCGCTGCCGGCTTTGGCAAACGGCGCGCACGATGTGGCGCACAGCGCCATCCAGCGCGCTTTCGCGGCCTTGCCGAAAGTGCCGACCGGTAATGCAGAAATCCCGGATGCCGACCCGGAATGCAAGCAGGCCCGTGTGTTGCAACTCATCAATGCATATCGTTTCCTCGGCATGCACGCTGCCGACCTCGACCCGCTTAACCGTTATGCCAAGCCGGTGATCGCCGAGCTTGATCCGGCGCATTACGGTCTGGGCGAAGCCGACATCGATGCCGCCTTCGCTACCGGATCGCTTGTGGTGACGGCTTCGACACGGCGTTGCGAAGCATCCGGCGCGGGAGAAGCCGTCTCACACCCGCTCCCGCAAGCGGCTGGCTTCGCCAGTAACGTGTCGCGGGATGTGGGCGCGCGCATGACGTTGCGCGAAATCCTCAAGCTGTTGCGCCAGACTTATTGCGGCAGCATCGGTGCGGAATACATGTATATCGGCGCTGTGGCGCAGAAACGCTGGATCCAGAATCGCCTGGAAAGCGTACGCGGGCAGGCCGGTTACGACGCGGCACAGCGCCGCCACATCCTGGAACGGCTGACCGCCGCCGAAACGCTGGAACGCTATCTGCATACCAAATATGTCGGGCAGAAACGCTTCTCGCTGGAAGGCGGCGAGACGCTGATTCCGCTGCTCGATCATCTGCTGCAACGATGCGGCGCACAGGGCGTGCAGGAAGCTGTGATCGGCATGGCGCATCGCGGGCGGCTGAATGTGCTGGTGAATATACTCGGCAAACAGCCGAAGATGCTGTTCGCCGAATTCGAAGGCATCCATACGGAACACCTGACTTCCGGCGACGTGAAATACCATCAGGGCTTTTCCGCAGACATTGAAACAAAGGGCGGCGAACTGCATATCGCGCTGGCGTTCAACCCGTCGCATCTGGAAATCGTCAATCCGGTGGTGGAAGGCTCGGTGCGCGCGCGCCAGCATCGCCGCAAGGACTTTGACGGCTCGAAAGTCATGTCGATCCTGCTGCACGGCGATGCGGCGTTTGCCGGCCAGGGTGTGGTGATGGAAACGCTGAGCATGTCGCAAACGCGCGGCTATCGCACCGGCGGCACGGTGCATGTCATCATTAACAATCAGATCGGTTTCACCGCATCCGATGTGCGCGACACACGTTCCAGCACCTGGTGCACCGACGTGGCGAAGATGGTCGATGCGCCGATTTTTCATGTAAATGCGGATGATCCCGATGCGGTGTTGCTGGTGACGGAGATCGCGCTGGATTACCGTATGCAGTTCCACAAGGACGTGGTGATCGATCTGGTGTGTTTCCGCAAGCTGGGGCACAACGAGCAGGACGAGCCGCTGGTTACGCAACCGTCCATGTATCGCATCATTCGCCAGCATCCCGGCACGCGCGCGCTGTATGCGCAGCGGCTGGCCGGGCAGGGCGTGATTCGGGCCGGCGAGGCGGACGCGATGATTGCGGCCTATCGCAAGGCGATGGACGAAGGGCGCAATTCGATCCAGCCCGCACTGGAAAAGCACGACAGCAAATTGGCCGCCGACTGGAAAAAGTTGCAGCGCGACATCGCATGGAACATCCCGGTGGATACCGCCGTGCCGCTGCAACGCTTGCAGCAACTGGCCGTGCCGCTGACCACTGCGCCGGAGAATTTTGTGCTGCATCCGCGTGTGCAGAAAATCGTCGAAGACCGCATTGCGATGGCGCGCGGCGATTTGCCGCTGGACTGGGGCATGGCGGAAAACCTCGCCTATGCGACCTTGCTCACCGAGGGTTATCCGGTGCGGCTGTCCGGGCAGGACAGCCAGCGCGGCACATTCTTCCATCGCCACGCCACTTGGCATGATCAGGATCACAAGGAGGGGCGCGAAGGCGTTTACACGCCGTTGCAGCACCTCGCGCCCGGTCAGGCGGATTTCATCGCGATCGACTCGCTGCTGTCCGAAGAAGCGGTGCTGGGATTCGAATACGGCTATGCCACGGCCGAGCCGGATTCGCTGGTGCTGTGGGAGGCGCAGTTCGGCGATTTCACGAACGGTGCACAGGTGGTGATCGACCAGTTCATCGCGTCCGGCGAGGTGAAATGGGGGAGGCTGTGCGGGCTGGTGCTGCTGCTGCCGCATGGCTACGAGGGGCAGGGCGCGGAGCATTCTTCGGGGCGCATCGAGCGTTATCTGCAACTGTGCGCCGACTACAATATCCAGGTATGCGTGCCTTCCACCGCCGCGCAGATGTTCCATCTGCTGCGCCGCCAGATGCTGCGCCCGACGCGCAAGCCGCTGATTGTGTTCACTCCCAAGAGCCTGCTGCGCAGCAAGGATGCCGCTTCGCCGCTCACCGAATTCACGCAGGGGAAATTTCAGCCGGTGATCGGGGATGTAGATGCCCACGATGTAGGAGCCCAATTCATTGGGCGACCATCAAATATCGCGCAGCAAGCTGCGCTCCTACCAAACAAAGTGCGGCGCATCATCGCGTGCAGCGGCAAGGTGTATTACGACCTGCTCGCGGCGCGGCGCGCCAAGGGGAGCCAGGATATGGCGATCATCCGCATCGAACAGCTTTACCCGTTCCCGCATGATGACTTCGTCGCGCAGATCGCCGCCTATCCGAATGCCACCGAACTGGTGTGGTGCCAGGAAGAACCGGGCAACCAGGGCGCATGGCATCGAATCCAGCATTATCTGCTGCGCCATCTGCGCAAGGGCATGCGCCTCGATTACGCGCTGCGTGCTTCCTCTGCCGCGCCCGCTGCGGGCTATCTGGCGGTGCACCAGGAACAACAGAAGGCGGTGGTCGAAGCCGCCTTCCGCCCCGATCTCGACGTGAAGAACAACCCAGGAGCCAGACACCATGCAAATTGATGTGAGAGTGCCGCAACTGTCCGAATCCGTCTCCGAAGCGACGCTGCTGACCTGGCACAAGCAGGTCGGCGAGGCGGTCAGTGAGGGCGAAAACCTGATCGATATCGAGACCGACAAGGTGGTGCTGGAACTGCCCGCCTCTAAGAGCGGCGTGCTGATCAAAATCATCAAGGGCGATGGCGAAAAAGTAACCAGCAATGAATTGATCGCGCAGATCGACACCGAGGCGGCGGCCCAAATTACGGCTCCGCCCCCAGCAGTCCCTTCCGCAGTGCCGCCTTCGGTGCGCAAGCTGGCGCGCGAGCATGAGATCGATGCGGGCAGTTTGCCGGGCAGCGGACGCGGCGGGCGCGTCACCAAAGACGACGTGCTGAATGCGATGCAGCAGGTATCGTCTGGGGCGACTGGCGGGCAAGATGCCCCCGCTCCCATTGCACCCTCCGGCAATCGCCCCGAACAGCGCGTGGCAATGACGCGCATCCGTCAGCGCATCGCCGAGCGCCTGCTGCAATCGCAACAGAACGCCGCGATCCTGACCACCTTCAACGAAGTGAACATGCAGCCGGTGATCGAGTTGCGCAACAAATACAAGGACGCGTTCGAGAAGAAGCACGGCATCAAGCTCGGCTTCTCCGCGTTTTTCGTCAAGGCGGCGGCGCTGGCGTTGCAAAAATTCCCGATCGTCAACGCGTCGGTGGACGGCACCGACATCATCTATCACGGCTATTTCGATATCGGCGTGGCGATCGGCAGCGAGCGCGGCCTGGTCGTGCCGATCATCCGCGATGCGGATAAACTGTCCTTCGCCGACATCGAAAAACAGATCGCTGATTTTGCTGCGCGCGCCCAAGTCGGCAAACTCACGATGGAAGAACTCACCGGTGGCACGTTCTCCATCACCAACGGCGGTGTATTCGGCTCGATGCTCTCCACGCCGATCATCAACCCGCCGCAGAGCGCCATCCTCGGCATCCACGCCACCAAGGATCGGCCGGTGGCTGAGAACGGCCAGGTGGTGATCCGCCCGATGAATTACCTTGCGTTATCCTACGACCACCGCATCATCGACGGGCGGGAGGCGGTGCAGTTCCTCGTCGCCATCAAGGAATTTCTGGAATATCCGGGGCGGGCGCTGCTGGATTTGTAGCCAGTGGTGCCGTTTTATGTGAGGCTATGGTCTAATATCGTGTTCAAATTGAAAGGATTCCCATGCGTATTGATCGCCTGACTATTGAAAACTTCAAGGGATTTTCTCGCCGTGAGTTTTCTTTTGCACCTGGATTTAATCTGATAGTTGGTACGAATGGCACTGGAAAAACATCCGCACTTGATGCGTTGACGGTGGCGGCCGGGAGTTGGTTTCTTGGTATCCGTGGCTATGAAAAAACTCGCCATATTCGCACTGATGAAATCCGTCTTGCACCGCGTAGTTATGACGGCGAAATTCGCTTTGAGGATCAATACCCAGTAGTAATTGCTGCCCATGGTGAGGTTGCTGGCGAACCAATGGATTGGACTCGCGCGTTGAATAGTGCGAAGGGCCGCACTACTTTTGGAGAAGCGACCAATATTCGGGATGCGGCGCTGACAGCAGAAACTGGGGCGCGCAATGGCAGCGACATCACGCTTCCATTGATTTCCTATTACGGTACAGGGCGTCTTTGGCTTGAGCCACGTCGTGAGAGCGAAATCAAGGATGTGAAAAAATTAAAGCTAACTACGAAAAGACAGCTCTCTAGATTAGAGGGTTACCGCAACAGTATTGATCCACGTTTATCCGTGCGTGATTTAGTAACATGGATTGCTCGCCAATCTTGGATCGGTTATCAACAAGGCCGTGAGCCTTCTGTTTTTGAAGCAGTAAAGCAGGCCATTCTTGGTTGTGTAGAAGATGCGCAGAATCTTTACTTTGACCCGAAGCTCGGTGAAGTTGTCGTGGTTATGGCTGAACACGGCGCACAACCTTTTGCAAACCTCAGTGATGGTCAGCGCTGTATGTTGGCGATGGTTGGGGATATTGCGCAGAAAGCCGCGAAACTCAACCCACAATTTGGGAACCAAGTTCTGCTTGATACACCTGGTATTGTCCTTATTGATGAGCTTGATCTTCACTTGCATCCACGATGGCAACGTCGAGTTATTTCCGATCTTCGCCGCACCTTTCCGAAAATCCAATTTATCTGCACTACGCATTCGCCACAGTTGATTGGCCAAGTGAAGTCTGAAGAAATTATATTGCTGGACAACCAGGAAGGTGGTCATCCGGGGCAAAGTTTTGGCATGGATTCCAACTGGGTACTTCGTCACATCATGGGAGGTGATGATCGTGATCCACAGGTAGCAGCGAGTCTCGATAATATTTTTGAGGACATCGAGGAGAGTCGGTTTGAGGATGCAACAGAAAAGATTTCGGTTTTGCGTAAGGCAATTGGAGAACATCCTGACATAGTGGAGGCGGAGGCACTTATTAGTCGCTATACACGATTTCTTGAGCCACAAAAAAGTTAGATATGCGTTCGATCGCGAAATCAGCGGAGCCGGTGGAGCTAGCCAGCTGGAAGCAGGCAATGCAGACGTCCCTGCAGAACCTAAATTACGATAACCTTCCCAGTAACGTGAAAGACTTGGTCAAGGCACATTTGCTCAAAGAACAGGGGTATTTGTGTGCCTATACTATGTTGCGCCTGCATGATGTCGCTGATTGCCACATTGAACACATACGGCCACAGAACGATGCTCCTGAGTTGGATTTGGACTACTCCAATATGGCGGCCTGTTTCCCGAAAAATGGTGGCGATGTATCCCATGGTTATGGGGCACCAGTGAAAGCTGGAATTCCTATAACGCCAAACAACAACTTTGTTTCTCCTCATAGCCCTAATTCCGAACTACGTTTCCTTTACGACACCAAGGGATGTGTTTGCGCTGCCGCAGGTGATGCCGCTGCAAATCAGACCATCCAAACCTTAAGACTCAATCACGACACCCTTGTGGATTTGAGGAGCAGAGCTATTGAGGCTCATGGTTTAACACTTCGCCGTTCATCTGCCAGAAGCTCAAGGGCACTAAAAAGCGCGGCAGAAGCCCGTCGGTTTGCTATTGAAGTAATGCAATTCGGAACAGATGGTTATCTGGAGTCGTTTTGTGTTGCGCTCTCTCAGGCCGCACTTGATTATGCGAACAAAGAAGAAGCTAGAGCGCAACGTATGCGAGCACAACATTGAACGCCCACTGTATGTAATAAAAGTTACGTTTATGGATTTTCCATGAAATTTCCCGCCTATCGCATCTTCGAACAAGACGGCCAATCCGCCGGGCGTTTCGTCGAGCTGACGCTGGACGAACTTGATCCCGGTGAAGTGGTCATCCAGACGCATTATTCCAGCGTGAATTACAAGGATGCGCTTGCCGCAACCGGCGCGGGCAAGGTGGTGCGCCGTTTTCCCTGCGTCGGCGGGGTGGATGCAGCGGGGGTGGTGGTCAGTTCATCCGATGCGCGCTTCAAGACGGGCGATGCGGTGATCGTTACCGGCTACGGCATGGGCGTGGATCACGACGGCGGCTTCGCCGAATATGTGCGTGTGCCGGCGGATTGGGTGGTGCCGCTGCCGCAAGGGCTGACGCTGTTCGACGCGATGGCAATCGGCACGGCGGGCTTTGCCGCCGCATTGTCCATTCATCGCCTCGAACAGAACGAACTGCGCCCCGAAAACGGCAGGGTGATCGTCACGGGTGCGACCGGCGGGGTGGCGAGCCTCGCGATCCAGATGCTGGCGCAGCTTGGCTACCACGTGGTCGCGCTGACCGGAAAAGAAAGCGAGCACGATTACCTGAAATTGCTCGGCGTAGCGGAAATCTTGCCGCGCAAGGAGCTGGTGATGGGCACGCACCCGTTGGAAAAGGCGCAATGGGCGGGCGCGCTGGATGCGGTGGGCGGCGAGACGCTGGCGTGGCTGACGCGCACCATGCGGCAGGACGGCGTGATCGCCAGCTTCGGCAATGCGGGCGGTATCGAGCTGCACACCACGGTGATGCCCTTCATCCTGCGCGGGGTGCGCCTGATTGGCATCGATTCCGCCGCCACTGCGATGCCGTTGCGCCGCGAAATATGGCGGCGCCTGGCAACCGATCTGCGCCCGCAGTTGCTGGCGCAGGTGGCGCATACCGTGCCCTTCGCCGAGCTGCCGCAAGTGTTCCCGCAGATGCTGCAAGGCAGGCTGCGCGGGCGCACGGTGGTGGGGATAAAACCGGCGGGTTAGTGCTATAATCCGCTCGGCAAGGCTGGAAGCAAACAGCGCGAAAGTGGCGGAATTGGTAGACGCACTGGATTTAGGTTCCAGCGCCGCAAGGCGTGAGAGTTCGAGTCTCTCCTTTCGCACCAGCACCTAATTCAACTTCAATTCAAGGAAACTCAAGCA
>JAQTLM010000028.1 GCA_028714895.1 Gallionella sp. | reverse complement strand
AACTGTGAGCACCTTGTAGGTGTGAATTGTGCGCTGGCGGGACAAACGCCACCACCAAGTGTAGTCATGCGAGGATGCGAGTCCTGGATGTTTGCAATTCCTTTTTGAGGAGCACGAAGTGACACGAGGAAATCAGTCGGTGTTTCATTGAGCCGCAAGAGGAGATGAGCAAATGAGCCGTAAATTGGACAGGGTATAAAGAATATGAAAATTATTAAACCGTCAGCAACAATCGAAGCGTTCACTCCGAATCTTAACAAAGTGATAGAGGCCGCTGGCCGTACCTGCTGGAAGTCGGACGACAAAATCGAACCGGGTTCCGCCGAGCCGTTTATCGAGCGCGTCAAGGGCTTCAAGCATGAGAGCGTTCTGGAGCATGGCGCAATTACTGTGCGCTTCTTCTGTGACCGCGGGGTAAGTCACGAACTCGTGCGTCATCGCATGGCAAGCTTTAGCCAGGAGTCAACTCGATACTGCAATTACAGCAAAGGCAAGTTCGGCGGGGAAATAACTGTTGTCGACTGTGCTGAAGGAGTTGGCTGGACAAAGGATGAAATAAAATACGGGCTCTGGATGCAGGCTTGTGAGTATGCTGAAAAGTCCTATTTTGCCATGCTGGAAGAGGGTGCTACACCACAGGAAGCTCGTTCCATTCTTCCCAACAGCCTTAAGACGGAAGTTGTAATGACTGCCAACCCACGTGAGTGGCGTCATGTGTTCCGCTTGCGCTGCGATCGTGCTGCACACCCACAGATGCGTGAAATCATGTTGCCACTGTTCGAGCAGTTCTGCGAGCGCTGGCCTGAGTTGTTTGCAGACGTGAGCTTTACGAAATGAGCAAGCCTGCGACAATGAAGGAACTGGTGTTTCAAGCCTTGGACAACTTGCCAGCGATGCTTGAATGGGAGAAAATCCAAGCGAAACAGATTCGTGCTAAGTACGAAGCACTTTGCAAAGAGGGTTTCACTGAGCAGCAAGCTCTTGACTTGTGCAAGGTATGGCGAACATGAGCGAAAATAACGTCATACCTCTTGGTGTAGTAACACGTTTGGACCTGCCTGTCAAACGAATATTTGACGCTGCTGAGCCCAACTTGGACAGAGTAGTGGTTCTTGGATGGGACAGGAACGGGGAGCTCTACTTTGCCTCGTCGTTTGCAGACGGCGGGGATGTGTTATGGCTTCTTGAGAAGTGCAAGAAAGCACTGATGGGGGTTGAATGAGTTATTGTCAAAGACATGGTTGCAACAATTGCATTGAGTGCGTTATCGAGAAGCGGACTAAAGAGCTATCGTCCTGCATTACTTCTGCACTGTCCAGAGCGGAACAAACAGTTCGAGCTAAACCAGCAGGACACCAAACGAAGTTGGGTAGCTTTCTTGAAGCTTGCTCAAACACCGCTATTGGACTGGTGATTGGGTTTGCTGCACAATATGTCCTGTTCCGAGCTTACAGCATACAAGCGAGCACGGAAGCACAAGTGTGGCTAACCTTCTGGATGACGCTTGTCTCGATTGCTCGCTCATATGTCCTTCGACGTATCTTTAACGCAATACATTTGAAAAGGATGAATAATGATTAAGCATCACAGTGACATGGTGCGCCGCCTTGCTAAGGATGGTGACTTGATAGCTCAGCAGTTGACGGGCCACGATGCTCACTTGCTGCACATGGTCGTTGGCGTCAGCGGGGAAGCAGGTGAGCTTCTGGATGCTGTTAAGAAGGTAGTGATTTATCGCAAGCCCCTTGACATTGTGAATGTTATTGAGGAGCTTGGCGACCTGGAGTTCTACATGGAGGGTCTGCGCCAGGGCTTGGGTATCACTCGCGAGCAATGTCTTGCAGCAAACATCGGGAAGCTGGAGGGTGGAAAGAACGCCCGTTATAAGGACGGCTACTCCGACAAAGCTGCTCAGGAACGTGCGGACAAGGCTGCTGAGGAACCGACACCATGATTAACATTCGTACTAAGGGCCAGGAAGGCGAACGTGAAATCGTTCGCCAGCTGGACTACATTATTCAGAAGGTTGCTAAGGAACACGGCTACGAACTGAACGGCGCAAGTGTGCAGCGTAACCAGAACCAGTCTGCTGTCGGCGGCTGTGATCTGTCTAACACGTTTGGACTTGCAATTGAAGTGAAGCGCCAGGAGCAGCTTGCAATTAATACCTGGTGGGACCAGACTGTTGCGCAAGCGAAGCGAAACAATGAAGTGCCTGTTCTTCTTTTCCGTCAAAACCGAAAGGCTTGGCGATGCGTAGTGAATGGAGAAATCCCGCTTGCACATGAATCCACAGTGCCTGCTCGAGTTGAAATCAGCTGGGAATCTTTCCTTGCATGGTTCCAGATCTGGGTGCATCAGAAAATGAAACTTGGCGAACAGGCGAGAACGTAATGAGCTCATCTAAATGTGATACCTGTTTCCACAGGAACTCAGTTCAGAGCAAGATCAGCACGGCAGTTTGCGCCAAGTGCTGTGCTTTTAGCAATTGGGAGCCTGTGAAGACGGAGACAAAGGAAGAACTCTGTTTCCATCCGTCTTACAATGCAGCAAAGGACGGAAAAACAGCGTTCGAGTCCTCTCCTGACGCCAATGTTGAGGCAATTCGCGAAAGCTTGCTGCAACGTAGCAAAGTTGGGCTCGCAAAGTACGGCGTCACTACTGAACGGGGCGATTTGACGCTGGTACAGTGGCTGACTCACCTGCAGGAGGAGCTGCTTGACGGAGCCTGCTATATTCAGGCAGCATTGCGACAAATTCAAAAGGGAAAGTAATGAGTGATGACGCGGATTTAACTGACGCAAGAGAAGGAATCCTGGTTGCAGCAAACGTTGAAGTGATACGCAAAGCAGCAGCAGAAATTTCTGAAGGGACGCCCGGCGAATGCTACGATTGCGGGGAACATTCCGAAAGACTAGTGGAAGGTGTTTGCGCTCGCTGTCGTGACATTGCAGCAGATAGGAAACGCAGGTATGGCATTTAAGAATTCGCAAGAGGAGCTTGACAAGAAGATTACGTGGATCAAGGACGCGCTTGCCAAGAATCCTGCTCTGTCTCGATGCCACTTTGTGCGTCACTGTGGCTATGCTCCGTCCCTGCTGGATAAATTAGTAGAAAACGGGACAATTTCCTTCCTGCCAACAAAGCCCCGCAAAATAAGTTCGCACTATCGAAAATAGTTGTTGACACATCAAATCTATTCCTATACAGTTATGTTCATTCAGTTAGACAACTTGGAGAATAGAATGCAAGTTACATATATCAACGCGGGTGTGCTTCAGCAAGTTTTGAAAATGATCATTGCTGGCGCGAAGGTTGCTGGGTACACAGTGCGCCCTGGAACTTCGGACAGCTTATACTTGGGCAGCATTCGTCAGCGGCACGACCTTAAGACTTACGTTGGGTTCTAAGTGATGCTACTTCAATACAGATTCGTTCGCAACAACGGGGAACACGAAGTTCTTGGCTTCCCAGCCAAGAATGTGACCAGCCTTCGCTGCGCCGCTCTTCGCCTTGCTGTGCATCTAAATCTTCACAATCGTCAAGGTTGGAAGTTCATTGAAGTGAGTGATTTTAACTCCAAAGTGTTGTATCATTATGACATTGGATTGCCACTTAATCAATTGCAACTTTGTTATAGAGGGAGTTAGAAATGAGCTTCGACCAAGACCCAAACGAGCAGGCGAACATTAGCGGCGCAGACCTTGCAATCATGATTGACGAACTGAAAGCAGCGAAGCAGACAATCCTAGAGCAGCAGGCGAGGATTGAGGAACTGTGCAGGTTTTTAATTGATATACGCGACACTATTCTTGAGCCTGCGTCATATTTAGACAACGACTTAGGTAAACATGCCGAAGGACTAGGTGGCTGCACTGTTGACGTATTGCGCAATGACAACCTCGCAGCCCTCGCCGCCCCTCGCATCCCCGAAGGATGGCAGCCTATTGAGACAGCGCCGAGAGATGGGACGACGCTCCTGTTATCAACACCAAAAGGGCGGATCGCATCCGGTGATTGGAGCCTAGCATACGGAGTATGGTCGTGGCCCTATGTGATGGTCGAGCCAACTCACTGGATGCCATCACCAGCAGCGCCGAAACCGGAGGATGTATGAAAGAGTTAACTTTTATGATTGCTGTTCTTACAGCCCTTCTTGTAGGTGTGTTCCTTGACCACTATGTTGTTAGAAAGGAAGCTCCTTTAAGGATGCAAGGTTGTCGATCCCCCGTAGATCAGGGTGAAAGGCTGGTTGTGACTCTGTACGAAAAGGACGGTGGGCTTCATGAACAGTGTAGCTACTATCCTATGACAACACCAAAAGGTTCTAAGGACCTTAAGGATTGGAAACGAAAGTTATGAGTACACTAGAAGAAGTGCAGTTAATGTGGCAAGAAAGATGGAAGCCCGACCCGCCTAAAGTCATTCCGTCCTGCTTCAATAGGGCTCCGTTCATAGCCGTAGTATACAGCGATGAATTCGACGTTGAGTATGACTTCAGGCAGTCACTAGACTGCCCTCACTGGAAACCTGGTGGGAACGCTCATATACGTCCTAAGGGCGATGGAATAGGGGGCCAGTTGTTTCCATGGTCGTTCTGTGATGGATGTAAGTGGAAGCCCATCAAAGTGTAGAGCTTGCTCAATGTCTGCGTCTTCCCTATAATTCGCAGCATTATGGAAGAAACTAAACTCAACAACACCCCTTCTTGGGAAGAAGCAATGATGGCTCCTGAGCTTACGCTTCGGGAAAAGGACTTGCGCGATCGCTTCGTTACTGAGTACCTAAAGGACTCCAACTACGTCACAGCAGCTATTCGCGTTGGCTTTGGGCCTTCGTTTGCTGCCGAGTACGCAACGAAGTTCAGTGCGGAACCCTACGTGCAGCAGCAAATAGCAGCTCGCAAAAACGAACCTGCTAAACAGCTTACGGATGACGAACGCAAAAAGTTGGTTGAAGCGCACCTTATCAGAATCTTTACAGACGAAAAGGCACCATACTCGTCTCAAGTTGCAGCTCTTAGTAAATTTCAAGACTTGCATGGCATGAACGCCCCAACGAAGAAGGAACTGTCAGGTCCTGGCGGAACTCCACTTATGCCAACTACTCTGCAAGTAGTTTTCGACGACAGCCCAGACGATGAGCAGTGATATTGTTGAACCTGTCAAGAAACGTATCAGGTTCTTTACTCCGTTTAAACCCCTCTTTGTTCCAGGTTACGACTACCTAGTCTTTCACGGAGGACGAGGGTCCGCAAAGTCCTGGAGCGTTGGCCGTGCTCTGCTAGTTCGAGCTGCTGCAGAACGTCGACGAGTTCTTTGTGCGCGTGAGTACCAAAACTCCATGGCAGACTCAGTGCATCGCTTGCTGACAGACCAAATAGATGCCATGGAGCTTCCAGGCTTCCGAGTCACCAACAAGACAATTGAAAGCGCGTGCGGCTCCGAGTTCCTGTTTAAAGGGCTTCGGCATAACATTAAAGAAATTAAGTCAACTGAGGGTGTTGACGACTGCTGGGTGGAGGAAGCAGAAACAGTTTCTCAGGACTCCTGGGACACGCTACTGCCAACAGTATTCCGAAAGGAAAATTCAAGACTCATTATCACTTTTAACCCGGAGAGTGAGGACAACCCAACGTGGCAGGAGTTTGTTCTTAACCAGCGCCCAAAGTCCCTGGTTAGGGAAGTCAACTATACTGAGAATCCATGCTTCCCGTCTAAACTACGGGATCAAATGGAGTGGTGCAAGAAGACTGATTACGAAGCATACGAACATATATGGCTGGGTAAGCCCAAGAAGCGCAGCAAAGCGACTATCTTTGGCGGAAAATATGTTGTTGAAGCGTTTGAAACACCAAAGGACGTTGACAGGTTCTTCTTCGGTGCTGACTGGGGCTTTGCGGACGATCCTTCAACCTTGATTCGATGTTACATCAAAGGCAATACACTGTTTATTGACCACGAAGCCTGGGAACAGCATGTTGAGTTCGAGAATTACCCGGAGATGTATGCGAAAGTTCCTGGCAGCGCAATGTGGCCAATTAAAGCAGACAACAGCCGCCCTGAAACTATATCCGCAGTCAAACGGCGCGGGTACAATATTGATGCAGCTCGCAAATGGCCCGGGAGCGTTGAGGATGGGATCGCTTACCTTCGCAGCTTTGACCAGATTGTAATTCACGAGCGATGCGTTCACATGCGCGAAGAAGCTCGACTGTATTCCTACAAGGTTGATAAAACGACCGGGCAAGTTCTACCTGTCATTGTTGACAAGTGGAACCACTGTTGGGACGCGGTACGGTACGCCCTGGACGGATACATCAAAAAAGACAGCGATTTTAGTCAAAGCGATATGTATTAGTCAAGCTATTGCGCGCTTGCTTTGCTGTGCTGTTTCGTGTAGTGTTACAAGCTAATTTAGAAGGCAATTATGACCGCTGACGTCTCAACCCCATCCGCTCGCTACTTAGCTGGCGCTGAAAAGCGTCTGCTCCCTCGTACCCTCATGGGTGGCACCAAAGCCATGCAAGCTGCTGGGCAGAAGTTTATGCTCAAGCATCCGGCTGAGAGCGATGCCGCTTATGACGTGCGCCTGAAAGGCACTACGCTTTACAACGGCTTCAAGCAAGCTGTTCACGCGCAAACTGGCAAGGTGTTTTCTCGCCCTGTTATAATCGGTGAAGATGTTCCACCTTTGCTTGCACCGTACCTTGACGACATGGACGGACAAGGGCGCGAACTGACACCGTTTGCCATGGACGTTTTCATGGACGCAATGGTTGACGGCGTGACGTTCATTCTTGTTGACTTCCCGGTTGTGCAGCGTGAAGACGGTTCCGCCCCTACGCTGGCAGACCAGCAGGTTGCTGGCGCTCGCCCGTATTGTGTCCCTGTTCTTGCCGACCAGCTTATTGGCTGGAGCACTAGCAATGAAAGCGGGACGCTTCAGCTCAGTCAAGTCCGCATCAAAGAAACTTGTTTCGAGCAAGACGGCGAATGGGGTGAGAAGGAGGTTCACCGAATTCGCGTCCTGACGCCCGGCGCGTTCGCAATCTATGAACAGCAAGTGATTCCGGGTAGCACAAGCGCCGGGAAATATGTCTTGGTTGACCAAGGCGCAACTTCGCTTCCATTCATTCCGCTAGTGCCAATCTACGCCAACCGAACCGGCTTCATGGAGGGCGAACCTCCGCTGTCCGCGCTTGCTGACTTGAACCTGGAGCACTGGATTAGCAGTTCGGAGAACCGCAAGGCGCTGACGTTCCTGCGCTTCGCAATGCTTGCGATTACGGGCGTTGCAGCGGATGCTACTGTGGCCATTGGCCCCGACAAGGTGTTAAAACTTCCCGCTGGTGCAGATGCAAAATACCTTGAGCATACTGGAGCAGGTATCAAGGCGGGCTTTGATGATCTTGCTGCTATCGAAAAGCGCATGGAACAAGCGTCTATGACTGTGCGGGTTGAGAATGCAGGGAAGGTGACTGCCACTGCTGCCGCGATCAACAGCGAGGACGCAAACGCAGGATTGAAAGCTATTGCTGACGGACTTGGCGACTCGCTTGAACTTGTCTTGCAGTACATGGCGCAAATGATGGGGATTGCCACAGGTGGCGGAACGCTTGAGGTCAACGACGACTTCGCGCAAGCTGCTGCAATGGGTACGCCTGCTGAACTGCTGGCAGCTTACGGCATGGGCGCCATATCGCTCGAAACTTACCTTGCTGAATTACAGCGCCGCCACGTCTTGGACGATGAACTGAATATCCAAGACGAGATTGAACGGATTCAAGGCGCGGCGCAAATGGCCTAAGCTACAAGGGCTGAAGGGTTGTAATGGGAGACGTTGTTTCCTTCCAACCTAAAGCTGCTACCGATCCCCACGGCGCAGGTGATGCTCATTGCATTGGTTGCGGTCACACTTGGGTCGCAGTCGCGCCCGCGGGGACTACACGCTTCGAGTGCCCAGAATGCCACGCAATGAAAGGCCATTGGACTTGGGAGTTTGCACCCGCCGAAGGTTCCTTGATGCGTGTCTGTGATTGCGGAAACGATCTTTTCCGCTACACTCCTGACGGGTATATGTGCGCAAATTGCGGAACGTATCAATTACACTAGGATTGGCATGGACAAAAACGGAATTACTCACTATTGCCTTGGAAATGGTGCTTTGAAGTGCGATGGTTGCAAGCAAGAGAAGAACTGGCGAACTTTGAACCAAATGCCTGACGCATTAAGAAAGCCTTTGCAGGAACAAGCGCAACGGGTTGATGATACAGAGTGCATCCTGTCTGGTCACAAGTGGTTTAGCTTGTAATGCCCTCCGCCAACGAAGCCTTGCGCTCGGATGCAGTGCGTCACAACATCTACCTACAACGGTACAGCACCAACACAGCGTCGAAAATCCTCAAATTGCTTGCATCTGCTGACGCGGACATCGTTGCACAGCTTCAAGCCCTTGATGCTAAGATATTCGCCAGCCCGTTGACTATCGAGCGACTGGACGCGCTGCTTGAGTCCGTTCGGACGATTAACGCCAGGGTCTACAACAAACTTCAGGACGCGCTGGAAGCAGGGTTGAAAGACTTGGCGCTTCATGAGACAGCGTTTCAGGTGAGCAGTATTCAAACACCTGTGGTCATCGCTTCCATGGAGGTTATTACGCCGCCAATGGCCGAAGTCTACGCAGCAACTATGGCTCGCCCGTTTTCCGGTCGCTTGTTGAAGGAATGGGTTAGCGACTTGGAAGCGTCAACCTTCACTCGCTTGCGTGATGCTGTGAGAATGGGTGTCTTAGAAGGTCAAACCATTGACCAAATCGTGCAACGGGTGAAGGGAACCCGCGCAATGGGTTATAAGGACGGCATTTTGGAAACGACTCGGCGCGGGGCCGAGGCACTTGTAAGGACAGCAGTGAGTCACACTGTTAACGTAGCTCGCGATCAAGTGTACCAAGCGAACAGCTCGCTGATAAAGGGGATACAGTGGGTGAGCACACTGGATTCCAGAACTTCCAGCATCTGCCAATCTCGTGATGGTAAAGTGTTCCCTGTCAACAGCGGGCCACGGCCCCCGGCTCATATCAACTGCCGTTCATCAACCTGCCCTGTTTTGAAATCCTGGGAAGACCTTGGAATTGACGCTGCTGAGTTACCTGCGGGAACTCGTGCAAGCATGAACGGCCAGGTTGCTGCAACTGAAACATATCAAACTTGGCTTGAAAAACAGCCTGCAGCGTTCCAGGACGATGTTCTTGGGAAAACTAAAGGGAAGCTGTTTCGAAACGGAGATCTTCCTTTGGATAGGTTTGTTGATCGAACAGGTGCATCCCTAAACCTGGACCAACTAAAAGCCCGGGAACCTCAGGCTTTTAAGAAGGCGGGTATTTAACTTTTTGCTCTAGCGTTAAGTGCTGCTTGTTTTGATGCTGCACACTTTGCACATTTTTGATCTTCCGGCAGATCCTTAAACTCTGCCCAGTTCGTTGAAAGTGGTGTGCGAAGGATATTACGACCACAAGCTGTTTTTGATGCCATTCCACTTCCGGACTTATTAAGGTGCATCTGTAAGCTCATTTCGTTCTCCTTAAAGTTGTTTAACTGCATGACTTAAATAATACAGAACTAAATCTAAATACGCAAGCGATTTTTAAAAATAATGACACTTAAATTGATCTATGGTTCAAATAAACCCAAAGCTTATCGCGCCAAGAAAGGCGAAGCCGAACAATGGGTCTGCGCAATATGCGAACAGAACGAAGGGATTGCCACTAGCGCTGTGGTCACTATCACGCAAAGCCCGATGGAACGAGCAGGCAAACTGGAGGGCGGTATTAAGACTCAGGTTTGCCTTCACTGCTTGATGCGAGGGTTGGTGACGCCGGTTTAGGCGTAATTGCGTCCAGCGCCCATTTACTTGCAGTTGCTTTGTCAACTCCTGCCAATCTAACAATCTGCATCAATTCAAAATGCGCTGCAAGCGCGAGTTCAGTTGCCTTCCCGACCGTATCCGTTTCTAGGGCGGTTGTTGCCTAGTGAGCGCATTTCGTTCTCCAATTAATTACTATTTATTTATACACAACACAGAACATGATGCAACAACTATTTGCAACTTGACTAAAAATAAATTTGCTATTATAAAATTTACTTATTAGTATTGCGCGTAACACATTGAAGAACAGCTTGGCGCTTTCTTCAACCTGCCGCGTGATGCGGTAATTAACGACCGAGAGGGTTATCAAATGGCACTTGATCTTGTGGTAGAAAAGTTGGATGCAGTTCCTGAAGCTGTTCGTTCTATGTACGTTGAAAAGGATGGGAAGTTTCATCTTGACGTGGCAGGACTTCCGGATGTGAGTGGTTTGCAATCCGCATTGCAGAAAGAACGTGATGCAGCAAAAGCAGCAAACAAAGCACTGAAGGAAACAGCGGACAAGTATAAGGACATTGACCCCGACAGCTATCACCGAATCATGTCTAAGTTTCAAGGGGACGAGGAAGCACAACTTCTTGCCTCCGGAAACGTGGATGAAGTTATCAAGCGCCGCACAGCAATTCGTGACGCGGATTGGCAGAAGAAACTGGATGCCGCTGCCGCCGAACGTGATGCTGAAAAGCAGAAGACAAGCAAGTTTTTATCGCGGGTGTTGGATGAGCAAATCCGCGCAGCGGTTCACGGAAAGGTTCATGACAAGGCGGTTGAAGATGCTTTGTTCCGCGCCCGGATGATGTTCTCGCTGGATGATGAAGGGAACGCGGTTTGCCTGCAAAATGGTGAACCTGTTCTAGGCAAAGACGGCAAGACGCCGTTTCGCCCGCAAGAGTGGATCGAGACTATGCGAGACACTGCACCACATTGGTTCCCCTCGACTGCTTCTGGTTCCGGCGCACAGCCGAACCACAGCAAAGGGGGCGCAAATTTAATGAATCTTCCGCCCATTGAGCGCATGAACGCAGCTCGACAAGGCAAAAAATAAGGAACTGAATCATGGCATTGACGCTTATCGAAGCAGCGAAACTGGAAACGGGAGACGCCTATCGTAGCGGCGTCATTGAATTGTATGCTGGCTCGTCCGGCGTACTGATGAACTTGCCTTTTGACGACATCGCAGGCAACGCGCTGAAATACAACCGCGAATCCAACCTGCCTGGCGTTGGCTTCCGCGGCGTCAATGAAGCCTACACGCCGTCCACCGGCATCCTGAACCCTATGACTGAAGCGCTGGTCATTGCGGGCGGCGACTTGGACGTTGACAAGTTCATCCTGGACACCATGGGCATGAACCAGCGTTCGGTGCAAGAAGGCATGAAGATTCGCGCCTTGTCCTTGGCTTGGACGCGCAAATTCATCAAGGGTGACACCGCTTCCGACCCGCGTGAGTTCGACGGCTTGCAAACCCGCGTGACTGGTTCACAGATTGTGTGGGCAGGCACTACGTCAGGTGGCGATGCGCTGTCCTTGGTCAAGCTGGATGAAGCGATCGACCAAACGCTAAACCCGACTCACTTGATCATGTCCAAGGCAATGGCTCGCCGCTTCAGCGCCGCTGCTCGCCTGTACACCGTTGGCGGTTACGTTCAATATGCCCCTGACGCCCTGGGCCGTCGCGTAATGGCTTACAACGATCTGCCGATCATCACCGTTGACCTGGACAACGAAGGTAACAGCATCCTGCCGTTCACTGAAGTGACTTACAACAACGGTACAGCAACTGGCGGCTCCATCTACATCGTAAGCATGACGCCTGACGGCTTGCAAGGTATCCAAAACGGCACTATTGGCGTGCGTGACTTGGGTGAACTGCAAACTGCCCCCGTTTACCGCACTCGCATCGAATGGTACAACGGTATCGCTATCTATAACGGTCGCGCCGTTACCCGCTTGGCAGGTATCAGCAACGCTCCATTCGTAGCCTAAAGATCACTCCCGGCTGCTTAGGTAGCCGGGAGCTAACATAAGGAACTGATCATGAACCAATATGGACATTTTACATATGATAACGCTCTCAGCCTGAAAGCTGCGGGCCTGCTGGCAACCTCGACTGACGGCACGATCCTTGACCTGGGCACGGGGCTGGTTGACGGGTATCTGGTGATCGACTTGTCAGCTTGCGAAATTGCAACCGGTGACGAAATTTACACTGTGTCGCTGGAAGGCTCGAATGTTGCTGCGATGACTTCCGGTTCTGTCTGCTTGGCGAAGAAGGTATTTGGCAATCTGGTCGTTCCGATGGACGCCGCGCTCTCTGCTGCCAACCGTTACGTCATCCCATTCCGCAATGAAGAAGGTGGCACAATTTATCGTTATGTTCGTCTGTCTACGTTGATTGCCGGTACCATCGCAACTGGCATCAACTTTGCAGCGTTCATTGCTAAGGACGACTAACATGGAGCGGCGAAAGCCGCTTCCTCTTAATTGAGCGAGAAAAATGCAAACTGTCTACGACACTAAAACTGGCAAACCCATTCAGCTTGACCCCGTTGACGCCAAGGATTATGTTGCGGCAGGATTTGCCACATGGTCAAATCCTTCGGATGCTTCCTACGCTGATCAGGAAAAGGCGGCAATTGAAGCTGATACCAACGCTGCTGTTGAAGCTGCTCAAAATATGACGGTAGCGCAACTCAAGGACGCGCTGAACGCGGCGGAAATTGGCTTCAAGCCTTTCGACGCCAAGCCAGCTCTGCTTGAGCTGTACGTGAAATTTCTGAAAGGGGAATAGCGTGTCAAATCCTACAGGCATCAATCAATACACGAAGGGTGGAGGGAAAGGTGCCTCCAGTAAAAATATTCCAGCAGCTTTTGTCAGGAATATGCTAAAAACAAAATCTTACAAAACCAAAGCATTAGTCACCAGCGACACTCGTATCAAGCGCGGGCCGAACAAAGGCAAGATGAGCAATATTGTCTCTGTTGTAAATAGAAAGAAATAAGTGACCGCACCCGTCAACACAGTATTGCCAGCAATCACCGGAACGGTGGGAGTAGGCAATGCGCTCGCGTTAAGCGATGGGACGTGGGCGAACGTGCCTGTGTCCTTTGCCTATGCGTGGCTGGTTGACGGGGTTGCAGTTTCCGGAGCTACAACGAACGCCTACACGGTGCTTCGTGCTGACACAGGGAAGACAGTTGCTGGCCGCGTGACAGCAACGAACGCGGATGGAAGCGCAGCGGCATCAAGCGCGGCTCAGACTGTTCCTAGCACGTTGAAGGTCGAGGACGGCACTGTGGTCACAAGCGCGGATGCCTACGCCTCGATCGCTTATGCCGACACTTACCACGCTGAACGAGGAAACACAGCTTGGGCAGCATTGACAGGCGAAGCGAAGGATTCAGCAGGGCGCAAGGCAACGGACTACATGATTCAGATGTTCCGTGCCCGTTGGAAAGGTTACCGCTACAGCGGGGTTCAAGTCCTGGATTGGCCGCGTACCTTCGTTTATCTGGAGCCGTTTGTCCACGGTATCGTCGGAACCTACCCGTATCTGGTGCCTGACAACATTGTGCCGACGGAAGTCAAAAACGCATGGTGTGAACTTGCTTTGAAGGCTTCTGCTGGTGAGTTGCTTGCCGACTTGGGGCAGGGTGTTGTGAGTAAAGCAGTTGGCCCAATTCATATCACTTATGATAGGAACAGCCAACGGGAAAAGAAGTATGGAGCGGTGGAGCGATTGCTCACGCCGTATTTGAACGGAACTAGCATGTCAGCGGACGCGGTGAGAGGATGAGCGACTTCCTGGACTGGGCAGAGCTTCAAGCTGACGTCGCTGACACCATAAGCGGCTTCGGTCTTGTGACACAGCGGGCTTACACCGTTGGCGCATATGACCCCGCAACAGGTGAAGCAACGACTAGCACCGCTGACTCTACGCGCAGGGGTGTTGTACTGGATTTCGGTGCGGGTCAGACGCTGTGCAGGGGTACGCTGATCCAGCAGGGCGATAAACGCTTATTGTTGGACGCTGTTGCCCCTGTAAACATGCAGGACCATTTCATTGTAAACAGCGTTGAATATGTCGTGGTGTCAATAGGTGAAATCAACCCTGCCGGAACCTGTGTTCTTTACGATATTCACCTGAAGACATAATGAGTAATTTTTCGCTTGATATTTCAAGATTTGTTGAAAAGGCTAAAGCGAACATAGATATTGCGGCTCGAAAAACTACACTTGAGGTATTTAGTAGAGTTATTAAAAGGTCCCCTGTAGATACAGGACGATTTCGAGGAAATTGGAATTATAGCATTAACGCGCCGACATTTAGTGTGAACGTTAACCAATATGATAAGACTGGAGACAGCACTATTGGAAATATTGATTCCTCTTTGCCACAGAAGACAGCGGGGAACGTTTTTTTTCTGACAAACAGCCTCCCATACGCAAATAGGCTTGAAAATGGTTGGTCTAAACAGTCACCCCGGGGCATGGTTCAGCTTACAGTGATTGAGTTCGAAAGTATCCTAAAGGCTAGTGCTAAATGAGTGTGGTTAACATCAGAGCTGCATTGGAAACAGCACTTAACGCAATGACACCCGCTCTGGCAACAGCATGGGAGAACTCAGCCTTTTCCCCGCCAGGACAGACTACTCCATTTCAGCAGGTGGCTATACTGTTTGCTCAGCCCGAGAATCTTGAATTTGGTAGCAGTTATAGGCAAGCGGGATATATGCAAATCACTCTTCAATACCCCTTGCAGACTGGACCTTCTGCAGCAGCAACGAGAGCGGAATTGATAAAATCTGTATTTCCAAGAGGGGCGTCTTTTGTAAAAAGTGGCACCACTGTTGTCATCGAGAAAACGCCGGAAGTATCGCCCGGCTATGTGGATGGGGATCGTTATTCTGTTCCCGTAAAAGTGCGATTTTTCAGCAACATAAATTAAAGGAACTTTATTATGACCGCTATCGCAACCGGCGTATTCAAGCAGCTCGTCGCATCCAAACAATCCGGACTCGGGGTAAAAGCCAGCGCAGCAGGCGCACAGCTTTTCCGCCGCGTCACGTCCACCATCGACCTGAAAAAGACCAGCTACACCAGCAAGGAAATCCGTCCCAGCCAGCAGCGCAGCGACATGCGCCACGGCGTCCTGTCGGTTGACGGCACCATTACCGGCGAGCTGTCGGTCGGCACCTACCAGAACTTCATGGGCAGCGTACTGCGCAACGCATGGGCCGCGACCACGCCGATCACTGGCGCTTCCCTGACCATCGCCGGAACGCTCGGCGCCTACACCATCACCGGCACCGGCTTTATCACCGGCGGCCTGAAAATCGGTGACGTGATCCAGTTGTCGGTCGGCACGCTCAACGTCAACAACATCGGCAAGAACCTGCTGATTACCGGCCTGACCGCGACGGTCATCACCGTGGCTACGGTCAACGGATCGGCCATGACAGCGGAAGGACCGATTACTGGCTGCACCATTACCGTGATGGGAAAGAAGTGCTGGATTCCTACCAGCGGACAGACCCGCGACTACTGGACTATCGAGCACAACTTTGCCGACATCGCCCAATCCGAGCAGTTCAGGGATTGCGTGTTTGGCGACATGAACATCAAGCTCCCGGCCACCGGCATGGCGACCGTCGATTTCCCGGTCAAGGGGATCAACATGGATTCGTCCACCGCCGCCTATTTCACCACGCCTGCGGCTGCTAGCACTGGCGCGATCCTGGCAGCAGTCAACGGCGCGGTGTACGTGCAGGGCGTGGCGGTCGGCTACATCACCTCGTTCGACATCAGCGTGAAGGGCAACATGACTACCCCTGGCGGCGTGGTCGGCGCCAACGTCGAGCCGGACATTTTCCCTGGCGCGTTCGACATCACCGGCAGCGCCACGGTGCTGTTCGCCAACAACACGATGCGCGACTACTTCGTGAATGAAACCGAGGTTTCCCTGTCCGCCGTGTTCACCACGAACAACTTGGCATCTGCCGGATTCATCGCCATCACCCTGCCGCGCGTCAAGTTCTCCGGCGCCAGCAAGGACGACGGAGAAAAGGGCCTGAGCATGACCATGCCCTTCACCGCGCTGGAAAACATCAACGGCGGCGCAGCGGTCAACACCACCGACACCACCATCATCATCCAGGACAGCGCCGCTGTATAATTGAGTAGACAAACAGGCTCGTACTGATGAAGTCGAGCTTGTTACCTTGATGAAATAAAGTATATTTTATAGCTTGAACAATTATTTATAGTTATAATTGTCAAAACTAAAACGTATAGGAGAACATAATAATGTCTAAGAAAAATGTTGTTGATATGAGCTGCCTTGATACCTCGTCTGCATGTGACGAAGGCGCTGAAATTGAGCTGAAGCACCCAGTTACGGGTGCAGGGCTTGGTATCTTTGTCACTGTTGCGGGGAAAGATTCCACGCTGTTCAAAGACTACTTGCGCGACTCCATCAACGAAGAATTGCGCCGGGCGCACTTCAACAAGAAACGCGGTAAGGATGACGAAATTCCCACCGTGGAAAAAGGCGAACAACGTAGCATCGAAATGCTGACAGTTTGCACCCTGGGGTGGCGATGGGATGACAAAGCGGTGTTTCCGCTGCAGAAGAAAGGCCAGCCTTTGGAAGAGTTGGCCTTCAATGTGGCCAACGTCAAGCGCGTCTATACTGAGCTTCCTGCTGCTCGCAAGCAAGTTGACGAAGCAATTGGCGACCTCGAAAATTTTATGAAGGGCTGATTGCAGACCTCGAAGCGTACGCAACAGCCCAATTTGAATTAAACGCGGTTCAAGAGGATGGTGCCACGCTTCGAGAGCATTTGAACATGGCATATAACGGTAGCGGGATTCAACCCCCGCTGCTTAGGGATGAACCGGAATTAAACCGGTTGGTTGCTTACTTGTGGAGGTGGTTCAGTGAATTACACGCTTGCCGCAGTAACACGGGGTTTGGGCCGAACCCAATTGGTTGGCGGGATCTTCTGGATTGGCAAGAAGTGACCGGGAACAAATTAGCACAATGGGAAATCCTTGCTATCAGAACTATCGATAGCGCGTACTTACTGGCTCAGGGTAAGAAGAAATGACGGATTTCGCCTCTCTCGGAATACAAGTTGATACTCGCCAGTTGAATGAGGGTGTTAATGCCCTTGATAAGCTGGCGAGTAAAAGTAATTCCGCTGAAACGGCCACGAAGTCCCTCACATCCGCCACACAACTCCTATCATCCGCGATTAAAGTAGCTGCTGAGGGTTTTGCAGCGTACAAGTTAGGCTCCCTTATCCAGGAGTCGACAATGCTAGCTGCCCGTTTTGAGACCATGGGTGTAGTAATGAAAGTGGCTGGTAATAACGCTGGATATACTGCTGCTGAAATGGAGAAGTATTCCAAAGCATTGCAGTCCTCGGGCATTTCCATGTTGCAGTCCCGTGACGCCCTAACTCAACTGGCAACTGCTAATATCGATCTTGCTAAAGCTTCGCAAATCGGCAGGGCTGCTCAAGATTTAGCCGTCGTTGGCAACATCAATTCTAACGAAGCAATGCAACGGATGATATATGGCATTAAGTCCGGGCAAATCGAAGTGCTGCGCACTATAGGTCTTAACGTTAATTTCGAAAACGGGTACAAGTCACTTGCAGCATCACTTGGGAAGACCGAAGCTGCCCTAACTACCCAAGAAAAAACGATGTCTCGCACCAATGAAGTGTTAAAAGAGGCCACGAAATACAACGGTATATACGAAGATTCGATGACTACTGCCGGGAAAGCTGTGCACTCCCTGACCGGCAGATGGGAAGATTTAAAAGTTAAGATGGGCGAGGCGTTTTTGCCTACCCTCACGGCGGCTGTATTCGATCTGATGGACGCGGTAAAAGCCGCGAATGCCGAGCTTGATAAAGCAGCTAGCTCCGGAGTTAAGGAGCGCTTAGGCGAAGGCTTGCTGGAAGTATTCCGCGTAGTATCCGAAACTGTATTGGTTCTTGGAGCCAATATTGCCTACGTGTTCACAATGATTGGCAATGAGATTGGAGGGATTGCAGCGCAGGCTAATGCAGTTCTACACGGCGACTTCGCAGCAGCTAAACAGATTGGCAAGGACATGGAGCAGGATGCTAATGCCGCCCGCGCCGCTGTTGATAAGTTTTCTGAAAGCCTGTTGAACCGAAATAAAGAAATAAAGAAGGGCGCATCGCTGAGTGAGGAAGAGCGCATCGCCCGCGGCAAGGAAATGCGGGATCAGGCCGCAGCAGATCAGGCCGCGACTCAGGCTCTTGCTGCCAAGGCTGCAGCGGCCAAAGCTGCTGCTTCAGCTTACAAAGAACACGTAAAATCGGCTGAAAGCTATATCGCCTCCTTGAAGCAAGAAACTGAGCAGCAGGGCCTTGACTCAGTCCAGAAGAAGATGATCGAAGCCGCTAATAAGGCGGCGGTGGCTCCGACTGAGGCTCTCCGCTCGAAGATCATGGAAGCCGCTGGAGCGTATGCCCTCGAAGCCCAAAAAGCGAAGGAAAACGCCGAAGCTAAAAAGTTGGCCGATGAATGGGCAAAGAAACAGAAAGAAGCCTACGCTAACTTAGTCGGTTCCATCACCACATCAAATGATGCCCTACAATCCGAAATAGACTCTTTGCGCTCCCACAACGAGGAAATTGGTCTTAACAAAGCGCAACTCGATGCTCTGGTACTGGCTCGGGCCGATAACAACATCGCAATGGCTGAGGAGAAATTGGCCACAACCGAGTTAACTGCGGACAATGTTGATTATGTATCGGGCCTGATGGAGCAAGTCCGTCTATTGCGCGAAAAACGGGGCCTATTGGGTTCCGGGCAGATGCTGCAGGCGGCGGAAGATGAAGTCAAAGCTTCCAATGATCTGTGGAAATCAATGTGGTCTACTGTCGAACAGACAGGAAAGAGCGTATTTATTGGACTGTTGAGCAACGGCAAGTCAACGATGGAGGGTATCGGAAAGGCTATTAAAACTTCGATAATCGACTTACTTTACCAGATGACCATGAAGAAATGGCTTATCCAGATCGAAGCGAGCATTTCTGGAACCGGTGGCGGTGGGTTGATGAGCGCGGTAGCCGGCGGTGGTTCTGGTGGCGGCGGACTGTTGAACATGGCAAGCAATGCCGGCTCGGCATACAGTATGTTCAACGGCGGCATGTCCGTGATGGGAGATTATGCGCTTGGCTCGATGGGGATCGGAAGCGGGGTAACGCAGGGCGCGATGCTTGCGTCTCAGACGGGTGCGTTCGGGCTGGCCGGAGCTACCGCCACGGCAGACGCTCTTGGCGGAGCCGCCAGTGCCGTAGGCGGCCTTACATCGGCGCTTGCCGCCGTGCCTGTCTGGGGATGGGCGGCGCTTGGCGCTGTGGCGCTTGGTAGTATGTTTGGCGGCAAGGGTGGAGGCCCGAAAACAAACGGAGAATGGGCTACCGGCATAGGCGATAATGGTGTTCTCAGCGACCTCAACAACCAGCCCGGATCGAGCATTACGATGGCGTACAAGTCCACCGACGTGAAGCAAATATCCGATATGACCGCGGGGACTATTACATCAGTATTAAATTCGCTCGGAGCAAGCTCATCCGGAATGAAGGTCGGACTGTATTACAACACCGACCCGCACGGAACAGCTCCCGACAACGTAGGCGCTCGGCTGACCGACTCACACGGTAATCTTATTTACAACAGCACTTACGACACTGGCCGTGGGCAAGGTAGTGCGCAGCTTGCCACAGAAGGCAAGCGGATGACGATGACCGCAATATCGGAGGCTGATGTTGATCCCATATTTAAGGCCATCGTCAAAGGCCTTGGCGACATCAAGACTGCATCCACCGAAATGATGGACGCGGCAATGGCGCAGATCATTGATGCAAGCACCATTAAGGCATACACCAAGGCCAACCCGGTTGCCGACGTGATGGCGCAGATCGCGCAGAACGCCACTGGAGCTACCGGCGCGCTGGAGCGGAACAACGCGGCATATGCGGCGCTCATTGCCACCTACGACGGCAGCGCAGCATCGACCAAGAACCTTGCGGCCGCAACGCAAAACCAGTACGCCATGGAACTGTCCCTCATCGGCCAGATTCAGAACGCACTCGCATCGACTCACGACATGTTCAGCGCCAGCGCCGACAACATCAAGATGTCGGTGATGGACAATCAGACGAAGTACGACTACCTGCGCACTCAGGCTGACTCGCTCTACCAGCAACTCGAGAAGGCAACAGACCCGGCGCAAATCCAGAACCTCGCCAGCAAGATCAACGCCGATGTGAACTCGGCCTATGGACTGCTCGATGCCACTCAGCAGAAGTCGGCATCAGACGGGACGGTGGATTACCTGAGCAAGGTGGACAAGCTCACGCAAGACCGCCTGAACGCCTCACAGGATGCCATCACCAAAGAACACAACGACCTAGCCGCCAAGCTCACGGCGAAGATGGATGATGCGGCGCAGAAGCTCACCGCCGCCGCCGCCGCGCTCACCGCAGCAGCATCCACGCCGAATCCGCCGGTACAGGTCTCCGTGAGCGCCCCTACCGGATCGGAAGTATCTGTCTACGGACTTAATTCGTGAGCCGCACACTCACCACCGCCACCAGCGCGGCAACGGCGCAGACCGTCACGACCCCGGCATTCCTGGTGGAGATCGACTTCTCCACCGTGATCCGGCTGTCCACGCGCAACGACCAGACATGGAACAGCCTGACCTGGACGGGCGGCAGGATCGGCAAGATCAGCGGCCTGCAATGGGACGGCAAGGGCCAGCAAACCGGAACCATCGAGATCATCAATTCCGACCTGGCATATTCCGCGCTGGTGCTGAACGAAGGCGTGGCGGATCGCCCGGTCAAAATCTGGAAGTTCTACGGCGACAACCCGGCATTGCTCGACCCGGTTGCTGTGTTCGACGGCGTGGCAGACGAAGCCGACATCGGCCCGGACGCGGTACGAATCACCCTTGTTTCCTCGAAAACATCCGCGCTGTACGCGCCGCGCCGCTTCATTGGACCGGCCATCGGATTCAACCATTTACGCCCAGCAGGCAGCCGCGACACCTGGGGCGGACAAACCTACATTTTGGAGCGCGTATAAATGGCGGTCTATCCGACACTTCCGACCAGCTATGGCGCGGACCCGCAGAACGCCACAAAGCTGCTGATCGACCGCGCCGAGGATGGAACCGCACGGGTGCGCAGCTACGCCAATGACAAGGCAAGCTTCAAGGTTCAGCATCCGTACCTGGACCTGACCACCAAAGGAACGCTGGACAC
>JAQTLM010000027.1 GCA_028714895.1 Gallionella sp. | reverse complement strand
GAGCGCATCATCGGTTACGCCGACGGCGATGCGCGCCGCCTGCTCAACGCACTGGAACAGTTACAGACCGCTGCGCAAACAGCCGGTGTGAGCCACATCGATAGTGCGTTTCTCGACAACACGCTGGCGCAGAATCTGCGCCGTTTCGACAAGGGCGGCGAGGTGTTTTACGACCAGATTTCCGCACTGCACAAGTCGGTGCGCGGCTCCCATCCCGATGCCGCGCTGTATTGGCTGGTGCGCATGCTGGATGGCGGCGCAGACCCGCGCTATCTGGCTCGGCGCATCGTGCGCATGGCGTGGGAAGACATCGGCTTGGCCGATCCGCGCGCGATCCAGTTGACGCAGGATGCCGCGCTGACCTACGAGCGGCTCGGCTCGCCGGAAGGCGAACTGGCACTGGCGCAGGCGGTGCTGTATCTGGCCTGCGCGCCCAAGTCGAATGCCGGGTACGTCGCGTATAATGCCGCGCGCGCCTGGGTGGCGAAAGACGGCTCGCGCGATGTGCCGCTGCACTTGCGCAACGCGCCGACCAAGCTGATGAAACAGCTCGATTACGGCAAGGACTACCGCTATGCGCACGACGAAGCGGACGGCTATGCGGCGGGCGAGAAGTATTTTCCCGATGACATGCCGCAGGTGAGCTTCTATCAGCCGACCGATCGCGGGCTGGAAGCGAAAATCGCCGAGAAGCTGACACGGCTTCGTGAATTGGATGCCCAAGCGGGCGAGTCGGATAAGAAGCAGAAAAACTAGAGAGAAATAATGTGTAATGACGCGATTTATAGTTCAGTCGAGCGGGTGGTGAAGCAACGGCTGAAGCATGATGCGCCGCGCTGTCTGGATATCGGCGCGGGCAGCGGCGGTTTGCTCGCCTTGTTGCGCCAGACCTGGCCGGCCATGCAGGCCGAGGCCTGCGATTACCATATCGAACGTTTCGCGCTCAGGGATGTGCCGATTACCCAGCTTGATCTCAATACCCATCCGCTGCCTTACCCCGATGCCAGCTTCGATCTGGTCACATGCTCCGAAGTGCTGGAGCATGTCGAGAATTACCGTGCCGTGCTGCGCGAAATCCGGCGCGTGCTGAAACCCGGCGGGCTGATGGTGGTCACCACGCCCAATGTGCTCAATATGAAATCGCGCCTGCGTTATCTGGTATGCGGATTTACCAATCTGTTCGGCCCGCTGCCGGTGAAGAATCAGGATCGCTTTCAAACCAGTGGGCATATCACGCCTATCCCGTATTTCTACCTGGCGCACGCCATGCTGGATTGCGACTTCTGCGATCTGCAACTGGATACCGACAAGCTGCAAGGCAGTTCGCGGCTGTTGAATATTTTATTCGCGCCGCTGGTGGGTTTCGGCTGGAGCCAGTTCCTGCGCCTGGAGCGCAACCGCTATCGCACATTGGGCAAAGAGAATGAGCCTTATGTGGCGCAACACAATTCGCAAACCATCCGGCTGGGGCGTACCATCGTCGTCTCCGCCTTCAAATAAGGAAGCGCAGCATGTTGGATATTCAATTATTACGGAATGATCTGGAAGGCGTGGCGGCACGCCTCGCCACGCGCGGTTTTGTGCTGGATACCGCAAAATTTACGCAACTTGAAGCCGAGCGCAAGCAGATTCAAACCTGCACTCAGGAACTGCAGGCCAAGCGCAATAGTTCGTCCAAGCTGATCGGACAGGCCAAGGCGAAGGGCGAAGATACTTCCGCAATCATGACTGAGGTGGCGAATCTGGGCGATGAACTCAAACAGGCGGAAGTTCAGTTGAGCGAGGTACAAAGTGCGTTGCAGCAATTGCTGGAAGTGATTCCGAACACGCCGCACAGCAGCGTGCCGCCGGGCAAGTCGGAAACTGACAATCTGGAAGTGCGCAAGGTCGGCTCGCCGCCGCAATTCGATTTCGAGGTAAAGGATCACGTCAGCATCGGCGAACAGTTGGGGTTGGATTTCGACACGGCCGCCAAGATTAGCGGCGCGCGCTTCTCGCTGCTGAAGGGCGGGCTGGCGCGGCTGCATCGCGCGCTGGCGCAGTTCATGCTCGACACGCATACCGACCAGCACGGTTACACCGAAGTCTATGTGCCGTATCTGGTGAATGCCGATTCGATGCGCGGTACCGGACAATTGCCGAAATTCGAGGAAGATTTGTTTCGCGTGCCGCGCCAGATGGGGGAAGAGGGAGAGCAGAATTTTTACCTCATCCCCACCGCCGAAGTCCCGGTCACCAACATGGTGCGCGACGAGATCGTGCCGCTGGAAAAACTGCCGCTGAAATACGTCGCACACACGCCGTGCTTCCGTTCCGAGGCTGGTTCCTATGGGCGCGATACGCGCGGCATGATCCGCCAGCACCAGTTCGACAAGGTGGAACTGGTGCAGGTCGTGCATCCGGAAAAATCCTATGAAGGGCTGGAAGAATTGCTCGGCCATGCCGAAGTTATTTTGCAAAAACTCGGCCTGCCGTATCGCGTGATGAAGCTGTGCAGCAGTGACATGGGTTTTTCTGCCGCACTCACTTACGACATCGAAGTGTGGCTGCCGGCACAGAATACCTACCGCGAGATTTCCTCATGCAGCAACTTCGAGGCATTCCAGGCACGCAGGATGCAGGCGCGTTTCCGCAATGCGCAGGGCAAGCCGGAACTGCTGCATACGTTGAACGGCTCAGGCTTGGCGGTCGGGCGCACACTGGTGGCTGTGCTGGAAAACAATCAACTAGCTGACGGCAATGTGGTGATTCCGGAGGTACTTAGACCTTACATGGGTGGCATGGAAGTTCTCCGTGCGAGTTGATTGTTTCGGTGGAGGCTAATATGAGCAAAGCGAATGTTAAGCGAGCAAAGGCGAGCGGCTGTAACCAAAACTATCAGCAAGCCGACGGCAGTGTGGCGATTCCCGACGTGTTGCGCCCTTACATGGGCGGCATGGAAAAACTCTCCCGCTAGATGGGTACCTCTAGAAATTCAGAGTTCGCCCAAATGCAAGGCATGGGGAAAATTTTGCCGCGCCGCATATGGATAATATGTAAGCAAGAAATTTTTTCCACAACGCAGCAGTTGGGATGAAATCTGGATTTATAGAGGTGCCCAAATGAGAATCGTCCATCTGCTCGGTATAGCCGGGGTCGAGTCGCACGAACAGCCCGCTGCTCGGTTGTGGGCGAAGCGGCTGGAGTGGCCGATGCTGCTGGTGGCGCTGTGGATTCCCGTGCAGTGGTATCTGGAAGAGACACAGGCAATCGGCCCCATGTTGGCGCGCGTCGCCGACTGGCTGATATGGCTGGCGTTTTTCGTTGAAACCACGCTGCTGAGCGCGCTGGTCAGGAACAAGCGCGAATACCTGCTGCGCAACTGGATGAATCTGGTCATCATCATCGGCGGCTTGCCCATCGTATGGCAGTACACCCCGTTAGTCGGCCTGATGCGCAGCATGCGGCTGGTATTGGTGGTTGTGTTGCTGGCGCGCCTGTCCAGAAACGTCCGCAAACTGCTTTCGCGCCATCAGCTCGGCACCACGCTGGCGATAGCTTTCGTCACGATGGTGTTGTCCGGCATCATTGTTTCACGCATCGATCCTTCCATCGGTACCGTATGGGATGGCATGTGGTGGGCATGGGTGACGATGGCCACAGTGGGTTATGGCGACGTGGTGCCGCACAATGCGGCGGGACGGCTGTTCGGTTCGCTGTTGATCCTGTTCGGCGTGGTGCTCATTTCAATGCTGACCGCCAATCTGGCGGCGTTCTTCATCGGCGGCGATGTCGAGAAAATGGAGCGGGAAGAGAAGGAAGCAGACCGGCTGCTCAAGGAAATATCTGCGCGGCTGGAACGCATCGAGCGATTGCTGGAAGAACGGCCAAACACGCAGCGCGTGGAGCGTGATTAGTCCAGCAGATGTTGCATCGGCCCGAACAGGTGATATGAAATTTCTTCAGAAGCGCCAGCGGGTTGATCCGATTCCAGCCGCTTGAGCATGTCGTAATAGCTGCGGATGCTTTCCACCAGGATCACCGCCTCGCCGCCGCGCGCATAGCCGTGTTTAAGCGTGCTGTAATAACCCGGCTGGTTCAGCAGCGGCATCCATTTTTTTACGTCCGGCCAGCTGTCAGGATTTAATCCGGCTCGTTCAGTCAAGATGCGCGCATCCTCCAGATGGCCATAGCCCTGATTATAGGCAGCCAGTGCCATCCAGGTGCGATCCGGTTCCGGAATGCGGGCAGGCATCTGCTCCCTGAGCAAAACCAGATACCTTGCGCCGGCGAGGATGCTTTCGCGCGCGTCCAGCCGGTTCTTGATCTTCATCTGGTCGGCGGTATCCTCGGTCAGCATCATCATTCCACGCACATTGGTGAAAGAGGTGGCGAGCGGATCCCATTGCGATTCCTGATAAGCCAGCGCCGCCAGCAACCGCCAGTCAATACCGGTCAGGCTGGCGGCCTCTTTAAACAGGGCGCGGTAATCCGGCAGCACATTATTGATCTTAGCGATGAAGGAGGCCGCATCCAGTGGTTGCAGCCTGTTGTTATGCCCATAGTAGCGATCCAGCAGGCGGTTCAGCGTGCCGTCTTGCCGAATGCGGGTGAAAAAAAACTGCGCCTCTTTCAGCAGTTCCGGGTCGGCATCTGTGGGGAAAGCCCAAGCCAGCTTGGAAGGAGAGCCTATATCGAAGGCCGCCACCAGATTTGAGTAATAGTTGCGCGCATCGGCAAGTTGCAGCTCATTGGCCGCCGCGCAATCTACTGTGCCTTCGGCCACTTCCTGCAGCAGGTCTTTCACGTTGAGTTCGCGGCGCGACTGCCATTGCAGCCAGGGCGATTTTTCGCGCACCTCGCGCAGCGTCCCCTCCTGTGCCGAACCGGCTACCACCGCCAGTTTTTTATCGGCCAGATCGGCAAGCCTTCTGGGGAAGAAGGCATCGCGGTTGCATATGATCTGCTCGCGCACAGTCTGATAACTCGGACCGAAGCGCAGCGAGGAATCGCTTATTCCGCTGCGCATCGAGGCGGCGGCAAGATGCGCATGGTGTTTGCGGAGCGCTTGACCGACCTTCTCCGGAGGGCTGGGGATCAGTTCGACGGCGGTATGCAGATGTTCGCCAAAAAGCAGCGCCAGTTCGCGCTCGAACTCCGCTTCTGCGCCCTGCGAAACATCGGGCACGATCACCAGCAGCTTGCCGTCACGCCAGGGAGGAAGCTGCTGGCCGCAGGCAACCAGCAGCAGGCTCAGGCTGACCAATGCCGTTTGCAAACGTCGTTTGGAGTTCTGCATGTGAACATTCTGCACGAAATCGAGGGTTGCTGGTAAAATGCGCGCCGCTATTGGTTGACGCACTCCGGAGAGGTGGCAGAGTGGTCGAATGTACCTGACTCGAAATCAGGCGTACGGTAACCCCGTACCGAGGGTTCGAATCCCTCCCTCTCCGCCAATGCTTGCAATTTTTGTATCTGAACGATTTTATAAAACCGGCTGGCGGCAAACAGGCCAACCGGTGCAGCCTGCGACAGGGCAGGCTTCTGCTATTCACGCCGCATGGGCTACCCATGAATAACTCCTTCGCAACGACGCAAACATATATTCGACCGGCATCGCTGGAATGTATGCCAAGCCATAGCGTTATCGCCGCAATCCTTAATTAAACGATGAATGCCTAGCATGGATCTCTTGCCGGTTTTTATGGATGTCAGGAGCAAGTTGTGCCTCGTAGTCGGCGGTGGCGAAGTCGCCCATCGCAAGGCATCGGTGCTGCTGGCGGCGGGTGCGGCGGTAAAGGCGGTCGCCCCGGAATTCTCCACTGCTTTTGCCGTCCTGCCCGGTGTCGAATGTATTGCGGAACGCTTCCAGCCAAGCCATCTGGACGGAGCGGTGCTGGTCATCGCCGCGACCGATGACGGCGCCGTCAACCGGGAGGTTTCGCAACAGGCGCGTGCGCGAAACATCCCGGTGAACGTGGTCGACAATCCCGATTTATGCACCTTCATCATGCCGGCTATTCTGGATCGCTCGCCGCTGATGGTGGCGTTTTCCAGCGGCGGCGCATCGCCGGTGCTCGCCCGGATGCTGCGCGGCGAACTGGAAGCGCTGATTCCGCAAGGCTATGGCCGACTGGCCGAGTTTGCCGCGCGCTTCCGCGATACCGTCAAGGCGCGCATCGACCCGGCCAAGCGGCGCATCTTCTGGGAAAATGCGCTGGACGGGGCAATCGCCGAAAAGGTGCTGGCGGGCGACGAGGCCGGCGCGGAAGCCATGCTGCTCAACCTGCTGGAAAATAAAAATGATGAACGGCGCGGTGAGGTCTATCTGGTCGGTGCAGGCCCCGGCGACCCGGATTTGCTGACTTTCCGCGCCTTGCGTCTGATGCAGAAGGCAGACGTCGTGGTGTACGACAATCTGGTATCCAAACCCATCGTCGAAATGACGCGGCGCGATGCGATGCGGATTTTTGTCGGCAAGAAACGCGCCGACCACACCATGCCGCAGGAAGAGATCAATGAGCTGCTGGTGCGCCTGGCCAGGGAAGGCAAGCGCGTGTTGCGGCTCAAGGGCGGCGACCCGTTCATCTTCGGGCGCGGCGGCGAAGAGATCGAAACCCTCGCCGAGCACGGCATCCCGTTCCAGGTCGTGCCCGGCATCACGGCGGCCTCCGGCGTTGCCGCCTACGCGGGCATCCCGTTGACGCACCGCGACCATGCGCAATCCTGCATCTTCGTGACCGGCCACCTGAAAGACGGCAGCATGAACCTCGACTGGGACGCGCTGGCGCGTCCCAACCAGACCATCGTGGTATACATGGGGCTGCACGGCCTCGAAATACTCTGCACAGAATTGGTCAGGCATGGCCTGCCGGACAGTACCCCTGCGGCGATCGTGCAACAGGGAACCACGCAAAACCAGCGTGTCATCACCGGAACATTGGCAACGCTGCCAGGCATCGCGCAGGTTGAAAAACCGCAAGCACCGACCCTGATCATCGTCGGCGGAGTCGTCACACTCAGGGAAAAATTAAACTGGTTTGACCCGAAGAAATCTGAGACACCGGCAAGCTGAGGGCACCCCTAAAAATTCACATTTTGTCATTCCGGCAAAGGCCGGAATCCAGTGTTTTTTAAAGGACTGGACACCGGCCTTCGCCGGTGTGACGAATTTTAGAGGTGCACTGAAGGGGGTTACTTGATTCGCATTCCCGGCTGCGCACCCTCATCCGGGCTGAGGATGAACAAGCCGGGTGTATCGCCGGAGGCCGCCAGCACCATGCCTTCCGACAGGCCGAACTTCATCTTGCGCGGCGCCAGATTGGCGACCATCACCGTCATTCTTCCCTTGAGTTTTTCAGGATCGTAGACCGACTTGATGCCCGCGAATACCGTGCGCGGTTGCTCCTCGCCGATGTCCAGCGTCAGCTTCAGCAGCTTCTCCGCGCCTTCCACATGCTCCGCGTTGACGATCTTCGCCACGCGCAAATCCACCTTGCTGAAGTCGTCGATGGAGATGGTCTCGGCGATGGGCGCGGGAATTGAAGATTGACTTTCTCGTTCGCCTCCTCGCCCGCTTGCGGGAGAGGATTGAGGTGAGGGCGCATGTTGCTGTGCCTCGGCATGGCGTGTTGGCGAATGTGATTCAGTCATGGGTTTCAGGCTTTCCTGGTTAGCGGTGACCATCGCTTCGATCAGCTTGGGGTCGAGGCGGGTAGCGAGGTGTTTATATTCATTAATACGGTGTCCGGCGGGCAAAGTGGTGAGCGCATCTTCCCATGTAAAAGGAGGGGTGTTCAGGAAGGTTTCTACATTGTTGGCTAGTTCGGGTAGCACAGGCTTGAGCAGTATTGTTAACTGACGGAACATATTCAATGCCAGCGTGCAAACCTGATGCAATTCTTCTTCTCTGCCAGTTTCTTTAGCTATTGCCCAAGGCTTGTGTTTGTCAACAAATTGATTGACTGAATCAGCGAAGGCCATGATTTCTCGCAAGGCTTTTGAAAAATCTCGTTTTTCATAAGCATCTGCAACCTCAGTTATATGAGATGGTTTTAGTTTGTAATAGCCCAAATCCGTTTGTAGTTGTGCAGAGACCAGTTTATCTACATGTATGTTGGTGAGTTTCCCATCAAATCGTTTGTTGATGAACCCCGCACAGCGACTGGCAATGTTGATGTACTTCCCAATCAAGTCGCTGTTCACTTTTGCCACGAAGTCGTCGAGGCTGAGGTCGAGGTCTTCCATCGTGCCATTCAGTTTGGCGGCGTAGTAGTAGCGCAGGTACTCGGGGTTGAGTCCCTGCTTGAGGTAGCTGCCGGCGGTGATGAAGGTGCCGCGCGACTTGCTCATCTTCTCGCCGTTCACAGTGAGGAAGCCGTGTGCGAACAGTTTGGTCGGGGTGCGCAAACCGGCGTGTTGCAGCATCGCGGGCCAGAACAGCGCATGGAAATACAGGATGTCCTTGCCGATGAAATGATACAGCTCGGTCACAGCCACACTCGTGGCGTCTGCGTTGTCGGCTGCGCCGGCGGCTCCTAGCCTACCTACAGGTATGTCAGCGTCGCCGCCTTCTTGCCTCCTAGCATCCATCCCCGATTCTGGCTGCGATTGCGGCAACCAATACTCGTCGAAGTTTATTCCTGTCTTGTTGCACAGTTGCTTGAAGCTGCCCATGTAACCTACCGGCGCGTCCAGCCACACGTAGAAGTATTTGTCTTCCGTGCCGGGAATACTGAAGCCGAAGTAGGGCGCATCGCGCGAGATGTCCCAGTCCGATAGCTTGTTCTCGCTTTCGCTGCCCAGCCATTCCTGCATCTTGTTAGCGGCTTCTGGTTGCAGCGTTTCGCTGCGCGTCCATTTGCGCAGGAATTCCTGGCAGCGCGGGTCGGAGAGCTTGAAGAAATAGTGATCGGAATTGCGCCGCTCGGGCTGCGCGCCGGATACGGCGGAATACGGGTTGATCAGTTCGGTGGGCGCATAGGTGGCGCCGCACGCCTCGCAGTTGTCGCCGTATTGATCCTTGGCGTGGCACTTCGGGCATTCGCCCTTGATGAAGCGGTCCGGCAGGAACATCTGCTTGACCGGGTCGTAGAATTGCTCGATGGAGCGTTTTTCAATCAGCCGAGCATCATCCCTGAGCCTGAGATAGATCTGCTCGGCGAATTCCCGGGTCTCGTCCGAGTTGGTCGAGCCGTAGTGATCGAACTCGACATGGAAGCCATCGAAGTCCGCCTTGTGCTCATGCCATACGCGATCAATCAGTTGCTCCGGCGTGATGCCTTCCTTCTCGGCGCGCAGCATGATCGGCGTGCCGTGGGTGTCGTCGGCGCACACATAGTGGCACTCGTTGCCCTGCATTTTCTGGAAGCGCACCCAGATGTCGGTCTGGATGTATTCGACCAGGTGGCCGAGGTGGATGCTGCCGTTGGCGTAGGGTAGCGCGGAGGTGACGAGAATTTTTCGGGTAGCCATGAGAAGTTGCCGGAATGCTGTAAAGGCGCGGATTTTAGCAAATCGCGCGCGATGGCGGCGAATTGGTTAAAATCGCGCCCTTGCAAAATACAGTGCAGAACACTTTGAATAGGAATAGCGATGAGCATCAAGTCAGATAAATGGATACGCCGCATGGCGGAACAGCACGGCATGATCGAGCCGTTCGAGCCGAATCAGGTGAAGGAGCAGGACGGGCGGCGCATTGTGTCCTACGGCACGTCCAGCTACGGCTACGACATTCGCTGCTCCGATGAATTCAAGCTGTTCACCAACATCAACAGCACTATCGTCGACCCGAAAAACTTCGATCCCAATTCCTTTGTCGAGGTGAAAGCCGATTACTGCATCATTCCGCCCAACTCGTTCGCCTTGGCGCGCACCATCGAATATTTCCGCATCCCGCGCAGCGTGCTGACCATCTGCCTCGGCAAGTCCACTTACGCGCGCTGCGGCATCATCGTCAACGTCACGCCGTTCGAGCCGGAATGGGAAGGCTATGTCACGCTGGAATTTTCCAACACCACGCCGCTGCCCGCCAAGATTTATGCCAACGAAGGCGTGGCGCAGGTGTTGTTCTTCGAGAGCGACGAGATTTGCGAAACCTCCTACAAGGATCGCGGCGGCAAGTACCAGGGGCAGGTGGGCGTGACCCTACCCAAGATGTGATCCGCATGCCGCGCGATAAAACCATTGTCTGGCGTTCTCCCAAAGGTGAAGTCATCGCCTGCGTGGAAAAGAACAAGGTGCTGGGCGAGAATCTCGATGAGATCCGCCAGACCTGCCAGGATGCATTAGAAGACGCGGTGTTGATGGGTTGCGACGAGCAGCAATTCCGCATCGTGCTGGCCGGGCTGATCGAAAGCCTGACCAATCCCTATCCGCCGCAGGATTAGCGGCCAGCGGCAAAAAATCCTTTTTTGCATCACCCCTAAAATCTGCGACAATCCGCGCCAATTCGTTATCTCCACAGGGAGTAAGCAATGAAATTCCGTTTTAGTTCCGGCATCACATTGACCTGCGGCCAATATGAGCCTGCACTGAAACTTTACTTTGTACCTCGCATAACAAGCCGCGGGTATTCTCGTTACCAGCCCGCAAGGAGTGCAGCATGAAATTCCGTTTTCCTATAGTCATCATCGATGAAGACTTCCGCTCGGAAAATGCCAGCGGCTTGGGCATACGCGCCCTGGCTGAGGCCATTGAAAAAGAAGGGATGGAAATCCTCGGCGTCACCAGTTATGGCGACCTGACTTCGTTTGCGCAGCAGCAGAGCCGCGCATCGGCGTTTTTGCTGTCTATCGATGATGAGGAATTCGGTGCGGGCAGCGCGGAGGAGACCGAGGTCGCGTTGAAGAGTTTGCGCGCGTTCGTCCAGGAGATACGCTTCAAGAACGCCGATATCCCGATTTACCTGTACGGCGAGACGCGCACTTCGCGGCACATCCCGAACGACGTGCTGCGCGAGTTGCACGGCTTCATCCACATGCACGAGGATACGCCGGAGTTCGTGGCGCGCCATATCATCCGCGAAGCCAAGTCCTATCTGGACTCATTGGCGCCGCCGTTCTTCCGCGCCTTGTTGCACTATGCGCAGGATGGTTCTTACTCCTGGCACTGTCCGGGGCATTCGGGTGGCGTGGCGTTTCTGAAATCGCCGGTCGGGCAGATGTTCCACCAGTTCTTCGGTGAAAACATGCTGCGTGCCGACGTGTGCAACGCGGTGGATGAGCTGGGACAATTGCTCGACCACACCGGGCCGGTGGCGGCGTCGGAGCGCAATGCGGCGCGTATTTTCAATGCTGACCATTTGTTTTTCGTCACCAACGGCACCTCCACCTCCAACAAGATCGTGTGGCACTCGACGGTCGCGCCGGACGACATCGTGGTGGTGGACCGCAATTGCCATAAGTCCATTTTGCACGCCATCATGATGACCGGTGCGGTGCCGGTATTCCTCACGCCGACACGCAACCATTACGGCATCATCGGGCCGATCCCGAAATCCGAGTTTGAGCCGCAAAACATCCAGCGCAAGATCGACGCCAACCCGTTCATCAAGGACAAGACCCGGAAGCCGCGCATCCTGACCATCACCCAGAGCACCTACGACGGCATCGTGTACAACGTGGAGATGTTGAAAGAGATGCTGGACGGGCGCATCGATACACTGCACTTCGATGAGGCATGGCTGCCGCACGCGGCCTTCCATGAGTTTTACAAGGATATGCATGCGATCGGCAAGGACAGGCCGCGCGCCAAAGAGTCGATGATTTTCGCCACGCAGTCCACCCACAAGTTGCTGGCCGGACTGTCGCAGGCGTCGCAGATACTGGTGCGCGAGCCGGACAGCCATAAGCTCAACAGGCATGTGTTCAACGAAGCCTATCTGATGCACACTTCGACCAGCCCGCAATACGCGATCATCGCGTCGTGCGACGTGGCGGCCGCGATGATGGAGCCGCCCGGCGGCACGGCATTGGTGGAAGAGTCCATCGCAGAAGCTCTGGATTTCCGGCGCGCGATGCGCAAAGTGGATGCCGAGTTCGGCAAGGACTGGTGGTTCAAGGTGTGGGGGCCGGACAGCCTCGCCGAGGAAGGCATCGGTTCCCGCGAAGACTGGGTGTTGCATACCGACGATAAGTGGCATGGTTTCGGCAAGCTGGCTACCGGCTTCAACATGCTCGACCCGATTAAGGCGACCATCATCACCCCCGGATTGGATGTGGATGGAGATTTTGCCGATAGCGGCATCCCGGCTTCGATGGTGACCAAGTATTTGTCCGAACACGGCGTGATCGTCGAGAAGTGCGGGCTGTATTCGTTCTTCATCATGTTCACCATCGGCATCACCAAAGGAAGATGGAACACGCTGCTCACTGCGCTGCAGCAGTTCAAGGACGACTACGACAGGAATCAGCCGATCTGGCGCATCCTGCCTGAGTTTGCGGCCAAACATCCGCAGTATGAACGGGTCGGCCTACGCGACCTGTGCCAGCAGATCCACGATACCTACAACCTGCACAATGTGGCGCGTATGACCACCGAGATGTATTTGTCCGACATGCAGCCGGCGATGAAGCCGTCCGATGCGTTCGCCAAAATGGCGCATGACGAAATTGATCGCGTGGAAATTGACCAGCTCGAAGGGCGCATCACCGCAGTATTGCTGACCCCCTATCCGCCGGGCATCCCGTTGCTGATCCCGGGCGAAATCTTCAACAAGACCATCGTGGACTACCTCAAGTTTGCGCGCGACTTCAACCAGAAGCTGCCCGGCTTCGAGACCGATATTCACGGCCTGGTGGCGGAAGAAGTGAATGGGGAACAACGCTATTTTGTGGACTGCGTGCGGTAGAAATTATCAGGTCGCAGCAAAGGAAAAGGCAGCGCATGTGTGCGCTGCCTTTTTTGTGGACTGATAGGGAGTTATGCGAAACTATTTTTTGATGGTATTGAATTCAGGTCAGTTAATCCGATCGCAATGGAATATCAAGTTGGAGTTCCAATTGGCACTTTGCTGCATACCATGAATACTTAAAACTATCGTGGGTTCAAATTTGCAGCCGTTGAAAAATCTATTGCCGACACCTTGGAAGTACTCTCTATCTGCCTCAAGCTAAAGCGGACAATGCGGCCTCAGGTGCCTTGTCGAGTACTTTTAAAAGTGCCTTGGCCGCCCCTGTCGGGCGACGTTTGCCTTGTTCCCAGTTGCGTATCGTTTCGAGCGAAACATCAATGCGATGTGAGAATTCAAGTTGACTCAGCCCCAAGCGGCGGCGTACGCGGCGTGCAAATTTTGCAGCATCCTGCATAGCTTCCTCATCGTCCTTAGTCATTTGCAATGCGATGTCTTTCTCGTTCGTAGCATCCAAACGATTCTTGTTCACACGACCTGGTGGTAACCCAGCAAGAGTCACAGGATCAATTTTTACGTTCACTGTTTTCATAATCATTTACCTCTCGTTGGTTGGCTTTACGCGCTGAAATTATCCGGAGTACTGTTCCACGAACGGTGTACACAACAAAGAACACTCGCCCGTCGATAGCACCAAGTAATTGATAACGATCTTCTCCGTAATCCCATCGCGTGTCCTCGTGAATCAGTCGTTCCGCATCCATAAACGCATGCAGCACATAAGCGAAGTCAAATCCGCGCTCTGTAAGGCAGACATCGCTTTTGTCTTGATCCCATTCGAATTCCGTGTGCGCATGGTAGGCCAATGGCCTATGCCGGTCAAGCTGGTTATTTGATGAAGGTGCTTACTCTAAATGTATATTTGGGAGCTCTAGTCGAAGTTCCGGTTCTGCGCTTAGCGGCCATTGCGACGATAGGTGACGAAGTGATACTCCAGCGGCTGCGGTGTTTCCTGGCTGTGTTGCTCGCGCGCTACTTCCAGCCATTCATTGCAATTGAATTCCGGGAAGTGCGCGTCGCCGTCCACATCCTGCTGAATCTCGGTGATAAGCAGCGCATCCGCCAAATCCAGCGCCTGCGCATAAATATCCGCGCCGCCGACCACGAAAACTTGCGGGTCGGATGCGCAATTCGCAATCGCTTCCGGCAATGAATGCGCAACGATGCATCCGTCGATTTTCAAGCTGCGGTCGCGCGACACCACCACGGTGGTGCGACCCGGCAGCGGCCTGCCGATGGACTCGAACGTCTTGCGACCCATGATCATGTGATGCCCCATGGTGAGCTTCTTGAAATGCTGCAAGTCGGCGGGGATGCGCCACGGCAGGGTATTGTCGATGCCGATGGTGCGATTTTTCGCCATCGCGACAATGATAGCGAGGTTACTCATATTGCGATGGGCGCCTTGATCGCCGGATGCGGGTCGTAGCCCTCCAGCGTGAAATCCTCGAACTTGAACCCGAAAATATCCTTCACATCGGGATTGATGCGCATGGTCGGCAGCGAGCGCGGTTCGCGCGATAACTGCAATTGCGTCTGCTCCAGATGGTTGAGGTACAGATGCGCATCGCCGAAGGTGTGCACGAAATCGCCGGGTTCAAGGCCGCACACCTGCGCCATCATCAGCGTGAGCAATGCATAGGAGGCGATATTGAACGGCACGCCGAGGAAGATGTCGGCGCTGCGCTGGTAAAGCTGGCAGGAGAGCTTGCCGTCAGCGACGTAGAACTGGAAGAATGCATGGCAGGGCGCGAGCGCCATCTTGTCGAGTTCACCGACGTTCCACGCCGAGACGATCAGGCGGCGCGAATCGGGATTCTTTTTGATCTGTTCCACCACTTCGGCAATCTGATCCACCACGCGCCCGTCCGCTGTGGCCCACGAGCGCCATTGCTTGCCGTACACCGGGCCGAGGTTGCCTTGTTCGTCCGCCCATTCGTCCCAGATCGAAACGCCGTTTTCCTTGAGATATTTGATGTTGGTGTCGCCCTGCAAGAACCACAGCAACTCATGAACGATGGACTTCAGGTGGCACTTCTTGGTGGTGACCAGCGGGAAGCCGTCTTGCAGGTTGAAGCGCATCTGGTAGCCGAATACGCTGACCGTGCCGGTGCCGGTGCGGTCGGATTTTTTCGTGCCGTGGGTGAGCACGTGCTGCATCAGGTTTAGGTAAGCTCGCATGGACGTATAATCGCGTTTCGGTGTTGTCATTCCCGCGAAAGCGGGAATCCAGTTGTTTGAATTGCTGGATTCCGGCCTGCGCCGGAATGACGAAATCCAACAGTTAAACATGAGGACACAATGCTAGCACAACTCACCCTATTCCAGACCCTGCCTACTACCCCTTCAGCCACGCATCTGCTGGTGCTGCTACCTAAAGGCAAGACGCTCCCCAAAGATTTGCCGCATGGCAGCTTGCTCAAGGCTGTGCTGGCGCGGCGCGACATGAAGACCGATGAACTGGCGAAATCGCCGGTGGCCGCGAATGCCGGGAACGGCGCGCTGGTGGCATGGGGGATGCTGGATTTTGAAAAGGACACGTTTGCGCAGCAAGTGCAGGTGCGCAAGGCGTTGCAGTTGCTGCTGGGGGAGAACCCCAAGAGCATTGCCATCGTCGTGCTCGGCGATGAGACGCAGCGCAAGCGCGCCGCCGAGCTGGCGGTGTACGGCGCCTGGGTGAACGCCGCGCTGCTGCCGGTGCACAAGAAAAAGGACGAGCGCAAGCCGCTGCAAAAAATCGAGCTGTATGGCTGCGCCGACAAGAAAATCTTCGCGCCGCTCAAGGCGCAGGCCGAGGGCAACCTGCTGTGCCGCGAGCTGACCATCTTGCCGCCGAACGAACTGACCCCGGCGCTGTACCGCGAGCGGATAAATAAGCTGGCGAAGCAGCATGGCTGGCAGCATGAAGAATTCGACATGAAGAAGCTGCGCAAGATGGGCGCCGGCGCGTTCGTCGCAGTGGCGCAGGGCAGCGACCCGGAAGACGCCGCCATCGTGCATCTTTCATACAAACACCCCAAGGCGAAACAGACCGTCGCGCTGGTCGGCAAGGGCATCTGCTTCGACACCGGCGGGCACAACCTCAAGCCGTCGCGCTACATGCACAACATGCACGAGGACATGAACGGTTCCGCCGTCGCGCTCGGCATCCTGCTGGCCGCGACGCAGAACAAACTGGCGGTGAACCTGGATTGCTGGCTGGCGCTGGCGCAGAACCACATCAGCCCCAAGGCCTACAAGCAGAACGACATCGTCAAGGCGCTGAACGGCACCACCATCGAAATCATCCATACCGATGCCGAGGGCCGCATGGTGCTGGCCGATACACTGACCCTCGCGGCGCGCGCCAAGCCCGACCTGATGATCGACTTCGCCACGCTCACCGGCAGCATGGCGACCGCGCTCGGCGCGCGCTATTCGGGCGTGCTGGGCAACCGCGACGAACTGGTGCAGCGCGCGGTGAATATCAGCAAACAATGCGGCGAGCGCCTGTGCGCCTTCCCGATGGACGAGGACTATGAGGCCGGGCTGGAATCCAAGGTCGCCGACATCAAGCAATGCTCGCAGGCCGGCGACGCCGACCATATTCTCGCGACACGCTTCCTGAAACGCTTCGTCGATGATGTGCCGTGGCTGCATATCGATCTCTCCTCCAGCCGTTGTGAAGAGGGACTGGGCATCGTCGCGAGCGATGTGACGGGGTTTGGTGTGGCGTGGGGGCTGGGGATGTTGAGCGGCAGTTAGCGAGAGAAATGAAATGGCCGGAAACTGTATCGAACAGTTGAACCCGCCGCTAAAAACGGTACCGTAAACTTTTGCTCAGTGTCATTTGCGGCCACTCCAATGTGGTTGCGTCTGGACGTTTCTAATCTAATTTGTCTAATGGGCTCTTCACACCTTTCCCTCCTTTGTTGAGGACATGGGTGTAGATCATCGTGGTGGAAACGTCCGAGTGTCCAAGCAATTCTTGTACGGTGCGTATGTCGTAGCCCCCCTCAAGCAAATGGGTAGCGAATGAGTGGCGCAAAACGTGGGGCGACACAGGCTTGGAGATGCCAGCCAACTTCGCCGCCTTGGCAACATGGCGCTGAATCATCTTTTCATCCTGATGATGCTTTCGGATAACGCCAGTAACGGGATCAGTGGACACATTGTTAGCGACGAAGAAGAATTGCCAGCCCCATTCACGGCAAGCATTCGGATATTTTCGCTCAAGGGCATCCGGCATCCAGACATCGACTTGACCTGCTGCCGCATCCGCATCAAAAATGACCCGGCGACGAGCCAGATGTTCTTTGAGTGCGTTGGCCAAACTTTCTGGCAACATTGTGACACGGTCTTTCGCCCCCTTGCCGTCACGCACCAGAATCTCCCGGCGATCAAAATCAACATCTTTTACACGCAGCCTTAACCCCTCCATCAAACGCATTCCCGTCCCATACAACAAGCGCGCCACCAAGCCCGGCATTCCTTCCATGCAGGCGAGCAGCCTTTTTACTTCTGCCTCAGACAAAACAGTGGGCAAACGCTGCGGCTTCTTCGCATGGGCAATGTTGTCCAGCCAAGGCAGATCAATTTCTAACACTTCTTTGTACAAAAACAAGATGGAAGAAAGCGCAAGATTTTGGGTGCTAGCAGAAACATTGCGATCAGTTGCCAATGCCGACAGGAAAGCTTCGATTTCCGGCGCGCCCATCTCCTTGGGGTGGCGCTTGCCATGAAAAAGAATATAGCGTTTAATCCAGTGCGCGTAAGACTGCTCTGTCCTGCGGCTGTAATGTTTGAACCGAATTTTTGCGACAACTTGGTCAAGAAGTTTTGGGGGAGGTGACGATGACGTTTTTTCTGGCAAGGAAGGTGTGTTCATGAATGTCACTCCTCTGCAAATCAACGGACTGGAATTGTCTGCCAAGATTAGGCGACATTCAACCCCAGATTATCAGACACATTTGGTGTCTAGTTAACGTTAGGCTTCTGTTGGAAAGGAGTGGAAATGTCCGCTGTAAATTTTGACGAGTTGCAATGGGAGTCGCCTTTGCCCGGCGCTAGATTCAAATCATTTTCTCGTGATGGCAAAAAGTTACGCATTGCCGAGTTCACCAGTAAGTTTGTTGAGCCGCACTGGTGCGAAAAAGGACATGTCGGAATTGTCTTGAGTGGCGAGCTTGAAATTGACTTCAAAGGTAAAGTGGTTCGTTACCCAGAAGGCACAGCAATCTTTATCCCTGCCGGAGCTTCGCACGGTCACAAAGGCCGAGCAGTTACGCCAGTCGTGAGGCTATTCCTTGTCGAAGAAGCCTAACCCTACGCTCAAGCGGGACTGCGCAAAAGCGCGCAGCCCCTTAGCTCCACGTTAGAGAACCAATATGACCCACTACACCGCAGAAGTGCTTTGGTTAAGGGAAGAGCAGGACTTTCTCGACAATCGCTACAGCAGAAAGCATGTGCTTCGTTTTGACGGTGGACTGGAGGTACCGGGTTCCTCCTCCCCTCACGTTGTTTCCCTTCCGATGTCTGACGCATCGGCGATGGATCCCGAGGAGGCGTTTATTGCCTCACTCTCAAGCTGTCATATGCTGTGGTTGTTGTCCATTGCAGCTAAACAGAAGTTTCGCGTTGATCGCTACTTTGATGCTGCGGTTGGTGTGATGGAGAAAAACGCGGAAGGGAAAATGGCCATGACCTTGGTCACGCTCCGACCTGAAGTACACTTTTCAGGGGAGCGCTTACCAACCCATGAGCAAATCAGTCAAATGCACCACGAAGCTCATGAACAGTGCTTTATTGCTAATTCCGTGAAAACCGAGGTGCGTTGTGAGCCAGTTCTCTAACCCTGCGCTCAACCGGACCTGCGCGAAAAACCGCGCAGGCCGGTTAGCTCCACGTTGGGCGTCGCAATATCTGCCTCGTCAATTTATGGAGCGATCCTAATGGCAACGAAACCAACCACCATCGATGAATACCTTTCCGGTGTCAGTGAAGACAAACGGGCCACTCTTGAGCAACTGCGAAAAGTAATTTCCGCTACGGCGCCGAAGGCCGAAGAGTGCATCAGCTATCAACTTCCCGCGTTTCGCCTTGATGGAAAACTACTGGTGGCGTTCGGCGCGGCAGCACACCACTGCGCCTTTTATCCAATGAGCGCTTCCTGCGTGGAAGCCCATGCAAGTGAGCTCAAAGATTACAAAACCAGTAAAGGCACCATTCGGTTTCAGGCGGAGCAACCTTTGCCGGCGCCTCTTGTGCGGAAGTTGGTGAAGGCACGAATCGCAGAGAATCGCGCTGCGGAATGAACAGCCTTCGCAACAACATCATGTATTTCGCCGCGACGCCCAACCCGGCGTTGCAGGGGACGCTGCGCGATAAAGCGTCGCGCAGCGCCCCTGAACTTGAACGTTGGGCCTCTTCATATGACGCTTGATCCGCAGCTCACCGGTAATGCCGGCCTCTACTACACCTGCTACCACCTCTCTCTGCTGGGGTGGAACGTCATGCCCACTGCGCGCAACGCTCGCGGCGTAGACATCATTGCCTACAGCCAAGACGCCACGCGCAAGCTCGCCATCCAAGTCAAGGCACTGAGCAAGCGCAACCCCGTTCCCCTCGGCACGTCTCTCGACAAAATCATGGGCGATGTCTGGGTTGTCGTGAACAAAGTCGCTACGACTCCCTCTGCCTTCATTCTGCTGCCGTCGGAGGTCAGAGAGCTTGCCAAGCGTGGCGAAAAGGAAGGCCGTGTCTCATTCTGGCTCCAGCCCACCAGTTACGACCAAGAGACTTTCAAAGAAAGGTGGGAGCGCATCGGTCATGGTTAATCGCCAGATGCCCAACCCGTCAGTCGAGAGGGACTGCGCAAAAGCGCGCAGCCCCTCACTTTTACGTTAGAAGCCTATGCCCACCAAACCACTAGACCGTCTGATGTTTGTCCAAGGAGGCGTATGCTTTTTTTGCAAACAACCTTTGCCCAAGGCAGAGGCAAGCGTTGAGCATCTACTTGCCAGCGCAAATGGTGGAGGCAACAGCGACGAAAACTGCGTCGCTTGCTGCAAGGCGGTTAATGCGCTGCTCGGCAGTATGTCGCTCAAAGAAAAATTTCAGGTCGTGCTAAATCAGAAAGGGCAGTTCAAATGCCCCAACGGAGCTGGCTCTGCCAAAGCAGCCGCAAAGCCCAAAGCACCAGCCATTGCAAAGCCAAAGGATGATAAGCTCGCGCTGGTTATTGCCAATCTAAAGCAGCGCGGCAACTCCAAACCCCGCACACTCAAGACCCTCACGAGTTCTGTATCATCCCTCTTTCCCAAAGGCATTTCTGAGGCTGATCTCGCCGCATTGGTTCAGCAGTTGCAATCAACGGGCAAGATCACCGTGGAAGGAAGCAAGGTTACTTATGCGCTCTGAATTAACGGCTTCTAACCTGACATTCAACCCAGACTCCGCAAAAGCGCGGAGCTGGTTAATTCCACGTTATGTGTCATCGTAGCCATACGATAGGGAAGTCATGAAGCACCTTGGCATCTTAAAGCCTGACACCCTAGTGAATTTGCTCAACTTTGTTGGGTTGCCCGCAGCAGCCCTGTATGCCTTTTGCATGTTCGTTTGGCCATGGATATCAGGTAGCGGCAATTGGGGTTACGTGCAAGACGTTTGGGACCGATGGCAAAGCCTGAACGTGGGCATGTTGGCTTTCGTATCGAGCATCACAGCCTTCAATATTTCTAGGTACAACGCTGAAAAGCAGCGTGCGCGAGATTTTCTGGCGGCAAAAGCTTTTCTGCCTGCGGCATTGAGCGAACTGGTTTCCTACTTCAAAGCCAGCGCTAGTTGCTTTAGATTGGGCTGGTCATCAAGCACTGCGGGTGATACCAGTCTTGAAATTCCCGAGTTGCCTCGGGAATATAAATCTGTCTTTGAGGAATGCATTCGTCATGCTGAACCCCAAGTGGGCGACTACCTGACCAGAATCCTTGTATGGTTACAGGTTCATGATGCCAGAATGAGAAGCTATGTCGCGCAGCACGTGGATAACAACTATATCAATCCTGATAGATATAACTTGATCACATATTTTTACCGACTTGGCGAACTACAAGCGCTAGTCAATAAGCTTTTTGAATTTGCACGAAACATGGGGAAGTTCGATTCATCACCACTGAACTGGGAAGACTTTCGCAATGCTTATGGCAATCTGGATATATGGGTTGATGATATTAGAATCGACGACCAGATGAATCTTGAAGACTTCACAAAGCGAGCAATTGCAAGGAATGGCAGCCAAAACACTTGGATTCAACCGGTAGATGCAACAGATTGAGCAAATCGCTCTGCCGGTGTTTGGTAGTTTAGTGTCTTTCTTGGGCGCTCATTCAATTTCCTCGCCACTGCATTAAGTTTGGCTTGCGAGTAATT
>JAQTLM010000026.1 GCA_028714895.1 Gallionella sp. | reverse complement strand
CGACGGACTGATGAAAACACCAACCACAACAAGGAGAGCAGCCATGAACAAGCAAATCAATTCTTCCACCGATACGAACAACACCGTGGGCGCTGCCCACACCCGGAGCTTAAACGTCCCGATGATTTTAGAGGCAAACCAAATTCAAATTGTCTGTACTGGTAATGAATATGAAGAGGCAGATCGTTCTAATTCTGAGGCTCCTGAGTGGCCTGTCCAGGACGAGGGCGCGCACTGGCACCATGAACAATTTAACGGGCAGCGCGTTGCATACAGAACCTCTCACGTTCATTTTGGTTTTATGGCCGAAGAAATTGCGGAAGAGGATGTGCCGCGTGACGCGGATGGCGAGATGAATTTTAATGATTTATTTCTTTGCAACAATGGGCGCGTTTACCGTGCCGTTTGAAATTCCAAGCCAATAACAGGAGGTTTACAATGAACGTCACCGACCGCATCGAGCAGGCTCCGGCCTGCCAGGTAATCAACCTGACCGAAGCCGAAAAAGACATTTACACCGGCGCAGGCTGGAAACTGGCCAGATTCGTGGACGGCCAACTGGTCGGGTTCTTCGACCCGATGGAAACCGAGTGTCAGGACGATGCGCAAGCGATGGTAGCGGAGGCCACCGAGAATGCGACGGCCTGGCTGGCCAGCCTCGAAGGCGAGGCATGGCTGGTGATGTGTTCCAGCTATCAGCTTTGCGAACCTTGGCGCGTCACGCTCACCGACGCATCTGCGCTGGCGCGCATGGCGCGGGTGTTTGGTGAACAGTTGAGCGATTTTTAAGGAGAATTGAAATGACCGTTAAATGTAAATGGCGCGCGACAGGTAATTGCTCTTGGCACACTACGTTAGATTCCGATGTGAGCGGGGTTTATATCGAGGTGGACGCGGGGGGTTATGCTGTCTATCGCGTGATGCCGCTCCCGTTGGAAAATGTGCGGGTGTTTGTCTGTGATGATTTGGCCAGTGCAAAGCGCCGGGCAAAAGCATTTTGGGTGAGGTTTTTAAAAGAGAAAAGATTTACCTATGATGGGGTGGCAGATGTTTATATAGCCGAGGGAGAGTGTGAGGGATTTTTAATTAACCCAAAGCTCCCACCCCATTTTGACAGCACGGCGAATGCGGCGCGGCCGCAATCGCACCAAAAGTTTAACAATCTGCCATTTATTCAGGCAATGCCGTCCGCTTTGCCGGAAGCGGTTGAAGGCAAGTTTTATCATGTGCATTGCTTGGATGGAGGCGCATGGGATCGCCCCACGCTGTGGGGCGGATTCTATACGTTGGCCGAGGCGGTCGAGTGCTGCAAGACCGGCCCGGCGTGGCGCAAACCAAAACCGAGCTTGCAGGAGAGTGGATTGCCTGCGGCGTGAAGGGTCGGCGATGCTGACCAAAATCCTCGACCGAAAGCCCGACCTGTTTCCGCTGCGCGGCGGTCGCGGTCGCGGATATTTGGGAAAGTTGGCGCAGGCCTGAATTGTGCCGGTGATGCGAATTTAACGAGTAGCAGAAAGGCTGATATGGGTGCGAGGAGTGCTTCTTTTAAGCTTGGTGTGGTAGTTGTGTCGGTTCATACCCTTGGCGGCAAAACGCATATTGAGGATTGGAACCCATGCGATGCGGCCAAAGCAAAAAAATATGCTATTGAGACTTCATGCTGTGGTGATGTAGCCTCAGTAGATTTCGAGAATGATAAGACCGGAAAATTCTTAACGTTCAAAAACGGTGCTGCTGTAGCGCGACCTATAAATTAAGGGTATGAACATGAACGAGAACGAGAACGAGAACAAAGGGAACGAGCTGGTGAGCCGGATCGAGGCGGTGCAGCAAAGCCAGCTTTTCACCGATCCGGCCGAGGGTGAGGCGTGGCTTCCGGTTTCGCATGCGAAACCGCATACCTTGTTACCGGCTCGTCACGCGAACCGGGATTTCTTCCTGGCTGATCTGTTTGATTACGCGATGAAAGACGACGGCGCGAGCATGGAAGCGCCGATCTTCACTCTGGCCACAAAACCAGACCTGACAACATGGAATTGGCAAAGCAAGGACGGCAGCAGGAAGATTGAGGTTTACCCGAGCGTGAAGGGCAGGGCAACGCAGTTCGACAAGGACGTGCTGATCTTCGTTATTTCTCAAATGACGGAAGCATTGAACAGGGGGCGCGCAGATGCTAAAAATCGCACCGTGCGCTTCGTGGTGTACGACTACCTTGTTTCGACAAATAAGCCAACCGGCGGCATTGAATACAAGCGCCTGGCGCACTCGCTGGAGCGGTTGCGCGGCACGTCCATTAGCACTGATATACGGACGGGAGGGGAGCGCGTTAGAGAGGGGTTCGGCATTATTGATAGCTGGTCGGTGATCGAGAAGTCGCCAGGCGACGAGCGCATGATTGCCGTCGAGGTCACGCTGTCAAAATGGATGTTTAATGCGGTGCAAGCGCATGAAGTGTTGACGATTCACCGCGATTATTTCCGGCTGCGCAAGCCGCTTGAGCGGCGACTGTACGAGCTGGCCAGAAAGCATTGCGGCCATCAGTCAAACTGGAAGATCGGCCTAGACCTGCTGCGCGAAAAGTGTGGCGCACACAGCCATATTCGCGCATTTCGTAGCCAGGTAATTGCAATCGCCACAGCTAACACGTTGCCGCAATATTTGATGATCTACGATCAAGCCGGCGACCAGGTGACGTTTCACAACAAAACTACCGCACTGTAAACTCGCCCTCGTTATATCACTGACGCTGCCGCGTCAGCACTCCCCATATCGTTATATCGCTGACAGATTTAATTGCCTGTGGATAGCCTCGTTATATCACTGACGGTTTTCTGTGGATAGCCTCGTTATATCACTGACGGTTTCGCCTGTGGGTAGCCTCGTTATATCACTGACGGTTTCGCCGCGCAAAGGCCGTGTTTTCGCAGGTTCCGCAAACCGTAACACGCGCTACGCGCGCGCACGGTTCTTAACTCTTTTAATTCTTTAACGGGCGGCGGCCGAAAAAGTGGCGCGAAGCGAGGGGCAACCCCTAAAGGGGTTTCCCCCACCCTTCGGGCGGCTCCCCCTTCCTCAACAATGACAAACCGCTAGTCGCGGTTTGAACCTATTGGGCGGCAACCATCCGGCACCAAGACACGAACCGCAGCGCGGCAAGCCGCTTGCGTCCCCTATGCACCGCCTGCGCCTACGGCTTGCCGGGGGCAAAGGGGCGGCGCTAGCGCGCCGTTCGTGAAAACAGCCAGAGGAAATCAAACTTTTTCAAAAACAACTTGCAAAAAAGGGGGGTGTAGATTTGGGGGTAAAGGCGGCATGCAAACGATTTGGCACGGCCTACAGCAGCGCGGCGGATGATCGGCGAGGGGTAGGGCACCCTAAAGGGTGGAACGGCTTAAATCGCGTTTTATTGGAAGTGAAAATTTAACTTCCGGGAGTTCTTCAGCGCGGCGGGAGTTCTTCAGCGCACTTTTGCACGATTCAGGCCTGCGCCACTTTCCCAAATATCCGCGACCGCGACCGCCGCGCAGCGGAAACAGGTCGGGCTTTCGGTCGAGGATTTTGGTCAGCATCGCCGACCCGTCACGCCGAAGGCTTCCACCCTCCTGCAAGTTAGGTTTTGATCTTGGCCAGTTATCCATGCCCGGAGGAAAACCGGCGCTCAATACGCCAGGGTGTTTTCCGTAGTGGTGTGGGTAACTGGCCGGCCTTTTGGCGGGTTAGTGAGCACTATTTTAATTGCGAACCTCGCAACCGCCACTTTATGCCGCACAACGGCCTGTAATCGGCTTGCAACGGGTAGATTTTTCCATGCAACAGACGAAAGCGGCTGTGCAACAGCGGTTTTCGTCTGTGCAACATTTCCGCCTTTTTAGTTTGTGTGGATATCCGTATTTTTTCGTAAGTGGTTGTTCTTTTGTTGGTTCTCACGATTTCAAAAGCCTTGCGCCCTATGGGCGGGACACTCTTACAGAGTTTCCCCATCCTTCGGCTGGCACCCCTTCAGACTAACCCCTATTGATTCGCCCAAATTATACCGTGTATAATTAGGCCAAATCAATAAGGCAGGATACGCATTTTGTTAAACAATCCAAAAAATGCACCGCCACCCGCGAAGCCGAAACGCTATGCGTTTACCGGCGTTCGCCTGGGCGACCTGACCGCGCCGCTTGAGAAGCGCGCGGCCAGTGAAACCAAAGCGGCCGGCCGGCGCATCACACCTTCGGCGATCTTGAAGCGCGCATTGCGCGCCTACCTGGGCGGCGAGAACGTCCAGCACTTCGACGCATCAGGGATGATCGAGGAGCTGGCCGGGCTGCGATCCGATCTTGCGCGGGTCGGCGGCAACCTGAACCAACTGGCACACACGTTCAACATATACGGACAGGTGGACGACAAGGAGCTGCGGCAGAACCATGAGCGGTTGCAGGGTGAGTTTCGGCAGATCATGGCCATGCTGAAAGAGATACGCGATGAACTCCACAAGCGGCGATAAGATCAAGGCCAAGCGCGGAAGCCGGGAGGACGTTACCCGCCTCTCCACTTCCTATGTCAGCCAGGTCAATAAGAAGGCTCCGCAGGCGGTCTTTAAGGTCGTGAGCCACGCGAGGGGCGCGCGCGTCTTTAATGTGCTCAATTACATTGAGCGCGGCGACAAGCCGCTGGAGCAACAGCTTGAGGCCGAGAATCAGGACGGTGAAAAGTTCGTCGGCAAAGACGACATGCATCGGGTCTATGAGGAATGGCGCAAGGATTTTGAAAGGGCAACACCCACACCGCGAGAACCTAAACCGAAGCACTTAACCAGGAAGGAGCCACACCATGCCAAAACCAAACTCAGCCGCATCCCACCTCCACACCGAAGGGATCGCCTGCACAACCTGTCCGAACTCGCTGTGGTACACAACCGACAAGGGCGAGAACTGTTATTGCCGGGTGATGTTCCTGATCGTGTTTCCGACCGCAGACCGGATTCTGAAATGCGAGGGGTCGCAGATCGAGATCGAGGGCGCGGGGGAATAGAACCCGCTCCGGTTTCGCATGCGAAACCGGCAAAGAAAGAACGTGCGCCCAGGCATGCCACTCATGCCCTGCTGTCCGCCGATTGCGAGAACACCCCGGCGAATGCGCGCAAGGTCATGGCTGCGGCGCGGGAGGTGTTCCAGGAGCAGTTGGCCAGCGAAGGCTATCGGTACATGATGGTCTTGCACACCGACACCAAAAACCCGCACGTCCACGTTGTTATCAACAACTACAACACCGACCCGGATAAAACCAAGCTGCGGCTTAACCCCCCCGATCTCTTCGTCATACGCCAACGGTTTGCCGAGCGCATGACCGAGCTGGGGCTTGAGCAGCAAGCCACTCGCCGCCTCGACCGTCCCGAAGTGCTGGAGCGGATCAATCGCGGCATCGAGGCGCTGCGGAAAAGCGGCACCTGGTACGAGCAAAAGCTATTCAGCGCGTCGCTGGCCAGCGGTTACGGCGAGAAGCCGGGCGAACAAGCCTCGCCCGAAATGCTCAAGTACGCAAAGAGTTTGGCCGAGAAGAACAAGATCGAGTTGCCGGGCAACAGCAAGGCGGCGGTGCAGGAGTACCTGGAACAGCACGGCAGAAAGCGGGAGGGCATACCCCCCTTCGTTATGGATGCGTTCGCCAAACGCATCGCTATGGCCAAGGCGGTGGCACGGCTGAAAGATCAGGTGAAGCAAACTACCCTGCCGTTCTCGAAAGAGCGATCCGAACGAATGAAGGCGCTGCGCGCCATCAGTCAGGAGCTTATCAAGCCGGATGCGCCGGACATGAAGCTGCTGGTTAATAGCCTGGTGGTGAAGCTGCGGAACGACACCGAGAAGATGCAAAAGCAGTTGGATGCGCTACAGAACCCCGCGCCTGATGCGGCCAAGCCCATGAGCTACACCCGGCAGCTTGAGCGCAAGCGTGCCGTGGAAAAGATCGTGGAGCGCAGGCTTGAGGCTGTCGAGAAGCAGCGGCAGGCGATCAACACCGACCCGCGTATTTCAAACGCGGATCGGAAAACGATCATGCAGACGTTGCAGATTCACCAGCAGAGCTTACAGAAGGTAGTCGGGCGTGATCGTGGCCGGGAGCGGTAAAAACGGGATCTCGGCGAGATCCTTCCGCGTCTGTCATTATCACGCGGAAGCCCCTTTTGCAGCCGATCATGGACAACATCGACAGCAGCACGGAGCAGGCAAAGTCCAAAGCAACCGCCTTTGCCTCCGCTTCATTGGGTAGGGCGGACGGATAAATCATGTCCATGTAGGTGAGGTGAAAAGAATTGCCGGAGGCTGTCCGTGCGATCCGCATTTCACGGCCGGCGAACAGCGCGGCCTCGCTATCATCCGCTCCCGCACCCCTTACCCAATGGAACTGGCGCACCCTTGCCGGGTGCGTCTGACTTTCATCTGTAAACTTTGGCCTGATTCCCTTGAATTCGCGCATGTTGCACCTCGTTAGTCTTTTTTGGCTTTCGCGGCGGGCTTGCTTTTCGCCGGCGCACCCTCTTCCGGTTCGGCCTTGCCACCGCCCAGCATTTGCAGATCATCGACAATGATTTCCGTGGTGTACCGGGTCACCTCGTCTTTATCTACCCACTTGCGCGTCTTGAGCTTACCCTCAACATAAATCTGCGACCCTTTCCTCAAATACTCACCGGCCACTTCGGCAAGGCGCTTGTAAAATACCAAGTTGTGCCATTCCGTTGCTTCCTGCTTCTCGCCGTCCTTGCCCGTCCACTTCTCGGAAGTAGCCAGGGAAACATTTGCCACAGCATCACCATTTGGCAGGAAGCGTTGATCTGGGTCTTGGCCAAGACGGCCTACAAGCGTTACGCGGTTTACTGACATGCTTTTCTCCTTGTGATTGTGCTGCGGGTTGAAAACTCTTTACGCTTTCGCATGCGAAAGTCTGGGGGTCGGGCTGACGTGGGGAAGCAAGGCGCGATCCTTGAACCAAAACGGCGCACGGGCATAAACCGGATTCTGAAAGTGCTTTTGCCGCAGGATCAAAATATCGCCGGTCGGCATGCTCATAATGTCTTGAGCCAGCATAAGCGGCTGGCCTTCGGCGGATTCCTGCTTGTTGCGCGTAAGGCTTCGATCCCCGGACGAGAACGATAGCCGCTGCCTGGTCTTTTTCCCGATGGATCGGGATATGGATTCGGCCACCTTCTCGTCGTTCTGCGTGAAATAAAGGTGGAAGGCGCAGGTATTCTTGAGCGTATCGGCTTTCTTTTCCCCGTACAGGTCTTGCACTTGCGACCAGCTCTGCATGACAAAGATGTATCGGAGGCGATACCCGCGCGCCAGCGCCGGGGAAGAGATAATCTCGTCAATGCGGCCGAGCCTGACGAATTCCTCCAACATAAAAACGATGGATTTTTCTTCATTGCCCGGCAGCTTTGACATGTACTTCGCGTTGGCAAATTCAAAGAACATCGACAGAACGGGGCTTAAACGGCGCGCGTCTGCATCGTTGACAGTCAGGTATAGCGAGGTTGTTTCGCGGCGCAGGTCGTCCAGGCAGAAGTCGCAGCCGGTCATGTTGTGCGCTACGCGCGGGTCGGCGTAAACATTCAGGCCGTTTTTGAACGTGCCGAAGATGCTGGAAAACTCACGATCCCCCTTGCCGAGCAGTGTTGCCCCCTCTTCCTGGATGCGTGCCGGCAGGTTTGGCGTGTCGTCCAGGATGCGCGCAATCTCGGCCGGCACGTCTGCGCCGTGTTTTAGCACCGATGCGCGAATTTCGGGGATCGAAGTCTGTCCGTTCAGGTGGATCAAATACAAGGCAAACATGATGAACGTGCTGCGGCCTTCATCCGTCCAGTAATCGGCCTTGCCGTCCTTGTCAGATATATACATCGTTCGGGCTACCCGCTCGACGTGGATCACTATATCGTTCCAATCGGCCGGCAACTCCCGCTTGTGCAGCGGATTCCATTGAAGCGAATCCTTCTCGCCTGGCGCGAACTTCAACACCTTGGAAAACTGCGCGCGGCGTGCTGCGGTCAAGGCGTACAGCTCCGGCTTAATGTCGGAGATAATCATCGAATCGCCGCATGAAACGAGCGTCGGCACCAGCAGGCCGGCGGTCTTGCCGCTGTCCGGTGGCGCAATGATAATGGCCGACAGCGGATCATTGTTGCGCAGGTAGCGGCCATTCTTTACGCCGAAGATTACGCCTTGCTTGTGGCGCAAGCCCATCGCCTTAATTTGCCGCTCCGTGGCAAATTCCGCCGATCCATAATCCCCGATGTTGCGCAGAGGATTGAAGCCGAGCGCCAGCGTGGCCAGCAGAATGTCGCTGGCCACGCTGGCAGACCACCACAAAGGCCATTGCAGCTTGAAGGACTTGGCCAGCCAGAACGGTGCGCCTGTCGTAAACGGCACGCCACCGAAGTACGAGGCAATGGCCACCAGGGCAAAGTACGCCGTGGCGACCACAAAAACGTCATACACAAACGAAAGCGACTGCTTGAACTGTTCCAGGAATCCCATCATTACCCCCCTAAATACTGAACCCGTGCGCGAAAGGTTCGTTTCTCTTCATCCTTGCGGATAAAAATAAGTGCGTGGACGTTCATTTCGACGATCCCCATAGCCACATCCAAACCGCCCTGCAAGCCGCTGGCCTGCGCCATGCGTGCGATACGCATTAGCGCCCTGTCCGCGTTGTCCGAGTGCATCGTAGTGATGCACGGGTGGCCTGTGCCGGACATATCGAGGAAGGCGCTGGTGTTTTTGTTGTCCAGCTCGCCAAAGGCGATCCAGTCCGGCGTGAGGCGCTTTAAGGCATCGCCGATCTGGTCATAGGTGATGCTGGCCAAGTCCGTGCCGGACTTGCTTTTGAGTAACCGGGCTTGATCCGGTTGCTCAATCACCAGCTCGCGGGCATCCTCGACCACCACAAACCGCTTGTGCATCGGTATTCTGGCGATCAAGGAATTGGCAAACGTGGTCTTGCCAGAACCCATCGGCCCGACGACCGCAACCGTTCTGCCATGACCGCCGACCGCCTCGATCAACTTCGCGGCTTCTGCCGGATCGTCAAAATAATCCTCGACCGGATACCGCCCCGGTTGAGGGATGCGGATGCTGGCTGTAAACCCGCTGTCAGCCACTGCGCCGCCCACGATCTGAATGCGGTAGTTGTAGCCCGGTATCGTGGTGCCGAGCATCGGGGCGTACTCGTCGAACCGCTGCTTTTTGTGGGTGGCGAGGGTCGAGGCCAAATCATTCAGCAGTTGCAGCGTGAATGCCTTGTCCTTGACCACCTCCTTGCCGGCCGGTGACTTGAGCCATAGTTCGCCAGGTCGGTTAATGCTGATCTCTGTCAGCCCTTCCCTGGCGAAATACGGCTCAAACGGCTTTAGGTGCTGTCTTAAAAGCGCAGACATGGGCGGTCTTTAGAATGCGGCGCAGCTATATGCGGGAGCTTGCCAGGCGTATTTAAAGCAGGTGTATAGTGTTAAATTGTTATGGATAATTGCAGTGTCTTGGTAGGTTGTGCCGTCGCCGCGCAAATAGTTTCTGTAGTAACTGTTTGAGGTTCCTTTATATCCGGCTACCGTCCATGACCCGGACACATATCCTTTAACAAATAAAGTCGGGTCGGTGGTGCCACAATTTTGGACAGGGGAACCGGCAGGGGTTGGAGTTTGGATTGAGCAAATATTTGAGTAAACATTTGTGTTATTTGTGTAGTTTGCGTTCGGGAAAACGGTATGCATGTTTGCGATATTCTGCCATAAGCCGTTTGTGGGAAAAGTCCATGACGTAATCGGTGTGTTGGCCACCACCATCACCTCGCCAAGATAGGCGTACCCTGTAGGGCTTCCAAGTTCCGCGCAAGGCGCGATTGTCAGTGTCCCGTCCACCGGCGTCACTATCTGCGTGATCTTGTTCCAGTGCGTCATAAGCCCTATATCGTCATTCGTGACGCTACAGCCCGTTGTTTGGTACACATGCGCGAAGCTGTTGGATGCGCTTCGGGTGCAAGTGGACAAGGCATGCGAAGCACCGAGCTGGTCGATGTAATAGGATGAAGTCACGTAGTAGCTCACATGATTTACGAAATCATGCTCGTACTTCGGCGTGCAAAATGCCTCGCTGATGGGGAATTGCTGCGTGGCAGACGGGGCGCAGGCGGTAGCGTAAAGCTCCGCGCCGTTGGCATCCTTGAAAGCCACTCTGGTATTGTTGATTACCAGTTTGTTTGCGGTGTCAACGGTCGGGGTGCAGGTTGTTGTCGTGACATATTGCTTAAAGGCTGCGGTCGAATCATCACAGCTTCGGACGTTGATAATCTTCCCTGTCTTGTCGGTGTACTGCAATTCCTCCTGCTTGATCGACAGACCGTTTACAAAGTCATGTCGATATCCGCAAGCAGCAGGAATACCGACAATCGGGTAATACTTCGTAAAATCCGCCGTGCAAAGAGCCACGTCCACCCTCAGGGTACCAACCATTGCGAACTGCACATACTGTTGGAATGTTTTCTTCTGCGCTATATCCACCACGTCGCCGCATGGCGCTCCGTAGACGGTTTGAACGGCCACGGCCGCGCCGAAGTCCTCGCATAGGCCGGTTGTGGTTTGTCCGTTCGGCGCTTTGTCGATCTTGCGCGATTGCGGGTAAACGAGGAGAGCGGTGCGATCAATCCGGGCGGTGCAATCTTCCCGGTACGAGGTAATCACGACAGGCACGCCGTGATCCTCGCAGGAGCCTACGCTCATTGGTGTGCCTGATTGCGTCTTGTTTACCTTGCGCGCTTGCGGGTATGACAAGAGCGCGGTGAAGTCATTGCGCGCCGCGCAATCTTCCCAGGTGGTCACGATCAAGTCGGTGTTTACCGCGTTCTGGCCGCTGTTGGTCGGCGCGTTGGTCAACCCTTGCCCGCCGCTGTGCCCGCTGCTGCTCGGCGCGAGGTCGTTTGCGGCCGGAGTATTTTGCGATGCAAACTCGCTGGCGCTAGCACCGCCCAGTTTGGTCGTTTCTTTTGATGAAACTAAATCGCGGGGCGTTTTCCGTTCCTGCATTTGCTTTAAGGCTAGATACGCCTGGGCAACCTGGTCAAGGTCGCCGCGCACAGACATGGAAGTGTTTGCCTCGATACGCGCCGTATTGACTGTGAATTGCGACACCAGTGGCGTCGGCAAGGCCTGCGCCCCAGCTCCGCCGATGCTGTCCACGGTGATGCTGTGCCACTTGATAACCACCCGCGTGTTGGGTGGTGCGAGGGGCTGGAATTCGATAGCGCCGATCAGCGCGGCCTCGCCCAAGCCGAATTGCAGGGCTTCGGGCTTTAATCCCTCGAACATCGCTCGCGCTTCGCGCGACTTAGGCACATCTATAGGGGCTAACAGCCGCACATGCGAAATCATTTCGGCGGCGGTGGCCGTGAGGGATAGCAAAATCAAAACAACGGCAATAACGACTTTTTTCATTTTGATGCTCCTTTTAAATCATCTAAGGCGACGGCGACGGAGGTACGTTTTTCGGGCTTCTTAAACCAAATATCTTTTGAGGGGCTAATTAGGATCGGCTGTCCTGGCTGAATCGTGATTTTTGGGCGCAGGTTGATATTTTTGTCGAGTATCTGCTGTGCCATGTTCATCGAGGCGCTACCGTACTGCTGGACGATCACGGCTTGATTCGCCGTTGTAACGGGAATGGCAATAGAGCCTGCAATCCCTAAAGTTGACACCATTAAGGCCATGCCGTAGCGATCCCAAAAACGGTTGTCAATGTCGCCAGTGATGCCGGCGCGACCCATCGCGTCGGTCATTTCGCCGTTGCCCAGGTGAATGTTTATGCCGGCCGGTGTAATGATCCGCGACCAAAACATATCAAAGCGTTCATCCCCCGGCTTCATGGTGGCTTTGTAGCGGCCTATTGCCCTGCTTCCGGCCGGAATCAATACAAATGCGCCATGCGCCCCGTAGACGTTTTCGTCTATTTGGGCGACCACCTTGCCGGCCAGCTCCGCGTTGATTCCCTGAATCAGTGTTGCATGGATAAAGCGATCCACCGTTATTACCCGGTCGAGATTGACCGGGTAACTGGCCACCTGCTGATCTTCATCGTCGTACTTGTCTTGCGAGTTGATAAATTCTTCCGGCTTGGCAAGCGTGCCGTTGCGCGCCACTCGCGTAATGCCTGACCCGCGCCTTGCCTCGTTCTCGGCGTTGATAACGCCAAACGACGGATCGGGTGGCGGCGGGGGCGGAACTGGCGAGACTGAAAAAAGGTCGGCAGCGGCCAGCTTTACAACCTTGACTACAGGAGCCGCTGGGCGGGGTTCTGGTTTTGGCGGCGGGGCATCTTCGCGCTGCACTGGCGGCGATAACGGTTTCAGGTAAAAATCATCCGGCACACCCGTGTCTTTAATCACCATCTGCGGGCGTGTTTTTGAGGCTTTGGTGCTCTTGAAATAGTAAGCGGCACCGCCAGCGCCACCAACGGCCAGCACGCCAAGCAAGCCCCATATAGCCCACTCTGGCAGCATCGCTTTTGGTTTGGCTATATCGGAGATTACTTTTGACGGAGTGAAAGCGGGAGAAGCGACCGCAACAGCTTCCGGGAGAGGCTCGGAAGCTGTGATAGGGGCGGGGCTTTCGGCCACTTCGCCGTCAAAAGCGGGCGCATCATCTTGGCCGCGCCCTGGTATATCGGAGCGCCGTAGTTCATCCTGATAATCATGGTCGTGTTGGCCTGGCGCAATGTCGGGCGGCTGCGCGGCTGCGTCAGCCTGCTTCTCCCGCGCCTTGCGCTTTGCGCGAGGCTTTTCGCGCGAATCATCGTGTTCCATTTAGCGCTTTCTTATGCACAGGTGCGCGCCGCCATTGCGCAGCGTCCAGCCAGTACCGATGCTTTCGGCAATGAGCGAACCAGCCTCTACGCGGCTGTTGACGGGCGTATCGTACCCGTCAACCACCTTGTAAATTGCAGGGAGGCGGCTCACCTGATCCAGTGTGCCGTCCTTGCTGAATTGGAAATAAGTAAAGTATCCATCATCGAAAACCCGAAGCGGGGCAAGCGCCGCCTCCCCTCCTTCAACGCCATACTCGAAATTGACTTTTGACGGGTCGGCGATACCTACACGGCGCAGGTACTCGGCGAGTTCTGCGGCCTCTTCCCCGGTGTTTACAGGGGAGGCCTTGATTAGAGCTGCAGGCTTGCTGAATGGCTGCGGTTTCGCATGCGAAACCGTCTGTTTGTCAGTTTGTGGTTTCGCATGCGAAACCGGCGCTGCGGGCTTGTCCTCGATGTACGCCACCAGCGTTGGCATGTGGGCGGATTTAACCGAATCGGAGCGCATGTAAAAGCTATAGATGCGGCCACTCTGGCCTATGACGGTGAGGCTTGTGTCCGCCCCTGGGCGCGTTGCGCTCAAGGTGAAGATGTTGGCAAGATTCTGGTTTGCGGTAACTTCGGCCTTGCCGGTATACGGCTTAAATTGGAAGTTGTATTCGTCAGCCAGTGAAAACCCATCCACGGATTCACCGGCCGGAAGGACAACCGTTGTGTCCATGTATTCACGCAGGCGCAGCTTGTAGGTAGTGTTTTGGTCATACCTGAAATGCACGACGTTTGCGCGCGGGTCGCTATCATCGAATGCCGCTTGCACCGCATTCAGTGATATTGCGGTACGCATGGAGCGATTCGCCTCTACACCCGCGCCGCCCATGCCGCCGTGTGAACCTGCTGCGGCGACCCCGCCGCCTATTTCGTCGCTAATTTCCGCATGAGCGACAGGCAGCGCAGCAACAAGGGAGGCCGTTAAAATGGATATTGCGAAAATCTTTTTCATTGTTTAACTCCGTCTTCTGATGGTGTATTCAATTACATTGATGCCGCGAGGATTGCGCCAAGATTCATTGCGCGGGATCTCCTGCACGGCGTACTCGTAGCCGATGGTGGCTTGCCACGATGTACGGCGTGGCGGCTCCCCTCTGCCGTCGATTGTGTCCTCTGTCACAAACTCCACTTGATGCACGCCTTCGGCAATCGGCGTGTCGATCCCGATGATGATGTTGCGCTTTAGGCCGTCTTGATAAAGCGGACTGTCCTTGCGCCCCGCCACCTCGCGGAACTTCTGGAATAACGTGTTCGAGGACATGAATTTAACGGTGGCGTAGCGATCCGCTTCATCCGTCTTATTCACCAGCTCACGCGCCACGATGTAGCGGCGCATGTCAGCCGATACCAAGGCCTCGTTATCGCTGACCGTGCCGTTTGCTGGGAGGACGCGCACAAAGTTGTTGCCGCCCGTCGTAAATTCCACATAGCGCGGCACCTCTTTAATTACCGGGTGCGTCACATACCAGACGCACACAAATACGATCCCGCAAGCCTCGGCGATTGCCACGGCTGCAAACAGGCGAGCGTTGCGCTGTGCTTGCAGCCATGAGTTTCTGCCCTCAGTAGGCGGCTTGCGTCGGCGGAATCGGCTAAACATTGCGTGAGGTATCGGCCGCTTGACCGCAGGCACAAGGCGACTTTTCCAGCTTCGTTGGGGATTTCTCCGGCAGGTCGGCGCAGCCGACCAGGAGGGCAATAATTATGGCGGGTATAAACATTTTCACTTTTGCTCCTTTGGGGTTTGGAAAACTTGAATCGTTGAAAAATCGCTTGCAAACATTTCCAGTGCGGCCGGGTTTACTTCCACCTGGTAACGGGTGATCTTCTCGCCCGTCTGGTCGTGTTCGAGGGAATACGCCGGGCAAAGGGATATAGATTCGCAGTAGGGGCTTTCCAACGAGGTGCGCTGTAACTGGCTGATGCAATGTTGCAGGCGTTCAAAGCTGTGTTGTGTGGCCGGCCACCCTATCGACCGGCAGAAGCCGGTCGGCGTGAACGCGATAGGCTGGCTCTCCGGCAGGGCTTTCGTCAGGTGCAAAAGCTGGAGCAACACGGTTGCAACGTCATGTTCGTATTGTGTGCTGGCAAGGGGTAGGCTCATTTTTTGAATACCCCTCTAAGCGCCGAGTACGCCCTTGCTCCACCGGCCAGCGCCATTCCACCAGCCTTGCCAGCAGCCCAACCCCCGGCTTTTTGTACGGCTTCCGACCCTGCGAGGCCTTTAACTGCGCCGCCAACCGCGCCAACGCCGGAGGTGACAATGCCGGGCGACATGGCCGTGCCGCCTGTGAGCGTGGCCGACCAGTCGGCGGTTTTCATCAGGAGGTAATAAACGAGAACGCCGAGGAAAAAGATTTTGCCGAGCGTGGGAGGGAAAGCGCCATCGACGGCCAAATCCCATTGGGACATAAGCGTGATGTAGTCTGTTGTGACATTCATGAAAAAGCCCATCACGGCGGACAAATAAAAAATCCATACAACATAGTTTGCTATGGCTTTCAGCCAGGCATATGTGTACTGTCGTGTTGCATTGAATGAAGCCAACCACAGGAATATGCCGCCGACCATGAGCATCATGTAAGTGCTGAAGTACGCCATGAGGATCAGCGCAAGAAAAACCACATACATCAGGCCATAACCAATAGTCAGCAGAAGGGATGCGACCCCGACTTTGATGTAAAGCCACGCGCTTGTAAAAATGTTGCCTGTTGGTTCTATCCGGCTTACTGTTGTTATAATCTGACCAAGCCCGTCATCTAGGGCTTGGAATATATCGCCCCCACGAACACCTGTAGCATCGACAGCAAGCTGCCCAAGGCCATCGGCCATTGATAAAACAGGGACGGAAACCCACTCCGTGTAGCCGCTTTGCACAACGCTTTGCAGAATAACCAGCAAAACCATGCTGACGCCGAGTTCTTTGGCGTGCTTCCCGGCGTTCCCCGTGATAATCATGTAGCCACATATCACGATATAAAGCGTCGTGATTGTCATTGCTGGCCAGGATGCCACAAGGGCATCGTAAACAGTAATGGTGAAGCTATTGAGATTGCCCACCACAAACCCAAGCATTTCTTTACCAAAGCTCATTTTGAGGGCGTTGCGCGTGTGTTCTTTTGAAGTACATCGTCCACATGCCCTTTAATGCCTTTGCATTCCACGGTGGCGCAGCCGGGCGGTAACGGCGGTTTCGCATGCGAAACTGACGGGTTGCTATCGTCAACGATCGACACTTTGCTGGCGGTGGCCGGCTGCACTTCGTTGGACTTTGTGGACTGTCGGTATAAACCAATGCCCAAAACCAATATAGCCAGTGCGATCAAAATAGCTTTTTTCATGTTCATTCCTTCACTGTGATTTTTTGTCAAAAAGTCCGCCATCCATTTGCTTGCTGGTGCCGGTGTGGGTGTTATCTTTTAATACTGCGTCCTCGGTATGTGCAACCTGCGCACCGATTCCCTGCAAAACCTTCTGCCGTTCTGCAAAGGTCTTATCCGTTGCGCCGTTGTAGTTGAACAGCGCCGCCGCTTGATTGGCCTGCGCGGCGACTGCCAGCATGTCAGTCAGCGTTTTCAGGACTTCGACGAGCAAGGCGTTCGTCAGGTCCTGCGCATCCTTCATGTTAGCCGTCTGGTTTACTTGCCCGGCCAAGTCGTTGATGGTATCCATGCGGTCTTTTATGCCGCCGAGCGTGGCCTGTGAGGTCGCAACCACGTTCTTTAATGCTTCCTGCTGCGCCTGGTATTTCGCGTCGGCCGTCCGGTATTGCGCCATCGGGTCGGAATGGTCGCGTGGATCTCCGAAATTCCATTCCAGCACCTTGCGGGTATCGGCAAATAAATCCTCGCCGGTGAGTGCCGCGTAGTCTTGCCCGGCATACTTCGCTTCGGTGGCCGTGCCGCGCATCACGCCGCCCGTTGAGCGGCCGGCATCGCCGATCTGTCGCAATCGCTCGAACATATCGCCGTGTGTGTCCCGCGTCAGAACCTTTTGCAGCCGATCCATGCGGCGCACAAGGTTCTGTGCGCGGTTGTAATGCCCCATCATCTTGTTGTTTATGTCGTTGGCCTTTGTCAGCACACCGTCGAGCGTTTCGATTTGCTTTGCGCCTTGCTCAACCTGCGTGGCCATCTTCTTTATTTCTTCGACATAGTAGGTATACGAAACCGGATCGGTAACGACCATGCCGGCGTACGCCTGCGTGCTGCCGAGCAGCAGTAGCGCACTAGCCGCGCAAAAACGCATCTTTCCAATCATTCGGGCGCTCCTTTCTCAAAGTGTGCAACTTGGCTTGCGCCGCATCCGACGAATCGAATGCGCGCAGCAATTCGCCCAGAGGGGCGAGATCCACATTGATTACTGTGCTCTCGCCGCCCTTGCGCTTTACCAGCACCTCACGCCCTTTGTGCGACTGTGTGAGCCAGTTGTATTCCTGGTCATTCAGCCGCAGGTCGTCGGTAAAATGCGCACGGTTTGCGGTCTTGTCCGGGAACATGACCCACGTTTCCACGTTAGCCAGGAAGCGCGGCGCGGCGGGGTGACTTAAAATCTGGTCGGCAGACTGGACGGCACCGATGAAAACGCCATCGGTCTTGCGTATCTCTTCCAGCATCACCACGATTTTCGGGGCGAAAGTCGGGTTGTTCAGATACTTCACCAGCTCGTCAACAAACACGGCATAGCCGCCTTTGTTGCGCGCCTGGACAACCAGCTTGTGAAACAGGTAGTAGGCCATCGGAGCCAGCACGTCGGGAAGCTCAAGCATCGAGGTCATATCAATCGTGACCAGCCCCTTGTCAAAGTCCATCGCGTCTTTTTCGCCGGTAAAAATCCCCGACAATGCCCCGGTCGTCCACCGCTCAAGTGCCGCTCTAACGCTGCCTTTTACGGGCAAACCGAAAGCGTCCAGCGAATTATTCAATGTCCTTAAAGGGCGGTCGAGTTTGTAAATCTGCCGGATTGCCTGGCTGATTTGCGCTAAATCTTCATCTTCTGATTTGCCCGTCAACACCTGAAACCAGTTGTCCAGGAAAGCGTGCGATTCGCGGTTGTCTGGTAGTTGCAGTGGGTTTACATCGAGGCCGTGGGCAATGTCGAGATATTCGCCGCCCATAACGGAGGTGAACACTTCGAGGCCGCGCAGACGGTCGAATGCGAGGACGCGAAAGTTTGGGTATTTGTAGAGCTGCGAGAGCAAGACGCTGATCGTGGTGGTCTTGCCTTCGCCGGTGCCGCCAATAAATATCGTGTGGCCGGGCGCATATTTATCCGGCTTCGATTGGAACGTGAAAGAAAAGTCCGAGCCTAGCGGGGTCTTGAAATCCATTACCGGCTCGTCGCCCCAGGTGCAGGAATCCAGCCCCTCGCCGGCAGAAGCAAACGGCGTGAAGTGCGCGGCATTCTCGGAGGTCGGGAAGCGGATGCGCCGGTTAGGGGGAGCCTTCGCGCCCTTCGGGGCTTGCCCGGTGTATTCGGGGAAACGGGAAAAGAACTGGCCGCGCCGGTGAGCCGATTCGCGCTTGACCACAAAACCCTGATTCTCGACCACGCCGCGAATGTCCTGGACACCCGCATCGAGGTCTTGCAGATCGTCGGCAAAGACTTCGACGCTCCAGCGGTGCTGCATCACGGCCAGATCGTCGGACTGAATCCGCGTCGCCAGCTCGTCAAGCTCCATCATAATCACGTCGCCATCGGCCAAAAAGGAAATGACGTTTTTCCTTTTGTCCTTCACCTGGGCGAGTGCATCTTGTTTGCCGATCCGGTTGTAAACCTGCCAGATCGTGAACTCGCGATGCAGCCGGTAAAGGCCATCGAACATGCGCGTGTCCGTCGCGTTCGCCGTGGAAGGTGAGAAGATATACAGCATGGCGGAGAGCCGCGCCTTATCTCCCTGATAGACGATATGGCGGGCGCGTGCCGGAAACTTTATGTCGATGCTGGCCAGTGCGCCGTCGAGGTGGCCGCTGGCCGGCAGGCGGACAAACTTGCGCGTACCGTTCAACAGCCACGCCCAATAACTACTGACTTCATCGCCTGCCAAGATGTGCGGCGAATACTCCTTGAAGCGCATTAGCGTGTTGTCGCAAAGTTCATTCAGAAGCCGATACTGTTCCTCGTTGCCGCCGTTGGCGAATGCGCCGATCTTGTCCGTCAGTGTGCGGTTGTCCGTGGCCAGAATCAGGTAGTGGCGCGTCTTGAAGCTGGACGAAAATATCCGGCTCCACCGCTTCGCCACTTCTGCGGAAAACGGGTTTGAAAAACTGGCATCCGTCATGTCCCGGCTGGCCATGAAGCGATGCGATTGCGCGAAGGCCGTCACGTTGGACGGTAGTTGCTCAAAGAACATTTTGCGGCCTTTGTAGAGGCCGTTAAGCGTGCCGGTATCTATCCCGCTGTAGTCCTTGCCGCGCAGCTCGATGATGCGCGCAAGCTCCCCGCCGCGCGTCAGCGTCGTAGTCTTGTCGCCCAGGACGCGATCCAGCGACATGACCTCCTCAATCTCCGTAAATTGCTCCTGGCCAACGCCGAGGCCGAACAGGTCGGCCACGTCTTCGACGAGCTGGCCGATGATGCCGGGACGGTTAGGCGAGGTATTCATTATCTGCGCCCTTGTTTTTCGTGCGGCCAATCTGGAAAATCTCGCACAGCCTGACCCCGAAAAACTCCGGGTCGTAGTGCGCCGCGATCCCGCCGCCGACCCACATTATCAGCCCGATCACCAGCCCGACGATCCGGCTGGCGTTCAAGTCGATAAAGACCGCGACAAACCACATCGCAAACACCGCCACCAGCACCACAAACAGCGCATAGTCGCGGGGGATGCCCCATGCGAGGGTCGGCAACCACATCGTCGGATAGATGGTTGCCCTTATCGCTTCTTCTGGCTGTTCGCTCATGCGTACAGCCAGGCGGCGATAGACACGGCGGAACCGATCAATAGCGCGCCGCCCATGATCCGCACGCCGAGCATGTGCGATACCCGCCCCATCAGCATCAGGATACCGACCACGGCAATAACCATCGCCGTGATCGAGATTGCGATTGTGCCGGTAAGGTAGGTTGTGGCCTCGTCGGCCTTGGCGGTTGCCGATGCAAACGGATCGGCTCCGCCTTTGCCGACGGCTGCCTGCGCCTCGTTGAACAGGCTGGCATCGAGCAGCGCCAGCGCGATCAAGGCGACCGCACCGACTGCGAGATAAGGTAAGAGCTTGGAAGGGGTTGGGGTTGGGTAAAACAGTTTCATTTTTATGCTCTCCTGGTGGTTAAAGTTTGATGCTGCCAACTAAAAGCTGCGTGCGCTGATCCTGTTCTTTGAACCAGGCCAACGCATGCACGATTACTTTGGTTCTGCTGCCGAACTCGGGGGTAAGTTTCAATAGGTAGGCTTCCGCCTTGTTCGACAAGTTGATGCGCGTTCCCTTGATGGTGCCGCAAGGTAGCGCGCTAGGCCGCTTGCCGAGTTGCAGGTAGTAAAGCGCCCCTGGGAGGGCTGCTTTAACCTCTAGCAACTCTTCGGGCAGGCGGTAAGTCGAATCTGTCGCTTCGCTCATTCTTCGCTTCCTTTGGCTTCATGCAGCAAAACCCGCACAGCTTGCATGCCTAAAACATTCCTGGCATACGCAAGCGCCTTGCGGCTGCTGAAAATCCTGCGGCCTTCGCGTATGTTGAAAATGGTCGCGCTTTCGCCTTTGTTGAAGTGCAGCAGGACGTGAAACTTGTCCATGCCTTCATCTACTGGAATCAGGTCAACACCAGTAATGCGGTGTAGCTGGCCGGGGACTTCGCTTAATAGTATTTTTGTCATAGTGGCTACACGATAACGCTTTATTGCAAGTTTGCGTTTATGACGTTCGCGACAAAATAACCTATATCTATATATTTTTTTGTCGATAAAACTAGGGGGTGAGTTTGGCGCGGTTGCTGGTTTGCGGAGTTCAAAGGCATGGCCAGTTACCCACACCACACGGACAAAACACCTGGGCGTTGAGTGCGCCGGTTTTGTCCTGGGCATGGATAACTGGCCACCATGCCGGTTTCGCATGCGAAACCCGCACTTAAAACCTTTGCGCCCCGCCGAACGAGCATAGCGAGGCGCATCCTACAGAGGCTCAAGAGGGTCACGCGACAGCGGGATACTTGAGGGCGGTACGGTGCGCGATAACCACCAGCAGGACAAAGCCGAAGGCATAACACCCTACTGAAAGTTGGTTTTGAAGTGGCGGGGAGGTAATGACAATCGGGAGTTGCCGGCAAACCTTTTCTGTCACAAACAAAGCCAACGTCCGCCCCTGGGCATCCCGGCTTTGCCGTCGGGCTTTCGTGCTGCGCATGGAGCCAACCAAGAGGCCGGTTGTCTCCACCCCTGCGGGCTTCAATCCACGGATGCAAGATCAACGGCAAAGGCGGTTTCGCATGCGAAACCCGAAGCGCCGCAGATCCGCATGCGCGGATTCACGGCCGCACCCCAAGACCGTGGGGAACAGACTGCAAGAAACCGCAGACTGTTCCCCACACACCCCGCCGTCATGCCGCCGTGCCGACTGCGCGCCCCTGATCCCTCCCTTATGGGCTATCGCCCCGGTCGGGGGTTCGCTTGCGTCCCGGCAACATCACGGCAACGGCGAAGGGCAGGGAAGGCCACAGCCATGACAACGGCCTTTGATGCGCTGCGCGCACCTGGTCTTTTGCTCCGCTGCGCTGCGCCGTTCGTATCGGTGGAAGAAAAGCCGATTTGCTATGTCCGCCTCCTTTGGTTGGCATCCTCAGTCCGTCGT
>JAQTLM010000025.1 GCA_028714895.1 Gallionella sp. | reverse complement strand
GGCAAAATTTTGCGCGGCGTGTCGGTTCACTGGCCGCAGTGGCGGTGCTGTGCTTTACGGCCAGCTTTGGGAGCGAGTCCGCAAACACGGGGGGCGGTTTTAGCAGGTTCAGGAAATACGCATAATGTATATTATGTAAAATGACGAATTCTGATAAAGTAATTTGTTCTCAGATGCCTGTGCTGCCCTACAGCTTTAGATTGCCTGGATTGACTTCCAGCCACAGACTTACTTGACTGTTGCCTATCGGCAATAGAACGATGATTTCAACCGCCTGCATAATTTTCTCAAACCCGGCTTCAGATTGGGAGACGGTGAAGTATGGTTCGGCATGAATGGATACGGCTTGCGATGCGCCAAGAATCAGGTACCCACCCAGCACTCCGTCATCCAAGGTGAGTTTGGTCACCTTATCCACATCTAACGGCACACCAAATCCGCCGAGGATTTGGTTGCCGGCATCAACATACCGGCCTGCGTAGCCGTCGCAACATGGCATGGCAAGCACCAATCTGACCGACATTATCCCATCTTTGATCTGCTCAGCGGCATATCGGACTTCGATTCGATTGCCAGTCAGCTTAATGGTTTTTGTGATTACGCCTTGCTCAATTACAGCCCGGAATTGCACAGAAGCGTGGCTGGATTCAACCAAGGTGTAGTGCTGAATGGATGAACGTTCACCCCCTTTTATCCATGTATCGCTAAACAAGCCATGCGGTTGGTGATCGATCAATAAATCGGATGGGAGGACTTCGTGCTTGAAGGTGATACGGTCGTGCGCCGAGGCTATGCCTTTTTCGGCATGTCCGCCGCTTTGGGCATTTTGGTGGATTTTTTCAAAGTAATGCTCGGCCTGCCGGCGCAAGGTGTCGCCAAAGTTATGGTTCAGGCGATAGTCGTCTAATTCACAAATCCAGCCATAACCATCAAGTTTAACTATCGATTGCAGTTGTTTGTTAAATATAAACAATTCATCAATTCCGTCCTTGTCAAAATCTTCCCGAAGCGCTGCCTGACGCGGGGCAATGTTATCCAGCTTGGCTTCCAATCTGATGATGGCGTTGTACACGGCACGGCGCAAATGCGGCAGATACAATCCACCAAACAACCCGTGCCAGTACGCATCGTTGGCTTGCGCTTCATATAAATCATCCAGTAAATCTGCCGTACGCTTATTTTCGGGCAATTGGGCAACCCTCAGCGACAAGGTTAGCATGCGCTTATGCATCCAGTTGGATTCCGGGTAACGGGTAAAAAAATTCTTCCAGATACCGCCTCTGATATAAGCCTTGTGCTCCTCATACCGCCCCGCACCTTTTTCGCGGGTGACAAGATCGGTATATTTCGCGGCGGCAGCAGCGGGCAAAGTCCACTCATTCATTTCGATGTAGGAAGTGGTAGGCAGATAGACAATGCCGCGCGTTTTGACTTTGTCGTGATAATCCTTGTAAGTGCGCGGTTCGATTTTGCCGGATGCCAGCACGCCGCAGATGAAGTTTTCCAGCCAGCCCTTCTCATACACCCACTCGTAGGTTTCCGGCCAGATACCGAACTTTTCAATGTCATCAAAATACACAGCGGCAGCATTTTCGCCCTGCTCGGCCAGCCATTCCATATAACCAACCACCTCATGCGCGGGTGCAAATGGAATGCGATAGCGCAACCCTTCGGAGATGGGGAATAGATCCAGCGGTTTGCCGCCCTCTTCAGTGGTGTAATAGCCGTTCAACTGGTTAGCCTCTTTCCCTGCGCACAGAAAATGGTAGTCATCGACTGTCACATAACGAATTCCCGCATCGGCTAGCGAAGGAACAACTGTCGCTTCCCAAACCCGCTCGGTAAGCCATGCGCCTTGCGGGCGTTGACCTAATTTAGCTTCCAATTTGTCGGAAAAACGCGTCAATTGACCATAGCGATCCTGTTCAGGAATGACAGCCAGCACTGGCTCGGTATCCCCTGCCCCGAATAATTCAACCTGACCACGCGCGACCATTTCCTGCAACAACGCCATGTCTTCGGGAAATTTTTGCAACAAATAATCCAGCAGCCAGCCGCTGAAGTGCACTGCAAAACGGAATTCTGGAAAGCGGTGCAGCGTTTGCAGAAATGGCCGGTAGCAACGAAAATGCGCATCGTCGATGACTTCCGGGAAATTCCCAACCGGCTGATGGGCGTGGACACCAAACAACAAGGAAACCGTTTTAGCCATGAAATTCCAGTCCGTGAGTTAAATTCATTCGGAAGCGCGCCGCATCGCGCCGCCCGCCTCTGGATGCCCGCTTCCCTGGCTGATAGGTTCGGAGAGGTTTATCGGGGGCGGCAATTTCAGCAGGCGATACAATTCGGTCAGGTTGTGGCGGAACAGGCGGTCAAAGCTGGCTACTGAGTGTGCGGGATTGTAATCGCCAAACCACCAAAACCAGTCGGAGCTTTCGCAAGAGCAAAGCTGCCTTTCAGCCGCTTCCTGTTCGGCTGGACTGAGCCGGTCACTGAACATGACCATATCGAAGCTTTGCTTGGCAACGCACAGCAAGTCCCATGCGCGATTCTTGTCAGGCGAGCCTATCCAGGTTGAGAAATTGCCATAAACCCAGCTTCCCGCAACGATACTTCCAAGACTATGTGCACGGGCATAATCAGCCGTAGGGCGAGCTATACTTCGTTGTTTGAGGTAATCGCTGTAAGTGGTGGTGCGTATCTGTTCATGAGCCTCGAGAGCCGTATAAAGCTCATCAATAAAATAGAAGCCATTGTAGGGATAATATTCCCAGGCGTTTTCGCCATCGAGGATCACACTCACCACGGGCGTTTCATCTTCTGCAGCATGTTGCGCGATGTCCGCGACTTGATCGACAAAATGATGCGCGGCGTCTTTGCCGTGCCAGCGCGAATATTCAAAACCGATCAGGTCGGACAAACGGTCATCGCGGAAGAAGCATTGCAAACCATCACCGCCCTTCTCAAAATGATAAGGTCGGTACAAATATTGAGCACGCGCCGGAACGGCATGCTGCGTTTGGCGCAGGCTGTTGACCAACACGCTCTCGCCGCTGGCAGTCCAACGGCAGCCCTCGGCAGCTAACACTTCCAGCGTTTCCGAGGAAATCGATCCTTCGGCCGGCCACATTCCTTGCGGTTCGGCACCAAAACGTTCACGATGGCTCTTATTCGCCAGCCGGATATGCGCAGTCACGCGCAGTCGGCCCTTGGGGTAATGTGGGGAGTTGGGCAATGGTGCATCGGGCATGGCCTCTTTGGCGCTGGCAAAATCAATCAGCAGCGGAGCCAGCGGGTGGTAATGCGGCGTGGCAGATATCTCGATTTGCCCTGATTCGGCCAGCTTGCGATAGCGCGGAATGATGCCGGCAATCAATTCGCCGATGAAATCGAGCAATTGCTTGCGGTCTTCATAGCTGAACCCCTCGGCCTTGCTCATCAACTGCGCTATCAGGGCATGTTCACGGCGCACACTCTCGCCGCACCAGACCAAATGATACCAGGTCAGCAGGTCGGCCATATATTGCCCGGATAAATAGGACAACGCAACCTCCCCATCCGCTTGCAAGCGGTTGAACAATTCCAGCAGGCGCTTGTATGCCGGATAGGGTGCGATCATCTTGGTGTGATTGCTGCGGAAACACGCATTAAGGGCCAATTGCCGTTGTTCCGGCTGCAGATCGCGGACGTCTTCATGCGCCAGCAGGCGCAGCAAGGGATCGCGCAACCGCCCAGTAGCAAACTGGTCCACATAGTCTTCCAGTTGGTCGAGCAAAACCGGAACGAAATTTACCACTGCGCGCACTTTGGGGTGCTGCTCCAAGTGATAAGCCATGTCGGTGTAATCCTTGATGGCATGCAAATAGGTCCACGGCAGCACGAAATCGCCGCTGGAATAATCGCGGTAATCCGGCTGGTGCATGTGCCAGAGAAAAACCAGATCAACGGGTTTTTTCATAAAGAAGCTGCATGTTTCTGGGAGATCATGTTTTTCACGTCAACGGAGACTGTGAACTTTCTGCCCGAGCATTTCCGGAGTAATGAGCGTCACGCCATTCGGACTGACATGGAAGTGCTTGCGATCTTCTGCCGGATTGACCCCGACTTCCAGTCCGTCGGGAATCTTGCAGCTCTTATCCACAATGACGCGCTTCAATGTGACATGGCGCCCAACACTTACCTTAGGCAACAGCACTGAATCTTCGATGTTGCAATAACCATCGACGCGCACATCGGAAAACAACAGCGAGCGGCGTACCGTCGAGCCGCTGATGATACATCCGCCGGAAACCAGCGAATCGATCGCCATGCCGCGCCGGTCATCATCGTCGAACACAAACTTGGCCGGAGGCAATTGCTCCTGATGCGTCCAGATCGGCCATTCCTGATCGTACATATCCAAGTCGGGAATGACCTTGGTCAGTTCCATGTTGGCTTCCCAGTAGGCATCAATGGTACCCACGTCGCGCCAATAAGGCTCTTTGCCGTCACCCATGCCCACGCAGCTGCACTCAAAACTTTGCGCAAACACCTGATACCTTGAAACCATATACGGAATCAAATCCTTGCCAAAATCGTGGCTGGAATGCGGATCATCGGCATCGCGGATCAACTGTTCAAAGAGAAAGCGCGTGTTGAATACATAGATACCCATACTGGCCAGCGACTTGTCTGGTTTGCCGGGAATGGAAGCGGGGTTGGCGGGTTTTTCGTCAAATTTTACGACACGGGAATTTTCGTCCACGCCCATCACACCAAACGCAGTCGCATCGGCCACAGGCACTTCCAGGCAAGCGACGGTCATGTCGGCTTTATTTTCAACATGAAACGCGAGCAACTTGCCGTAGTCCATCTTATATACATGGTCTCCGGCTAGGATGATTACAAAATCAGGGTCGGCCTCGCGCAGGATATCGATGTTCTGGTATACCGCATCGGCGGTTCCCTGATACCAATGTTCTTCGCTGACGCGCTGTTGCGCAGGCAGCAAGTTAACGGATTCGCCGAATTGGCCGCTCAAGAAAGACCAGCCGCGCTGGATATGCCGGATCAGGCTGTGCGACTTGTATTGCGTCGCAATGCCAATATGGCGGATACCGGAATTTACGCAGTTGGACAATACGAAATCGATGATGCGGAACTTGCCGCCGAAAGGAACAGCGGGCTTGGCGCGCCAATCGGTCAGTTGATACAGGCGGCTGCCACGGCCGCCGGCCAGCACCATTGCATAGGTATTCTTGGTGATGCGGCTGACAAAACGCGATGCCAGTTCACCCGTGGCAAGATGATATTTTTTTTGCAGGTAACCCGGTTCGGCTTTCATTGTGAGCTCCCTTTATTTACCCTGTTGTAACGCAGCCATTATCGTTTACAATTGTCTCACTAGACAAGAACAATGGTGGAACAGGTGAATAGGCCAATTGAATCGCTGCTGCAAGCTCGCCTCCATGATCCATTTGGCTTGCTCGGTTTGCATCGTGAAGGTGCGGAGTGGGTTGTTAGGGTATATGAACCTTACGCCACCGATGTTGACCTGCTAAACAATGCCGAGGGTGCTACATCCCGCGACACGTTACTGGCGCAGCCAGCCGCCTGCGGGAGCGGGTATGAGGCGGCCATTCCCGCCCCGGATGCTTCGCAACGCCGTGTCATGACCGCCACGCTCAAGCGCATTCACCCCGCCGGGGTATTCGAATGGCGCGGCAACAACGAACCCGCCCGCCCCTATCGCCTGCGTATGCATTATGGCAGCGCAACCCATGAAGTTTTCGATCCCTACCAATTTCCGCCGCATATTTCCCAGCAGGACTTGTATTTGTTCGGCGAAGGCAAGTTGCGTCAGGGCTACCGGATGCTCGGTTCACATGCCGTTGAAATCAATGGCGTGAAGGGTGTTAGATTTGCCCTGTGGGCGCCGAATGCCGAGCGCGTCAGTGTGGTGGGTGAATTCAACGGCTGGGACGGCCGCGTGCATCCGATGCGCTCCCACGGCTCCAGCGGCGTGTGGGAATTGTTCATCCCTGAAATTCTGCAACACGCGCTGTACCGCTACGAGATTCGTAACCGCGACACCGGACAGCTCCTGACCAAGACTGATCCCTATGCGCAAGGCTACGAACTGCGCCCCGGCACGGCCGCCCTCGCCTCGCCGCCCAACCGGCACCGCTGGCAGGACAACGAATGGATGGAGCAGCGCGGACTGTGGGACTGGCAACACGGCGCAATCAACATCTACGAAGTGCATGCCGGTTCGTGGAAGCGCCATCCCGACGGGCGCTTCTACACCTATAGCGAGTTGGCCACCGACCTCGTGCCCTATGTCAAAGGAATGGGTTATACACACATCGAACTGATGCCGATTTCCGAACATCCACTGGACGAATCGTGGGGCTATCAGGCCACCGGCTATTTTGCGCCGACCAGCCGCTTCGGCTCGCCGGACGAGTTGCGCCATTTCGTCGATTGCTGCCACCAGGCAGGTATCGGCGTGATCCTCGACTGGGTGCCGGCGCATTTCCCCAAGGATGACTGGTCACTATCGCGTTTCGATGGCACCGCCTTGTATGAGCACGAAGATCCCCGCCTCGGCTTCCACGAGGAATGGGGCACGCATGTCTTCAATTACGGCCGCAACGAGGTAAAGAGCTTTTTGATGTCCAGCGCGCACTTCTGGCTGTCCGAATTCCATTTCGACGGCCTGCGCGTGGATGCCGTCGCCTCGATGCTGTATCTGGACTATTCGCGCAAGGAAGGCGAATGGCTGCCGAACAAATACGGCGGCCGCGAAAATCTTGAGGCGGTGGATTTCCTGCGCGAGATGAATATCATGGTGCACGAGGAGTTCCCCGGCGCGCTGACGATGGCGGAGGAATCCACCGCTTGGCCGGGCGTATCCCGCCCTGTTTATTTGGGCGGGTTGGGCTTCTCGATCAAGTGGAACATGGGCTGGATGAACGACACCCTGAGCTATTTCCGCCACGACCCGGTGCATCGCCGTTATCACCACAACCAGCTTACCTTCGGCCAGCTTTACGCCTATACCGAGAACTTCGTGCTGCCGTTCTCGCATGACGAAGTGGTGCATGGCAAAGGCTCGCTGCTGTCCAAGATGCCCGGCGATGCCTGGCAGAAATTCGCCAACCTGCGCCTGCTGCTGACTTACCAGATGACCAGCCCGGGTAAGAAACTCAACTTCATGGGCAACGAGATCGCCCAGGGGCGTGAGTGGCAATCGAAATGGGAGCTGGAATGGTGGCAGTTGGGCGAGGAAATGCATCGCGGCATGCAAAATCTGACGCATGACCTCAACCAGCTCTATCGCAAGCTGCCCGCGCTGCATGACCTGGATTTCCAGCATGAGGGCTTCTCATGGGTAGACTGCAACGATGCAGAGAAATCGGTATTGTCCTATCAGCGGCGTGCACGCGACGGCTCCATTGCCATCGTCGCGTTGAATCTGACCCCCGTGCCGCGCAACCGCTACCGCATCGGCCTGCCGACGCAGGCGCAATACCGCGAAGCGCTGAATAGCGATTCGAAATATTACACGGGCAGCAACCTCGGCAATGCCGGTTTGATCCAGGCAGAGCCGATTCCCTGGATGGGGCTGCCCTACTCTGCCGAGATTGTGCTGCCGCCGCTGGCAGGCGTGATTCTGGTGCCGGAAGCCTAGCTATTGTTTGTCGTTGATTTGAACCAGTCATCATGTCAAAGCTAACCTCATCCCCGGCTTGGCAAGCGCTCAAGGCGCACCACGCCGAGATTGAACCAGTCCATATGCGCCGAATGTTTCAGGATGATCCGGCACGTTTCGACAAATTCTCGCTGCAACTCGGCAACCTGCTGTTCGATTACTCCAAGAACCGTATCAACAATAAAACCATAAAATTGCTGGTGGCATTGGCCGAACAGGCCGGCTTGCCTGCCTGCACCGGGCGCATGTTCGGCGGCGAGAAAATCAATTTCACCGAGCAGCGCGCCGCCTTGCATACCGCGCTGCGCAACCGTTCCGGCCACCCTGTTTATGTGGACGGCAAGGATGTCATGCCCGATGTGCGGCGCGTATTGGGGCTGATGCGCCGCTTTTCCGCTGCGGTGCGCGGCGGCGAGCATCTCGGGCATACCGGCAAGCAGATCACCGACATCGTCAACATCGGCATCGGCGGCTCCGACCTCGGCCCGCTAATGGTGTGCGAAGCCCTCAGGCCTTTCGCCAGCCCAAGGCTGTGCGCGCATTTCGTCTCCAACGTGGACGGCACGCACCTCACCGAAACCCTGAAAAAACTGGATGCCGAGACCACGCTGTTCATCGTCAGTTCGAAGACCTTCACCACCCTGGAAACCCTGACCAATGCGCGCTCGGCGCGCGCTTGGCTGGTCGAAAAACTGGGCGGCGAGCGCGCCGTAGCCAAGCACTTCGCCGCCGTCTCCACCAACCTTGATGCCACCGCCCAGTTCGGCATCTCTCCTGAAAATGTCTTCGAGTTCTGGGACTGGGTCGGGGGGCGTTACTCGCTATGGTCGGCCATCGGCCTGCCGATCGCGCTGCACCTCGGCATGGACCGCTTCGAGGAACTGCTGGGTGGCGCTCACGCGATGGACGAGCACTTCCACAGCGCGCCGCTTGAGCAGAACATGCCGGCGCTGCTGGGGCTGCTCGGTATCTGGTATAGCAACTTCTTTGGCGCCGGCGCGAATGCGGTATTCCCCTACGACCAATACCTGCACCGCTTCCCCGCCTATCTGCAACAACTGGAGATGGAGAGCAACGGCAAGCGTGTGGATCGCGACGGCGATGCGGTGGATTACGACACCGGAATGGTAATGTGGGGTGAGCCCGGCACTAACGGCCAGCATGCGTTCTACCAGCTTCTCCACCAGGGCACGCGCCTGGTTCCGGCGGATTTCCTGGCCCCGCTGCACAGCCACAACCCCATCGGCGAGCATCACGCCATCCTGCTGGCCAACTGCTTCGCGCAGACCGAAGCCATGATGCTCGGCAAGACCGCCGAGGAAGCGCGTGCCGAACTCGAAGCGCAAGGCCTGCATGGTGAGGCGCTGGAAGCCCTGCTACCGCACAAGGTATTTCCCGGCAATAGGCCGACCAACACCCTGCTGTTCGACTGGCTCGATCCGCACACGCTGGGCATGCTGATCGCGCTGTACGAGCACAAGGTGTTCGTGCAGGGCGTGGTATGGAACATCAACCCGTTCGACCAATGGGGCGTGGAACTGGGCAAGCAACTGGCCGGGAAAATCCTGCCGGAGTTGCGTGGTGCGGCGGCATCAGCGCACGATGCTTCGACCGGCGGTTTGATTAACCACTTCCGCAAGCACGTTCAGTCTGGCTGAAGGGCATCTGAAGTAACTTTTCCCTTAAATCGTTGCGGCCTTGATGTCCAACTCTTCCTCATACGGTTGCTGGCTCGGGTACTGAAAGGCGACCGGGCCATCCGGTTCGGCATGGACAAACTGACGGACAAACGGGTCTTTCGAGTTAAGCATTTCTGCCGCTTCGCCTTCAGCCACGACCACGCCCTCATGGATGAAGTACACATAATCAACGATCTTGAGCGATTCCGACAGGTCATAGGTCACCACCACTGACGTCACGCCGAGCGCATCGTTCAACCGCCGGATCAGGTTCGCGATGGTATTGAGCGAAATCGGGTCGAGACCGGCGAACGGTTCGTCATAGATAATCAGCGCGGGATCGGTGGCAATCGCCCGCGCCAGCGCCACACGGCGCTCCATGCCGCCTGAAAGCTCATTCGGCATCAGGTTGTGGGCGTTGCGCAACCCCACAGCATGCAACTTCATCAACACCAGGTCGCGAATCATTTCTTCCGGAAGATCGGTATGCTCGCGCATCGGGAAAGCAAGGTTGTCGAATACCGATAAATCGCTGAACAATCCGCTCACCTGAAACATCATGCCCATTTTCAGGCGCATCTTATACAGCTCGTCGTTGTCGAGTTCGTGAACCACCTTGTCCATAAATTTTACGCTGCCGCTCGATGGCCGCAACTGGCCGCCAAAATGGCGCAACAACGTGGTCTTGCCGCATCCGCTACCCCCGAGGATGGCGACGATCTTGCCGCGCGGAATGACAAGATTGATGCCCTTCAGCACCTCCCGCTTGCCGTACGCAAAATGAAGGTTGCTGACCTCAACCAGGTTTTTCGTTGCCAGGTTTTCTATTGGCTGATCCAATTTCTTTTCTTTCCTTGTGGTTGCCACGCGTTAAAATACCACTAATTTCCGGGCTAAACCAATCTGTTTGTATGCCCGCCACCAGACTCACTTGCCGATGACATTCACCCGACCATGACACCCACCCCCCGGCAAATCCTGCGCGACGTATTCGGCTATGCCGCCTTTCGCGGCGAACAGCAGGCCATCGTTGAGCATGTAACGTCGGGTGGCGACGCACTGGTGCTGATGCCGACCGGCGGCGGCAAATCGCTGTGCTACCAGATTCCCGCGCTGCTGCGGCCGGGTGCAGGCATCGTGGTATCGCCGCTGATCGCGCTGATGCAGGATCAGGTGGATGCGCTTACCCAGCTCGGTGTGCAAGCGGCCTTCCTCAATTCCAGCATCAATGCCGATGCCGCGCGCGAGGTGCAAGGCCGCCTGCTGCGCGGCGAGCTCGACCTGCTCTATGTCGCCCCGGAACGCCTGCTAATGCCCGGCTTCCTCTCCTTATTGGAACAGGTTCAGGAAACGTCCGGGCTGGCTTTGTTCGCCATCGACGAAGCGCATTGCGTCTCGCAATGGGGCCACGACTTCCGCCCCGAGTACCGCGCGCTGACCGTGCTGCACGAACGTTTCCCCGCCGTGCCGCGCATCGCGCTCACCGCGACGGCGGATACCCCGACGCGCGGCGAGATCGTCGAACGGCTCGCGCTGGAGCAGGCACACCAGTTCGTTTCCAGCTTTGACCGCGCCAACATCCGCTACCGCGTCACGCAAAAATCCAATGCGCGCCAGCAGTTACAGGCGTTTCTTGAAGCGGAACATGCGAACGATGCGGGCATCGTTTATTGCCTGTCGCGCAAGAAAGTGGAAGAAACTGCCGCCTGGCTGAAAGAGCGCGGCTGGGATGCGCTGCCCTACCACGCCGGACTGGATGCCGCGACGCGCAGCAAAAACCAGAGCCGCTTCCTGCGCGAGGAAGGCGTGGTGATGGTCGCGACCGTGGCGTTCGGCATGGGCATCGACAAGCCCAACGTGCGTTTCGTCGCCCATCTCGACCTGCCCAAGAGTATGGAAGGCTACTATCAGGAAACCGGGCGCGCCGGGCGCGACGGCCAGCCCGCCAACGCCTGGCTGGCCTACGGGCTGGGCGATGTGGTGTCGATGCGCCAGATGATCGACGGCGGCGACGCCCCCGAGGAACGCAAGCGGCTGGAGCGGCAGAAGCTGGACGCGCTGCTCGGTTACTGCGAATCCACCACCTGCCGCCACCAAACCGTGCTGCGCTATTTCGGCGAAGAACATCCGGGCAACTGCAATGAATGCGACAACTGCCTGGAGCCGGTGGACACCTGGGATGCCACCCAGGCCGCGCAGATGGCGCTGTCCTGCGTGTACCGCACCGGGCAACGCTTCGGCGCGGGGCACCTGACCGACGTGCTGACCGGCAAGGCCACCGAGCGGGTCGAGAAATTCAACCATCAAATCCTCTCCACCTTCGGCATCGGCAAGGAACTCAGCCCCGCACAATGGAGCGGCGTGTATCGCCATCTGGTGGCAAGCGGCCTGCTGGAAGCCGACATCGAAGCCTACGGCGGCCTGAAACTCGCCGCAGCCGCCCGCCCGGTGCTGCGCGGCGAACAGGAAGTATGGCTGCGCCGCGATGCCGACCCGGTCAAACGCAAGGCGCAGCGCGCTGAACGCAATGCCAAGTCACGCGAACCGTTTGCCGGCGCGAACGAAGACCGCCTGTGGCTCGCCCTCAAAGCCAAACGCACGGAACTCGCCCGCGAACAGGGCGTGCCGCCCTACGTCATCTTCCACGACAGCACCCTGCTGGAAATCCTCAACCAGCGCCCCACCAGCCTGGACGAACTGGGTCGGATCAGCGGCGTCGGGCAGAGCAAACTGGCGCGCTATGGCGACGAGTTTCTCAAGGTGATCGAGGATTTGGCTTAATCCACATGAAGATCAGTTCGATCTGCCAGCGGCTGCGGTAGAACCCGGCTCGCTGGCACCGACCAGCGTTTAAATTATATTCAAATGCTATTGCTTGCGCTATTCGGACAGTCGCATGAACTGTTCAAACGGCAATAATTAATGTCAAATATCATGCTTGCCAATTAGATAGCGAATTAACATAGTTAAAAATTCTCTTGACATATACTGTGCAAATAGTTAAATATACTACTGTCTAAATTACACAGATTGTCTGTCTAAATTATGTTAGCCAGTTATGAAGTAATGCAGGCCGCAAATATTTCCCGTGCCACGCTCAACAACTATATCTCGCAGGGGTTGCTACCGCGCCCGCTGGTGAAGAATCCAGAACCGGGTGCTTCGACCCAGGCACGTCAGATCGGCTATTTTCCCGACGAAGTATTGGCGCGCCTGGAACGCATCCGGCAATTGAAAAAAGAGGGCTATGCCATGGCAGAAATTGCCCGGCAACTGGAGCTGGATGGTTTACAGATGCCGGAGGCACAAGTGCCCAAGACTGCTCGCGCGCCTCTCACGATTGCCACCACCCCTGCCCCGGAATCTGCAGCGCAGCCCGTCGCGGCGGAGAAAATGGGTGCACCCCAACCTGCCGCGCCAGCCCGATCCGATCCGCTCCGGCTCACGATCGACTATATCTCCTTCCCGGCCTACATGGTCAACTACAACTTCGAGATCACCTGGCACAATGAAGCGGCGCGCACCGAACTGCTGGGTGAATTTGACCGCTTGCCCGCAGACATCAAGGAACGCAACGCGCTGGCCTACTTGCTCAAGGGGCGACTGGGCAGAAGTAATGCCAATCGTGAAGAGTTGCTTCAATTCTATCTACTGCTGGGCAAGGGACGCCTTTCGTGCAAAAACTTAACGGATGTACTCACTGGTCAGGCTGACACTCTGGTCATGCAAACAGGAGAATCTCTGGCCGAAGCACGCCCCAGCGGTACGCTGATGCAACTGCCTCTTGCCCTGCGTCTGGAAAACGGCGAGGCTGCCCGCTACAACGTCTATGCCTCCTATTACCGCGAAGGCATCCTGCTCGTCTATCAGCCCGGCCACGCCGACAGCGACAGCTTGCTGGGGCTGCTGGAACGGCGCGACGAAGTGATCCGCAACCTGCTGAAAAAACGCCTGCCGGTGCTGACGGACGTCGCCGTGCTGGTTGCGGACTTGCAGAACTCGGTGCGCATCTGCACCGAACTGCCGCCTGAGGAATACTTCGAGCTCATCAACCATATATGGTCCACGATGGAGCCTATTTTCCGCAAGTATTACGGTACCCACGGCAAGCATGTGGGTGACGGCATGGTGTACTACTTTTTCCCGCAGCCCGATTGCAACTACATCTTCAACGCGCTGGTGTGCGCCCAGGAGATGAAGGCCGCGATGCGCAGGATTAGCAAGGAATGGCAGTTGCGCAAGAACTGGCTGAACGAGCTGTATCTCAATACCGGCCTCAATGAAGGGCAGGAATGGCTGGGCATCTTCCACATCGAAACCAAGGTGGAATTCACCGTGCTGGGCGACACCATCAACCGCACCGCGCGCTTGTCAGACTTCGCGCGCGGCGGCGCCATCTGGGCCACCAAGAACCTGCTAGGCAAGCTGCCCGCCGAGGAACGGCAGCGCGTGCAGTTCGGCATCCGCCGCCAGGATGCCGACGGGCGCGAGGTATTCGTCGGCGCGTCCTATTCCCGCATCACCGAACTGGCGAACCTCGACACCCCGCGCAACGAGAAGCTGAGCGATATCGCGGCGCTGCCGGTGACGGAGATTGTGGAAGTCAGGGTTTGACGTGAACCTGGGCGATGTCGTGCCGCCCTACGCCATCTTTCATGTGGAAATCCTCAATCAGCGCCCCGCCAGCCTAACCGAGTTGGGGCGGATCAGCGGCGTCGGGCAGAACAAGCTGGCGCGTTATGGGGATGCATTCCTTGGTGTACTGAAAGATGCGGCGCACTTTGAAAAATAACCTTCGGCTGATCAGTCGCTGAATCCAGCGGCGTGAAGGCTCCCACGAACGTTCACGGCACCTGCTCGGCAAACTTGCGGTCGGTAATGTCGAACATCATGGAGCGGCTCATCACGAAGCGACCGGCGGCGTCCTTGATCGCGGTGGCGTTCAACAATACGGATAGGCTCGTACCATCCTCGCACGCGATTTCGAGTTGGAGATCACGCAGCCAGCCGCATTCCTTGAAACGTTGGTAGCTTTCCAGGAAGGTCTTGGCGCTCGCGGGCGTGAGCAAATCGGCGAACCTCATCTTGCCCACGACCTCTTCGCGTGTGCGACCAAGCCACTTGAGCCCGGTGTCGTTGATTTGGATGAACACGCCATCCGCGTCAAGCGAGTAGTAACCGCAGGGGGCGTTGTGATAGAGATCCGCGAGCTGATCGGCGTATTTTTTGAGCGCGCTCCCGGCCTGTGTGCACGCGCCAAGTTTGCTGGCGAGATTGGCGTTGATTGATTCGAGAATCTCGGTTTGTTTCTCGAATTGCATCGTGCGATTGGCCACCAGCTCCTCGAGTCGGCGGCGATGCAGATGCAGTTCCTCTTCGACCTCCTTGTCCTTGGTGATGTCGACCAGAACGCCCTGCAGGAACAACGGCTCGCCCGATGCGTGGCGCACCAGGCTCGCCTCGTTCAAGAGCCAGCGCACCTCACCGGCACGGGTGAACAGGCGGTATTCGCAGCGCAGGGGCTCACCGCTCTCGTAGCAGCGCGCGATCTCCGCGCGCACGAGCGTTCGGTCTTCCGGGTGAATCTGCTTGAGCAACCCTTCCGGGTCGATCAGCCATTCCTCGGGTGAAAAACCGAGCTGGCGGATCTGCGGGCTGATATACAGCAGCGTACCCGGCGCATCCAGTGCAGTGGTGTAGGTGATTGCGGGTATCTGTTCCACCAGGAAACGGTACTTTGCTTCGGCCTGGACCAGATTTTCTTCTACCTGTTTTTTTTCCATCAGCGTCCGCCGCTCGCGCAGCACGCGCTGAATGACAGCGGGCAGCAGTTCCAGATATTGGCGGTTCACATCCTTGACCAGATAGTCCTGCGCGCCACGCTTCATGGCCTCGACCGCGACCGATGCGTTGTCGGCGCCGGTCAGCATCATGACTGGCACCGGGATATCGCCCAGATCGTTTCTCAGCTCGGCCAGAAACTCCAGTCCATTCATGTCCGGCAAATGGTAGTCGAGCAAAACGCAGTCAGGCTTTTGCTTATGGGCGAGCTGCAGCCCCTCGCGGCCGGTTTCGGATTCGGACAACACGAATTCGTAGTCCGGGTTCTGCGCCAGCGCACGGCGGCAGGCCATGCGGTCCACCAAGTCGTCTTCGACGACGAGTACGCGTATTTGCGGCTTGGTCATAGCGGCAACTCGCTGATGGTCCAATAGGCGTCGATGGTGCGCATAATTTCGACGAATTGCCGGTAATCCACCGGCTTGGCCATATAGCCGGCCACCCCCAAGTCGAAGCTGTTTATTTTGTCCTGTTGTTCCTCGGACGTGGTCAGCACCACCACCGGGATACGCTTGAGCTGGGCATCGTGCTTCGCCACCTGCAGGAACTCGATGCCGTTCATGATCGGCATGTTCAGGTCGAGCAGGATAATGCACGGCTTAGCGCTTTTAGGATCGCGCAGGTATTTCAGGGCTTCCTCTCCATTTTCCAGATTTACCACCGGGTTGGTGATGTGGATCTCCTTCAGGGCGCGCTTGACCGTCATGACATCCACTTGATCATCTTCCACCAGGAGGATGGGCGTGTTGGTGATTTTCATACTTGCGTTCCTTTTATTGAGAGGGGGTTGCAGCCGTGCGCGGCAGGGTGAAGAAAAATGAGCTTCCCCGGCCGACCGTGGATTCGAGCCAGATGCGCCCGCCGTACATTTCCACGATTTTCTTTACCAGCGCCAAGCCGACGCCGGTGCTTTCCACACGATCGCGTGGGGCGAGCGTCTGGAACAACTGAAATATTCTTTCAAAATGTTGCTGATCAATACCCGGGCCGTTATCGGTGATGCTGAATTTCCATTGACCGCCCTCGGCGACACAGGCAATGCAAATTTCGCCCTCGGGTTTATCCATGTATTTGATGGCGTTGGAGAGCAGGTTTTGGAACACCTGCTGGATGCGGGTCGGCTCTGTCATGACGGTCGGCAAGGAATTCCCGATGCTGACCGTAATATTTTTTGGTGGGGCAAGCAGGTCGATCACTTCCCTCACCAGCCGGTTGAGCTCCACCGCGACGATCGTTTCTTTCACCCGGCCCACCCGAGAATACTGCAAAATGCCGTCAATCAGACCGTCCATGCGGCGCACCCGGCCGATCAACAGGCGCATGTGTTCCTTGCCTTCGTCGTCGAATTTGTCCGCGTAATCTGTGGAAATCCAGTCCGCCAACGAGCCGATGGCACGCAACGGAGCCTTGAGGTCGTGGGACACCACATAACCGAAATTCTTGAGTTCCTCGTTGGCGCTTTCCAGCTCGTGCAGCAAGAGTGCCCGTTGTTCCTCGGCCTGCTTGCGCTCGGCCATTTCACGAACGATAAACAGAAACAGCACGCCGAAAAAAATGGCTACCGAAATCAGGGCCACAAAGAAGATGGTCAGCATCCGGTCGGCATTTGCCCGGGAAGCATCTACACACTGCTGCAAACGGGCAGCTTCTCCTTTCTCCAACTGCAGCACCGTTTCATGGATGGCATCCATTTCCCGCTCACCGTCGCCGGCCATCAGTTTGAGGCGTGCATGCTCGAAGCCCTGCTCGCGCCGCACCTTCAATACCCCTTCCAGCAGCGCGAGACGTGCGTCGATATGCTCGTCCAGCCGGCGCAGCAATGCCTGCTGGCCGGGATTGTCGGCGGTGGCATCGTGGATATTACTGAGCAGGATATGTATGCGATCGATGTAGGCACGTCGCAGGACGAGATGGTGTTCATCGCCGCTGATCAGATAGATGCGCTGCCGGGTTTCCGCCTGGTTCATCAAAGAGAAGATTTCTTCCAGGGCGGTGATGGTTTCCTGGCTGTGCGTGGCCTGGGTGGAGGCGTGCATGAAGTTCACGGTCGACTGATAGGCAAGCCAACCGATGACGGTGAAAATAGCCAGCGCCACGGCAAAGCCGGTAAGTACCTTATGTTCGATGGACCATTTCATTGGCAGATATTGCTACTGTCCGGTAGATTTTGATTCCAATTTATTAATTGGCCCAAGTTTAGAATGTAGCACGGCATGCACGAAAATTTAGATTGTCCCTATTCTTGCCGCCCCAATACCTTCAAATACACCGCGCGATACGCCTCGGCGCTACGCTTCCAACTGAAGTCCTTGGCCATGCAGTTCTTGCGCAGCGCTTTCCATTTGGCCTGGTCGTGGTAGAGGCCGATTGCGCGTTGTATCGCGGCAAACAGGTTTCCGGCAGTCATACCACGGAACGTGAAGCCGCTGGCGGTGCCATCCTTGAGCGTTTCCGGCGTGCAGTCCACCACCGAATCGGCCAAGCCGCCTGTGGCGTGGACGATCGGCGGGGTGCCGTAACGTTGGCTATACAACTGGTTCAGGCCGCAGGGTTCGAAGCGCGACGGCATGACGAACAGGTCTGCTCCGGCTTCGATTTGATGCGAGAGGTCTTCGCTGAAACCGATATGCGCGCCGATCTTGCCGGGGTGGCGGCGCGACAGGTCGCGTGCGGCTTTTTGCATTTGCGCTTCGCCGGTGCCGAGCATGATCAGTTGCGCCGGCAATTCGGCCAGAAGTGGCGCGATTTCCAGCAGCAAGTCCAGCCCCTTCTGGTGGGTAAAGCGGCTGACCACGCCGAGCAGCGGCACATCCGGCTCAAGGTTCAGCCCCATCCTGCTTTGCAGCGCTTCCTTGTTGGCGGCTTTGCCGGCCATGCGTGCGCTGCTGTATTTTTTGGTGAGGTGCGGGTCGGTTGCGGAATCCCACTCGTCGGTGTCGATGCCGTTGAGGATGCCGGTGAGGTCGTTGCGGCGCGTGGCCAGCAAGCCTTGCATGCCGAAGCCGAGCGGCTCCTTTTGTATCTCCTTGGCATAGTTCGGGCTGACGGTGGTGATGTGGTCGGCGTAGAACAGCCCGGCCTTGAGGAACGACAGGTTGCCGTAATACTCCACTCCATTGATGCTGAAACAGGATGGCGGCAAATGCAATTCGCTCACCGTTTCGGGCGGAAAATTTCCCTGAAAAAGCAGGTTATGGATGGCGAGCACGCTCGGTGCGGAGCCGTTCGCAAAATGCAGATAGGCGGGCGTCAGGCCGGTTTGCCAGTCGTTGCAATGCACCAGGTCGGGACGCCAATCGAGCGGCGATTCGTTGCAGCCCAGCACGGCGGCAACCTTGGAGAGCAGGCCGAAGCGCAGCGCATTGTCCGCCCAGTCGTGGCCGCCGGTATCCTGATAGGGGCCGCCGTCGCGCCGGTACAAAACCGGACAGTCGAGCACCCATAGCGGCACATCGTGCGCCATTGTGCCGGACAACAGCCGCGCCGGCGGAAAACCCGGCAAGGTATCGAAAGTCGCGACGACTTTATGCTGCGCTAGTTGCGCGATGACCTGCCTGTATCCAGGCACCAATATGCGCACATCCACACCGATGGCGCGCAAGGCGACGGGCAGCGCGCCGCTGACATCGGCCAAGCCACCCGTCTTGATCAGCGGGGCGACTTCTGAAGTCGCAAACAGGACTTTCAACTCGGGCATCTGTTACAGCCAGCGCATCATGCCCATCTCAAACGGATGAGTCAGCATCTCATGGTATGGGTAGGCGCGAATGCGGTATTCCAGCTTGCCGCATTTCTCCGGTTGCATTTCCAAGGCGAATACGGTTTCGCCCGCTTCGGTCGTCGTGCCGGTGGCTTCAAAACGGTAGCGGTGCGTGCTCTGCAATTTTTCGCGTTTGGTAAGCAAGCCCAGCAACATCTCCACAACCACGTCGTTGGGCTGGAGGCCGTCCAGCTTGACCGCTATTTCAAAACGCAGGCTTTCGCCATATTCGATTTCCCGCTGTCCGGCATCCATGCGGCGCAGCGCAACACCAGGCCAAGCGTGGTGGATGCGCGTTTTCCACCCGGCAACGACATATGAATTTTTGCACTGGTCATCCCTGTATAAGCGATGTTGCTTGCTGGCCGGCAGATAGCATTTGGCGAGATATTCACCCACCATGCGCACGGAATTGAAGCGCGGCATGATGGTGGACATCGAGTGTTTGGACATCTTCACCCAGTTCGGTGAAAATCCCATCTTGCCATGCTCGTAGTACAACGGCACAACATGGTCTTGCAGCAGTTCATAAAGGGTATGAGTTTCTTCGCGTGTGCGAATTTCTTCGCTTAACGATTCCGATACCGGTTTGATTGCCCAGCCGTTCTTGCCGTCATAGCTCTCGCCCCACCAGCCGTCCAGCACGGACAGGTTGATGGCTCCGTTGATGCCTGCCTTCATGCCGGACGTGCCGCTGGCTTCCAGCGGATAGAGCGGGTTGTTCAGCCAGACATCCACACCGGAAACCAGTTTGCGCGCCAGGGCCAGATCGTAGCCTTCCACCATCAATATCTTGCCGACAAATTCGGGCATCTTGGAAACCTGGGTAATGCGGCGGATCAGGTCCTGGCCGGGAATGTCCGCCGGATGCGCCTTGCCGGCAAAGATGAATACGACGGGGCGCTCCGGATCATTCAGGATTGTGCGCAGCAAATCCAGGTCGCCAAACAGCATGGTCGCACGCTTGTAAGTGGCAAAGCGGCGCGCAAAGCCGATGGTGAGGATGTTGGGGTTTTCCGGGTTGACATATTTGAGCAGGCGATCCAGATGCGCCTCGGAGCCGTGATTGCGGAAATGTTGCGCGCTGATGCGCTCGCGCACCATGTTCAGCATTTTCGCCTTCAGTGATTGGCGTGCGCTCCAGAATATGTGGTCCGGAATGCGCTTGACGCCTTCCCAGAATTCCACGTCGTTCATGCGCGCGCTCCATTCCAGTCCGAGCTGGCGTTCCAGCACTTCGACCCATTCGGTCGCCAGGAAAGTTGGCGCATGGACGCCGTTGGTGACGTAAGTCATCGGATTTTCCTCGTGCTCGATTTCCGGCCACATGTCGCCGCAGATAGCCGACGACACATCGCCGTGGATGCGCGATACGCCGTTGTTAAAACGCGTGCAGCGGATGGCCAATGCAGTCATGTTGAAATCGGGGCTGTCCTTGGCGCGGCCAAGCGCCAGAAACTCCTCGCGGCTCAGCTTGAGTTCCGGGTAATAGTATTCGAAGTACGCCTGCACCATGCCTTCGCTGAAATGGTCATGCCCGGCCGGCACCGGGGTATGCGTGGTAAAAATGGTGTTGACCGCCACACATTCGAGCGCAGACGCAAAATCCAAGCCTTCGTCAGCAATTTTCTGGCGGATTCTTTCCAGCGCCAGGAATGCCGCATGCCCCTCGTTGATATGCCATACCGTCGGCCTGATCCCCAATTCCTGCAAAGCAAGCACACCGCCGATACCGAGCACGATTTCCTGCTCGATACGCGTTACCTTGTCGCCGCCATACAGCCGGTGCGTGATGTCGCGGTCATGCGCATTGTTGCTTTCCAGGTCGGTGTCCAGCAGGTACAGCGTGATATGTCCGATTCTGGCCTGCCAGATTTTGATGTTGAGCTTGCGATTGGGCAAATTTACCGAAGTATAGACTTCGGAGCCGTCGGCACGCTTGGCTGGAGCGATGGGCAGGTCTTCAAAATGGGAGTCGCTGTTGGTGGCAATTTGGTTACCGTCGCCGTCTATGGTCTGGTGGAAATAGCCTTGGCGATACAGCAAGCCGACGCCGACGAACGGTAGGCGCAAATCGCTCGCCGCCTTGCAGTGGTCGCCCGCCAGAATCCCCAAGCCACCTGAATAAATCGGCAAGCTTTCGTGGAAACCGAATTCGGCGCAGAAGTAAGCGACCAGATCATTTTTGTGCAGCAAATCAGAGCCGCTCGGCGGCAAGCGATAATCATGGTAGGTGTCATAGGCCGCCAACACGCGGTTGAGATTACCGATGAAAACCTGATCTTCTGCAGCATCCAGCAGACGTTGTTCATCCACGCGCTTCAGGAAGGCTTTCGGGCTTTGTCCGGTGGCCTTCCACAAACCCGGGTGCAGGCGCGCAAACAGCGCGCGGGTTGGACGATCCCAACTATACCAGAGGTTGTTCGCGAGTTCCTCAAGACGCGCCAGACGGGCAGGAATTTTCGGGCTGACTTGCAGAATATATGAGGTGCTTTTTTTCATGGTTTTATGCCCAACCAAAAGTCAGAATTGTATTTGTGCGGAGAGGTGGATTATAGCGTAACTGCCCTGCTCTCCAGAATTACCCGGTGCTTTTATCATCCTGGTAATGCCGCGCGATCGAGATGCCACTCGGCGGCTGCAACGCGCGCCGCAAGCAACGATTTCCCCAGCAATATCTGCTCCAGTGCATCACGCTTCCCAGCCCCGGCCACCAGGAAAATCCGCTGCCGTGCCGCATTCAATTCGCCCATACCCAGCGAAACCCGCTCGGCGGGCGGCTTGGGGGCGTCGAATACCGGCACGGTCACCGCCGTGCTGTCGGTTGCCGGATTGCCCGGAAACAGGCTGACGATATGTCCGTCCTCGCCCATGCCCAGCATCGCCAAGTCGAGCGGTGCAGCATTCTCCAGTATGGCTGCATACTTGGCCGCCGCTGCGCGCGCGCCCAATTCAGCCGGAATAGCGTGGATATTGGCTGGCGGGATGGCGACATGTTCTAGCAAGACCTCGCAAGCCATGCGGTCATTGCGCCGGGCATCGCCCTTAGGCAGGCAACGCTCGTCGCCGAAATAAACCTGCACATGCTCCCAGTCGACAGACAGACGGCGCAGCTTTTCATAACAACGGCGCGGTGTTTCGCCGCCGGCTAATGCGACATGAAATACGCCTCGCGCCGCAATTGCCTGCGCGGCTAATTCTGCAATGCGTTGTGCAACCGCAGTGCTCATATCTTCCAAATTGTCATGCACAAAAACGGCCTGCGCATTCGGCAAATCAGCGATATTCATTTGTGTCATGGGCTAGTTGCGCGGCGCGCAAAGCCGAGCCAAACAGCGCGGCACGGTCATTCAGGATCACCTTGACCGGCATGGCTTCGAGCAATGGGCGCATCCGGCCTTTGTTCAGAAATGCATCGAGAAACGCACCATCCTGTAACAGCGGCAAAATTTTCGGTGCGATACCGCCGCCCAGATACAAGCCGCCTTTACTCATCACCTTAAGCGCGAGATTGCCCGCTTCCGCCCCATACAGACGCACAAACCAATCCAGCGTTTTGATGCATATTTTATCGCGGCCGGACAATGCGGCACTGGCAATGGCGGCTGCCGCATCGCCGTTGCGCATTTCTTCGGTCAGCCATTGCGGCACGGCAACGCGACGATACAGGCACAGGAACTCATGCAGGCTGAGCAAGCCCATGCCGGACACCACGCGCTCCCAACTGATGTGCTGATGCCGTTGCTGAAGATAGCGCAGCAAGGACATTTCCAGTTCATCGCCCGGGCTGAAACTGGTATGTCCGCCTTCCGTCGCAAACGGGTGATGGTATTGCCCGTCCCAAAACAAGCCCGCCTCGCCTAGTCCGGTTCCTGCGGCAATCACGGCGATATTGCCGCTGGCATCAGGCGCACCGGCCTGCAAAGTCAGCAAATCATCCGCGCCCAATGCCGGCAAACCATAAGCAGTCGCTTCCAGATCGTTGAGCAGGGTGCAATGCGCAAAGCCGAATTGCCGTTGCAATGCATCGGCATCGATACGCCAGGGCAAATTGGTAGTTTGCACCACCCTGCCCCGCACCGGGCCGGCGACGCCGAAAGCCGCATAACGGGAGGGTTCGGCATTAGCCAGAAAGTCGCCGAGCAAGTCTGCAAATTTAGCGTAATCGCGACTCGGATAATCGGCTTCGCGCTCAATCCGCACTTGCGCACCATTGGTTTCGATGACGGCGAGGCGCGTCTTGGTGCCGCCGATGTCGCCTGCAAGAAAACGGTTCATGATTTTAATAGGCCTGCAAGTCAGCGCCGTCCAGGTTCAATGACTGGCGCCAGAACTGGTCATCGCGGTCGAACAACCGGTAGGTGCCGCGCGGCCCCCAACTACCCGCCGGATAGCCGTTGATGAAGTCGCGCTCCATCGCCCACACCTTGAGGATCGGATCTACCACACGCCATGCCGCTTCCACTTCGTCGATACGCAGGAACAGCGAATGGTCACCTTGTATCACATCTAACAATAGCCCTTCGTAAGCATCATAATCCTCGTCGCTATCCTTGCGGTAAGTGGCATCCAGGCTGATGGCGCGGGTATGCAGATCCAGCCCGGGCACCTTGACCTGCATTTCCATTTTCAGGCAATCGTTGGGCTGAATGCCCAGCATGATCCAGTTCGGCTGCGGCGGGCCGTGGCGCGTGTGGCGCAACAAATCCTGCGGCGGGCTTTTAAAACGGACGCAAATTGCCGAGCTGCCTTCCGCCATGCGCTTGCCGGTGCGCAGGTAGAATGGCACCCCCGCCCAGCGCCAGTTGTCGATGAACAGCTTCAGCGCCGCATAAGTTTCCGTGGTGCTATCCGCCGCCACGCCGGGTTCTTCCAGATAGCCGGGAACCGTCTTGCCGTCGATGCTACCGCTGGTGTACTGGCCGCGGAAGGCGTGGGCATGCACCGAGTTCTGCGTGATCGGGCGTATCGCTTTCAGCACCTTCACTTTTTCGTCGCGCAAGTGCTCGGCGGACATCGTCACCGGCGGCTCCATCGCCACCAGGGCCAGTAATTGCAGCAAATGGCTCTGGATCATGTCGCGCAGCGCACCGGCCCCTTCGTAGTAATCGGCTCGCCCCTCGACGCCCAAGGTCTCGGAATGGGTGATCTGCACGTGGTCGATGTAATGGTTATTCCACAGCGGCTCCAGCAGCAGGTTGGCGAAGCGGAACACCATCACGTTCTGCACCGTGCCCTTGCCGAGGTAATGGTCGATGCGGTAAATCTGCGGTTCGTTCAGGTGCCGGTACAGGCTTGCCTGCAGCGTCTGCGCGCTCAACAGATCGTAGCCAAAGGGTTTCTCGATCACGACGCGCCGCCAGCCGTTTTTCTGCTGGAGCAGGCCCACGTTGCCCATCTTTTCGACGATGGCGGGATAATCTGCCGGGCGCACCGCCATGTAATAGACCATGTTGGCGGGAAAGTCCGCATTCTCGTCCAGCATCTGCTGCAAACGCGAGTAGGCCGCGTTATCGCCGGGCGGGATGGCAAAGTAATGCAGCCGAGCGCAAAAACGTTGCAGCGCGGATTCATCTATCCCCTGCGGATAGACCGGCCGCAAGATTTCCGAAACGATGCTCAACCATTCATCGTGCTGCCGCTGCGCGATGTCGCAACCCAATATCACCATCTGCTCCGGCAGACGTTTTGCCATCTCCAGGCGGAATAAAGCCGGAATCAGCTTGCGCCTGCTCAGATTGCCGCCCGCGCCGAATATCACCAGCGTACAAGGCTCCGATGTTTTCATTTTTTTCCGTCCGCATGTTTGACTGCGTGGCCGCCAAATGCATTGCGCATGGTGGATAACAGGCGATAACCGTAACCGGTTTCGTTCTGGCTGGTAAAGCGCATTTGCAACGCCAGTGTCAGCACCGGTGCGGCGACTCCCTGATCGATCGCCTCCACCACCGTCCAGCGGCCTTCGCCGGAGTCCGGCACATAAGGCGCCACTTCCGTCAATTCCTGGTCATGCTTCAACGCTTCCGCGGTGAGATCAAGCAGCCAGCTGCGTACCACCGAACCATGCCGCCACAACTCGGTAACCTGCGCCAAATCGAGCGCGAATTCCTGCTTGCCACGCAGCAGTTCCAAGCCTTCGGTAAAGGACTGCATCATGCCGTACTCGATGCCGTTGTGGATCATCTTGGTAAAGTGTCCCGCGCCGACCGGCCCGACATGCGCCCAGCCGCGCTCCGCAGCGGGAGCCATGGCTTGCAGGATGGGAGTCATGGTTTTTGCCACTGCGTCAGTCGCCCCGACCATCAGGCAATAGCCGTTGTCCAGCCCCCAGATGCCGCCGGAGGTGCCACAATCCATGAAGCCGATGCCCTGCTCTGCCAGCCAGGCACCGCGCCGCTGGCTGTCGTGGTAATTCGAGTTGCCGCCGTCCACGACGATGTCGCCTTTGGACAGCAGCGGCGCAAGCGCGCGAATCTGCTGTTCGGTCGGATCGCCGCTCGGCAGCATCAGCCACACCACGCGCGGGCTGGATAATTGCGCCACCGCATCGGCCACCGAGGTAGCGGCCAGCATGCCTTCCTCCTTGGCAAGTTGCGCAACCACGTCTGCGGCGCGGTCATACCCCACCACCTCAATGCCGCCACGGCGTAGCCTGCGCGCCATGTTGCCGCCCATTTTGCCTAATCCGATCATCGCCAGCCGCATAAGTCCCCCCGAAGAAATAATTCAAGCCGTACAACCGGCTCATGCCGGCCGCAAAATTACACGCATCACGTGATAATGATACACCTCGATATGCGGAAAAAAAGATGATTTACCTGATGCCGCAACAGGGGGAAAATGAAAACTGCACAGCAATTACGGACCGGGAGGACAAGATGCCAAATGACCATCAGCACAAACCGCTCAACCTCAATCTGAGTTCGGTTAAGCAGTCCATGAATAATCACCTCATTTTTTCCGTCGGCAAGGATACGATCACCGCCACCCACCGCGACTGGTTTTTCGCCCTCGCCGAAGTCGTGCGCGAACGCCTGATCGAGCGCTGGATGGAAACCATGCGCCGCTACTA
>JAQTLM010000024.1 GCA_028714895.1 Gallionella sp. | reverse complement strand
GCCAGCCGCGCCATCCGCTCGCCGACCGCGCCTACCTGATCTCGCGCCCCGACCATCCGGAGGAACTGATGCCGGTGCTGGAAGACGAGCACGGCACCTACATCATGAACTCCAAGGATCTGCGCGCGGTGGAACATATCGAGCAGCTGGTGAAGATCGGCATTGATTCACTGAAGGTGGAAGGCCGCACCAAGTCTATCTACTACGTCGCGCGCACCGCACAGGTATACCGGCAGGCCATCGACGATGCGGTCGCGGGCCGCCCGTTCAACTGGAGCCTGCTAGGCGCGCTGGATGCACTGGCAAGCCGCGGCTACACCGACGGCTTCTACGAGCGCCACCACACCCACGAACAGCAGAACTATATACGCGGCCACTCCGAAAGCACGCGCCAGCAATATGTCGGCGACATCGTCAGCTGCGCGAACGGCATCGCCGAGATCGACGTGAAGAATAAATTCCAGGTCGGCGACAAACTGGAAATCATCCATCCCTCCGGCAACCGCATCGTCGATCTCACCGAGATGCGCAACCTCAAAGGCGAGCCCGTCACCACCGCGCCGGGCAGCGGGCATCGCGTGCAGATACCGTTGCAGGGCGAGTTGGCTAAGGGGATGCTGGCGCGATTTATTTAATAACTTGCACGTTGACGTTCGGCATTTCATCTGGGCACAATAGCGCCGTTAATAAGTAAATTTTTCCAATTTAATTGTTTATACCGGCCTCATGGTTATGGACGAACCGATTCATTATGACTTTCGTATTGATGCTTGGAAGCCGGAAACGCTCCCAATGGCTAGGCTCGCCGAATATTTGGCAAAATTGTCGACCATGTTTGGTCATAAAGAGCACGTACACTTTTTGAAGGTACGCAAAGGCAGCGCAATCCCTGAAATCGCTGTTGACTACGAAGCTGCCCCTAAAGTAGAAGCGCGTCTTCGTCTTGCAGGTACTCCTGATGCACCCCAAGAATTGGAACGAGCCAACCAAGAAGTAAATCGCATGTTGCGCGTGGACAACGCATCGGCCACCCTGAAAATTAAACATGGCGAAAATGTTCTAGTTTTTCCTGGAAAAAAAACGCCACTCGCTGAAGAAGTGGTTGTTCACGAGCAGGGCGACCTGGATGGAGTCGTTATTCGTGTAGGTGGCAAAGATGACTCGGTTCCTGTATGGATTGAGGGTGAAAGTAAAGTTATTTACAAATGCTGGGCCAACCGGGACATGGCTCGTCAGCTGGCTGCATATCTCTTTGACCGCCCCGTTCGCGTAACTGGCAGCGGGGAATGGTGTCGCACCCCAGAACGCAGATGGGAGCTTGTAGACTTTAAGATTAAAAGCTTTGAAATCCTTGACGTCAGCCCACTAGAGAAAGTCATTAATGATCTGCGGCAAATTGAAGGAAACCTGTGGAACGAAATGGATGACCCGCAGGCTGAACTTAGAAAGTTGCGGGGCGATTAATGGCTGTTGCTTTCGATGCCACAATACTCATAGACCTATTTAATCCACGTCTTAAAGGTGATCGACGCGCAAAACTCGACCATCTGGTTCAGGAACTGCAAAAGAGACGAACCAAGATATTAATCCCTACTCCGGCACTTACCGAGCTAATGGTACGGGCTGGCAAAGCGCGAGAAGAAATCCACCAGAAACTTTCCACAACATCTGCTTTTCAAATCACTCCATTTGATTCAAGGGCTGCGATGGAGTGCGCTTTGTTGCTTGAAAAAGCGCTGGATGCAGGTGGAAAGCGACAATTAACAAAATCAAAAATTAAGTTTGACTGGCAAATTGTAGCTATAGCAGCATCCCATAATGCAACAGTTATTTACTCTGACGACGGGGATATTGCACGATATGGAAAACGTGCACATATCGACGTGATTAAAACAGATGACTTGCCGCTCCCAGCTTCTGCATTACAAGGAAGCCTTGAACTACCGCCTCGAACATAGCCCCTATCAATTCGTGTAATTTAAGTATCGGTTTTTTACCAAACCATTAGCGAATGATCCTCTCCGCCCTCTCCCAATCCGACCGCTACGCCGCGCTGCATCCGCTGTTCCCGCGCGTGTTCGAATATATCCGCAACACGGATTTGCTGGCGCTCGCACCGGGGCGTTATCCCATCGTCGACAAGCAGTTGTTCGTCATTATGGAGAGCGTCGCGGGGCGTAGTCGTGAAGATGCAAAGCTGGAATGCCACCATCGTTACATCGACATCCAGCTGGTGCTGGAAGGCACGGACGAGATGGGCTGGAAGGCACTGGCAGATTGCACACAGCCGGTGAGTGATTACAGCGCGGAAAAGGACATCCGGTTTTTCCATGACGCTCCGGCAAGCTGGATAACTACGCCGCCCAATGCTTTCTGCATCTTCTTCCCGGAGGATGCGCATGCGCCGCTGGTCAGCAACGGCAACATCCGCAAGGCAATTTTCAAGATTGCGGTGTGAGGCTGATGGGTAATTGCGTTCGGCCCATCGATGCATCTGGACGAACGGAAAAGATTATTTGAGCGGCCTCCCGCTCAGTTCGCGCATCAACTGCATGGCTTCCTGCGGCGATAATTCCACGGTTTTGTCTTTCCTGAACAGCAACCACAGCACGGCACCGTTGAACAGCACGAATATCACTTCCAGATAGAGGATCGGTGCGACGATGGTGAGCATCGGCCCCGCCGCGAAAATAAAATAGAACCCCTGAAAGGTCGGCAGCAGCGCGCCAGTGACGGCGTTGACATGCTCGAACGGCGGGAACAACAGAATCACCGTCAGATTGGCCGCGACCATCAGCAGGATGGCATTCTGGTAATTGATATGCCGCCGCGTACCGAGCGCGTGCCTGACATCGCGCAACAGCAGCCAGGCAACGCCGACGTTCACCAGCAGCACGACTATTTCGAGAAACAGCACATTGCCGTTGATCACTTCGTTGCTGCCGCGAGCGAATACGAACTGGAAACCGGCGAAGATCAGCGCTTGGGTATCGGTGAACGGGAAGGAATCAAACGGGGGGAACAACAGAATCACGGCGAGGTTGCCCACTCCTACCCATAGTGCAATTTTCTGTTTGCGGTTCATGATCTACCCCCCATCAAGCAACATGCAGTAAGCAATCCTAACAGCTAACCGGCTCGCTCGCTAACCTGCAAGCCGCCCTAACAGCTCATCTCGTCGTCAAATGCCACGTCGCCTTCCGCCACCTTGTCGCCAATTTTAAGGCGCTTGAAATCGAACAGACTTGCATCCAGCAGGTGCGACGGCGCGATATTTTGCATCGCGGTGAAGATGGTCTGGCTGCGCCCCGGATACTCGAGCTCCCATGCGGCAAGCATTTTTTTGATGTGCTTGCGCTGCATGTTTTCCTGCGAGCCGCACAGGTTGCACGGGATGAGCGGGAATTCCATGCCGCGCGCATAACGGGCGATGTCCTTCTCCATGCAATAAGCCAGCGGGCGGATCACGATGTGGTCGCCTTTATCGGTCACCAGCTTGGGCGGCATGGCCTTGAGTTTGCCGCCGAAAAACATATTCAAAAACAGCGTCTCGATCATGTCGTCTCGGTGATGCCCCAGCGCGATCTTGTTCGCGCCGAGCTCATGCGCGACGCGGTAGATGATGCCGCGCCGCAGCCGCGAACACAGCGAGCAGGTGGTCTTGCCTTCGGGAATTTTTTCCTTGACGATGGAATAAGTGTCCTGGTTTTCAATGTGATATTCCACGCCGATGGACTTGAGATAATTCGGCAGCACTTCTTCGGGGAAACCCGGCTGTTTCTGGTCGAGATTCATCGCGACGATGCGGAAATCGATGGGTGCGCGCTTGCGCAAGGTGAGCAGTACATCGAGCAGGGTATAGGAGTCCTTGCCACCGGACAGACACACCATCACGCTGTCGCCGTGCTCGATCATATTGAAGTCGGCGATCGCCTTGCCGACCTGGTGTTCCAACCGCCCCTTGAGGCGGTTGAAATTGGTGGAGTGGCGCTCGAAATGGATGGGTTGTGCAATGTCGTTCATGAAAATTCCAAAATAAAAATCCAGTTAAATGTTGATGCTTCTGCCGCCATCGACGGCAATGATTTGCCCGGTAACATAGGGCGCATCCTGAATCAGGAAAGCCACAGCTTTGGCGATATCGTCCGGTTCGCCTTCGCGCTTGAGCAGCGTATGCGCGATAATTTTGCGGCGCTGCTCCTCATCCATCCAGGCCGCGTTTTCCGGCCACATGATGACACCCGGAGCTACGGCGTTGACGCGCACCTGCGGCGCCATCTCCTGGGCCAATGCGCGAGTCAGCGCGGCCAGCCCGGCCTTGGCAACGCTGTATAGCAGATGCCCGTGCATCGGGCGTTCGGCATGAATGTCCGCGATATTCACGATGCAGCCATGACGACGGCGCAATTCGGCCGCGGCCGCCTGAGCGAGAAACAGCGGCGCGCGCAGATTGGTGCCGAGCAGGTCGTGCCACTGCTGCTCGTTCACCTCCGCCAGCGGCGTCGCGTAAAAACTCGACGCATTATTGACCAGCACATCCAGTTGCCCGAACTTTTTGATGACCTTGTGAACCAGTTTCGGCAACGCGTTCAGGTCGAGCAGATCGGTCTGAAACGCGGCAGCACTTTTGGGGCGCAGTTTATTCAACTCATCTTGCAAAGCCAAAGCCTCTTGTGCGGAACTGTGGTAATGCACGGCAAGCTCTGCACCCGCCGCGTGCAGGCGGCGACAAATCGCCGCACCGACCCGCTTCGCGCCTCCCGTCACCAACACCACTTTGCCTTGCATCCCCAGCTCCATTAGACTCGCACCCCACTACACTCTCCAGACTTGCGAATTATACCCGACCATGCCGACAACTCTGCCCACCCCCAGCCCGGAAGCCGCGCAACACAGCGCGCAATTATGCGAATTCATCCGCCGCGACATTGCGGAACGGGGCGGCTGGATTTCCTTTGCGCGCTACATGGAACTGGCCCTGTACGCGCCGGGGTTCGGCTATTACACCGCCGGGGCGCACAAGTTCGGCGAGGCGGGCGATTTTGTCACCGCGCCTGAGCTCTCGCCGCTGTTCGGCCGCACCCTGGCGCGGCAGGCGGCGGAGATCATGGCGTCCAGCGCGCCGCATATCCTGGAACTGGGCGCGGGCAGCGGCAAGCTGGCGGCGGACATGCTCGGCGAACTGGAGCGGCTCGGCGGCCTGCCGGACAGCTACTCCATTCTCGAGGTCAGCGCCGACCTGCGCGCGCGCCAGCAGGCCTTGCTGAAAGAACGCCTGCCGCACCTGCTGGAGCGCGTGCGCTGGCTGGACACGCTGCCGGAAAAATTCTCCGGCGCGGCCGTCGCCAACGAAGTGCTCGACGCATTGCCCGTGCACCTGGTGCATTGGCGGGACAGCGCGCTGACCGGGCGCGGCGTGTCGGTTGATAATAATGGCTTCGTCTGGCAGGAACGCCCCATCACTGACACCGCCCTGCTGCATGCCGCACAGCAGATCAAGGTGCCGGACGACTATGTCGGCGAGGTCTGCCTCGCCGCGCGCGGCCTGGTCAACAGCCTGGCGAATTGCCTGGAACAGGGCGCGCTGCTGTTCATTGACTACGGCTTCGGCGCGCGCGAGTTCTATCATCCGCAGCGCAGCAGCGGCACGCTGATGTGCCACTACCGCCACCATGCGCACGGCGACCCGTTCTTCCTGCCCGGCCTGCAGGACATCACCGCGCACGTGAATTTCACCGACATCGCGGAATGCGGCATTGATGCCGGGCTGGAGCTGCTGGGCTATGCCTCGCAGGCGTTCTTCCTGCTGAACTGCGGCATCACCGGATTGATCGAGGGCACCCCGCCGGAAAACCTGCGCGACTACCTGCCGCTCTCGGCGCAGTTGCAGAAGCTCACCAGCCCGGCGGAGATGGGCGAGCTGTTCAAGGTGATGGCATTGGGTAGGGGAATAACTGAACCGCTATGCGGATTCGCGCGCGGCGACCTGACGCGGATGTTGTAGTTATCCTGAATTGCAGTAACTGCGATTAAGCTGACAAGCCGTATCTTGGCTAACTTCTGCTTCCGACACATTCAACCAGTCAGCTTCCCTGATGACTGCCGTTCAAAAGAACATTTACACAAGATCAATGGGGCCAAGCTCGATTGATTCTGACAGCCCTCCAAGGCAAAATCAATCAAATTTGACCCCATTAAATTGCAAAACACCACTTGCTATCAATATGCAAAGTGTCCCTGTGAGAACACATAAAACAGGAAGTAAATAATCGGAAAAATAACCAAGGGAATCTTAACGATAGTAAGCAGATCTTTCATCATTATTCAAACTCCTTAAACGTTCGAGCCAACACGGCTCGATAATAATACCATATGAATTTTTCATCTTCAACATATCGAGTTATCTCGCCTTATTTTGAATGAAATAGCCTGTTCAGGTCGCGTGAACGTGGCAAAGCGGGTTAACGGTAAGCGGGAAAAAAGCGGCAATCGGGTCGTGGACATGCCAACACTTCGCAGCGCCAGATCAAGCATGGGCATTACGCCTGAATCCGATCTTCAAACAATAGTATATTCAGCAAGTTACTGCGCCTGCACCCACTCGATCAGCGCATCCTGCGCGGCCTGTCCGTATTTCGCGTTCGGGTGATTGATAAAGAACACCACCACCCATTCCTTGCCGCCATGCGTGCGCACATAGCCCGCGAGGGTTTTCACGCCCTCCAGGGTGCCGGTCTTGAGGTGGGCGTGGCTGGCGGCGGCACTTTCCCGGAGGCGCTTCTTGACCGAGCCGTCCACGCCGAGGATCGGCAGCGAGGCTTCGAATTCGGCGCTGAGCGGATGTGCGGCGGCGTGCTGCAGCAGTTGCGCGAGATGCGCCGCGCTGATGCGTTCGTTGCGTGACAGGCCCGCGCCGTTTTCCAGCACCAGTTCGGGGAAATCGAGCTGCTGTTTCTGCAGCCAGTCCTGCACGGCTCGTATGCTGCGCTCAAGATTGGTGGAGGTAGCCGCTCCCTCTTGCACAGCAGCGCCCAGCGTTAGAAACAGTTGCCGCGCCATGACGTTGTTGCTGAACTTGTTGATGTCGCGGATAACCGCGCTCAGCGGTTCGGAGTGGTGCGTCGAGAAAAGCTGCGCATTGCCGCTTGCGACACCGTCGCGCTGCTTCCCTTTCAGCGAACCGCCGAGCTCCAGCCACAGCGCGCGGAACACCGCTTCCACGTAGCGCGTATGCGGCATCACGCTGAGGTGCTGCTCGCGCTCGCCGCATTCGCCGGGATACCCGCCTTGCAGCACAACACTGTCGCCGTCCGGCTGCACGAGAACGCTGTCGTCCCAGTTATCGCAATTATTTCTGGATGACTTGGAGGCGGGTTGCGGCGCGAGCCGGTTATCCAGTTTCACGCCGTCGAGCGGCGGCTCGCTGATGATCTTCATGCCGTTCCCGTTGGGCAGGTAACGCAGCCGTAGCGTGTTGAAATTCAGCAGCAGCGCGTCCGGCCCGACGTTGTAGGCGCGCACCGGGTCGTTGTCGAAGGCGGCGGGATCGTGCGGCGGCAGTTCGAAAAAGCTGCGGTCCAGCACCAGATCGCCGCGTATCTCGTGCAGGCCGCGCGCGCGCAACTCGCGTAGCCACAGCCAGAATTGCTCAAGGGTCAATTTCGGGTCGCCATAGCCTTTCAAAACCAGATTGCCGTGCAGCACGCCGTCCTTCAGTTCGCCATCCAGATAGGCCTCGGTCTTCCAGCTGTAGGTCGGGCCGAGCATATCCAGCGCGGCATAGGTGGTGAGCAGTTTCATCGTGGAAGCCGGGTTCACCGGCCGGGTCGCATTCAGGCTGATAAGCGGCCTGCGCGCGCCCGCCTCGCGCACCTCGATGGCGACGCCGGCGAGCGGGATGCCGGCCCCCTTCAGCGACTGCATCACCGAGCTTGGCAACGCAACCGCCTGGGCAGTGGATGCGAAAAGCAGTGCCGCAATAACGCAACCCAGGTGCCTCATGCGAGCGCCTCCACAATGTCCAATGTCCGCGTTACCAGCAATTGCATCTCCTCTTCGCCAATCACATACGGCGGCATGAAATAAATCGTGTTGCCGACCGGGCGCAGCAGCAATTCATTTTGCAGCGCAAGCGCAAAGCAGCGCTGCGCAAAATCGCGATGCGGGCTGGCCACTTCGAACGCCCAGATCATGCCGGTATTGCGCCAGTTGCGCACCGCACGATGTTCGGACAATGGCCGCGCCATGTGGTTCAGACAGGCCGCCTTGTTGCGGTTCGCGGCGAGTACGTCGTCCTGCACAAAAATATCCAGTGTGGCCAGCGCGGCGCGGCAGGCCAGCGGATTGCCGGTGTAGGAATGTGAATGCAAAAAGCCGCGCGCCGTTTCGTCGGCATAAAACGCCTGGTAGATTTCATCGCGCGTCATCACCACGGACAGCGGCAGATAACCGCCGGTGATGCCTTTGGAGAGCAGCAGAAAATCCGGTGTGATGCCCGCCTGTTCGCAGGCGAACAGCGTGCCGGTGCGCCCCATGCCGACGGCGATCTCGTCGGCGATCAGGTGCACGCCGTATTCGTCACATAGCTCGCGCGCACGCCGCAGGTAGACCGGGTGATACATCGTCATGCCTGCCGCGCCCTGCACCAGCGGCTCGACAATGAAGGCGGCAAGCTGCGCGTGGTGTTGCTGTAAATGCTGTTCAAGCGCGGCGACACAGCGCAGCGCGTAATTCTCGGCGCTCTCGCCGGCAGCGGCCTTGCGGCTATCCGGGCTCGGCACGGTGGCCTGCTGCCGGATCAATGCGCCATACGCATCGCGGAATAGCGCGACATCCGTCACCGACAGCGCGCCCAATGTCTCGCCGTGGTAACTGTTTTCCAGACTGATGAATTGCGTTTTGCCCGGCTTGCCGATATTGCGCCAGTAATGCGCACTCATCTTTAGCGCGATTTCCGTCGCCGAGGCGCCGTCCGAGCCATAAAAGCAATGCCCCAGCCCGGTTGGAGCCAAGCCGCGCAACCGCTCGGAAAGTTGTACTACCGGCTCATGGGTGAAACCCGCCAGCATCACATGCTCCAGCGTCTCAAGCTGGTCGCGCAAAGCGGCGTTGATGCGCGGGTTGCAATGCCCGAACAGGTTCACCCACCACGAGCTGACCGCATCCAGATAGCGTTTCCCGTCGTAGTCATATAGCCACGCGCCCTGGCCGCGCGCGATCGGCACCAGCGGGAAACTCTCGTAATGCTTCATCTGCGAGCAAGGGTGCCAGACGGCGGACAGGCTGCGTGAAAGCAAGCCGGCGTTGGTGCAAGACTCGCGCAGCGATTCGTTTGCTCCTTCCCCCGCTTGCGGGGGAAGGTTGGGATGAGGGGGAACGGGCATGGCGGGTTTCATTGCCATGGTTAGCAATTTGTCATGCCCGTTGGTTGGAGTATGATTTTGCATACGTGAAATCATAGCGGGTTTTGCGCCTTGCCGGCAGGTTAAAGAATGCCGGTTCGCAAAGTCATGGAGGCTTCCATATGCGTATTCTCATCACTGGCGGTACCGGCCTGATCGGGCGGCGGCTTTGCAGAGCGTTGCTGGCGGAGGGGCGTGAGCTGACGGTGCTCAGCCGCAATCCGGCTTCCGTTCCGCTTAAATGCGGCGCGGGAGTCCATGCGCTGGGCTCGCTTGCCGAATGGCATCCGGCGCTCGCTTTCGATGCAGTCATCAATCTGGCAGGCGAGCCGATCATCGATAAACGCTGGTCGGCGCAGCGCAAACGGGTCTTGTGGGATAGCCGCGTCACCCTCACCGATGAACTGGTGCGGCGCATCGCCGCCGCCGAGCGCAAACCGTCGGTGTTGTTGAGCGGCTCGGCGGTGGGCTATTACGGCAATCGCGGCGACGTCATGCTGGACGAGGCGTCCGGCGCAGGCGAAGGCTTCGCCGCTGAGTTATGCAAGGCTTGGGAAGACGCGGCGCGGGTTGCGGAAAGCGTTGGCGTGCGGGTATGCCTGTTGCGCACCGCCCCGGTGCTGAGCAATGACGGCGGCGTGCTGGGGCGCATGCTGCCGCCTTTCAGACTGGGACTGGGCGCGCGGCTGGGCAACGGGAAACAATGGATGAGCTGGGTGCATATCGAGGACTATGCCGCGATGGTGCTCAGGCTGCTGCGCGACGAGCAGGCCCACGGACCCTACAACATGGCCGCACCGAATCCGGTCACCAATGCGGAATTCACCGCGACGCTGGCGGCGGTGCAGCACCGCCCGGCCTTCTTCGTTGCTCCCGCCGCATTATTGAAGCTGGCCATGGGCGAATCCGCCAGCCTGTTATTGGAAGGACAAAGGGTGTTACCCAAAAAGATGGAGGCAGCGCATTATCACTTCACTTTCCCAACACTCGCGGAGGCTTTGCGCGACGTGATCTGACACAAACTGTCTGATTCCAGCACCTGATTTGCTCAATCACCTTCAGGCTATGTGAAATAACGCTGCTCGAAAGCGGGGGTTCGTCATATGCAGTTAACAACACAAAGCGGCGCTTCACAATCAATTTTTTCGCGGTGCCATTCAGCCTTTAGTTTCGCGAGATAGATCAAACCACTTGTCTATTACGTTAGAAATCTGTCGCAAGGTTAAATTATGCACATCCCGCTCAGACGTCTCGGTATCGCAGCAATCTTCAACCACCGCTGGTAAATAAATGTTGTAGTTTTCTTCAATCAAAAATCTAAACTCTTCCAGACTGACCGCATCCATCATGATGTCATGCAAAGGAATGTCCGGGTCAATTTCTGCTGCCGGTATTCCGAGCTGCTCAATGAGTATCGTTTGGAGCTTTTCTAGCGTGTCCGACATCGTCTATCCTAATCTAACCTTGGCTCTATGCCGCGAATGTCCCTGAAAGAAACCACTGCCAGAAGCCTATTTTCAGCGTCGGTTATGGGAATGGCACGGAAACTGTAGCGATTAAACATATCCACCGCATCTCTCAACGTATCATCTGGGCTCAAACCGATAACATGATCAACCATTATTTCACCCAGTCGCTGGCCTGGCCGGGCGGCGATCAGTTCACGGAGATCGACAACCCCCTTTAGGGTATCCTGCTCGTCAGTGACATAAACGTACATGATCACATCCATGTCCTGAGCAATTTTCCGGAAATCCGTCATGACATCATCGACCCGAGTGAACTCGGGCATCTTCATGAATTTCTGGGTGGTGTACAGAAGGATATTTTCGTCATGCTCGTCGATAATTTTCTGCACTCTGGCAGCGCTGTCCTTGTTAATCATGTGAAGCAATTCACCCGCTTCTGTAGTCGGTAGCGCGGCAATAATGACCGCCGCCTGCGCAGGGCTCATGGCGTTGATCAATTGGGCTGCATGGCGTTTTTCCATCGCATGGATCAGCTCGCGCTGAACTCGTGGCTCCACTTCTTCCAGAGTATCGGAGGCGTGTTCCGGCTCAAGCTCTTTGAACACCGCCAGCCGCTGATCGCCGTCCAGCTCTTCCAGGATATCTGCCAAGTCGACGGGATGAATATCGCTGATGTTTTCTTTGAGCACGTTGAGTTTGACATGACCCTTGAAAGTGCCGATATGCTCCGGCAATCGCTGGACATATATCCAGGAAATCATCGTATCTTTTTCCCTTTGTCTAGATAGCCAGTCGGCCAGACTCTTCAGACCCAATCTGCGCAGAATGCGGCGGCGGCTTAAGTCGACTTCGCTGACATACAACTTATCCCCCTTGAATTCGAGGCTGATGTCATAGACGACCTCGACTTCATGATCGTCCATATCGAGAATCTTCTTGTCGAGAACATGCGAGCGAAGCAGGATGGATCCCTCGGCAGGCAAGCGTTCATACTCGGCAGGATCGCTTACGTCGAATACGATTTCCGTATTTGAAATCAGGGTAAGCCTGGCCCACGGTAGCAACAGTGAAGGATAGCCAAACGGACGATTAACGACGAAATGGCTGACCTCGGGAAGTTTTTCCGTTTCAACGATCACCACGTCGTTCAGGCGACCGATCTTTTGGTTTATCAGATAGACCTTGCGGTCAATAATTTCACTGAGAAAAAACTTTTGTTCCAGAACGACAGCCATGGGTTATTCCTTATTTCAGCATCAATATAAATTTGTAAAGGATCAGGCTTACCAGCACAAGAAGGTAAACCCGCAGAAACAACAGCGACATCTTGACGGCGCGCGACATTTCAATATGCGGCTTGCTGTAGCGATGGTTGATTTCCCGAATCTTTGCGGTAAAGCGGTAAAGGCTTGATAGCATGTCTGGCTCTCCGGTTAATGGAACATATTAGGAAACAGCACGCTGAGACCGTACAGCGTGGACAAAATCACGATGACGACAACGATAAAGCCGGAAATCAAATTCTGGCTGAAGGTATTGCAATATTCGCCCATGTGCTTTTTGTCATTCAGCAGCAGAATTAGGAACACTAGGGCGGCAGGCAACAGGGTAACGGCTACCACCTGAACGAACAGGGTGATCAATACCAGCGGCGCACCCGGAATCAATACCACCATGCCGGAGGTGACCAAGGCAAAGAAGTAGCAGAAATAGAACCAGGGCGCTTCCTTGATTTTTGTGTTCAATGTATGCGCCCAGCCAAAGATTTCGCCGAAGGCCCATGAACTTGCCAGCGAGATACAGATCGCACCGAGTAAACCGGCATCGAAAAGGCCGATGGCCATAAACGCACCGACATAGTGATTGGTGTGCATCAGTTGCTCGGCAGCCTGGGATGCGTCGTCAATATTGACGCCTTTCAAAACGGTGCCCGTGACGATGACGATAAAGATCGCCACCACGACCGTTAATATCGCACCCAAGAGAGTGTCAAACTTCCCCCACGGGATATCTTTCTCCTGCATTCCCTTATCAACCACGGCACTTTGCTGAAAGAACAACATCCAGGGCGCGATGGTGGTGCCGATGTTAGCCATCATTATGAAAAACAGTTCGCCGTTGAAGCCTCCGGGGAAATTCGGTATCAGGCCGTCACCAAGTATGTCAGAAACCGACGGATTGACCATGAATGCACCCGGAATGTAAATGAGGTTCAAGGCGCAGAACCCCATGGTTATTTTTTCCCAGGTCCAGTAACGACCATTCAACATGATCATTCCCATCAAGGCCACGACACCGAGAACCGTCACCCAGGCTGGCACGCCGAAGATATGCAAGGCCGAGGTCATGCCGACGAACTCGGTGACCAGAGTCAACCAGTCCAGAATCATCAGATCGATCAGCGAAAACCAGCCCCAGAAAGCACCGAAGCCGTCGAAAATCGCTTCGGCATGCCCGCGCTTGGTGACTACGCCCAGGCGCACCGTCATTTCCTGCACGTAGTAGGCGACAGGGATCAGGATCAACAAGAACCAGATCAGGTTGTAGCCGTACTTTGCGCCGGTGGCCGCATAGGTGGTAATGCCGCCGGCATCATTGTCGGCGATCATGACCACAAGACCAGGGCCAGCAATGACCAAGTAGAGCTGGACGGCTTTCGAGAGTTTTCGAAATTTGTAATAGAGCTTGGAAAATATGTTCATCTTGATTCCAACTGGTTAAGGTTAACTATGCGCCTTGTTTAAAAATGCCTCATGGCTTCTGACCTGAAAATTATCAATTATAAATTTATCCTATTACACGAATAAGACAGCAGTTCTCATCGTTGCATGCATGAAGTGCTTGGCCTAATGGCGCGACAAGTAACTGCCCTCGCCGCCGGGGATTGATCCATGCAAGCGCAAGATAGTCGCTGCGGGGACGATCTTCAGTGGATATGTATTCTTCCTCACTACCTTCATTTCTGCAGACGGCAATTTCCCACTAGAACATGCACGGTTAAAAATGAGTGTACATGGGGCGATCAAAGTGTAGGCCATGAGGCCTTCTTGATTTTTAATCCAACGAATGAACAACATGATGCACCTCCACAAGGCTATGAAACTATTGCTTGGGAGCGGAAACGACCCGTATCTGAGACGTTCACCGCCAAAATGGCGGCGCGTTGAAGGAGATGAACGCGCGGCCTCGTTTTTGAATCAACGAGGCAGCGGCAAAGAGGTTAACTCAGGACGTACTCGTCGATTCAGCTTCTAGATCGACTGCAAGTGTCCATGGTTAGCTCTTAAGAATGAGAGGAGCGCACTTTACGCCTTGGAAATCGGTGGTGCAAGCAAAAAATAGCGATTGAATAGCTGAGGGAAATGCAACCTTCTGCTATTGGCACTCAGCCGAACATCATGCTGCCAAATTGCTTGCCGGAAAGCAGGCCTCCGGCAACCACATCCTGACCAGTTTTATGCTTAATCGACCGCAGGCAAACGAATCGAGTACTGCCCGGATTTTTCGTCACGCTGCAGTATGAGGAGCTTGTGCCGCTGCGCGTCTTCCATCAACTCCTTGAACGAGCGATAGCCATAGGCAGATTCGGTAAAACCCGGCTTGCGCCGTTGCATGGTCGGCTTGACCATTGAGCCCCAGATCTTTTCGTCGGAGCCTCTCTCGGCGATCAAGGCTTCGACGGTCTCGACGATGAAATCGAGCGCTTCCTGGCGCTTGTCTTCCTCACCCTTCGCTTCGGCGGGCTTCGCAGCACCGGCGGCGGGCTTGGCGGGAGCCTTTTTGGCGGCCTGTTTATTTTTCGCCTCCTGCGCACGCACCAGATCGTCGTAGAAGATGAATTCGTCGCAATTGGCGCTCAACAGGTCGGAGGTCGAATCCTTCACGCCGATGCCGATCACGTATTTGTTGTTCTCGCGCAGCTTGGAGACCAGCGGCGAAAAGTCCGAGTCGCCGCTGATGATGACGAAGGTATCCACATGTGCTTTGGTATAGCAGAGGTCGAGTGCATCCACGACCATGCGGATGTCCGCCGAGTTCTTGCCCGACTGGCGCACATGCGGAATCTCGATCAATTCAAATGCCGCCTCGTGCATCGTCGCCTTGAACTCCTTGTAGCGGTCCCAGTCGCAATAGGCCTTCTTGACGACGATACTGCCCTTGAGCAGCAGGCGTTCCAGCACCTTCTTGATGTCGAACTGCGCATACTTGGCATCGCGCACGCCCAATGCCACGTTCTCGAAATCGCAAAACAATGCCATGTTGGTAATCTCAGGTTGCGCTGCCATGTACGTCTCCTTTTTGCTTTGCCTTACCTAACGGGCATCGATAAACATACTGTGCCCGCTCCTACAGAACCTTGCCCGGGTTCATCAATCCCTGCGGATCGAGCGTCTGCTTGATGCTGCGCATCAGCTCCAGTTCCAGCGGGTCTTTGTATGCGCGGATGGTTTCGCGCTTGAGCTGCCCCAGGCCGTGCTCGGCGCTGATGCTGCCGCCCAGTTCGCGCACCACTTGATAAACCAGCCGGTTCACCGCGCCTTCCTGCTGCGCGATGAAGGCCTTGTTCTGCTCTGCATCCGGCATCGAGACGTTGTAATGGATGTTGCCGTCGCCCATGTGCCCGAATGCGACGATACGCACGCCGGGATATGCGGAGTGCATGGCGGTATCGGCGCACGCGATGAATTCCGCCACGCGGCTGACCGGCACGGACACGTCGTGCTTGATGCTGACGCCGTCGCGCTTTTGCGCATCGCTGATGTTCTTGCGCAGCTTCCACCAGTTTTCCGCCGCATCGGCATCGGTGGTAACGGCAAATTCCGGAATGTCCGCGCCGAAACTCTGGATCGCACTACGCAGCGCATCATCCAGCGGACGTTGCAGCACATCGTTAGACTGGACCAACAAATAATAATCGTACCGTTTGGCAAATGGCTCTGTGGTTCCGGGAATGTGTCTGAGCACAATATCCAGGCTGCTGCGCGAAATGATCTCGAAAGCGCTCAGGGTGTCGCCGCAGATGGCGCGGATATGCGCCAGCAGGCGCACGGCGATCTCGGGATCGGTGATTGCCACACAGGCGGTGGCGCTGGATTGCGGGCGCGGAAACAGCTTCAGCACGGCGGCAGTGATGATGCCCAGCGTGCCTTCCGCGCCGATGAACAGGTGTTTCAAATCATAGCCAGAGTTGTCCTTGCGCAGGCTGCGCAAGCCGTTCCAGATGCGCCCGTCCGGCAGCACCACTTCCAGCCCCAGCACCAGATCGCGCGCATTGCCGTAGCGCAACACGCCGTTGCCGCCGGCATTGGTAGAAAGATTGCCACCGATCTCGCAATAGTCCAGGGTCGCCGTCAGTTCGAGCGGGAACAGGCGGTTATTCTGTTCCGCCGCCTCGCGCACGTTGGCCAGCGTGCAACCGGCTTCGACAGTCATGGTGTAATTTACCGAATCAACCGTGCGAATGCGCTTCATGCGCGACAGGTTCAGCACGATTTGCCTGCCCTCTGTCAGAGGCACGCTCCCGCCGCACAAACTGGTATTGCCGCCTTGTGGCACGATAGCAATCCGATTTGCGACGCACAGCCTTACTATTTTTGCGACCTGTTGCGTATCCGATGGAAACACCACCGCCAACGCGTTGCCAGAATAACGGCCGCGCTTATCGGCGCAATACGGCGCGGTAAACTCACCGGTCAGCATGGCATCGCCGCCAACGATAGCGGCGGCGGCGTAAAGAATATCTGTTGCCATACCTGGAATCTGCATTGAAATGGCGGGGGCAGGCTTATTAAATGGCAACCATGAAGATCAGACTTTTTTTGTCCGGAATGGCATTACGCACATCTGGTAGAGAGACGAGAAAATCATGACCGTTGAAGCGAGGCTATAGCCCACCCCTCCGACCATCACCAGCCAGGCAAAATTCGGGTTCATCTTGGTGAGCCACCAGGCTGCGATATCAATAATCAGAAACATAAATGGCGTAAAGATCAACAATGCCTTGACGATTGGATTGAAGCCTGTTGCGAAGCTAAAGATCAAGCCCACAAAGAAGAAGATGAATGCAATACCGAATAAATGAATATGCGAAACTCGGGTCAGGCTGGATATGCTCGCCCCGCTGTCGGTTGCCGCCACCTTAATCATGGCATCCTTCTCGCCAATATTGATTAGGCCGGGCATGTTTGCATGACAAGCAACGCAATACTGGTCGGTAAGCGGCTTAATCGTCGACTCCCACTCCCCTTCCGGTGCTCCTGCACGAGCCCATTTGATCATGGCAAGATTGGCTTCACCGGGCGCATTTTCTTTCATTGAGCCGTTAAGTTTGGCTTCCAGCTTTGATCCGTTACGATTGCCGTAATAGCTGTACACCAGATCATCCATCGACAATCCAAATTTACCATCGGCCATTCCATGGGTCAGCATGATTTGCGCTCCGGACATCAACAAGCCTAAACCAATGACGAGGAGGTATCCGGTAAATAGTGCCTTAACGGGTAAAGCGAGATTCTCCAGACTCGACCAAGTCAGTTCTTTCATTTTGTTACTCCTATTTTTTGCAGGCTACTGCCGTAAAAGAAACGGCGGATTCAATAAATTCTGGCCAATCGGCTCTGGAATAGAGTTAACGGAACTTTCAGGCACCCAAAATACGGAAAAATCCTTCAACTCTACAACTGCAAGAATTGCATAGAATGGATATATATGTTGCGCAATGACTCTGATCCACAAGCCGTTCAAATGCTAACAGAAAATTGCCAGCACAGCACAATTCGCCATGCAATTGCAAAACTCTTAAACGTAGTGCTTTTCATACTCAAAAAAAATCCCGCCATCATGGCGGGATTTTAAGTGATGCCTTGTACCTATGCTATTTTGTGTATATCAAATAGCCTTGTGAATATCAAACACTTTATCCTCATGCTCTTCTGGATCGGCTTCCCAAACCGTCGGCAACAGCTTTTGCGCCAGATACAGCACAACAAACGGTGCGGTAAACAGGGTTGCAACTGTAAACAGGCTTTCGCGCCCAAATACCTCTGGGTGGTAAGTCATCAAACCTCTCATGGTCTTGGACAATTCCTGCCCGCCAATCACCACGTTCCAGCGCATCGCCAGCACCCCGACCATCATCAACAGCCCGCTGATGAATAGCCAGAAAACCAAGCGTTTTCCCTTTGTGTTATACAGCATCATGATTGACGTTATCACAAGAGCCAAGAACGACCCGCCCCATTGAATTATCATGCTGTTCGTGATTGGTCCCTGGATTAATGCAAACACCCCTTCGATACCCTCGCGTGCTTTGTAAAGCATTTGCACCATCTCCAGTGCCTCGATCACCACCACGACAACAATGCCCGTCCACAACAAATACAGCAAGCCTTCCATGGCCCCGTTATTTGTAGGCGTCTTGCGCCACCAGGAGGCAATCACATAGATCACGATCAGCAACCCGACACCCGAACCTACAGCAGACAACAGGAAAATGACCGGCATCAGATCGGACGACCACCATTCGCGTGTTTTCAGTGACCCGAACAGGAACCCGACGTAGCCGTGCAAACCGCAGGCACCGGGTATGCCGATCATGGCCAGTCTGCGCGCAATGGTGTGGTCGGTGTGGAGCGCGCGCGGCGATACATCATCCGATCCCAAGGTGAGCACTTGATAGACTTTTTGCATGATGCCTGTTCTGGATTTCGACATCGCGACAATATCGGCGCGAAATGAAAACCAGGTCTCCAGCAGCAGCAGGACTATATAAAATCCCGCGACATAACCGAAGGCCGCCATCGCCGAAGTCCAGTGCGGCGTCAACACCGCATTCAACGCGCGGGTCGGCTGGCCCAGGTGGAACAGCAACGGCGTCGGTGCGAAGAACATGAAGCACAGCGACGCCAACAACGCGAACTTCGAGATAGGCGCGAAGCGCTCCATGCCAAACACGTGGTGCAGGCTGGATACCACAAACGCACCGGCAACCAACCCGGTGATGTAGGGGTAAATTACGATCAGCTCGCTCCAAGGCACCTCGGTTTCGTTCGGATACGCGAATCCGACAAACGGGGCTATGTGATGAAATACGTCGGCTTCCATTATAAAACCTCCTTGTCTATTCCCTTATAAAACACATTGGGCATATTGCCCATATCCGGCTTCAGCACGCTTACCTTGTTATTGCGGATAAATTGACTGACCGGACTTTCCGGGTCCGTGCGATCGCCGAAAATCCGCGTACCAGTCGGGCACACCTCGACACACGCAGGTTGCATGCCCTTGGTGATGCGGTGGTAGCACCAGTTGCACTTCTCGGCGGTGCCTCTTGCTTCATTGAGGCTGCGTGCGCCGTAAGGACAGGCCTGGACGCAATACTGGCAGCCGATACAATATTTCGTATCGATCAACACCGGGCCATCCACCGCTTTATAGGTAGCACCGGTCGGGCATACCTGAACGCAAGATGGCTTCTCGCACTGGTTGCACAACTTGGCCACGAAGAATTCCTTGGTAACCTTCTCATCCTTGTAACGGTTGTCGAATTTAAACCTGGTCTCCTTGCTGCCGGGCACCACATTTTTTATGTCATGTATGCTGTCGACGTGCGCATGGTCCGAACCCTCCAGATAGACGTAACGCTCGACCCAGGTACGAGTATGGTTTCTGTCCATCTGCACGCTGTTTTCCATCTTGCATGCTTCCACGCAGCGCAAACAGCCAATACAGCGGTCGGCATCGACACCGAACGCCCACTTGTGCTGAGTCCAGTTGTAATTGGGTATTTTGGGCGGATTTTTAACGGCCTCGGCGTATTGCGCATCATCTTGTTGAAAAGATGGTCCAACACCACCAAGAGCGCTTACAGCCCCTCCGCCAGCTGAAGCCAGCGCACTGCCTGCACCGACCAGCGCTCCGGCACAGGCCGCACCTTTACCCAATAAACCCAAGAAGTCACGGCGTGACAAATCGCCTGCTTCCTTTTCTACTTTTGTATCCTGAGTAGTCATTTTTCCCTCGCTAGGTAACTTATTCATTTGCAGCTCACAGTGGCGTAGTAAGCCGCCAAGTTATCGATATCGGAAGCACCCAAGGTCTTCGCCACACTCGACATGACCGCGTGGTTACGGCTACCGTCCTTGAACGCATTGAGCGAACCAGCAAGGTAATCGGCATTTTGGCCGGCCAGGTTTGGCCATGCTTGGGCGCCGCTGATTCCGGAAGCACCGGGATTACGAAGACCGCCGGCGCTATGGCACGCAGCACAACCTGCCGCTGCTGCTTTGGCCTTGCCCAATTCCGCCTTGGCCTTGTCACCGCCGGTCACGCTGCAACTATTCCTGGAGAAATAGGCAGCCACATTCCGTATGTCGGCTTCGCTCAGGCCAGCCGCCATGGGACTCATCAGGTCATTTTTGCGTGCCCCCGCCTTGAATGCCTTAAGCGAATTAGCCAAATAATCGGCATGCTGTCCGGCCAGATTCGGCCATGCCGGATTGACACTCATCCCCGAATTGCCATGGCAAGCAGCGCATGCGGCCGCTACAGACTTGCCTGTACCCGCATCTCCTGATTTTTCTGCGCTCACCGGAATAACCTTGCCGGTTTTCGGATCCACGGGCGGTCTGGGCACGGAGGCAAAATTGACTCTGGGCGAATGCGGATTGTGACAACTGGTGCACTGCGCATTACCGCCGTGACCCTCAATCACCACCTGCGGCACCCCACCCTCATTCTTGCCCCTCAATGGGCGCCCAAACATTTTTTCATGGCAGTTGGTGCACAGGAGCCGCATATCTTCCGGATCCCGCATCAGATTTCTGCCGGGAATATTGGCCGGGTGCGTTTCATGTTTGAGATGGGTGATTGTGGTCACCTGATCCTCGGTGGAGAGCGGCATAGCCTCTTTGGACGGGTGATTACCCGCAGGGCCGTTATGACAGACTTCGCAATTGACGCCCGACTTAACGACGGTACCCACCACAGCACCGTTCTTGTTTGCTTTCTGGTGAATGCCGGCTGACCATTCGGTGTAGATTTCCTTATGGCACGATTGGCAAGACGCAGAACCCTGATGCTTCGGAAGTTTGGCCGCAATTTGCGCCACCGAGGCACCGCGATAGTGGCCGTATTGGTAAAACGTATCTTGTCTGGCTAAAGTCCTTGCGGATATGGCAACTACCGCAACGACCACAAACAGCGTTAACAAACGAACTATGTGCTTATGCATAATCTTCCCTTTTTTGTTTTCGACTTAACTTAACTGTCCTAGTTTTGACGAACCTAGTTTTGACGAAATGTGACTCTATTGGATGGGAACCGGATACTTTTTGATATAGGTCAAATTTTTATTGCCATACCGTAATCATGGTGTTCGAACTCACCACGAAGTCCCGGAAACATCGTACCCACGTCCACCAACCAAACCTTATATTATCGCGCCGCCACGATTCCTCTCCCGAGCCGGACACGCTGCCAGACTAAGCTGGCATGCGCAACGTTCCTATACTTCTAAAGAACAGTTTGGAAAGAAAAAAGAACTAGTTCTTTTGGACAATTGAGTATCCGAGCCGGATTTTCTAAAACTCCAACGGGTCGACATCCAGCGACCAGCGCAGTTTCTGCGCAGGCAATGCGTCCAGCAAGGGTTGCCAAGCGCGCAGGAAATGCTGCAAATCCTTGCGCTTCGCACCCTGTACCAATAGCTGCGCACGAATATGATTGGCGCGGCGCGGCAGCGCAGCGGGCACCACGCCGAGAATTTCCACGGCGAGCCGCAATTCCACCGCAGCGGCGCGCGCCTGATTAAGGAACGCGTAAACCCCGGTTTCCTGCTTGCCCTCGGCACGCAGCATCGCCTGATAGACGAATGGCGGGAAGCCCGCCAACTGCCGTTCGGCAAGCTGTACCGACGCCCAACCCTCGAAATCATGAGCCTGCAACGCACGAAATAACGGATGATCGGGGAAAGCGGTTTGAATTATCACCTCGCCCGGCTTGTCGGCACGTCCGGCGCGCCCCGCCACCTGCACCAGTTGCGCGAACAGTTTTTCCGCCGCGCGGAAATCGCTGCTGTACAGCGCACTGTCCGGGTTGAGCACCCCGACCAGCGTCAGCGCGGGGAAATCGTGCCCCTTGGCGAGCATCTGCGTGCCGACCAGAATATCCACTTCATTGGCGTGGATCTGCTCGCGCATGGTTTGCCAGGCGCGTTTGTTGCGCGTGCTGTCGCGGTCCACGCGCAGAATGCGCGCGTCCGGAAAACGTTCCTGCAGTACGCTTTCCACCCGCTGCGTACCGCTGCCGACCGGATGCAAATCGGCATTGCCGCAACTCGGGCAGGCGTGCGGCACATGCAATTGATAACCGCAATGGTGGCAGCGCAATCGCTTGTCGTTCAGATGCAGCACCATCTTGCCCGCGCAATGCCGGCAAGAGGACAGCCAGCCGCAGCCGGTGCACATCAGCACCGGCGCGTAACCGCGCCGGTTGATGAACAGCAGGCTCTGCTCCCGGCGCGCGATGCGCTGCCCGATCTCGCGCAGCAGGTTTTCGCTGATGCCATGATGCATCACGGTCTGGTTGATGTTGATGCAGCGCACCGCGGGCAGGCGCGCCTCGGCGAGCGCGCGCCCGGTCAGCTTGAGCATCCGGTAACGCCCGCTCTGCGCGTTGTGATAACTCTCCAGCGACGGTGTCGCCGAACCCAGCACGATAGCCACGCCGCGCTGGCTGGCGCGGAAGATCGCCACGTCGCGCGCCGAATAGCGCAAGCCATCCTGCTGTTTGAACGAGTTGTCGTGCTCCTCGTCGACGATAATCAGCGCGAGTCCGGGCATTTCCGCGAACACCGACAGCCGTGTGCCGAGCACGATCTGCGCATCGCCTGCCTGCGCCTGCTGCCAATTATGCAGACGCTCGCCATCCGACAAGCCGCTATGCAGACTGATCAGATTTACATCCGGGAAACGGCTGCGGAAATAATTTTCCAGTTGCGGCGTGAGATTGATTTCCGGCACCAGCAACAACACCTGCCCGCCGCGCTGCAGCACGTGATGCATCAGATGCACATACACCTCTGTCTTGCCGCTGCCGGTGATGCCGTGCAGCAAAAAGCAGGCATAGCCCTGCGCCGCGGTGACCGCATCCACCGCGAACTGCTGTTCGCCGGTCAGCGTATGCGCGTTATCGAAGGTGTGCTTCTGCGCCCCTCCACCGCAGGCGGTGGAGGGGCTGGGGGTGAGGGACGTTGCAAGAGCAACACTCTCAACCCACCCCTCCGCCATCAACGCCTTCAACTGCGCCCCCGCCGTCGCCGACAGACTCTTGAGCTGCGCGAGATTGCACGGCTGCTCGGCCAGCTTCGCCAGAATGCGCCGCTGCACCACCTTGCGTTTGGGAAACAATTCGAGGTCGAGCGCCGCTCCGCTGGCACTCAGGCGGTACGACAAAATTACTCGACTGATAATCGGCTTATCGGAACGCAATCGCGTCGGCAACGCGGACAACACCGTCTGCCCGATAGGATAACGGTAGTAATCGCTGCAAAAGCGCAGCAGATCGAGCAACTCCGCCGACAGCGGCGCGCTGTCATGCAGCACCTGTTTCACCGGCTTGATGCGCTCCGGCGCCATCTCCGTGGCGGCAGCGCACTCCATCACCACTCCGGTCATTTGTCTTCGACCGAACGGCACGATCACGCGCTGGCCGACTGCGACGGCAACACCTTCCGCCACCGTGTAATCGAACAGGGTGGGCAGCGGGATATCCAGAGCGACGCGGACTATTGGCATATTTACTCGAACAACAAACGCCGTGATTGTCGCAGAAATGCAAAAGCCGCAGGGGATGCCTGCGGCTTTTTGTTCAAGCTGCCGGCTTAATGATACTTGCGGCTCAACTCATGCACCGCCGCAACCAGTGCCGCCACATGTTCCGGGTTGGTGTGTTGCGAGATGCCGTGGCCCAGATTGAACACATGACCGCTGCCGTAGCCGTAGCTGCTGAGCACTTTTTCCACTTCGCTGCGAATCGCATCGGGCGAGGCGAACAGCACGGCGGGGTCGAGGTTGCCCTGCAGCGCGACCTTGTGGCCGACCTTCTGCCGCGCGATGCCGATGTCCATCGTCCAGTCCAGACCGATCGCATCGCAGCCGGTGTTGGCGATGCTTTCGATCCACAGTCCGCCGCCCTTGGTGAACACGATGTTGGGTATCTTTACGCCGTCTTTTTCCTTGATCAGACCCGCCACGATGCGCTGGGTATAGGGCAACGAGAATTCATGGTACGCCGCATGCGACAGCACGCCACCCCACGAATCGAAGATCATCACGGCTTGCGCACCGGCTTCGATCTGCGCATTCAGGTAAGCGATCACCGCTTGGGTGGTCACTTCGAGAATGTGATGCATCAGCTTGGGCTCGTTGTACATCAGGGTCTTCACCTTGGCGTAATCGTCGCTGCCGCCGCCTTCGACCATGTAGCAGGACAGCGTGAACGGGCTGCCGGAAAAACCGATCAGCGGGATACGTCCATCCAGCGCCTTGCGAATCTGCGTCACGGCATCGGTGACATAGCGCAAGTCCTTGCCGATGTCCGGCACGCGCAGCGCCTTGATCGCCGCTTCGTCGCGCAACGGGCGCTCGAACTTCGGGCCTTCGCCATCGGAGAAATACAGACCCAAACCCATCGCGTCCGGCACGGTAAGAATGTCCGAGAACAGAATCGCCGCGTCCAGCGGGAAACGATCTACCGGTTGCAGCGTCACTTCAGTGGCATAGTCCGGGTTCTTGCACAGGCCGAGGAAGCTGCCGGCGCGTTTGCGCGTTTCGCGGTACTCCGGCAAGAAACGACCGGCCTGGCGCATCATCCACATTGGCGTGTAGTCGGTCGGCTGGCGCAACAGGGCGCGCAGGAAAGTGTCGTTTTTAAGTTTGAAGTTCATATGTACCTTTGATAATTCTTTATGTCGTTCGGGCGTAATTCATCCCACCCCTACAGATTAATGCGGCAGCACCGACGAGCCCATCAGGAATTCGTCCACCGCCCGCGCGCACTGGCGGCCTTCGCGGATCGCCCACACCACCAGCGACTGGCCACGGCGCATGTCGCCCGCGGCGAATACCTTATCCCGGTTGGTGCGGTAATTCTCGGTGTCGGCCTTGACGTTGCCGCGGCCATCCTTCTCCACGCCGAACGCATCCAGCACCTGCTGCAACGGGTTGGTGAAGCCCATCGCCAGGAAAACCAGGTCTGCCTTCAACTCGAACTCGCTGCCCGCGATCTCGCTCATCCTGCCGTCCTTCCATTCGACGCGCACCGCCTTGATGGCCTTGAGCACGCCCTTCTCACCGATGAATTCTTTGGTGGCAATCGCCCAGTCGCGCGAGCAGCCTTCGTCGTGCGAACTGGAAGTGCGCAGCTTGAGCGGCCAGTTCGGCCACACCAGAGATTTGTTCTCCTTCTCGGGCGGACGCGGCATCACTTCGATCTGCGTCACCGAGGCCGCACCGTGACGGTTCGAGGTGCCGACGCAGTCGGAACCGGTGTCGCCGCCGCCGATCACGACCACATGCTTGCCCTTGGCGTTGATCGGATTCTTGCCGTCGCCAGCCACTTCCTTGTTCTGCGGAATCAGGAACTCCAGCGCGAAATGCACGCCTTTCAGTTCGCGTCCCGGCATCGGCAGGTCGCGTGGTTGTTCCGAGCCACCCGACAGGATTACCGCGTCGAACTTCTTCAGCAATTCGCCCGGCGCAACCGTCTTTTTCGCGTCGTTCGCCACACCCTTGCCCGGCTTCTCCTTGCCGACGAAGGTGCCGGTCTGGAACTTCACGCCCTCGGCCTCGAGCTGCGCCATACGCCAGTTGATCAGCCGCTTGTCGAGCTTGAAGTCCGGAATGCCGTAGCGCAGCAAGCCGCCGATACGGCTGTTCTTCTCGAACACGGTGACCGCATGGCCGGCGCGCGCCAGTTGCTGCGCCGCCGCCAGCCCCGCGGGGCCGGAACCGACCACGGCAACCTTCTTGCCGGTCTTCTTCGCCGCTGGCTGCGGCACCACCCAGCCGTTCTCGCCGCCCTTGTCGATGAGGAAGTGCTCGATGGACTTGATGCCCACCGCATCGCCGTCGATGTTCACCGTGCAGGCCGCCTCGCACGGCGCAGGGCAGATGCGCCCGGTGAACTCGGGAAAGTTATTGGTGGAATGCAGCACGTCCAGCGCTTCGCGCCAGTTGCCGCGGTACACCAGATCATTCCAGTCCGGGATGATATTGTTGACCGGACAACCGCTGGTGCAGAACGGAATGCCGCAATCCATGCAGCGCGCACCCTGTATCTTGGCCTGCTCGTCGGTCAGATGCAGCGTGAACTCGCGATAATTTTTCAGCCGCTTCTCCACCGGCAGGCTGGCTTCGCTCTGCCGCTGGAATTCGATGAATCCGGTGATCTTGCCCATTACGCGGCCTCCTTCTGCTGCGCCGCGATTTCCTGCAACGCGCGGCGGTATTCGGTCGGCATCACCTTGACGAACTTCGGCAGGTATTGGAACCAGTTATCCATAATGTCCTTGGCGCGCGCACTGCCGGTATGGTGCCAGTGGTTCCTGATGAACTCGCGCAGCACATGCTCATCCGCCCTGTTCAGGTGGTTGAAGTGCACGCGGCCATGTGCTTCCACTTCACCGGTTTCGCTGGCCTCAGCCTCGGCAGGGACAGGTTCGAGTTCTACCATCGCCAGGTTGCAGCGTTTCTCGAAACCGCCGTCTTCATCCAGCACATAGGCCACGCCACCGGACATGCCTGCGGCAAAGTTGCGCCCGGTTTGCCCCAGCACGATGACCACGCCGCCGGTCATGTATTCGCAGCCGTGATCGCCCACGCCTTCCACCACCGAGACGGCGCCGGAGTTGCGCACCGCGAAACGTTCGCCGGCCACGCCGCTGAAATAGCATTCGCCGGAAGTCGCGCCATACAGCACGGTGTTGCCGACGATGATGTTCTCGTGCGATGCAATCCTGCATTCC
>JAQTLM010000023.1 GCA_028714895.1 Gallionella sp. | reverse complement strand
ACCCGCGCCACTGCACTCTTGCGGCGGCCGGTTCCGTAGTTGTAAGTCACGCTCATGATTAAGCCTTCAATAAATTAACTGGTTTCGGTTGCTGCGCTTCATGCGGATGCGCTGCACCGGCATACACCTTCATCTTGCGCAACATCGCATAGCCCAGCGGGCCTTTTGGCAACATACCCTTGACCGCTTTTTCCAGCACACGGCTCGGATGACGCGCCTGCAGCTTGGTAAAATTGGTGGTATACAAACCGCCCGGATAACCGGTATGGCGATGATACAGCTTGGCTTCCGCCTTGTTGCCGGTCACGCGCAGCTTGTCCGCGTTGACCACGACGACGAAATCGCCGGTATCTACGTGCGGTGTGTAAATCGCCTTATGTTTGCCGCGCAAACGCGCAGCAATTTGTGCGGCCAAACGACCCAGCACCTGATCGGCTGCGTCAACCAGAAGCCAGTCGTGCTGGACTTCTTCGGCTTTGGCGGAGAATGTTTTCATGGCCATTATTCCTAAAAATTCTTTAAAGTAAACCTCGAAGGGCGCGCATTTTATGTCGGGCACCCTCCCCTGTCAAACGAAAGTTGCCTTAATTGCCCGGTATTTCGCTGCGCAGAAAGTTAAGGGCGCCCCGCCGCCTCGACAGCCCTTGCATATCAGCACAACAACCCATCCAGCCAAACCTTCCAGCGCGCATACTTTTCGGGCAGCCCCGGCACACGCTGACTTATATCGACCTTTTCGGCGCACCTGCCGTCGGCAAGAGGTGCTCCCGCCGCCAGCCGTGCCGCTCCGGTCAGGCTGGTATCGGGCTGGGTCAGGCGATAAGTATCCGCGAATGGCACGCACCGGGCTATTCCCTGCCGCAAACAGGGCAACCCGGACAGCCCGCCGGAAAGATAGACGCGCTCGATACCGAATTCGCGATGTAAGTCCTCCAGGATGCGCGCCACCCGGAAGATGATTCCCTCCAGCAGCAGCGCCGCAACGCGTTGCACCGGCAACCGGTCGACCGGCGCTGAGAATGACAACCCCAAATCCCCCCGGAAGTAGGGCGCCCCCAGCCCGCTCGGCTCGGCGAGGCAGAAGATGTCATCCTGCGCCAGATACTCCACGCGGCAAGCATCGACCTCATAGGGCGCCAGCGCCGCCGCGATGGAATTGAGCGTCCCCTCGCTCGCAAAATGCGCCCGCCCCGCACTGTCCTGCCAGACCAGCGTCCGGAGATACCCATCGGGGGCATTGCGCCCGTGGGGAAGATAACAGATGACGAACCCTCCCGTACCCAGATTGACCAATGCCTCCGGCTGTTCCGTGGCGATGCTTGCGACGAGGGCGGCCGATTGATCGCTCACGCTGGCCCGCAGGATCATGCCATTGTCCAGCTGCAGCGCCCATCCGGCGGAAGGCCGTATCTCCGGCAACACCCGGCGCGGAACGTCGAACAGCTCGCACAACACCGGCGACCATTGCTGACTATCTATATCCATTAACAGGGTGCGCGCCGCCATTGAGGCATCGGTCAGGTAATGCCTGCCGCCCGTCCAGCGCCAGATCAGAAAAGTATCCAGCGTCCCCATCAGCCATTCGCCGCTGGCCAGCCGCACGCGCCAGGACGGATTTTCGCGCAGCAGCACGCACAGCTTGGGGGCGAGGTAATAGGCCGTCAGCGGCAACCCGGCGAGATCGCGTATGACACCTTCCTTGCCGCGCAGCGCCTCGCAACTCTCTGCGCCGCGACCATCCTGCCACGAGATCAGCGGCGTGACCGGCCGCCCGCTGGCACGCTCCCAGATCAGGAACGAGGAGCGCTGGCTGCACAGGCCGAGCGGCGGACGCGCCGTCGTCTGCGCCAGACATTCAGCCAGCACCGCCTCCGCAGCAGCAGCGTAGGCCAGCGCATCGCTCTCGTAGTGCCCGCCGTCCGCCGCCACGCCGGGCGCGGCTCGCGCAACGACCCCGCCGAGCGTGCCGCCCTCGGACAGCAGCCCGGCCTTGATCGCAGTCGTCCCCAGATCGAGAGCGATGGCCGTTATCACTGCGTGCAGGCCTCAACCTCTTGCGCGATCCGGCCCGCATCCCAGCCCAGCACCGGCGCAACCAGTTCGGCGAGGCGGCGCAAATCGTCCTCGCCCAGGCGCGCGAGGATGAGCAGCGGCAGACGGCGGCGCAGCAGGTCATCCAGATGCATGGCCATCTCGTCGCGGGCGCAAAACAGCAAATCGGCATGAATGAACGGTAGCGCAGCCACAATTCGTCCGGCCAGGCTGGGGTCGCCTTCAATGATTCGAAACACCTCGCTCACCCGCTTGCCGTGGCGGCGGATCAGCCACTTGGAGCTCTCCTGATCGATGCCGAGCTGCATTGCCTGGGTGCTTGCGGCGACGAACCAACGCGCATAGTCCGCCTCTGGTGTCCACGGAAAGGTACGGTTTTTAGTTGCGCAGGGTTTATCAATACCCAATTGCGCACACACGGCATCCACGATATGCGCCGCATCCTCACGCGCCGACGTGAGCTTCCCACCGATGGAGTAATGCACGCCGTTGCTCGCAGTTTTCAGCTCCCAATCGCGGCTGGCGGCGACAGGAGAGGCTTCATCGCTGCGCTTCATCACGCGCAACCCGGCATAACTGCCGACCACATCCTTTTCCGTCCACGCAGTCTTAAGGTAGCGATTGGCTTCGGCCAGCAGATAGGAAACTTCTTTCGGTTCGACCGCGACATGGTCGAGATCGCCGCTGTAATCTGCATCGGTGGTGCCGACTAGCGTCATGCCGTACCAGGGGATCATGAAAAACACCCGGCCATCGGACTTGGCGGTCAGCAGCAAGGCCTCATCCGTCGCCAGCGCGGGCATGACCAAGTGTGTGCCCTTGTCCAGCCGGCACCAATCGCGCCCCTGCTCCGATGCCGCCGTCCATTGCCCAGTGGCGTTGACAATTTGTTTTGCGAAAATTTCCGCGCTGGTGTGGCTGATTTGATCTTGAAGCGTCGCGCCGCTCGCCAGACCATTCACCTCGACCAACCCGGTCAGTTTGCAATAATTCACGCACACCACCCCGGCAGCCATCGCGCCGGAGATCAGTTCCAGCACCAGCCGCGCATCGTCGGTCTGCGCATCGCCATAGGTAAAGCCGCCTTTCAGTCCGCCTTCCGCGAGAAACGGAAAACGTCCGGCAAAAGGCTTCTGGTCGAAGTGATGATGAGCCATGTCCGCGCTCAAATTATCCGCTAGAGAGTCGTACATGAACAAACCCGCCTTCATCTGGAAGGTGCCGACGCGGCTGTCCGCATACACCGGCAAACCGAAGCGCAGCGGCCAGACGCGATGCGGCGCCATCGCCAGCAGCATCTGCCGTTCCGCCAGCGCTTTCTTGACCAGCTTGAAATCGAGCGACTCCAGATAGCGCAGCCCGCCGTGGATCAGTTTGCTGGAGGCGGACGAGGTCGCGTTCGCCCAGTCGCCCTGCTCCACGATGGCGACGCTCAGGCCGCGCAACGCCGCGTCGTAAGCCGTCCACGCGCCGTAGATGCCGCCACCGCAGACCAGCAAGTCGAATTGTTTGTTGGCAAGAGAAGAGAAAGAGCGGTTCATTTGTATTTTATGGATTCTTCATTTCATGGCAATGAATGGCAGGCTTTACCTGCGCACCCAAGAACTCAGCATCTGCTTACGACACTGAACAGTCCTTGGCTTTTCCGCAAAGCGATCAGCCAGCGTGCGCATTTAGCGGCTACCGAAACACTGCACACAAGGAATTTAAAAGTGTGAAGTTAGCTGCGTTCATTAAGCTCGCGCTTAGTTCTTCTCTTTCGAGGACGCGACGAAGGCTCAAAACCAAGAATCTCATATACTTCTTTCACGCCATTAAACTGTTGATTTACAGACCCAACCAATTGACTGGCGCTTTTGTATATTTCTTCTGGAAACTTCGTTTTACCTGTCTTGTGTTCATAAAGTAGTTGCACGGGTGACATTTTCCACTCTGAAATTATGGTTTGGAATCCTTCAAGAATAGAGTCTCGTGACCAACGTCTAGTCCGGTCAATTACTATATCCAACAGCTTGTTTACAGCAGCAGCTCCCCCCGCGTATTTTAAAACGGCATTATCTATTCTTGTTCCTTCAGCTACTAATTCCGGGGAAATCTCCTTCCCAGCTTTACCCATGTGCCGAGCTTGCCCCGCCGTTAGTCCGTGCTCATCATAAAATTTTCGATATGCAGAGATAGCTGATTCTTTGTCCCACTCAATTGTGCTTACGTAGGATTGATCGAGCAATTTCCGAAGATTTCTGATCCCTCCGAGCCACGTCTTAATGTAAATCGAAAGAGTGTTGTAAGTCTCTCCTGGGCGGTCTTTCCATTTGCCCCGCTTCCTTAACCAACCTTCACACGGAAATTTTCCGTCAGGCATAGTGGTGATGAGGTGGCGGCAGAATTCCAGTAATTCATCTGCATTCGACCAGTGTGTTGAATGAATAAGGTGATCTGTGGGTTTGTCGAACTGGAAAGCTTCGATGCTGCCTATATACGGTTCTAATATATTGGCTAGTGTTGTCTCATTAAAACAGTCTCTGAAGTGGATACCGAGAAAATTAGGATTGCTCTCGTTGTAGGCTTCCTTGTGTCCACGTTTGATTTTGTAATGCGCTTCTGCGTGTCCGTTAGGCTTATCCCCCCAAACTTCTACATCAATCCATGCACCAGTGCTGCTCAAGAAATGCAAATCAAAGAACGCATATTTTGCAGTCGAGTGCTGCGAATATTCGTCTGGGTATCTTTCCCCTCGCTTGTGCTGGATACCTCTTGCATACAGGAAATTTGATAGTGCTGCCTCAGGATGGCTCAGCCAACGCAATCCATTGCGTGACTCTACAAAATTACTCCCTTCAAAATCATCGAGTTCTTTTCGAAGGTCTTCCCATGTGTGTTTGAGGTAGTAAACGGATGTTACCAATGATGAATGGCCATTATCTTGAAACCAAGCAGCCGGTGGCAACATCCCCATTTGGTTTTTAACTAAGGACGCTTCTTTAACAATATATTCCCAAGTCCAACGTTGGGATAAACGCCCTTTTCGCATCAGGGGGATAGTAGCTTTGTAAGCAATGTATTGCTCTTGCAAACCTAAGCGCACAACCAATTTTTTTTGATTTATGCCATGACGATACAAGTGATAGTACAAAGCACCTTGTTTAGAAAGCTCCTCATAGGACAGTGCCTTGATTCCGACTTTCGCATAAAGATGACGGCAAAAATCGAGCAGCTCATTTTCGGACATATTGGAAAACTTCTGGCTTAACTGAATTTGAGGCACCATCATTCCTTAAACATTGCAGCGGGTCATTCCCAGCTACCGAAAGGCAGATAAGGTTAGGTTTTGCATTATTTTTGATTGAATAGCCATAGTATTAGTCCTCCAAGTACAAGCAAATTGCGTGCGTTTTCCTGCTCCTTCAAACGATAAGATTTGATTAATGCAGGAGGGTTAAAGGGAGAGCATACCGCCCTCCCTTGCAATGCTTGTGATTAGGCAGTAATTGATGAAGTCGGTTTGAAATTTGCTTTCATCAATAAACAAACGAGAAGAGATACCGCAACAGCAGATACAGCATAGACCATTACACCAATGGTATTAGTTGGCAGGATTTCGTGATTCCAAAACAAGTCGCTGAAAGATATAGAAACCAACCCGTTAATAAAAATGATAAGAGTAGCTGTGCCGACAATTGAAGCAGAACCAGCTCCTACCAAATGCATAGTTCCAGAATCTAACTTCCAATTGCTTTTCCACCGCATTGACAGCCATATCACTGAAAAAGTAACAAAGGCGTAGGGTGCTGCTAGAACTAGGTAAAAGTAACAATCAGCGAATGTCATGATTCCTCCCTAAAGTGATGAATTATTACGTGGGCAATCTAGCGCAAAATGAAGCCAGATTTAGCAGGTTACATCTTTATTAATAAAATGCAATATACCAAAAAACTATTTATTTTGGTCTAATCGCATTGAATATGGGCTGAATCTTGGATAGTGGCTGAATGACCGGTAATTGCACAATCTGAACTTCGTGCTTCCCGGAAGCTGTGGCTGGGCTTCTACAACTTTCCGTATCGGGTGCTATTGGACTTGGTAGTTGATAGGTTCCGGCGCTCGCCTTGGCAGTCCAAGATCGTAAGCCTTTTTGGCAGAAAATCTTGGTCTCAATGCCAAGGTGCTCACTTATGATGAACGCTCGAATATCCTCAAAAGTTGCTTCATCAACTTTATCAAAATGATCACCAATTAGTTCTGTATCAAGTACCATTTTTTCTTGGTCAGATTCAAGCAACGTAGAATTTAAAGAGAGGGCATGAGGGAGAAGGCTAGGCTCCCATGGCACGCTAAGAACATGATCCTAACTAAATTCCAGTACTTTGTACGATTGATCTAGCTTGAAGCCCAAAGCACCCCCACAACGGTAAGTAATCCCAAAATCATTTGGGCTTTTTCGGCTTCATTAGCAGCCTGTTTTTCCTTAGCCATTTGCATCAATTCAGCCTTGATTTTCTCAATACCAGCTTTGGGATCGTGTTTATTTATTCGATCGTGAACCAGTTCGCCCAAGCACCCCAAGTCCTCGGCGCTAATTCCAGCGTTGGGAACTCCAAAACGCTGAAGCATCAAACTCCAAGCTGAAGGTTCGCTGATAAGCGGGATAATGCTTTTCCCCTTTGCTTTGGCATATCCAACTTCGTTTCCAACCGCCATTGCTCGACTGAGCACATTGCCAGTCACGATTACCAACACCAAATCCGCTTCATCAATCCACCTAAAGATTTGCGGCCAAGCTTCTTTACCCAGCCGTTTTGAATCTTCCCACCAATGTACTTGGCTAACTCCTTCAACTTGATGTTTTAGCCCATCAGCAAATTTGCGGATGAGCGATGTGTCTTTTGCGCTGTAACTAATAAATACTTTCACGGTTCATTCCATTCCACCAAACTTGTGCGAATAGTCATGTAGATAATGAAGTTCAAGACGTTCAACTCCATCACAGCACCCACCGACATTATGAACCATCTTCGACGGGCCGCTTATGGCTGCGGTTTCAAACGCTCAGAACTAACGATGTCAGCATCATTCATGTGTTCCGTGGACATGGATACCCCTTGATCTGTTTGATTGCCGGTGCGGCGACGAGCACCTGCAGTGGATGCCTACCTCATCTGCAAGGCCTTCTGCGGCACATCGCTGATCAGGATGTCCACGCCCAGGGCGAGTGCACGGTTGATCTCTTCATCGCTGTTGCAGGTGTAGACCGCAATGCGCTTGCCGCATTCGCGTAGCGCGCCGACCATGGCCTCGTCCAGCGTGTCGATGTGAACGCACAGGCCATGCAGAAAGGGTTGAGCGGCCAACATGTCATGCGCAAAATCCGCGCCGTGCTCCGATTCCAAGTTGAGCACCAACGGGAATTGCGGCGCGCAACGATGGGCGTAGATCAGGCTGTTCAGGTCGAACGACGAGACAAGGATGCGATCGTCCGCCACCTCACCAACCAGTTCCAACGTCTGCCTGACCTTGGCCTCATGCCGCGCAAGTTGCTCCCATTCGCGGTTCTTGATTTCCAGCAACAGGCGGCAGCGCGTGCGATATGCCGCCAGGAATTCGCGCAGGCTCATCACGCCCTCGGGCTTTTCCGCGTGAGCAAAGTGCGCGGCAAAATCCATCGCCTGCAACTCGGCGTGATCGAAGTCGTCGATGCGCTTGCCGGGCAAGCCTAGCTTGCCGAGAAAGTGGTCGTGCCACAGCACCGCGACCCCGTCACGGCTGAGCTGAATATCGGTCTCGATGCCGTCGACGGGATAGACGAGCGCCCGGTCGAACGCGCTGCGGGTATTCTCCGCCGCCTCCCGGTTCGCGCCGCGGTGGGCGAAGACCAGTGTCCGCTTCACGGCAATCCTTCAATGAATTTCTGCATGGAAACCTCCATCGCCGCAAAGTGCGGGTTGTACATCAAGCGGCGCAACAGGCCGCGCCCGAGATTCTGTTCGGTCACCTCGCCCTGCCACGCATCGCCCTGACACTCATTGTGCGGGGATGCGAGGCACATCCCATAGCTCCGCATGTCACGCGGATAGTAATGCAGGCAGTTCACGTAATCGCCCGCCGCACCGTAATGCGCATCCTCGGGCGGCAACACGATGGCGGTGTGCGCGCTGCTCAGGATGTGTTGCCCGGGCAGCGCGCTGTCGACCCACTCCAGATGAGACGCGGCACCTTGCGGAGCCTGGGCCGCATACCACACCAACCGGCTGTGCGGATGCCGCGCCTGCTGCATGAAGTGCAGCGTCGCCGCGGCATGCACTGTCGCATCGTCCGCGCTGGCGACGGCGAACATCGGGATGTCACGCCCACATTCCGGCAGCGCCTGCGTCAGCGCATACATCTGCGCGGCGGCATTCTTGCAGAACGACTCGTATTTGTAAGGATCGCGGTCGGGCATGATGCCCACCCACGCATTCTCGGGTGACAGCCAGCTGTAAAACCTGTGCAGATTCGCCCAGCGCGCACGGGCGCTGATCTCCAGCGCCGGCGCGAACAGGAACAGGCCGCGCACCCGCTCGTCGTGCGCGCTTTGCAGCAGGCTCAACGCCGCGCCCGCCGAGAACCCCCCCAGATACATCTCGTCGACTTCGGCAGCCAGGCACTCCGCCCCATAGCGCACCGCCCTCGCCCATTCCTGCCAGCGTACATGGAGCAAATCACCCGGCTGCGTCCCATGCCCCGGCAGCAGTACCGCCATCACCCGGAAACCGTTGCGCTGGAAGAATGCCGCCAGATGGCGCATGAAATAGGGCGAGTCGGTCAGGCCATGCGTGAGCAGCACGCCGCGCCGGCAAGGTTTACCCCTTCCCTTGTGTGCATCCCCGGCGGGATGCAATTCGAACGGTGCGTTCCCGGCGACTACTTTTTCCGGATCGGCAGTTCCGGGGTCGGTATGCATGCACCCGGCATGCACGCGTCGCAGCATCGCCGTCGTGCGCCGCACATATTCGCCGAACGGCAGCCCTTCCCCGATGAAACGGAAGTTTTCACCGGATGGCCTATGCCTCGCCTCCAGCCGTGCTTCGCCGCCATCCCCTTTGTTCATTGCCACCTCGTCATCGCCTCCCCGGTCATTCTACCCGTTGTAGGAGCCCGATTCGTCGGGCGATTCGGCAGTTTGCTATCGCCCGACGAATCGGGCTCCTACGACTCATCGAAGATCGCGCCGCATGTCATAATATCGCCGGTTCGTTACCCAAAACCATCATGTCCTGGTTCGTCACCAACTTCATCGCCGCCTTCCTGCTGCCGCCGCTGAGCCTGCTGCTCGTGCTGGCGCTTGGCCTATTCCTGCTCTACCGTCGCCGCAAGTTTGCCAAGCCGCTGCTGCTCGCCGCATTCGGCTTGCTGTGGCTGATCTCCACGCCCTATTTTGCCGAGGGCGCACTGCACTTGCTGGAGGCGCGCACCGCCACACTGGATAGCCAACGTCCCAATAAGCAACCTCAAGCCGCCGATGCGATCGTGATACTCGGCGGTGGGACATATTTCCACGCGCCGGAATATGCCGGACAGGACACCGTCAATGAGCAAACCCTGCTGCGCCTGCGCTATGGCGCGAGGCTCCAGCGCAAGACCGGCAAACCGGTACTGGTGACCGGCGGCAAACCGCTCGGCAACAACATTTCGGAAGCACAGCAAATGCGCTCTTCGCTGGAACAGGACTTCCAGGTTCCGGTGCGCTGGATTGAAGACACGTCCGACAACACCTTCGAAAATGCGCGCTACTCATTCCAGACCCTGCAAAAGGCCGGCATCAAAAAGATCTATCTCGTCACCCACGCCTGGCACATGCCGCGCGCCGCCAATGTGTTCCGCCGCGCCGGATTCGAGGTAGTCGAGGCGCCGACCGCTTTCACCACGCGCTATCAGACTGACCTGTCCGCATTCCTGCCGAACGCCGGCGCATTGCACGACAGCAAAATTTTTGTCCACGAAGTTATCGGATTGCTCTGGTATCGTGTAAGATTAGCAATCTCTAATATTTAAGCAATCAAAGGAACAACATGAAAGCTCGCGTCAAATGGGTGGAGCAAGTCTCTTTTCTGGGCGAAACGGAAAGCAGTCACGCTGTGTTGATGGATGGCTCACCGGCGGCAGGCGGGCGCAATCTCGGCCCGCGCCCGATGGAAATGCTGCTGCTCGGCGCGGGCGGCTGCACCAGCTTTGACGTGATTTCCATCCTGAAAAAAAGCCGCCAGGCCGTTTCCGGTTGCCATGTGGAACTGGACGCGGAACGTGCCGAAACCGACCCCAAGGTGTTCACCAAAATCCACATGCATTTCGTCATAACAGGCAAGGACATCAAGCCGGAGGCGGTTGAAAAAGCCATCAAACTGTCAGCCGAAAAATACTGCTCGGCTTCCATCATGCTTGGTGCGACCGCCGCAGTTACGCATGACTTTGAAGTGATTCAGGAATAGTAGCGCAGTGAAAAAGCAAAGAGAGCCTTTATAAATTCCGGCTTCGCTTGACACACATTATCAGATTACCAACTTCCGGTTTCGACACCAATGAAGATGCTTGCCACCGGCCCTACCATCAACAGTGACAGCTTTGCTTTAGCAGCAGATCAAACTGCTCAATCGGTACCGGCCTGCTAAACAGATATCCTTGGTAGTGAGTGCAGTTTTTGCTAAGAAGGGGCTGCCGTTGCTCTTCCGTTTCTACCCCTTCGGCAATGACGTTCAGGTTCATGCTTTGCGCCATAGCGATGATGGTACGCACAATCGCTTTGTCGCTGCTATCGGTAGCAATATCGCGTATGAACGACTGGTCAATCTTAAGCTGATCAAGCGGCAACTGTTTGAGGTATTGCAAGGATGAATAGCCAGTGCCAAAGTCGTCCAATGAGAACTGGATACCAATTTCATTCAATACGTTCATGGTCGAAATAATATTCTGGATGTTGTCTAGCAACATGCTTTCGGTCAGTTCCAGCTTGAGCAGCATTGGATTGATGGCATGACGCTGTACGGTAGCTTGCACTTGAGCCACAAAATCAGCCTGACAGAATTGCTTGGCGCTCACGTTCACCGCCAGAACGAGGTTTCGGGTGAGTGCATCTTGCTGCCATACCTTGATCTGGGCGCAAGCCGTCTCCAGCACCCATTGTCCGATGGGTAATATCAGCCCTGTTTCTTCCGCCAGCGGAATGAATTGCGCGGGAGGCACCATGCCGCGTTCAGGGTGTATCCAGCGGATCAATGCTTCTGCGCCTAATGGACGGTATGAACTATCCACCTGAATTTGGTAATACAGTTGTAATTGCTGGAGCTCAAGTGCTTTGCGTAATTCGTCTTCGAGGGCTGCGCGAGCATTGATGGTATCTTGCATCTGCGGATCGAAGAAACGCAGGGTGTTGCGGCCTGCTTTCTTGGCCTGATACATGGCAATGTCGGATTGTTTCATCAGCTCATCTATCGACTGCTGATGGTCGCTGAACAGGGTGGCGCCGATGCTGGGAGTGTTGCGGTATTCGTGTGTGGCAAGCTGGTAGGGTCGGTTGAGGGAAGTCAGAATCTTCTCGCCGACGGCTTCCGTCTGTGCCGCCGCCTCCAAGGAGTCTTTGCTCAAATCTTCCAGCATTACCAAAAACTCGTCACCACCCAGACGGGCAATGGTGTCTCCTTCACGCACACAGCTTTCAAGACGTTGTGCTACATGTTGCAACAGCAAATCTCCAATGTCATGACCGAGCGTGTCGTTGAGGGTCTTGAAATTATCGAGGTCGATGAACAGCAGCGCACCTTTTCGACCGCTACGCGCACTGGAAGCCAGTGCCTGTTTGAGCCGATCCAACAGAAGCCGTCGATTTGGCAGGTGTGTGAGAGGGTCGTAGAAGGCCAGATTATTGATCTCATTTTCTGCCTTCTTGCGGCTGGTGATGTCCTGAATCGTGCCGCGCATTATCAGAGGGTGTCCTTGGGCATCGAATTCCAGTTTGCCTAATCCATGTACCCAGCGCTCTGCCTGGTCGTTGTGACGAATGATGCGGTATTCCTTATCAAAAGGCCTGCCTTGACCAAGAACTTCGTTTCTAAGGTAGTCAACCATCATCGGGCGGTCCTCAGGATTGATCAGAGCTGACCATCCCTCCGTAGAACGTGCGTATGCTTCATCTATCCCAAACAACTGATCAAGCACGTCAGAGCTTTTCCACCTTCCGATGGAAATGTCCAGAATATAACTGCCTAAACCAGCAATGATGTGCGATTCTCTGAGGGATTCTTCGCTTTTGCGCAGCATATCTTCGGCCTGCTTGCGCTCGGTGATATCAGCAATCACACCGATGAGGAAGAAGCCTTCACTTTGGGCATCGTAGAAGCGGTTCATCGTGATATGCCCCCAGAATTCGGTATGATCGGTGCGCCAATAACGTCGATCCAAATCAACCGACGGAATTGCGCTGGCCAACAGCGCAAGCATATTCTGTTGTCCGATCTCGCGTTCCTCCGGGTGCACAAGGGTGACGTATTCACTTCCTGGCAGCGCATCGAGAGAGTACCCAAACATTTTGGCCATGCGCTGGTTAGCTCGCGTGATGCGCCCCTCCTTATCGACCAGAAAGATCGCTACGCTGGACGTATCCAGAATCTGGCTGAGCAATACCTTCCGCGCCGCCAATCCTTCATTCGCCAATGCAAGCGCCAGCGTGCGAGCTGCAACCTGTTCTTCGAGCCCTGTGTTCAGGTGTGCCAGATCTTCTACGGCTTGTCTCTGCATGAGGCGGTCCAAGCCGTTGTCTGCCAGCACACCCGCGAGTTGTGCATATAACCGCGTTACGGATTCGACTCGCCCCTTCGGCAGGACAGGAACTCTGGAGATGGCTTCAAGGTAGCTTGCTTCGTCGAAGCCAAACTGCAGGGCCTGCTTGCGAAAAAACTCGAGGTCGGGAGGTTCGGTCAGGAACTGGCCGGTAAAAACGTTTGCAACGTGCTCGCCTTCTACGATGATCGGGGCAGCCGTATCGACCAAGCCGTTATGGCAACGGTAAATCGCATACTGTGTGCCTCGCATCATGCTTTCGACAAGCGATGTATCACTTTCAATACAGCGTTGACAGGTTTCCGCATTAACGCGATGAAATCTGGTACACACGTCCTGCCATCCTGCATGGGCAATGACAATCCCGTCGACATCAATAACAGCATTGGCGATCCCGATGACTTGGCTGAAGCTCTCCATGAGCTCTTGCAATTTTTGGGTATCAACCAGTTCAGAATACTCGATGCGACCAATACTTCTCATGGGTTATGGAAGCTTCTAAAAATTAATTTTTTATCAAACAGCGGATCGTGAATGCACGGTTGCACATTACCAGACACATGGTCAATACGCCAAATTATCCAGGCCATTTCTCTCAACGCATCCCGCTGCTCACGCAACAGCTTGGGCAATTTGCAAATGGCCGCTTGGTGCATTCCTGTCATTCGCTAGTATCTGCTTTCGACTGCGGATTCAACCCATTTCTGCCATTCAAATTTTCCAGTATCTTTCTGCTGGGCACGATTTTTCTTGGCTATTCACAAACCAGTAATGGGGAGAATTGCTAGAATTCGGAACTCTTTCGACAAGATTCCCTATGAATCCAATCAGACTGCTTGGCGGCGAACACGCCGTGATGCTGATCCACGGACTGCAAAGTAGTCCGGCCGAACTCCTGCCCCTTGCCAAGCGCCTGCATCAGGCTGGCTACACAGTACACATGCCGCACATCGCCGGTTATGGTTCCATACGTGGCGATACACCGCGGTCGGTCACTCATTGGCAGGACTGGCGTGCCGAAGGGCTGGAAGAGTTTCGCATGCTACAACGGCAGTATAAGACCGTTGCCGCCGGCGGATTAAGTATCGGCGGAACCCTGTCTCTCAGCATCGCTGCCGAACTGGGGGATGAGATTGCTGCCCTAACGCTTCTGTCAGCCCCGCTGTGGTTTGACGGCTGGGGCATACCTTGGTATCGCCCCTTTCTCTACCTCGGCTACGTCTGGCCCTTGCGCTACCTGTCTACCTACCGCGAAGGCGAACCGTTCGGGCTCAAGAATCCACTAATACGCAAGTGGGTTGCTCGCGAGATGAGTCGCAAGGATGCATCCATGGTCGGTGCCAGCCGACTGTATCTGCCGGCCATTCAAGAAGCAGAGCGTCTAATCGTTTCGGTGAAGAAATCCCTGCCACGCATCACCGCTCCAGCTATCATCATTCACGCTGTGGAGGACGAGGTCGCCTCGCCGCGCAGCGCACACCATATCGTCAAGCACATCGGCTCCAAGACCGTGGAAATTGTCCTGCTGCACAACAGCTACCATATGATCACCATGGACAACGACCGTAAACAAGTCGCCTCTGACACCATCAGATTCTTCGACAGGGTGCGCGCCGAGCGCGCGGCAAGCCGAAGCTAGGCTTTTGCTACAATCTGCGCCGATTTCATTCTGGAAGCAAGCAGTGCTGAATATCTCCTTAGCGGACAATCATGCTGCCACAATAAAGGGCGCCGCAGATTCCGCAGAGCGATGGCGAGGCTGGGGAATTAGCCCCCATTAATTTTGAGTATGACTGGAGTCTTGTAAATGGCGATGTCCCTGCGTATGCCAGACTACTTCGATCCCCACTCTTTTTTCTGGAAGTAGTGGCACTGCTGTCCAGACGCCTCTATGACATCAAGGATCGGCTGTCGTTGACTTTTGAAGTCAAGAGCACGGCAGCCATATCTGAAATTGGCGTCGTGGGTAATGTAGTAGTGGGTGCAGTTGTTACAATCTGGTGGCTTGTTGCCTGGTTCTGTATCCATAGATGGCGGCATTTAGCAAATGCAGTGTGTGAAAAAAGGTCGTTGCGTTTATGAATGTCGATCAACTGTTCTCAATCACTCTCGACACAAACCGACTAGCAACAAGTCGCCTGTTTTAACCGTCCCGGAAAAATTAGCACTCGTGACTTCATGACAGCATTTTCTGCACCAGACATTAGAGAGCAGTAGCTTTTTCGTATCGCTGGGAATGACTGCCCATATCTTGGCTGCGGGGGCGGTAAATTCAGGGATCGATTCGATGGTCATTAGCCAAGTCTCTGGTTATGGTCGCTCTGAGATTCTAATTATCCGACACCCGCTATCAGACCAAGTCAGAGCGACTACACCTAAAGACTTTCGCCAGCTCCGCGCCCGGATCATCCGCGCGCATGAACGCCTCGCCGACCAGGAATGCATTCACCCGGTTGGCGCGCATCAGCTCCACGTCTTCCGCCTTGAGGATGCCGCTTTCGGTGACCACGATGCGATCGGGCGGAATGCGCGGCAGCAAGTCCAGCGTGGTTTGCAGGCTCACCTCGAAAGTGCGCAGGTTGCGGTTGTTCACACCGATCAGCGGCGTGGCCAGTTGCAGTGCGGCATCCAGTTCCCCGCCGTTATGCACTTCCACCAGCACCGCCATGCCGAGGCTGTGCGCCAACGCCTCAAATGCCTGCATTTGCGCCACATCCAGCGCGGCGGCAATCAGCAGGATGGCATCCGCACCCATCGCGCGCGCCTGGTAGACCTGGTATTCGTCCACCATGAAATCCTTGCGCAGCACCGGCAGCGTACAGGCGGCGCGCGCTTGCTTCAGGTATTCCGCGCTGCCCTGGAAGAATTGCTCATCGGTCAGCACCGACAAACACGCCGCGCCATGTTGCGCGTAGCTGGCGGCGATTTCGGCAGGGCGGAAATCGGCGCGCAGCACCCCTTTGCTCGGGCTGGCCTTCTTGATTTCCGCAATCACGGCGGCCTGGCCTGCGCCAATTTTGGCGCGGATCGCCCCGGTGAAATCGCGTGCTGCCGCAGCCTGTTCCGCCTCGGCGCACATGGCTGAGAGCGGCTTGCCCGCAAGGGCGGCAGCCACTTCCTGCGCCTTGACCGCGAGGATCTTGTTGAGTATGTCGGACATCGCTACGCCTGCATTCAAGAAAGGCGCGCATTTTACCCCAAGTGCTAAAATGCGCCTCATTCGCTTCAAGGAAACATCATGGACGACATCAAGCAATACATGAAGGGCATCGGCCAGGCGGCACGCGCGGCTTCGCGCATCATGGCGCAGGCCGACACCGCCACCAAGAATCGCGCGCTGACAGAAATCGCCACCGCGCTGCAAAACCAGTCCGCGCAACTGCTGGCCGAAAATGCCAAAGATGTCGCAGCGGCGCGCACCAGCGGGCTGGACAGCGCCTCGGTGGATCGCCTCACGCTAACCGAACAGACAGTGCGCTCTATGGCCGAAGGGCTGCTGCAAATCGCGCAACTGCCCGACTTGATTGGTGCCATCAGCGACCTGAGTTACCGCCCTTCCGGCATCCAGGTCGGCAAGATGCGCGTGCCGCTCGGTGTGATCGGCATCATTTACGAGTCGCGCCCCAACGTCACGGCGGATGCCGCAGGGCTGTGCCTGAAATCCGGCAATGCGGCGATCCTGCGCGGCGGTTCGGAAGCGATCCATTCCAACCAGGCGATCGCGGCCTGCGTGCATGCCGGGCTGCGCGCCGCCGGGCTGCCCGAGACTGCCGTGCAGGTCGTCGCCACCACCGACCGCGCCGCGGTCGGCGAACTCATCACCATGAAGGATTACGTCGACGTGATCGTGCCGCGCGGCGGCAAGAGCCTGATCGCGCGCATCTCCGAGGAGGCGCGCATTCCGGTGATCAAGCACCTGGACGGCATCTGCCATGTGTATATCGATGACGATGCCGATCTCGACAAGGCGATCCGCATCGCCGACAACGCCAAGACGCACCGCTACGGCGTGTGCAACGCGATGGAAACGCTGCTGGTGGCGCAGGGCGTGGCCGCCAAAATGTTGCCGCCGCTGTGCAAGATTTATCTCGAGAAGAATGTCGAGCTGCGCGGCGACGCGGCGGCGCGCGCACTGGTGCCGCAGATGAAAGCAGCCACCGAGGAAGACTGGCGTACCGAATATCTCGCACCTATCCTCGCGGTGCGCGTGGTTGCCGGGCTGGACGAGGCCATTGAACATATCGACACCTACGGCTCGCAGCATACCGACAGCATCGTCACCGAGAATTACACCAAGGCGATGCGCTTCCTGCGCGAGGTGGATTCCAGCTCGGTGATGGTGAACGCCTCGACGCGCTTTGCCGACGGCTTCGAATATGGCCTCGGCGCGGAGATCGGCATCTCCACCGACAAGATTCATGCACGCGGCCCGGTCGGACTGGAAGGGCTGACTTCGCAGAAATTCATTGTGCTGGGCAGCGGGCAGATAAGGATTTAAATCCGTCACACGCAGCGCGGGAATGACGAACAAAAATACTTGGGGGAAACCATGAGCCAGGCCATCGAAGTCAAAGTACCGGACATTGGCGACTTCAAGGACGTCGCCGTCATCGAAGTGCTGGTCAAGGCGGGTGACACCGTCGAGCCGGAACAATCGCTCATCACGATGGAAACCGACAAGGCCACGATGGACTTGCCCAGCCCGGCTGCGGGAGTGGTGAAGACAGTCAGGGTTAAACTGGGCGACAAAGTTTCCGAGGGCAGTGTGATCCTGCTGCTGGAAAGCAGTGTCGCGGTGGCTCCCGCCGCCAGCGCACCAGCTACCCAACCCGCAACACCATCCGCTCCACCAGCACCACCTGTTCACGAGGCGCATGTTCCGGTGAATATAGTCAAGGGCGACCTGCATGCCGAAGTGCTGGTGCTCGGCGCCGGCCCCGGCGGCTACACCGCCGCGTTCCGCGCCGCCGACCTGGGCAAGCAGGTGGTGCTGGTGGAACGCCACGCCAGCCTGGGCGGCGTGTGCCTGAATGTCGGCTGCATCCCATCCAAGGCGTTACTGCATGTCGCCAGAGTCATCAACGAAGCCGGTGAAGCGGCGCAGCACGGCGTGACTTTTGGCAAGCCGAAAATCGACATCGATCAAATCCGCTCCTGGAAAGAAGGCGTCGTCACCAAGCTCACCGGCGGCCTGAAACAACTCGCCAAACAGCGCAAGGTGCAGGTGGTGCAAGGCGAAGCGAAATTCGCCACCCCCAACAGCCTCGTCGTCGCAACCGCCGAAGGCGACAAGACCATCAGCTTCGATCACGCCATCATCGCGGCGGGCTCCAGCACAGCGCGTATCCCCGGCTTTCCTTACGACGACCCGCGCCTCATCGACTCCACCGGCGCATTGCAACTTCAGGATGTACCGAAGCGCATGCTGATCGTCGGCGGCGGCATCATCGGGCTGGAAATGGCCATGGTATACGACGCGCTCGGCAGCAAGATCAGCGTGGTGGAACTGGCCGATGGCCTGATTCCCGGCGCGGACCGCGATCTGGTGCGCCCGCTGCACAAGCGCATCGAGAAACGCTACGAAGCGATTTACCTGAAGACCAAAGTCAGCAAAATCGAAGCGCAAAAGAGCGGCTTGAAAGTAACCTTCGAAGGCGAACAGGCGCCCGAGCCGCAACTGTACGGCCGCGTGCTGCTGGCCGTCGGCCGCCGCCCGAACGGGCGCGACATCGGCGCGGAAGCGGCCGGTGTAGCGGTCGACGAGCGCGGCTTCATCCCGGTGGACCAGCAGATGCGCACCAACGTGCCGCACATCCACGCAATTGGCGACATCATCGGCGAGCCGATGCTGGCGCATAAGGCGAGCCACGAAGGCAAGGTCGTAGCGGAAGTCATCGCCGGGCACAAGACTTTCTTCGAGCCGCTGACCATTCCGTCGGTGGCCTACACCGATCCGGAAATCGCCTGGATGGGGCTGACCGAAACGCAGGCCAAGGCGCAGGGCATCGCCTACGAGAAGGCATCCTTTCCGTGGGCAGCCTCGGGGCGCGCGCTGTCGATCGGCCGCGAAGAAGGCGCCACCAAACTGCTGCTCGACCCGCAGACCCGCCGCATCCTCGGCGCGGGCATCGTCGGCGCTAACGCCGGCGAACTGATCGCCGAGGCGGTACTGGCGCTGGAAATGGGCGCCGACATGGAAGACATCGGCCTGACCATCCATCCGCACCCGACCCTGTCGGAGACGCTCGGCTTTGCGGCAGAAATGGCCGAAGGCAGCATCACCGACCTGTTGACACCGCGCAGGAAGCCGTCTTAAAAATTGCTGCGGAGGGCGTCTGCGGCGTTGCGCGGTACTCAAAATCCTCATGTACTTAAGTACATTCCGGTTTCTGCGTTCCGTGCGCCTTGCATCCTTCCCTCCTCGCGAATTTTTAAGATGGCTTCCAGGCAATATACTTATCCATGAAGATTTAAGGAATCTCGTCATGCAACTACACAAACTGATTCGCACCATTTTCGTTGCCTCGTTTTTATTTGTCGCCACCGGCGCATCCGCCCTCGATCTTTCCAGCTTCAGCAATAAGGATCAGGTCGCCAGCCTGAAACAGGCGCTGACCCAGAGCGCAGAAACCGCAGTAAAGGATCTGGCCAAGGAAAACGGCTATCTCGGCAACGACAAAGTGCGCATCCCGCTGCCGGAGAGCCTGCAAAAGGTGGATGGCGCGCTACGCCGGTTCGGCATGGGCAAATATGCTGACGAACTGGTCACCTCGATGAATCGCGCCGCCGAAACCGCCGTGCCGGAAGCAAAAACCCTGCTGGTTGGCGCGGTCAAGAAGATGACCGTGGAAGATGCCAAAGGCATCCTCACCGGCGGCAATGATGCCGCCACGCAATACTTCCGCAAAAACACCGAAACCGCACTGGCAGGCAAGTTCAAGCCCATCATCAACAAGGCGATGCTGAAGGTGAAGGTCGCGGAAAAATACGACCAGTTCGCCGGCAAAGGCGTGAAGTTCGGCTTGGTGGATGAGCGCGACGCCAAGCTCGACGATTACATCACGCGCAAGGCGCTCGATGGTCTGTTCCTGATGATGGCGGAGCAGGAAAAAGCGATCCGCGCGAATCCGCTGCAAGCGACGGGGAGCCTCGCGAAAAATGTTTTCTCGGCGATCAAGTTTTAGCACAAGCCACTGCGCTCAACTTTCGCATGAGCGATACCGCAAGCCTCTTATCACTCTTCCTCGGCAGTTTCTTCGCCGCCACGCTGCTGCCCGGTGGCTCGGAAATCCTATTGTTCGGCGTACTCAAAAGCTATCCGGAAACGCTCTGGCCCGCGCTCCTCATCGCCACCGCCGGCAACACCCTGGGCGGCATGGTGACCTTTGGCATGGGCTGGCTGCTGCCGCAAACCCAGCAACTCAAGCATGTGGAAAAACTGCGCCGCTATGGCACTCCCGCGTTGCTGCTGGCATGGGTTCCGCTGATCGGCGACGCGCTGTGCCTCGCCGCCGGATGGCTGCGCCTCAACTGGTGGCAGGCCGCGCTGTTCATGGCGCTGGGGAAATTCGCGCGCTATTGGGTGGTTGCATTTGCCATTGTTTAATTGCCTTCGAAATAAAACTTCGCAAGCTGGCGATCATGAAACCGCGAAAACAGAAGCAGCGCGGCGACAGCTCCGATAAGGGCGAAGAGCATGTCGGACTGCGTGTCCCACATATCTCCCTGGGTACCCAGGAAATCATAAGCGCCTTCCCCGAACATCACCGCGACAAGCCACTCGATCAGCTCGTATACAGAGCTGATTGCCATGACCACGCAGACCACAAGAAATACGAGCATCTTGCGCCCGCGCACATACTGTCCGCGCATCAGAATTTCACGAGCGGCCAGCGCGGGGACGAAGCCCTGGAAGAAATGTCCGATCTTGTCGTACGGATTGCGGCTCAGATGCAGGAGGTCGGCAATCTGAAAACCAAGCGGCACCCGCGCATACGTGTATGCGCCTCCGATCATCAGCACAACGGCGTGAAGAAAGATGCAGGCATAAAGCAGCGTGGTCAACGGGAAACGGCGATAAGTTACCCACATGACCGGCAGCGCAATGATGACCGGAAAAACCTCCAGCAGCCAAGTCGCACGGTCGTACGGCCGAGCGCCGGATAGCGCCAGAAGCGCCAGGAGCGCGGCTGAGGCAAGGGCGAGAGATCGAGAGCGCGAAATTGTCATTTGAACCTCACACATGCTGACACTGATTAAAGGTGATTTTTGTGCGGCGTCCCGAAATGGCTTTACACATACCCGTTCGGCCTTGCGGAAAGCAAGGGTAATTGCGAGACACTACGATAACATTAGCAAATAATCGTGTTCTTCCACTATTATTTTATTTTAAGGGTCAAATAACCCGGGGCGGGACAACATGACGGCCAACTTGGGCAGAGTGCTGCTCCGTCCACGAATTATTGCAAAGAAAATGACTATCCAACCTATGTCCAATAAAACGCTACGCCTCGTAATTCATGGCCGCGTGCAAGGCGTGTTCTTCCGCGACTCGATGCGCCGCGAAGCGCAAAATCTGGCAGTCGCAGGTTGGGTGCGCAACCGCAGCGACGGCACGGTGGAAGCCGCGGTACAGGGCGAACCCGCCGCTGTGGATGCCATCGTGCGCTGGGCGCGGCGCGGCCCGGAGCGCGCGCAGGTGGAGCGGGTCGAAATCGAGCCGCATGATGGCAGCTACAGCAACTTCGAGGTCATCGGGTAATCAGGCAAATGATTATCCGAAGCTGCCCCATTTAATCAACGGGGAAAAAATTCCCTCCGACGCAATGCTCGTTGGTTATTGCGCCTGCTGGCTAGACTCACTGACGGTAAATTGCATGACACTCTACACAGTACTGCATCGTTTTGTTCAATGCGCGTAACGACACATTTACATCCTTGGTTTGCAAGGCGTCGCCGAGATCATCGCCGCTCTTATGAAAAGCAAACCCAAGCGTCATAAATTTCTCATTGTTGAACATGCTGCACATCTGCTGCATTTCCGGTGTCAGGCCAAGCTTGCTATGCGCTATTTTTGAGGCCTCTTCAAACTTGTTTTCAGACATCAAGCCGATGATCGAATTGACCGCTTCCACATGCTCCCGCATGTTCGATAGTTGATGCTGCTTCATTTCTGGCGATAGCTCTAGGGAAGTTCGTGCGTCCATCATGCTCATGTTGTGCATACTCATATCGTGATTATGGTTTTGATGCTGCATTTTTTCGTCGGCGGCAAATGCCCCATTCAAGCCAACCACCCCAATAAATGCTGCAACAGCCATCAAAATTCTTTTCATGCTTTGGATTCCTCAATGTGATGAGATCGGCTGGAACCGGCCTCGTTTGTTTAGATAAATTTCACTGCTTCATAAGTTAGGCTAATGAGTGACCCCTTGAATTGCTTTCTATGCCTTAATCATCGAATGGAGCCGCTCTGGGCCTCATGAGCGGAAAAGTTTCTGCAGGAGTTTCTGAAGAAGTTTCCGCATGGGTTTGCGAAGCGGGTTTCAAGCCGGTGCAACTCGCGCAGCCGGCCAATGCAAGACATCCGCTCCAACTTCGGCCACTTCAAGCGCCGTAGCTTCCTCGCATTCGCGTAAGCCGCGGGCCGTCATCAATTCGCTCGAAATTCCGAGTGCGGCGAGATGCGTATTCATCCGGATTAAGACGCCCAAACGTGGAGCTAAGGGGCTGCGCGCTTTTGCGCAGTCCCGCTTGAGCGTAGGGTTAGGGTGTTGGTTGCCATGAAATATCAATTTTTCTATGGCTCGACACACAGTCGCGCAGGTAAAGATTTATGAGGCTCTGATATGGGACACCCTTTTCGTCAGCCATTTGTTTGAAATAGCCAATAACATCTTCGCTCAACCGCATCGTGACAGACTTTTTGAGCTTGGCGGCATAAGGATTTTTGCGTGATTTCATTTTTGACAAGTCGTATTCAGTTTTCATGGTCTAACTCCTTGATAATAGTTGCTCTCATTTTTCGTGGCTTTTCTTGCCGAGATGATCCGAATAATGCTGCCTCGATCACGTTCGCAATGACAGACAATCAGAAGGCGAGCTTCATCACTGAAACCAAGCATCAGAAATCTGTCTTCTGACACGGAATTCTCTTCATCAAAAAATTGCACAGCGAACTCGTCATAGAAGACAGATTGAGCCTCCTCAAACGAAACGCCATGTTTCTTCTTGTTTGAGGTCGCCTTGGCTGTATCCCACTCGAACTTAATCATGAATACATTGTATGTACGCAGGGTAAATTGTCAAGAAGCCCGTGACGGAAGCACTAACGTGGAAGTAACCGGCGCTGCGCGGCTTCATCGCGCAGCGTCCGTGTTAACTGCCGGGTTATCCGTATTACTTGCCGCATGCCGTTTGTCACGGACAGTGCTCCTTAGCCAACCACGAACTTGCAAACCTCACTTGAATACTCCCGAAGAAATGCTTGCTTATTTGGCAACGGCTCCGTGGTTTGCGGCGGCGGTAGATCCATGAATGAAAAATGACCGGCACCAGCAGTGACGCGAACATCCACTGTTTGCCAATCGCGCATGGCATGAGCCAACCATTCAGTTTGGGCTGGAGGCGTGATGCCATCCTCGGAACCAGCCCATGCCAGAATTGGAACCCGCACCGCATCAAGTGCCCCCGGAGCTTGGAAGAACCCGGTGGCTGGCGCCAACAGGGCAAGCCGAGTTAATCGACTGTCCGGTGCGATATTGACGCGCCGACCAGGCCCTAACCACATTTGTGCTCCCGCTAGAGCGACAAGGGTAGCCGCGCCAATAGAGTGCCCCACACCCGCCGCTGTTGCGCCGGGTTGAACGAACGCGTCGAGTGCGAGAGACAAGCGCCTTGCCCGCAGAGTTAAGTCCGCTTCGCTAGGAACTGGCGAAGCGAGTCGTTCGAAATGCGGTGCAATGACTGTGCAACCGGATTCAGCCAATGCGTTCAGAAGCGTGGCGTGACGTTCCGGCTGGCCGCCCGCTCCCACCGCGAAAAGCACAACTGGGGAAATTCTTTCGGCTTCGTGTACAGAAACTTTGAATGACTCAGTCCCATCTTGCAGTGTTTGCGTCTGCATTAAAAACTTGCTCCTTGTGCCAGTAGATACCGATACGGATAACGTTGAGGTAAGGGGCGGGCGGCTTCTCGCCCGCCCCACTTGACCGCTGGGTTAGGCGTATCTGAACTCGATCTTGTGAACTTTCTTCAAGTCCACAGTCTGCTTGGCTTGCCATAAATCGTAATTGTCTTGCATCGTCAACCAGCTTTCGGGGGAGCGTCCCAATGCTTTTGAGAGACGAAGAGCCATTTCAGGGCTCACGCCACTGGCTTCGTTCAACACGCGGTTAAGGGTCGATGCAGCGACGCCCAATTTAAGGGCGAGCTCCCTGCAACTGATTTCGTTCGGGGTAAGATAAACCTCTTGAATAAATGCGCCGGGGTGCGGTGGATTGTGCATAGCCATTAGTGATAATCCTCGTAATCTAAAACCAATGCGTTTCTGTTCTCAAACTCGAACGTGACGCGCCAATTGCCATTTACCCATATTGACCAACGCCCACGCTCACTTCCCTTTAGCGGGTGAAGCCGAAAGCCGGGAATGTCCATGTCCTCGATAACTTGAGCGGTATCAAGCGCCGCCAACTGCATTTTGAGACGATTCGCGTGGGCAGGTTGGATTCCAGCCAAACTGCCGGATTCAAAGTATTTTCGTAGGCCTTTGTGGCGAAACGTTGTAATCATGCGTGAATGATAGCGCGTTGCGTGGTGCGCAACAAGAGCTAACTGTGATGCCTAACGTGGAGCTAAGGGGCTGCGCGCTTTTGCGCAGTCCCGCTTGAGCGTAGGGTTAGCCAACACTCTCTCCGAGCAACACTTCTATGTATTGCTTCTGCTGCAAGAATTCATCTTGGCTCAAAAGCTGTTGACGATAATTCTCTCGCAGGAAGTGGATCGGGTCTGAATCACTCCGTCTCCGGTTACAGACTTCACAGGCGGCTACAAGATTGTGCTTTCTGTTTGTCCCGCCTCTAGCGACTGGCAGCAAGTGGTCAAGGACGAAATTTTCTTCGGAAAGTGGGGCCGTGCAATAGACACATGCATGATGGTCTCGGGCAAGCACCATAAGTCGACGCTCTGGGTCACTGTAGTAGTCTCGAGCATCTTTTTCCTGAGGCTCAATCCGAGCTTCCCGCTCTTCTCGATCAATTAGGTCGCGGCACGCAGGTATGTCGCTCGGCAAGTGAACCGATATTTCATTGGCGCTCCCGCGCTGCTGATTGACGGCAATGCACTTGTACTCAAAAAGGTTGGACAATCGTCTCTTTACTGTTGTGCTATCGTCGATGATGTTTCCCTGATCGGATCGAATGAAGGAACCAACCCGCGCCCATGGAACAACAATTTCGCCTTTTCCCGTCTCGAACCAAGAAAGATGAAAAAGGACTTGATAGACGACGAGAGCCTTGTCCTTCACGACACGCGAGAGATACCGAGTGACGAAGCTGGATTCTTGAACGTAACGCTCAAGCGAAATACGATCCGCAGATGGCTCGATTGTGCCCTTCATAATGTCGATGATGTAAGACATCCTTAATAAGTTCTCCGAATGTTCGTGTGTTGGCTAACGTGGAGCTAAGGGGCTGCGCGCTTTTGTGCAGTCCCGCTTGAGCGTAGGGTTAGAGGCAACGCTTCGAGACGCTCGGCAAGCCATACCTTAATAATGGACTGCCGGGTTACGCCAAGCTTTCTCGCTTCACGATCTAACGATTCGATCATCCACGTAGGGAAATCAACATTAACGCGCTTTTGCTCTTGCAGCACGCGCTTCGATTTGGATAAGTCCAGTGAACCGGTGATGTCAACACCCTTGTCAAACTGTTGGTCAAAAATTTTAGCTTTCATATAAGGCAACCTCCTCAGGCCGTGAACGACGAACAGAAATTAGTCGGACACTTTCATTTCTATAAGTGATTACGGCTGACCAGTGCTTCCCGTTAATCAGACCTATCAGCAAGTACCGAGGTTCATCTTCTATTTTCGCGGGAATTTCCAATAATCTTGGGTCATCCCACAAAGCCTGTGCATCAATAAAATTGATGCCGTGCTTCAGAAGATTAGCTTGGCTTTTCTGCTCGTTAAATTCAAAAGTAATCACGGTATAGAAAATATACCATTATTGGTGAGAGTGCAAGTGCCGGAGGTTGCCTCTAACGTGGAGCTAAGGGGCTGCGCGCTTTTGCGCAGTCCCGCTTGAGCGCAGGGTTAGACTTTTGTTTCACCCGCACTATCTTGGGACTCCATAAATGCCCGGCGGAAGGCCATTGGGTCGGAGATACCTGGAATGGGTGCCTGTGGGTTGCCAGCACCAGAAATGACCAAAGTCCCAAAGTTGAAAATGCGCCCCAGTATGCCTTGGTTAACTTGAATGCTTTCGACTTTGCTGATATTCATTTCAACAGTTTGTCGGCTGATAAAGCCAAATTTGGCAATAACCCGTTTATTGGTAAAAGCAAGTTCGGTTGTCTTGTAGCGAATATAAGCAACTGCCCAGATAAAAAGGGCAAGTCCCCACCAAATAGTTGCAACAACACCATTAACGATCATGAACACACCTCCGAGGATTATGAACAAACCCCCGAAAAATATTAAGGGCGACAGCGACCACAGGCTAATGTTTCCTTTATAAATCACTTTCTCGTCTTTGATAAGTGCGCCTTCTATGTAGCTTGCCATTATTTTTCCTTAGGTTGGTGGCTGAAAAAGTCTAACGTTCAAGGTAACCGGCGCTCCGCCGGCTTTTCGGCGGAGCGTCCGTATTGACCGCAGGGTTGGGCGTCATTAACGCTTCCGCCGAATGACATAGGCGTTGTCTGCCAACGCAAAACCGACCTTGGGGTAATAGGCCATCGCACCGGGCGCGGACATCAGGATAAGGGAGACCTCTTCTCCAATAATGGACTGGGTGCGTCGAATTAACTCCCGGCCGATGCCATGTTTCTGATAGGCGACGTCAACTGCAAGATCGGAGAGGTAACAGCAATAGCTGTAGTCCGTCAGCGCCCGACTTACGCCGATTAAGCGGGCTCCGTCCCATGCTGAAATGACAACGTTTGCGTTCGCAAACATTTGCGCGATGCGTGGAATATCTTTCGTTGGTCTGCTAATGCCCGATGCCTCGAAGACGCGAGCAACTTCGATAGGTTCAAGTGGTTGGTTCTCGCGGTACTCAATCATTCGATACTAATCCATTGTCTAACGCGTGTGACGTGCCGAGTATGACGCCCAACGTAGAATTAACCGGCTCCGCGCTTTTGCGGAGTCCGGGTTGAATGTCGGGTTATGTGCTTGGATTCAACCGGTGGATGCAACACACTAGAAACTGCTAAAGCAGAAGGAGTGTTGCAAATGAAACAGAGACCACGGATCTATTACACAGAAACCCAGAAAGCACTGATGTGGGATCGCTGGCAG
>JAQTLM010000022.1 GCA_028714895.1 Gallionella sp. | reverse complement strand
CTGCAAGGGCGCCGTGCTGCGTTGAGTATCTCGCTCGTCGCGCGCCTGTATATCTTGCAAAAGGGCGGCGATATTAGCACCCATCCCTTTTTCTTTCAACTGCTTATAACGACGCTCGGCGCGCGCCCCGGCGCTGGCGGTCATGAAAATTTTCAATGCCGCGTCCGGAAACACCACCGAAGCCATGTCGCGCCCGTCCGCCACCAGGCCCGGCGCGCGCCGGAAGGCGCGCTGCCTGTCCAGCAACGCCGCCCGCACCCCGGGCAACGCCGCCACCTTGGAGGCTGCCGCGCCGCTTTGTTCGGTGCGCAACTCATCGCCCACCTTCACGCCATCCAGCCAGATATCCGCTCCTTCGAAAAGGATATCGATGCCCTCTGCCAAGTCCGCCAGCTGCACCTCCGCATCCAATGCGATGCCGCGCTGTTGCGCCGCCAAGCCCAATAAACGGTACATCGCACCGCTATCGAGAAAATGGTAGCCCAGCTGCTGTGCCACCCGTTGCGCCACCGTGCCCTTGCCCGATGCGGACGGCCCGTCGATCGCGATCACCGGCACGGCCTGCGTCACACTGGCGAATGCCGCAAAGTAATCGGGGAAGGTCTTGGCGACGCAACTAGGATCGTTGATGCGCACGCCCGCTCCGCCGAATGCGGCCAGCGAGAAACACATCGCCATGCGGTGGTCGTCATAGGTGTCGATGCCTGCGGCAGGATTGTGGATTGAGGATTGAGGATTGAGGGAACCGGAGCCGCTGTTTTTGCTCGCTCCTCGCTCCTCGCTCCTCGCTCCTGTAATACGGATATAGTCCGCGCCCTCTTCCACCGTCGCGCCAACTTTGCGCAGTTCGGTCGCCATCGCCGCGATGCGGTCGGTCTCCTTGACGCGCCAACTCGCGATGTTGCGCAGCGTGGTCGTGCCGTCGGCGAACAGCGCCGCGACCGCCAGCGTCATCGCCGCATCGGGAATATGGTTGCAGTCCAGATCGATCGCTTTCAACTTGCCGTCCGCCGGCGTACGCACCTCCATCCAGTTCGGCCCCTGTTCGATCCGCGCGCCCATCTGCGCCAGCGCGTCGGCGAAGCGCACGTCGCCCTGGATGCTGTCGCTGCCCACGCCCTCGATGCGCACCGGCCCGCCGCCGATCGCGCCCGCCGCAAGAAAATACGAGGCCGAGGAAGCGTCGCCCTCGACGTAGATCACCCCCGGCGACACATAACGGCGACCCGCCACGACGGTGAAGCTGCGCCAACCGCCACGACGCACCGTAACACCGAAACGCGCCATCATCGCCAGCGTGATTTCGATATAGGGTTTGGAAATCAACTCGCCCACCACCTCCACCGTCACCTCGCGATCCAGCAGCGGCAACGCCATCAGCAACGCGGTGAGGAACTGGCTCGACACATCGCCGCGCACGCTGACGCGCGCCGCTTCGCTCAACGTCGGCGGGAAAATCTCCAGCGGCGGGAAGTCTTCATTGCCCAGATAATCGATGTTCGCGCCCAAAGCGCGCAACGCATCCACCAGGTCGCCGATCGGCCGCTCGTGCATGCGCGCCACGCCGGACAGTTTGTAATGTCCGCCGGATAACGCCAGTGCCGCCGTCAGCGGGCGGAATGCGGTACCCGCATTGCCCAGAAACAATTCGGCGTCCTTGACCGGGAAGTTGCCACCGCATCCCTGCACGCGGAACACATGCTTATCGAGTTGCTCCACGCCGACCCCGAGGGTGCGCAGGCCATCCAGCATGCGTTCGGTATCGTCGGACAGCAGCACATCGCGCACCTCGGTCGCGCCTGAGGACAGCGCAGCCAGCAACAGCACGCGATTGGAAATGCTCTTCGAACCGGGCAGCGTGATGGTGCCGTGGGCGCTCAATAGTGGAGGGAGGTCGATGAAATTTGAGAAGGTCATTGCGGTTGAACTGCATAGCGGATTTGCGAGGGCGGGATGATACCGCAGAGGGGAGAGGTGCGCATGTTTGCGGGGGTAGCATGTAGCATGTAGGTTGGGTTAGCAGTTTCACCGCGTAACCCAACATCAAATGCAAAGTCAAAATCAACACCGCCGGGGGTAGCCCGGCAGCTAGTCACTTTCTTTTGCTTCGCCAAAAAGAAAGTAACCCAAGAAAAGGCGACCCCGGTTTGCCGCCCTTCGGGTTCCCTGCGTTGCTCAGGGGGTGAAAATCTAAACTCAAAAACAACAAGGCATGATGAGCTGCGCTCACCATGCCTTAAAATCAAATGCGATGCTGACCCTTTTTAATTTCCGTGGGCGGTCAGCAGAGGGGGAAGGTCGATGAAATTTGCGGATGTCATTGCGGTTGAACTGCATGGCGGATTTGCGAGGGCGAGATGATACCGTAAAGCTAAAGACTAGCGATGGGATCGCTATGCCAAACTCATCGGCCGAGTATCCGCTTGAAGCGGGGAGGGCTTAATGCAAGACCCCGTTGTTTTTTGTGACCCCGTTGTTTTGGCGGATTGCTACGCCAAAAACTCCAGAAACTCCAGCATTGCTACGCCAAAAACTCCAGCATTGCTACGCCAAAGACTCCAGAAACTCCAGCAACGTATCGCGCTGGCGTGGCTGAAGGCGCGCGAAGGTATTCAACAGCCGCTGTTCCTCCGGCAGCCTCCATTCATCGGCGGGCGCCGCTTCGGATACGTAAAGGGCGGGCGGTGGGCGCATCTCGCCGCGTCCGGTGGATAGCCATTCGAACCCCACGTCGAGCAGTTTCGCCAAGCGCACCAGGTTCTTCATGTTGGGCGCCTTGCGCCCCGACTCCCATTCCGCCACCGAGGGCTGAGTGACGGACATGCGCAGCGCCAGTTCCGCCTGACTCCACCCCCGCTCCCGCCGCGCCCGTTTGATGCGTTCCTTCATCATGGTGATCATTGTATCGGTATCGGCTATATCGACTTAAATCGCAATTGGCTATTTCGCAACTATCGGTATTGGCTATAATTCGGTAGACTGCACATTGCCGGAAGCGTGGGAGCGGCCTCCAGACCGCGAATATCGGGGCGTAAACCTTAAGTATATGGATACCGTGTGAGTAAGCTGGAGCGCGACATACGCACGCAACCAGTCCGCATGTTTGAATTAAGGGGGCAAAGCGTGGATCAAGGAAAGATTTTTTGTCAATGCATAAAGGGACACTGTTTCTTGGAAAAAGATGCTGAATGGGCCAAACAAAATCGTGCCCAAGCTTTGCATCCCAATGGAATTTTTTTCGACCGCACGTTGTTTGTCACTCTTGATGTCGAGAGACTTCACGAGAAAAGTGAATGGATGGATTCCCTAGGGGTGGTGGGAACATATCAAATCTGTTGCAGACACAAGACAGAGAAACTCTTTTGAAACGCGCAAGGGAACCTCATGGTCTTGCATTAACACTTCAACAGCCCATTGCTCATGCCGCTCCCCCTTTAAAGCTCGCCATCATCAGTTTCGTGGGGTGGGCGAACCCCGCCCAATTTTTTCACTTCAGTTCGCGCCCACCCTTTGGCAAAGGTGATGCGCAGTTCCACTCCAACCGCCAACCGCCCCGCATCCGACACCACGCCGCCGCTCGCATCCTGCACCAGGCTATACCCCCGTGCCAATACCTGTTTCGGATCGAGCAGGATCAAATGCTGCGCGAGGTTTTCCAACCGCCCCGCGCGTTGCGCCTGCACCGCGCGCATCGCCTTGACCAGCCGTTGCGCCAGGTTGGCTTGCTGATTGCGCAGGCGGGCGAAGTCGCTGCCCGCCGCGCGCAACCGCTGCGCCAGCGACTGCCACTGCCAATATTGCTGTTGCCTGCGATAGGCCAAGGCGCGCTGCAGACGCTGTTGCAACTGGTCTAATTGTTGCGTCTGGCGCTGCAACTGTTGCGCGGGATGCACCAGGCGGCGTTGCAAATAATCCACCGCCTGCATCGCGTTTTGCAGACGGTTGCGCTGCGCGCGTTGCAGGTGCTGCGCCGTGTCGCGCAAACCTCTGAGCAACGCATGGCGATCCGGCACGACGCGCTGCGCGGCGGCGGTGGGGGTCGGGGCGCGTTCGTCGGCGACGAAATCGGCGATCGTAAAATCGGTCTCGTGGCCGACGCCGCTGACAATGGGGATGGCGCTGGCGGCGATCGCGCGCGCCACAACTTCTTCATTGAACGCCCACAGGTCTTCGATGCTGCCGCCGCCTCTACATACGATCAGCACATCGCATTCCGCGCGCTGGTTGGCAAGCCGGATGGCTGCCGCAATTTTCTCCGCACTACCGCTGCCCTGCACCGGTACGGGATATAACAGCACCGGCACACTCGGCAACCGCAGCTTTAAAGTGGTCAGCACGTCGCGCAACGCGGCGGCTTGCGTCGAGGTGACGATACCGATGCGTTTCGGAAAGGCGGGCAAGGGGCGTTTGCGTTCGGCAGCAAACAAGCCTTCGCTTTGCAGCAATTGTTTCAGCCGCTCGAATTGTTCATACAGCACGCCCAGCCCCGCCGGACGCATCTGCTCCACGGTCAACTGAAAGTCACCACGCTGCTCATATAGAGTAACGGCCGCTAACACTTCAACCTGTTGCCCATTGCCGACCGGATTACTCAACAACTGGTTTTTATGCCGGAACATTACGCAGCGCACCTGCGCCTGATCGTCCTTCAGCGAAAAATACCAATGGCCGGAAGCGGCCTTCACCAGATTGGAAATTTCCCCGCGCACCCACAATAATGGGACGTTGCTTTCCAGCAACTGTTTGATTGCAAAGTTGAGTTCCACAACGCGCAAAACGCGATTTTTTTCTTCAAAAAATAGGCATGAAGGCATATTGACATCTCTAAATAATCCACAAAACTAGCAAATCCGCCATTTTCTGACACACCACCCTGCAACAAAACTTGCAACTTGCGATAACACTTTGTTTATTATATATTTTTTTGCTAAATAAAAAATAGGCAAAGTAACAAAAACCCTTACCATACGCCACGTTAATGCATTACCCACAGGAACCATCCACAAAGTTATCCACAGATTTTGTGAGTAAATGGAAATACTCTTTATCAAATGGCAGGTTAGCCAAATATAGCTGAAGTAAACCCTGAGAAATGTTGCTCAACTCAATGCGACACGCTACAGTTGCGACCTGAAATTTCAAGCATATTTAATTTAAGCACATTTGGAGAATCTGCGTGTTTGCAATTGTAGAAGCGGCCGGTTGGCCAATCTGGTTTTTGATCCTGGCATCCATCATCGCAGTCGGTTTGATCATTGAGCGTTCGATTTCCTTGCGTGCGAACCGCGTCTCCCCTCCCGCCTTGCTGGACGAAGTCATCAAGGAATTGAAACAACGCGGCGTCAGCGATGGCATGCTGGCCAGGCTTGCCGAAAGTTCGTTGCTGGGGCGTATTTTCGCCGCCGGGCTCAAGAACATCAAAAGCCCACCCGACGTGATGAAGGAATCCATTGAAGAAGCGGGGCGGGCAGTCGCGCACGATCTGGAGCGTTTTTTGACCACCCTGGGCACGATCGCTTCCATCAGTCCGTTACTGGGGCTATTCGGTACCGTGGTAGGCATGATTGAAATTTTCGGTTCGCAGACTGCAGTGGGCAATAGTCCGGCGGTACTTGCCCATGGCATATCGGTGGCCTTGTACAACACGGCTTTCGGCCTGATTGTGGCGGTTCCCAGCATGATTGCCTACCGGCACTTCCGCGCCCAGATAGACAGCCTGTCCATCGAAATGGAACAACAGGCGGTCAAACTGATGGAAATCATGCATGGCCAACGCAAGGGTTAGGCAACAATGAATTTTCGACGCGGGCGCAACCGTGAGGAACCGGAAATCAATCTGATTCCGATGATAGACGTGCTGCTGGTGATCCTGATCTTTATGATGGTGACCACCAGCTATGCCAAGTTTTCCGAATTGCAGATCAACCTGCCGCAAGCCGGCGGCGAAGCGGTCGCCGAAGCGGTCAAACCGATCAATGTAGCGGTGGACGCCTCCGAGCACTATGCCATCAATAACCAAGGGATGCCTTATACCGGCGTAGCGGCATTGGCAGCTTCCCTGAAAAAGGCCGCAGGCGACCAGGTCGACCCCACCATCGTCATCAATGCCGATGCCAAGGCTCCGCACCAATCCGTGATAAACGTGATGGAAGCGGCCAGGCAGGCGGGGTATGGGCGCATCACCTTTACCACGCAGAATCAGCCCAAATAATTCCAATCCCATTTCATCGGTGAAACTGCGTTGGCTTCCTCGCTCACTCCTGATGAAACGACTAGCCATTCGACTAGGCCATCAAAAGACGATAGCCAAGTCGCTGGTTATAGTCGTGCTAATTGCACTGTAGCTACCGCCGCCCTTTCGGGCTTAACTTCGCAAGCGAAGTTAGCGTACGCTGAAACATTCGTTTTCAGCGTCGTTCGCTCATCGCCGCCTTGTCTGACCTTCGAAATGGGATTGGAATAAAAGATGGCCAGCTTGGAACGCCACTGGTCCCGCATCACCCCGCTGCACCTGATTCTTCTCCCGGTCAGTTTGCTGTTCCGCGCACTGGTGGCATTGCGCCGCACACTGTATCGCAGCCGCATCCTGACTAGTCATAAATTGCCCGTGCCGGTCATCGTGGTCGGCAACATCAGTGTCGGCGGAACCGGCAAAACTCCGCTCACGCTTGCCTTGGCGCAACAGCTTATCGATCGCGGCTGGCATCCGCTCATCGTCAGCCGCGGCTACGGCGGCGCCGCGCAACAGCCACAGCAGGTCAATGCAGACAGCGATGTGTTGCAAGTAGGCGACGAGCCGTTGCTGATGGCGCGGCGCAACCTCTGCCCGGTGTGGGTAGGGAAAGACCGTGCCGCCGCCGCGCAAGCCGCCCTGCAAGCCCAGCCGCAATGCGATATCGTGCTGTGCGATGACGGCTTGCAGCACTACCGCTTGCAGCGCGATGCGGAAATCGCGGTCATCGACGGGGTACGCGGCTTCGACAATGGCTTCATGCTCCCCGCCGGCCCGTTGCGCGAACCGGTGGCGCGCCTGCGGACAGTGGATGCAGTGGTGGTGAACGGCGGTAAAACTTCGCCAAGCCAGTATGCCATGCACCTGTCGGGAGGCATTTTCCATAACCTGTTCGATCCCGGAAAAACCGTTGCTGCAAGCCATTTCCACACGCTGAACAATCATGCCGTGGCCGGTATCGGGCATCCGCAACGCTACTTCCGGCATCTGCAAACGCTGGGCATTCCCTTCACGCCGCACGCTTTTCCCGACCATCATCCTTATTCTGCAGCCGATCTCGCTTTTACCGGATGCGATGCGATACTCCTGACCGAAAAAGATGCGGTAAAATGCACCGCATTCGCCGATGCCCGATATTGGGTATTGCGTGTAGATGCCCAACTCGACCCGGCCTTGGTCGACCACATACTGCGAAAGATAGAATCCCATGGACGCAAAACTGCTTGATATCCTCGTTTGCCCGCTGTGCAAATCCCCGCTGGTCTATCAGAAAGCCGCGCAGGAATTGATCTGCAAAGCCGACCGGCTGGCCTTCAGGATCGAAGACGGCATTCCGGTGATGCTGGCCGACGAGGCGCGCAAACTTACCGCCGAAGAAATCGAAGAAATCTGATGGTGGATTTCCACGTCGTCATCCCGGCACGCCACGCTTCCACCCGGCTGCCCGGCAAACCGCTGCTGCCGATAGCCGGAAAGCCGATGGTGGTGAGGGTTGCGGAACGGGCGGCGCAAAGCGGTGCGCAACAGATATGGGTCGCCACCGACCATCACGCGATTGCCAACGTGGTGCACGAGCACGGCTTCAAGGCGTGCATGACCAGGGATACCCACGCCAGCGGCACGGATCGCATCGCCGAGGTGGCGGAACAGCATAACTGGCCGGATGACGCTATCGTGGTGAATGTGCAAGGCGATGAGCCGCTGATGCCGCCCGAACTGATCCATGCCGTCGCCGAGCATCTGCATAGCCACCCGGAATGCGCAATTGCCACGGCCTGCCATGCGCTTCACGATAAAGCATCGCTGCATAACCCGAACATCGTCAAGGCTGTGCTCGATAAAAACGGCAACGCGCTGTATTTCAGCCGCGCGCCGATTCCCTACCCGCGCGATGCGTTTGCACAGCAGCGACCGCTGCCCGCCGATCTGCCGGTGCTGCGCCACATCGGCATCTATGCCTACCGCGTCAGCTTTCTGCGCGTCTATGGGCAGCTTGCGCCGGCGGCGATCGAGCAGTTCGAGGCGCTGGAACAGTTGCGCGCGCTGTATCATGGCTACAAGATCGGCGTGTTCGTAACCGATGAGGCGCCACCAGCCGGCGTGGACACGGAACAGGACTTACATGCAGCACGGCAGATTTTCGCCGCAACCATCAAACCCGAGGAGAATAAAAAATGAGACTGATACTGCTAGGCGCACCGGGCGCAGGCAAAGGCACCCAGGCCAATTACATCAAGGAAAAATTCAATATCCCGCAGATCTCCACCGGCGACATGCTGCGCGCGGCGGTCAAGGCGGGCACACCGCTCGGTATCGCCGCCAAGAAGGTGATGGATGCCGGCGGACTGGTCTCCGACGACATCATCATCAACCTGGTGAAGGAGCGCATCAAGGACGCCGACTGCGCCAATGGTTTTCTGTTCGACGGTTTTCCGCGCACCATCCCGCAGGCGCAGGCGATGAAGGATGCCGGCATCCCGATCGACTACGTGGTGGAAATCGAGGTGGCGGACAGCGAAATCATCAAGCGCATGAGCGGGCGCCGCGTGCATCCGGCTTCCGGCCGAACCTATCACCTCGTGTTCAACCCTCCCAAAGTGGCGGGTAAGGACGACATCACCGGCGAAGACCTGGTGCAGCGCCCGGACGACGCGGAAGAAACCGTGCTCAAGCGCCTCACCGTTTATCATGACCAGACCAAACCACTGGTCGAGTATTACAGCGCTTGGGCAAAATCCGGCGATGCAAAAGCCCCGAAATGCGTGAATGTGCCGGGTGTGGGCAGCGTGGAAAACATCCGCGACCAGGTTTTCGCGGCCTTGGGCGGCAAATAACCGTGGACAGCAAACCCGTACTCACGCTGGAAGATGCCAAGCGCATTGCGGCGGCAGCCGAAGCCGAAGCACGACGCAACGACTGGCGCGTAGTCATCGCCGTGGTGGATGACGGCGGGCATCCGCTCTACCTGCAACGCAGCCACGACACCCAGTTTGGCAGCGTGGAAACGGCAATAAAAAAAGCCCATGCCGCCGTCGCGTTCCGGCGCCCCACCAAGGCTTCGGAAGATGCCGTGCTGGGCGGGCGGCTGATCCACCTCGCCTTGCCCGGCGTGATCCCTGCCGAAGGCGGTGTCCCGCTGGAAATCGATGGAGTTATCGTGGGCGGCTTGGGTATCAGCGGCGTGCGCTCGTTCCAGGACGGGCAAATCGCAGCGGCAGGGGTAGCTGCGCTACCGAATGGCTAGCGATACTGTGTCAACGATGCGCCGCTCCGTCGCCACCCATGCAAAATTCTGCTGCGTAACCCAATAAAATTGACGGCCCCCTCCCATCACTCCGGAGGCCGGACGATGCTGATTCGCTTTCCAATAAACAGGAAATGTGAAAGAATCCGCGCATTGAAATTAACCGAATAGAGTGGCAAATGATCGACCGCGACGGCTATCGCCCGAATGTCGGCATCATTATCACGAATGACAGGAATCAGGTGTTCTGGGGCAAGCGGGTGCGGCAGCACGCGTGGCAGTTTCCACAAGGCGGCATACAGCATGGCGAGACCCCGGAGCAGGCGATGTACCGCGAGTTGCACGAAGAAGTCGGCTTGATGCCGGAACATGTAAAAATACTCGGACGTACCCGCGAATGGATGCGTTATGAGGTTCCGCAGAGCTGGAGCAAGCGCGAGTCGCGCGGTGGTTATCGCGGGCAAAAACAGATCTGGTTTTTGTTGCGTCTGGTCGGTCGTGAGTGTGATGTCTGCCTGCGTGTCAGTTCGCATCCCGAATTTGATGCGTGGCGTTGGAACGATTACTGGCTGGATATTGGCGCCGTAATCGAGTTCAAGCGTGAAGTTTATACGAAGGCACTCAACGAGCTGGTTCGTTATCTTCCCGCGCCCAATAAATAATGCGGCATGCCTGTAGCATGCGCATGAACAATTTTAATTGTTAAGGTGAAATCCATGAGTCGATTGTTGCGGCATGTCGCGCTGGTTGTGTTGTTGTCTGGTGTTGCCGGGTGCTCCACCGTCAAGGATGCCAAGGATTCCGTTACCGGCTGGTTTAATGGCGGTGACAGTACACTCAGCACCACCGGAAAAAAAGCGTCCGGCGGTAACTCCGGGCCACTGGTGAAGTATGCCGCCACGTTACGTGTCAATAAATATGTGGATCAACGCAAAGTCAGCAATCCGCGTTTTCTTGGGCAAATTGACAAATCTAATCCTGTAGGCGGGATCAGCGGTACTGAGCTGATTATGGATCAGGGTGTTGCGGCTATTGTGACCGGTGCGATCAAAAGGCATTTTGATGCGGAAGGATTCCAGGTAATGGAGGGCAGCAGCGCCAATAATGCCCTGTTCGAGGTATCCGGCGTTGTCAAGGACTTAACCCTGAACGTCAAGGAACGCGATGAAATCAATATCGCAATTGAGACTACCTTAAAAGAAGTGGCTACCGGCAAGGTGGTATGGTCGGGTTTGGTAATGGAAAAGAATGATCGCTTCGCCGGTGTTTCCGGCAACAACAAGAATGACGTGATCGAATACCTGAACAGGGAGTTGCGCATTGTCACCACTAAAACGGTTGAGGCCATCAGCGCATCGTTAATGGCATCGCAACCGGAGTTGTTCAACCTGACAGCCGGCACCAAGCCGATTCCCGGCGTGACGGTCTACGTCGCTCCTACTGCCGCCAAACCTGCGCCAACAGCCCCCGCAACTGCGACGCCGGGTTATGGCGCGCAACCAGGTGCCGCCGCTCCGCCTGCCTATATGCCGCGTGCCAGTGCCACGGCGGGGCTGTTGCTGGTGAATACCAACCCACAGCGCGCGAAGGTGTATCTGGATGGCGTGTATTACGGGCTGTCACCGTTACGCCTGGAAATGGAACCCGGTGTGCACGCGATCAGCGTGAAGCTGGAAGGCTACAAGATGGTCACCGAAAAAGTGTCGGTACGTAAGGGTGACAATACCGAAATAGAATTGAACCTGGATCGTTGATTTCGGTTCCTGTAGGGGCACGGCGCGCCGTGCCCCTACGACATTAATGCTTGCCGGTACTGCCGAATCCGCCGCTGCCGCGCTCGCTCAACGGAAATTCCTCCACGATATTAAACTTCGCCTGCATTATCGGGACAACCACCAGTTGCGCCATGCGTTCCATCGGCATCAGCGTGAAGGGAATCTGGCTGCGGTTCCATAGCGAGACGAAAATCTGCCCCTGATAATCCGAATCGATCAGACCAACCAGATTGCCGAGCACGATGCCGTGTTTATGCCCCAGACCGGAGCGCGGCAGGATCATTGCGGCATAGCCCGGATCGTTCAGGTGAATGGCGATGCCGCTGGGGATGAGCTCGCACTGCTTGGGTTGAATCACCATGTTTTGATCGATGCACGCGCGCAAATCGATTCCCGCCGAACCGGTGGTCGCGTAACCCGGCATGTTTTCATGCAGGCGGGAATCGAGAATTTTGACATCCACGGAAATATGTTTTGTTGGGGCGGCATGTTTCATTTGTTTGCTCCTTCGTAGCATTGCGCAATGTGCTGCATTAATAGCCTTGCCTGTATCAGCTTGCCGGCGCGCGGCAAGACGTGGCTGCCGCTGTCATCGAATAAAACCAGTTCGTTGTCGTCGCTGCCGATCGCCTGTTGCGCGAGGTTACCCACCAGCAGCGGCAGATTTTTCACGCAACGTTTTTGCTCGGCGTTTTTCGCGAGATTCTCGCTCTCGGCGGCAAAGCCCACGCAGAACGGCGGCTCAGGCAGGCCGGCGACATACGCCAGGATATCCGGATTGGGCACCAGCTCCAGCGTGAGCGTAGCCGCGCTTTTCTTGATTTTCTGTTCGCTCGGTTGCGCGACGCGGTAATCGGCCACCGCCGCCACGCCGATGAAAATATCGCAATCGCCGACCTGCTGCTTTACCGCCTCGAACATCTGCGCGGCGCTCACCACATCCACGCCTTGCGCGCCATGCGGTTTGGCGAGTGCCGTCGGGCCCGACACCAGCACCACTTCCGCACCCTGTTCCAGCGCGGCCTGCGCGATCGCGTAACCCATCTTTCCGGAACTGCGGTTGGTAATGCCGCGCACCGCATCGATCGCCTCGTAGGTCGGCCCGGCGGTAATCAGAATTTTCTTGCCGAGAAATCGCCTGGGCTGGAAAAACGCTGCGATATCCTGCGCCAGCCGTTCCGCCTCCAGCATCCGCCCCATGCCTTCCTCGCCGCAGGCCTGCACGCCGCAGTCCGGGCCGAGTACCTGCACGCCATCGGCAAGCAGTTGCGCGATGTTGCGTTGCGTCGCGGCGTTCTGCCACATCTCGCGGTTCATTGCCGGGGCGATCAGCAACGGGCAATTGCGCGCCAGGCACAGCGTAGAAAGCAGGTCATCCGCCAAGCCATGTGCCAGCTTGGCGATGAAATCGGCGGTTGCAGGCGCGATTACAATCGCGTCGGCGGCGCGACTCAGGTTGATGTGCGCCATACTGTTCGGTGCACTCGCATCCCATTGGTCGGTGAACACCGGTTTGCCGGAAAGTCCCTGCAGGGTAGTCGGCGTAATGAAGTGGCAAGCCGCCTCGGTCATCGCAACCTGCACCTCCACGCGCTGCTTCATCAGCAGGCGCAGCAACTCCGCTGCCTTGTAAGCCGCGATGCCGCCAGTGACGCCCAAGATGATGCGATTCATTGGCACGATGCGTTTTGTGGGTTCTTGTTCCATAATGCCGCGCATCTTACAAGAAAGTGAGGCTTTTATGGCAATCACAGACTGGCCCGAATTCGAACGGCCACGCGAGAAGCTATTGCAGAAAGGCGCGGCCTCATTATCCGATGCCGAACTGCTGGCGATCTTTTTACGCACCGGCGTGGTCGGCAAAAGCGCGGTGGATCTGGCGCGTGAGTTGATTAACAGGTTCGGCAGCCTCACCCAATTGTTTGCCGCCAGCGAAGCAAGTTTTTGTGAAGTGCACGGCATGGGGCCGGCGAAATACGTGCAACTGCAAGCCGTGCTGGAAATGTCGCGGCGCGCATTGAAAGAGGAGATGCAGCGCGGTGACGCACTCAACTCGCCACGCGCAGTGCGCGACTATTTGCGGCTGTTGCTTGGCGGACGGCAGCAGGAAGTTTTTCTGGTGCTGTTTCTCGACACCCAGCATCGCGTGATTGCCTCGGAAGAGTTATTCCACGGCACCCTCAGCCAGACCAGCGTGTATCCGCGCGAAGTGGTCAAGCGCGCCTTGGCGCACAATACCGCTGCCGTTATTCTTGCACACAACCATCCTTCCGGCGTCGCCGAACCGAGCCAGGCTGACCAGCTCCTGACCTCCGCCCTGAAACAGGCTCTCGGGCTGGTGGATGTGCGCGTGCTGGATCACTTCGTGGTGGCAGGTGGGCAAACCCTGTCATTTGCGGAAAAAGGGTTCATCTAATTATGTCTTTTGGCATATTGACCATACTGCGTTAGAAGTGGATACTGTATTTAATAATTGAACCGGGGAGGCAGTAAACATGAAGCTAGGGCAATGGGTGTGTTACGGGTTATTCGGAGCATTGATGGCGGCGGGCGCTGTTGCAGAAGGGGCGGAAACCCAAGTGACACCCGGCAAGGCCAAGAAGGCCGTTACCAAAAAGGCCAAGCCTGCCGCCAAAAAAGTCGTGAAGCCGGATGTCCGCGCTTTGCAAGCGCAGCGGGAAGCGGAAGCGCGTGTCAAAGCCGAGCAGGAAGTTCGTCAGCGCGCCGAAGCCGAAGCCAAGAAACAGGCCGAACTTGAAGCGCGCGAAAAACCGTTGCGCGATGCCGATGCGTTAATTAAAAACGGTAAACCCGCCGATGCCTATACCCTATTGGAGCCGCTTGAATTCGACCGTTCCGGCGAGGTGCGTTTCGACTACCTGCTCGGCATCGCCGCGCTGGACAGCGGCAAACCGGACAAGGCAACGCTCGCCTTCGAGCGGGTACTGGCAGTCGATCCCAATTTCGCCGGTGCGCGCCTCGATATGGCGCGGGCCTATTACCAACTCGGCGATACGCCGCGCGCCAAGACAGAATTTGAAACGGTGTTGAAACAAAATCCTCCCGAAGCAGCGCGTGTCACCATCCAGAAATACCTGGATGCGATTGCCGCACAGGAAGCCGCCAAACAGACCAGATTCACCGGTTATGTGGAAGGCGTGGTCGGACATGACAGCAACATTGCGAGCAGTACCACACAGAATCAGCCGCTTTCGGTTAGTTCTCCTTGGTTGCCTATTTATCAATCTTTTTTTGGTTTAACCGCTGTCGCGCCAGCTCAAAAATTGTCTGGTGATTATGAGGGGTTAAATGTTGGCGGTGAAATCAGCCATAGCTTGAATGCCAACTGGGGTATATACGCAGGGGCAGATTTGCGCCAGCACGGCAATATGACGCAGACTCTCTATGATTGGATTAACACTGATGGTCGTGTCGGGGTGATGTACGCGAATGAGAAAAATTCCTACAAGCTGTCATTAATTGGCGGGCAAGCCTATACCGCAAATACCATGCGGAGAGATTCGCTTGGCATGAATGCGGAGTGGCAGCATATTTTTAGCCCCAGCAATCAGTTGAGTGCTTTTGCACAGTATGGAAAGAATCGTGCGGCAGGTTTTCAGCCTACTTCTCCCGGAACAGATGCCCGCATCGAAGGAAATACCGATCAAGTAATTCTGGGCGCGGGTTGGCTGCATGTCTTGGCGGATGGAAAGCAGGCGTTGTTTGGCAGTATTTATTTAGGAAAAGAGTTGGATGTTTCGCCAATACCTTTGTCGACAAGGCCAAATGGCGGGCGGGCAGATGGCAAGAAACAATTTGAAGGCTTGCGTGCGGGCGGGCAAGCGGCCATGACAGAAAGATGGGATGGATTTGCCAGCGTGGGTTGGCAGCATGCAATTTTCAGCGAACCTAGCCAGTTTATCAACCCGATTAGGCGCGCCGAATATCAATATGACCTGACTATGGGTGCGGACTGGCATTGGGATAAGCTGTGGACGGTCAAGCCACAAATTGCGTTCTCCAAAAAGAGTTCTAACGTGGCAATCTATAGCTTTGACCGTAGCGATGTTTCGGTGACGCTGCGGCGTGACTTCAAATAACTTGAACTGAGAGAGGTGTGCCATGAATAGCTTAAATAAAGTTTTCCATTCCCTAGCGGCGGCTGTGTTGCTGTTGGGCAGCGGTGCTGTTTATGCGAACACCGCCGGATACGTGCAATTCGTCAATGGCGAAGTGCAACTGACTACGGCGGCGGGGCAAACGCACAAAATTCAGAAAGGCGATGCGATCAACGAAGGCGATACCCTGACCTCGGCGCCAGCCGCCTCCGCGCAAATCAAGATGCAGGATGGCGGCTTTGTCGCGGTGCGCCCCGACACCCAGCTCAAGTTCGACAGCTTCAAATTCAGCGGCAAGGAAGACGGCAGTGAACAAAGCTTCTTCTCTCTGTTCAAAGGTGGCTTCCGTGCCGTCACCGGTTTGATTGGGCGGATCAATAAACCCAATTACCACATCACCACGCCAACTTCGACCATCGGCATCCGCGGCACCGACCATGAGACCTTTGTGGTCGCACTGGGCAGCGAATTGGCGAAAATCGCGCCCAGTGGTGCCTATAACAAGGTGAATCTGGGTGAAACGTCCATGACCACCGACAAAGGCACCATCTTCGTGCTGCCCAACCAGATGGGTTTTGCGGGCGGCCTGGATCAGATGCCTAAGATCCAGCCGATCAACACCAATATCTTCACCGTAGCCGCCGAGCCCACGTCACAAGGGAAGGGCGACAAGAAAGAAGGTAAAGAAGAGGTACGCGAAAGTTCGGTAGTGGATTCCTCCGGCACGCCAGAAAAGAAGGTGATAATCGGAATAGACTCAGGCGGAATTATTATTCAGCCTCCACCTCCACCACCCCCCCCCTGCGTGCTTGTCGCCGGTGTATGTTTTACCGTCTTACCGCCAAGTATTCTTCCTGTCGTGGTGAACGGCTATGGGCACGAAGTGGTGGCGCCGGATATGCTGGGGGGGGTCGCCTATATATTGAACCATTATGATGTGCTGCTGCCCAGCACCAGCTATCAACTGGATGGCTCAAATAATTTACTGGGGATCCTTAACGGCATCTATGTCGATAGTGCGCATGGTCTTGCCAATGCCAACATCCAATTCTCCGGCGGGGTAGCGCAGGACGCCTGGAAGGCGGCCGACAGCAGCATTTACCTGGGACGCTGGCAGGGCGGCAACATCAACGTCACTGACCTGTCGCCAACGGCGACGGTCGCGCCATTCAATGTCGCCATGGGGCCGGCCAGTGTGCACTGGCTCATCAATGCCAACCCGCCGGCGGGTTATGTGCAGACCCTGGTGGGAACGACCAGCTACACCCTGGCGGGAGCGACCCGACCCACCGATGCACTTGGAAACGTGGGCACACTGACTTTGGCCACCCTGACGGCGGATTTCACCAATCAATTGGTGAACATGGCGCTGGGCATCAGCTTCACTAATAAGACCTTCAGCGTGAATGCTACCGGCATTCAAATTATTGCGGAAAATGCGTGGGGTTCTGGCACAGTCGCCTGTACCGGCGCGGGTTGCGCGCAAGTCTATAGCGCAGTCTTGTGGGGGCGCCTGGCGGGCAACCAGGCGGCCAGCGCATCGTTGGCTTACAACTTACTCGGCGGCACCGACCTGGTGCAGGGCGCGGCGGCATTTACCACCGCCACCCCGCCTATCGTGCTCCCGCCATCAGCACCCTATGTGCAGACCGATAGGGCGGTGGCTTATGCGACCCTCGATTTTGGCGCAATCGGCAATTTTGGCGCGGGTGCTCTTATATCCAACAACACCTTCATCGCCGCACCGGCGGATATGAATGCCCCGGCAGTACCATCAAGCGCCAACCAGCCGTTTTTGATTGACCGGTATGCGGGAAACGGCCCGGGTTCATCCATCACGCATACGTTCAGCGGTACGACGACCGTTGGCGAAGCGCCCACCACGATCGCGGCGACCGGAATCCAGTTTGGCCGATATGACAGCACTCAGGGGCAAATGGTGGTGGCGGGAACGACTTATACGAATCTAACGCCAGGGACCTATTCGTCAGGCGGGGCGGTCAAGTCGCACTGGATCTCGGGGCCGGCGATCGACCCGGTCTATCTGCCCGAAGTGCTGCTGACCACCAACGCAACCTACAGCCTTACCGGGGGAACCGTACCGACCACTTTAACTGGTGCCACAGCTAGCCTGACTTCGGCTTCGCTGTCGGTGAACTTCACCCAGCAACTGGTTTCGTTGAATCTGGGGCTGACCATAGGCGGAGCCGCCGCATGGACCGCGAGCACCGCCAATGCGCCGCTGGAAGTGATGTACTGGAACAATGCCAAGGCGGGATTCAGGGCACAGACCCCGTTCCCTGGCCCTATCCCGCTGGGCTGGGGCACTTTGACCGTTGCTTGCCCTACGTGTTCCACCGGAACGTTTGGCACGGTGACGGGTCAATTGACCGGTAGCGGACTGAACGGCGCCATCCTGTCCTACTTGCTCGGCGACGGAATTGGTCAAACAGTTGCAGGGGTGGCGGCTTTCACCGGCACGGCGCAAAACACCGCGACGTCCTACCGTATCGCCGGATTATCGGGTATCGATTGGACCCCGCCCTCTACCGTAAGCCTTGTGCCTATTCCTGGAACACTGGGGGGGTACACCAATGCGGGCACTGTGCTGACTGATGGGGCGGGCAATGTCACCCAGTTCAATGCCAGTCAACCATTTACCAACGGTTCAGGCATCACTATCGGTATCGGCACGGCCACCGCAGCGGGCTTGGGGACGGATCCCGTTTCCGGCATCAGTTGGGGGCGTTGGGTGGGCGGCGCGCTCAGCAAAACCGATCTGGCTACCAATGTGACAACCCAGCACCCGAATACGGCTGGTGGCGTTGTTGGTGCTGGAGCCGCGCTCAGCACACACTGGGTCGCCAGCCCTGCCTTGGCCGGGCCGGTGACCTTGCCGATTTCCGGCAACTATAACTACGTGCTGGCCGGCGGTACTACACCCACCGACTCGCTGGGCAACGTGGGTACGCTGAACGGCGCCACCCTGAGCGCCAACTTCACCACGCAGACTGTGGCGGTCTGGGTAAACGTCACCACGGCTGGCGCAGGCAATCTGATTGCCAGCGGCTCCGCAATACCGATCGAACAAAAGAGTATGTTTAATGCCAGCACGGCCGGTGCGGTACAGGGTAGCAACCCCGGTTTGTTGACGGTCACCGGTTCGGTAGCAGGGACGCCGCAAGGCCATATAGGCGGTGCGTTTGCCGGTGCCGGCGGCGTCGGTGCAGCCATGATCTACGGTCTGGTTGCCGGCAACGGTGTCATCGTCAATGGCGTGACCGCGTTCCATCGCTAGTTGTTATTCTGAAGTTCTGCTGTAAACGACCAAGCCCGCAATTGCGGGCTTGTTTTTTGTGGCTTTGTCATTCCCGCGCCTAATCGGGCCGAGAAAATGCGGACTGCACGCATTCCCTGTAAAATCGCGCCCTCATTCTTAACTTTGCCGTCATTCACCATGCGCGTCTCACAATTTTTCATCTCCACCCTGAAAGAAGCCCCGTCCGAGGCGGAACTGCCCAGCCACAAGCTGATGCTGCGCGCCGGCTATATCCGAAAACTGGCCAGCGGCCTGTACACCTGGATGCCGCTCGGTTTGCGCGTGCTGCGCAAGGTGGAAAACATCGTGCGCGAGGAAATGGATAAAAGCGGCGGGATCGAGCTGCTGATGCCCGCCGTGCAACCCGCCGAGCTGTGGCAGGAAACCGGGCGCTGGGCGGTGTTCGGCCCGCAGATGCTGAAAATCAAGGATCGGCACAACAACGACTTCTGTTTCGGCCCGACCCATGAAGAGGTGATTACCGACATCGCGCGCCGCGAAATCCGCAGCTACCGCCAGTTACCGGTCAACTTCTACCAGATACAGACCAAGTTCCGCGACGAAGTGCGCCCGCGTTTCGGCGTGATGCGCGCGCGCGAATTCGTCATGAAGGATGCCTATTCGTTCCATGCCGACTATGCGAGCCTGGAGCACACCTATCAGGTCATGCACGATACCTACAGCCGCATCTTCACCCGCCTCGGCCTGCAATTCCGCGCCGTCACGGCGGATACCGGCGCGATTGGCGGCAGCGGCTCGCACGAGTTCCATGTGCTGGCGGATTCCGGCGAAGACGCGCTGGCTTACTGCCCCGCTTCAGACTATGCCGCGAATGTGGAGATGGCGGAAGCCGTGGCACCGAGCGCACCGCGTGCAGCAACTACAAAAACCATGCAAAAAATTGCCACCCCTGGGCAGAAGTCCATTGAAGAAGTTGCTGCATTCCTTGAAGTTTCGCCGCAGCAAGTTCTCAAGACCATCGCAGTAATTGGCGAAGATGGAGAATTTGCCTTGCTGCTGTTACGCGGCGATCACACTCTAAACGAAGTCAAGGCAAGCAAAATTGCCGCATTGGGCAATTTCCGCTTCGCCACCGAAAGCGAAATCGAGGCCAACATGGGCTGCCGTGCCGGTTATATCGGCCCTTACAACAAGCACCACATCACGATAATTGCAGACCATGCGACCATTGTGATGAGCGATTTCGTCTGCGGTGCCAATGAAAACGGCCATCACTTCAGCGGGTGCAACTGGGAGGATTTCAAAGCGCCTTGGCAGAACCCCGAAAAGAAAATCGAATTCACCGACATCCGCAACGTGGTCGCGGGCGATCCATCGCCGGATGGCAAAGGTACGCTGGAAATCTGTCGCGGCATCGAAGTCGGACACATTTTCCAGCTGCGTACCAAGTATGCGGAAGCACTCAACGCCACCTTTCTGGATGCGCAGGGCAAGGCGCAGATCATGGAAATGGGCTGCTACGGCATCGGCGTGTCGCGCATCGTGGCTGCCGCCATCGAGCAGAATTACGACGAGCGCGGCATTATTATGCCGGCCGCGATGGCGCCGTTCCAGGTCGCCATCGTGCCGATCGGCATGGGCAAAAGCGCAGCCGTGCGCGATGCGGCGGAACAACTGTATGCATCAATGCAAGCCGCCGGTATCGAGGTGTTGCTGGATGACCGCGACGAGCGCCCCGGCGTGATGTTCGCCGACATGGAACTGATCGGCATCCCGCACCGCATCGTCATCGGCGAGCGCAGCCTGAAGGAGGGCAACGTGGAATATCAGGGGCGGCGAGATGCGCAAGCGCAATCCATCCCCTTGCAAAGCGCGCCGGAGTTCGTACAATCAAAACTATGCAACTGAATAAACCGGGATTGAGGATTAAGGAGCGAGGATTGAGGAAAATCCTCCGCTCTGCTTTTGACTCGATCCACGATCCGCGATCCGCGATCGTTGCAGCGGTCATACTGTTTGCCGCCGGAATGTTTCCGGCTTCCGGCGCATCCGCCGGCGCGCAACGGGAAGAGGCGCTTTCCGCCAGTGTCCGTGCGGTATTGCAACGCAGCGTATCGGATCAGGCAGCACCAAAATTGGCGTTTGGCACGCAGGGCGAGGCGGATAAGTGGCTGAAAGAAATGTCGCGCCGCTTGCAGAAACGCATCCCCGATGCCGAGTCGCGCCTCGATTTCCTGAGCACGGTGCATTACGAAGCCAAGCGCGCCGGCCTTGAACCCGAACTGGTATTGGGCTTGATCGAAGTGGAGAGCGGTTTCAAGAAATACGCCGTTTCCAGCGCGGGCGCACATGGCTACATGCAGGTAATGCCGTTTTGGGTAAAGGAAATCGGCACTGCGGAACACAATCTGTTCCACTTGCGCATCAACCTGCGCTACGGTTGCACCATCCTGCGCCATTACCTGGATATCGAAAAGGGCGACCTGTATCGCGCGCTGGGCCGCTACAACGGCAGCTTGGGCCGCCCCGAATACCCGAATCTGGTGCGCGCCGCCTGGCACAACAACTGGTCTTTCCCGCAACGGACGGCCGCCAGCAGCCACCGGCCCACCAGCGGCTAACAGGGTGTTGAAAATGTAGCGAGCGATGGCAGAACAAGGCGTGAAGGGGCGAAAAAGCGGAATTTACATACAGTAAATGAGCATTTTGAGCCCCTGAGCAACGCAGTTATGCCAAGCGCAGTAGTTTTTCAACACCCTGTTAATTAAATTTCTTGTTCTTGATGTAAGTCTCGATGCTCTCGCGCGTCACTTCCCCGGCCTGATAACTCACCTGTTCACCGTTTGGCGCATATAGATAACTGGTCGGCAGCACCTCCAGTTCGCCAATCTGCGCCGCAAGCTTGCGGTTGCCCAATACGACGGGGTAACTGATACCATGCGCCTCGGCGAAATTAGCCACTTTTCTGGTGGAGCCGGAATCCATGGCGATACCGATCACCACCAGATCGTGGCCCTTGTGCGCATTGTGCAAACTGCTCAACTCGGGAATCTCGCTCAGGCATGGCGGACACCAGGTTGCCCAAAAATTCACCAGCACCCACTTACCGCGATAATCCGCCAAGCGATGTGTCTTGCCTTGCATATCTTCCAGCGAGAAATCCGCCGTATAGCCGAAAAACGGCAAGGTCAACAGCAACAGGCCGCACAGCAAGCTCCTGGTGATTTTCATGCTTTAGTGCCCGTGATTTTCGGGAGCATCCTCGATGAGTTCCCCGTCTTTACCGGCACCATGTTCGGCAGCATGGGTCAAATATAACGCCAGCGCAACCAACGCAATACTCGCTCCCAGATAAACCAGATCGAGCGGCGTGGCTAATTTCATATTGAGCGCCTCTTCAAACAAAGTGACAATCAAAATCATTAAAATCACTTTGGCCAGGCGCGATTTAAGGTCATCCAGATTATTAATCACCAAAATCTTGCTGGAAGCCTTGCTGCCATGCGCCTGATCGATGTCGCTGATGAACAGCTCATACAGGCCCAGCGAAAAAATCAGCATCACCGTCGCCAGCAAATAACCGTCCACCACCTCGACGATGTGAGACACCGTGCTGTCATGCAATACTTTGCGTGCATCCTCAGCCATGCTCAAATCGGCGTAATGCAACGCGTGCATGATCAAATAAACCACATCCACGGTAGCCATGTAAAAAATTGTGAATCCCGCCAGCAAGCTGCCTATGACGGCGAACAGGATGACGAAGCGGCTATTCCACAACGACCCTTCGAATAATTTTTCAAGCAACCCCATACCGTACCCCCAGCAAACAAAAAACGTCGCGCATTAAAGCGTAAATGGCTACCCCAATGCAAGCAACCCGATGGGAAACCCCAAGAATCCAGATTAACAGGTATCCGCCATGCGGGTCGCCTGCTTGAAACCACCCCATCCCGGCTGCTTAAAAAGCAAATCTGATTAACTCAGCCTGCTGGCCAAGTCAAATTATTTATCAAATTATCCAGGCCAAAATAGTGCTTGCAAAAAAATACCGACATACTAGAATTAGTGAAAATTTGGCAGCGAACTACTACATATAGTGGTTTTTTGTTTTTTCGGACTGAAACGGTCCACGCAATCGGGGAGTTATATTGTGCTTGTTTATAGAGAATATTTTGTCTTCACCATCTGCCCGCAATGTTTCAGCATCCTCCCCCTCTACCAGCATGACATCCGGCCAACACCAAGGCGACCCGCCACAAGAATCTCATAACAAAACTGCAGACCTGTGAGGATTCTCATCGTTCAGTAGCTACACAAAAAATTTCGCAACATCCTCGCCAGAAAAATGATAGCCACCCAGCCAAGTGGCAATGCAACCAAATATCGGGCGAATTGACTTTTAAGGGAGCCATTTAAATGACAACACAAGAAATCAGTACCGAAGTATTGCTGGAAAAATACGCGGAACCCGGCGAAACCTCCGTTGAGGATGTGCGCCGCCGCGTAGCGCGTGGTTTGGCGCAGGCCGAAAAACCGGAACAGCGCGCCCAATGGGAAGAGGAATTTTTCCTGGGGCAGGAAAACGGTTTGGTGCCTGCCGGCCGCATCAACTCGGCGGCAGGGCTAAAGATTCAGGCAACCCTGATCAACTGCTTTGTGCAGCCGGTGGGAGACTCCATCTCCGGCATCAGCAACGGCAAGCCGGGCATTTATGATGCCTTGCAGCAAGCTGCGGAAACCATGCGGCGCGGCGGCGGGGTTGGCTATGATTTTTCGTCTATTCGCCCCGAGGGGGCGATGGTCAAGGGTACAAATTCCCGCGCCAGCGGCCCGATTTCCTACATGCGCGTGTTCGACCGCTCCTGCGAAACCGTTGAATCGGCCGGTGCGCGGCGCGGCGCGCAAATGGGCGTGCTGCGTTGCGATCATCCCGACATCGAAAAATTCATCCACGCCAAGGATAAGGGCGACCTGCGCAACTTCAACATTTCCGTGGGGGTCACGGATGCCTTGATGCACGCCGTGGAAAACAATGGAGACTTCGAATTGGTGCATGCCGCGGAACCTGCCGCCGCGCTCAAGGAACAAGGCGCCGCACAACGCGCCGATGGCAAGTGGGTGTATCGCAAAGTGCCGGCTGCCGATCTGTGGAAACAGATCATCGAAAGCACCTACGACCATGCCGAGCCGGGCGTATTGTTCATCGACCTGATGAACCGCGACAACAATCTCAGTTACATCGAAGTGATCGAGGCGACCAACCCGTGCGCCGAACAGCCTCTGCCTTCTTACGGCTGTTGCTGTCTGGGCTCGATCAACCTGACCCTTATGGTGGAAAATGCCTTCACTGCCCAGGCTGTTTTCAACCACACGAAGTTCAGGCAACTGGTGCGTGTCGGCGTGCGCATGCTGGACAATGTGCTGGACGTCACCGCATGGCCGCTGCCCGAACAGCAACTGGAAGCGCAGAACAAGCGGCGTATCGGGCTGGGCTATACCGGACTGGGTGATGCGCTGGTGATGCTGGGCCTGCCCTATAACACCGAGGAGGCGCGCTCGTTCGCTGCCGAACTGACGCGCATCATGCGCGATGAGGCTTATCTTGCTTCGGTGGATCTGGCCATCGAGCGTGGCGCCTTTCCCTTGCTGGATGCCGAGCAGTACCTCACCGCACCGCGCTTTGCCTCGCGGCTGCCGGAAGAAATCAAGAACAAGATACGCAAGCATGGCATCCGCAACAGCCACCTGTTGTCGATTGCGCCTACCGGCACCATCTCGCTGGCGTTCGCCGACAATGCCTCCAACGGCATCGAGCCGCCGTTCTCATGGTTCTATACCCGCAAGAAACGGATGATGGACGGCAGTACCAAGGACTACCCGGTGGAAGACCATGCCTGGCGCTTATACAAGGAACAGGGCGGCGATGTGGACAACCTGCCGCCCGCATTTGTCACCGCGCTGGAAATCTCGGCGATCGACCATATGAACATGGTGGCTGCCGTTGCACCATTTATCGACACGGCAATCAGCAAGACAGTCAACGTGCCGGCCGACTATCCTTACGAGGACTTCAAGGAACTCTACACGGAAGCATGGAAGGCCGGATTGAAAGGCTTGGCAACCTATCGCCCCAATAGCGTGCTGGGTTCCGTACTGTCCGTCACGCCGGCCAAAAAGGAAGAGCAGCCGCAAGACCTGCTGTTCGACCAGGACCGGCGCATCATGCTGGAAGCCGCGCCCAAGCCGTCTCTCGCGTCATTGCGCTGGCCGGGCCGCCCGGAACTACCCGGCGGCAGCGAAGGCTGGGTTTCCCAGGTGGTAAAGCATCCGCTCGGCAGTTTCGTGGCCTTCATTTCCCATACCAAAAATGGCAAAAATCATCCGTTTGAAGTCTGGGTGAACGGCGCGGAGCAGCCGCGCGGGCTGGGCGCGCTGGCGAAATCGCTGTCGATGGATATGCGCGCGCGCGATCCGGTATGGATGCGCATGAAGCTGGAAATGCTGATGAAGACCGCCGGTGACGATGCCTTCGACATGCCGATGCCGCCTGACGGTGAAGTGAAGCGCATGCCGAGCCTGGTGGCGGCGTTTGCATACTTGCTGAAATACCGCATCGAGGAATTGGGCGCGCTGGAAGTAAACGAAGGCGCCACCACGCCGATGATGGACGCGCTGTTCGCCAAGAAGGAACCGAAGACCGGCACCGATGGCACGATGAGTTGGACGGTGGATATTTCCAACGCCGGTACCGGCGACGATTTCGTGCTGGGCCTGAAGGAACTGAAGCTGCCGGACGGGCAACGCCGCCCCTACTCGATGTGGCTGGCCGGGGTTTATCCGCGCGCCCTCGACGGCCTGTGCAAGGTATTGAGCCTGGACATGCGCGTCATCGACCCGGCCTGGATCGGCATGAAACTGCGCAAGCTGCTCAATTTCGGCGAACCGCTGGGCGATTTCATGGCGCGTGTGCCGGGCGGGGAAAAAATGGAAAGCTACCCATCGACGGTTTCCTACGTCGCCAAGCTGATCATTCACCGCTACGCCATGCTCGGCATCCTCGACGAGCACGGTTATCCGGTTCAGCAAATGGGCGTGCTGGAAGTCCCAGAAGCGCAAAACAAGACCTCCGGGATCAAGCCGATGACCGGCAAGGTCTGCAAGGAGTGCGGCAACGCCACGCTGATCAAAAAGGATGGCTGTGAATTCTGCACCAGTTGCGGAACGATAGGTGCGTGCGGTTAAAGCTGTGCCGGATCAAGCCTGGACTATTACCAATTGCAACACCTAAAAAAACGAGGGGGCAATGCCCCCTCGTTTGACTTGCTACCCAGATAGTCCGAAATGCAATCAGTGCTTATGTTCGTCTGATGCCACACCACTCTGCGGTGCCGCTCCGCCATGTTGCATTCCACCATGCATTCCGCCGCAACAACCTCCCGCACCACAGGCCGCACCACCCTCTGATCCCGTTCCACCATGTTTCATTCCGCCGCAGCAACCTCCTGCTCCGCCGCAACATCCCCCAGCGCCACAGGCTGTCCCACCCTCGGAACCTGCTCCGCCATGTTTCATTCCGCCTTGCATTCCACCGCAACCGCCCGCTCCGCCGCAGGCTGCTCCGCTGCATGCTCCGCCGCCCTGTGCCGGAGGCATATCGGGAAGCGTTTTGCCCATTGTCTTGGCGCGTTCCTGCATTTGCTGATGGTGTTCCATCCGCAAGGCTTCGCGCTCCTCTTGGGTTTTCAGGCTGCGCATCTTGGCGCGATACTCGTCGCGTTCCTGGCGAGTCATCAACTGGCTGCCATAAATCATTTCCGGCTTCTGCGCCTTGTCCTGCGTTTTCTGCTGAGCCGGCGCTTGATCTGCGGCAACGGAAACATTGGCGCCCAGCATCGCGCATATTGCAGCGGACAGAGCTAACAATAAAAATGTCGGTTTTTGCATAACAGTCTCCTTAAAATTTGTTCAGGGCAGGAAAAAATCCCATTGCAGCGCGCCGCCCTATTTCACGCCCCATAATCATATTATGACATACTTATATTATAATAAGTATGGTTCCACAGTTGCACAAAACCAATGCTACTTTCTGAATGCGATCAGCACCGCCCATATACCTAGCGCGAGGTAACACAATAGTGACCATTCCGGGATGCCGAGGGTGAGGAAGGTCCAGCCCTTTGCCGCGCATTCGCCGGAACCGTGCATCAACTCTTTCAGCACGCCGGTCATCGGCATGGTTTCCAGCATGTAATCCAGCCCGGGGCCGCAGGCGGGAATCTGGTCTTTGGGCAGGTTCTGTATCCAGATGTGGCGCGCTGCGACGCCCACGCCGGACAGCGACAGCAGTGCGATCAGTACGGCATAGACGCGCTCGCCGATGCGCTTCGGGCCATGTAGCACGGCCAGTACAAACACCGCCAATATCGCGATGAATATCACGCGCTGCACCATGCACAGCGGGCAGGGATCCTGGTGTTTGACGTATTGCAGGAACAGGCCAAAGCCCATCAGGCCGCTGGCGAATAATGCGCCGGCCAGATACAGCCAGCGGTTGGAGAGGCTCTGCCAGAGTTTGCGCATGGCTATTCGGCTTCTTCTATCCACGCCGCCTGGATCGCTTCGAGCACTTTTTCGCCGCCGTGTTTCGGGTCGTCGTGAAAATCTTCCAGCGCCAGCACCCGGTTGTGCAGATCGGTGAAGCGGATGGTTTTCGGGTCAACCTCGGGATGTGCCTCCGCCAGTTCGATGGCGATTAATCGGACATCAGTCCATTTCATTTGTGCCCCTCCTTCGCCATGTTGATGGTGTACTTCGGAATCTCCACCACCAGATCTTTGCCCGCCATCACCGCCTGGCAGGACAGGCGCGAAGTCGGTTCCAGACCCCAGGCCTTGTCGAGCAAATCTTCTTCCAGTTCTTCCGCCGGTTCCAGGGAATTGAAACCCTCGCGCAAGATGACATGGCAAGTGGTGCAGGCGCAGGATTTTTCGCAGGCATGCTCGATTTCCACGCCATGCTGCAACAGCGCATCACAGATCGAAACACCCGGCTCGACATCGAACAGCGTGCCCTGCGGGCATAATTCCTCATGCGGCAGCACAATGATTTGCGGCATTATTTATCTCCCAGTTCGGCAATTTTCTTGCCCGTCAGGACATGCGCCACGCTTTTGTCCATGCGCGCCTGCGCAAAACTGACAGTGGCATCGTTCAATGCGGTCGCGGCGCGTTTGATGGCCAGATGATCGGCCAGTTGCAGGGTATCGCGCAACAGCCCCATCTGCGTTTCGATCAGGGTACGTTCGGCCTGGTCGAGCAAACCGCCATCCTGCTCCAGCGCGTGCTGCACCGCTTCGAGCAACTGCCCCGCTTCGGTTTGCTGCTCGCGCAGCGCACGAGCGTGCATATCGTCCTGCGCATGTTGCGTGGACTCCTGCAACATGCGCGTGATCTCGCCATCGGACAGTCCGTAGGAAGGTTTGACGGCAATCGCCGCTTCGACGCCGCTGCCCATTTCGCGCGCCGACACGTTCAGCAAACCGTCGGCATCCACCTGGAAGGTCACGCGGATGCGCGCCGCGCCCGCCACCATCGCGGGGATGCCGCGCAACTCGAACTTCGCCAGCGAGCGGCAATCGCTCACCAGTTCGCGCTCGCCCTGCACCACATGGATGCTCATCGCGGTCTGCCCGTCCTTGTAGGTGGTGAATTCCTGCGCGCGCGCGGTCGGGATGGTGCTGTTGCGCGGGATGATTTTTTCCGCGAGACCGCCCATGGTTTCGATGCCCAGGCTGAGCGGGATCACGTCGAGCAGCAGCCACTCGTCGCCGCTGCGGTTGCCCGCCAGCAGATTGGCCTGGATCGCCGCACCCAGCGCCACGACCTTGTCGGGGTCGAGATTGGTCAGCGGCGTTTGCCCAAAAAATTCTTCCACAGCATGCTGCACCTGCGGCATGCGTGTCGCGCCGCCGACCATCACCACGCCCTTGATGTCCGCCACGCCCAACTTCGCATCGCGCAATGCGCGGCGCAACGGCTGCAAGGTGTGCTCCACCAGATTCTGCGACATCGACTGAAACTCGTCCCGGGTCAGCACGTTGTCGATCACTTCACCGTTCGACAGCGCCGCAGTAATGCGCGCCTCGGCATGTTCGGTCAACTGTTCCTTGGCGGCGCGCGCATGGGTCAGCAGCAGGCGCGTGTCCTGCGGGCCGAGCGCGGAAAGATGGTTTTTTTCCAGCAGCCAGCAATGGATGCGCTGGTCGAAATCGTCGCCGCCCAAGGCGGAATTGCCGTTGGCCGCCAGCACCTCAAACACGCCGCGCGACAGGCGCAGGATGGAAATATCGAAGGTGCCGCCACCCAGGTCATACACCGCATATATGCCCTCGGCGGCGTTATCCAGCCCGTAGGCTATCGCTGCTGCAGTTGGTTCGTTCAGCAGGCGCAACACATTCAGTCCGGCCAGGCGTGCCCCATCCTTGGTGGCCTGGCGCTGCGCGTCGTCGAAATAGGCAGGCACGGTGATGACCGCTCCGACCAACTCGCCGCCCAATGCGGCTTCGGCGCGGCTGCGCAACACCTTGAGAATCTCGGCGGACACCTCGACCGGACTTTTCACGCCTGCCACGGTGCGCAGTTGCAGCATGCCGGAATCCTGCCCCGAGCCTGTTGAAGGGACATCGGCAAAGCAATAAGGCAGGCGGCTGATCTCGCCGACATCTTTGAGGCCGCGCCCCATGAAGCGTTTTACCGAGACGATGGTATTGGCGGCATCCTCGCTCTGCATGGCTTGCGCCGCCTCGCCCACCGCGACGCTGCCGTCGGCCAGATAGCGCACCACTGAAGGCAACATGGCGCGCCCGTTTTCGTCGTTGAGCACCACGCTGATGCCGTTGCGCACCGTGGCCACCAGCGAATTGGTCGTGCCGAGATCGATGCCCACCGCCAGCCGGTGCTGGTGCGGCAGGGTGCTTAAACCGGGTTCGGAGATTTGTAGTAAAGCCATTGATGTAGTCGCTAGTCGTCAAGATTGTAGGTCGGGTTTCAACCCGACATGTCGGGCTAAAGCCCGACCTACGCCTAATTAATAATCCGGATTTAAATATCTATCGCGTCGTAAGCGGCATGAATTTCTTCCGCGAGTTTTTCCATGAAACGCAGCTTGCGCACCGATCCGGCAGCTGCGGCATAATCCTTTTCAGCATCGATTTTAACCGCAAGCTGCGCTTCAAGTTCACGGGTTTCGCGCTGCAACCGCGCCTCGAGTTGCGCCAATGCCGCTTCATCGCGCGCCTGCCGCGCTTCGCTGACCGCTTCGCGCCACTCCATCTGCGCCATCAAAAAATCCAGCGGCATCACGGTGTTGGTTTCTTCCTGAGTGTCCACCCCGTGCAACGACAACAGGTAACGTGCGCGCCGCAACGGGCTGCGCAGCGTCTGGTATGCCTCGTTCACCAGCGTGGCGCGCTGCATGGCCACGCGTTGCTCGGCATCGGGCATGTGAGCGGATTTGTCGGGATGAACCAGTGCCTGCAAGGCGCGGTACTGCTGCTCAAGCTGCGCCGAGTCTATTTGGTAGGACTGCGCAAGGCCGAACAGCTGGAAGTGGTTATGCTGGAAGTCGAAACTGGCGAGCTGCATACGATTTTGAAAACGTTACGAACCATCAAACAACAAAATCATGCCGGATGCATAACCAATGACTTGGCTGTCGTCTTTTGGCAGCCTAGTCAGATGGCTATAACCAATGACTTTGCTGATGTTTTTTACCAGCTTAGTCAGATGGCTAGTAGTTTCACCAGTAGTCATATCAGTAGTTTTCAAACACCGAAACTCTCACCGCAGCCGCACTGGTTCTTAACATTCGGATTGTTGAATTTAAATCCTTCGTTCAACCCCTCGCGCGTGTAATCCAGTTCCATGCCGTCAATGTATGACAGGCTTTTCGGGTCGACCAGCAACGTGACACCATGGCTGGCGAACTGGAGATCGTCGCTGGCTACCTCGTCAGCAAACTCCAGCTTGTAGGCCATGCCGGAGCAGCCACTGGTGCGCACACCGATACGCAAGCCGACACCCTTACCGCGCTTGATAATGAAATTCTGTACATGCTTGGCCGCATTTTCAGTCAGCGTGATTGCCATGTCCTACTCCTTGCAGTTTTCCCCGCAGGCCAGCGTTTCCACCACTGCGCTGTGCTTGCTCTTGTAATCCGCCACCGCCGCCTTGATGGCGTCTTCCGCCAGAATCGAGCAGTGGATTTTTACCGGCGGCAACGCCAGTTCTTCGGCAATTTGCGTGTTCTTGATTTGCAAGGCTTGGTCTACCGTCTTGCCTTTCACCCACTCGGTGACCAGCGAGCTGGACGCAATCGCCGAGCCGCAGCCGTAAGTTTTGAACTTGGCATCTTCAATCACGCCGTCCTTGCCGACCTTGATCTGCAACTTCATCACGTCGCCGCAGGCCGGCGCGCCGACCATGCCGGTTCCCAACCCCTCTTCGCCCTTGGCAAAAGTGCCGACGTTGCGCGGATTTTCGTAGTGATCCAGTAATTTTTCGCTATAAGCCATTTTTAACTCCTAGGATTGAGGAGCGAGGATTGAGAATTCAGGAAAACCGTTTTTTACTCGATCCTCAATCCCCGATCCTGCTCTAATGTGCTGCCCACTTCACCGAATTCAAGTCGATGCC
>JAQTLM010000021.1 GCA_028714895.1 Gallionella sp. | reverse complement strand
ATCACCTCATTTTTTCCGTCGGCAAGGATACGATCACCGCCACCCACCGCGACTGGTTTTTCGCCCTCGCCGAAGTCGTGCGCGAACGCCTGATCGAGCGCTGGATGGAAACCATGCGCCGCTACTACCATAACGACGCCAAGCGGGTATATTACTTTTCCATGGAATTTCTCATCGGGCGCAGCCTGATGAACAGTGTGCTCAATGTCGGCTTCCTTGATGAAGTTCGCCAGGCTTGCATCGAGGCGGGCATCGATCTGGACAAGGTAACGGAACTGGAATTTGATGCCGCGCTCGGCAATGGCGGGCTGGGAAGGCTGGCGGCCTGTTTCCTCGATTCCATGGCGACCATCGGCCTGCCCGGCTACGGTATGGGTATCCGCTACGAATATGGCATGTTCAACCAAAAAATTGAAGACGGCTGGCAGGTGGAGCACCCGGATAACTGGCTGCGCTATGGTAATCCGTGGGAATTCCCGCGCCCCGAAGTGCTCTACCCGGTGAAATTCCACGGTCACGTGGTGCAATACTGCGATGAAGGCGGCACTCCGCACCACCACTGGATAGATACGGAAGATGTCATGGCGATGGCCTATGACACGCCGATTCCGGGCTATGGCCTCAACACCGTCAACAACATGCGCCTGTGGTCGGCCAAGGCTTCGCGCGATTTCGACCTCAAGCATTTCAATGAGGGCAACTACATCAAGGCGGTGGAAGACAAGAACGAATCAGAGAATCTATCCAAGGTACTCTACCCCGACGACACCACCGACATGGGCAAGGAACTGCGCCTCAAACAGCAGTATTTCTTTGTCAGCGCTTCGCTGCAGGACATTCTCTACCGCTTCCGCAAGCACCATGAAACCTTCGATAAACTGCCGGACAAGGTAGCGATCCAGCTCAACGACACCCACCCCTCCATCGCGATCCCGGAACTGATGCGCCTGTTGCTGGACATTCACCATCTGGAATGGGAGCACGCTTGGAATATCACCACCCGCACTTTTGCGTATACCAACCACACGCTGATGCCGGAAGCGCTGGAAACTTGGGCAGTGTCCCTGTTTGAGTCGGTACTGCCACGCCACTTGCAAATCATTTACGAAATCAACCAGCGTTTCTTGAAGGGGGTCTTGCACTGCTTTCCCGGCGACAACGAACTGCTCAAACGCATGTCCATCATCGACGAAACGCATGGCCGCCGCGTACGCATGGCGTATCTGGCGATCGTCGGCAGCCATCATGTCAACGGCGTGGCGCGGCTTCATTCAGAATTGATGAAAACCACCATCTTTGCCGACTTCGACCGCTATTTCCCGGGCAAACTCACCAATATCACCAACGGCATCACCCCGCGCCTGTGGCTGAATCAGGCCAATCCGGGGCTGTCCGGCCTGATTACCAGCCGTATCGGCAAGGGGTGGATCACCGACCTGTCGCAACTGCGGCAGTTATCCAAACTGGCCGACGACCACGCTTTCCAAACCGAATTCCGCGCCGTAAAACGCGCCAACAAGGAGCGTCTGGCTGAGTTGGTAATGGACAGATTGGCTCTCGAAATCAACCCGGACAGCCTGTTCGATGTGCAGGTCAAGCGTATCCACGAGTACAAGCGACAGCTGCTCAACCTGCTCCACGTCGTCACGCTGTATAACCGCATCCGCTCCAACCCATCAATCGATGTCGTGCCGCGCACCGTGATCATTGCCGGCAAGGCGGCGCCCGGTTACGCTACCGCCAAGCTCATCATCAAGCTCACCAACAGCGTGGCGGATATCGTCAACAACGATCCGGCCGTGCGCGGCTTGCTGAAACTGGTATTTATCCAGAATTACGATGTATCCACCGCCAGCATCATCATTCCCGCAGCAGACCTGTCGCAGCAAATCTCCACGGCGGGCACCGAGGCTTCCGGCACCGGCAACATGAAACTCGCCCTCAATGGCGCACTGACCATCGGTACGCTCGACGGAGCCAATATTGAAATCATGGAGGAAGTAGGCAAGGACAACATCTTTATCTTCGGGCTTGACGCACAGGAAGTCGCCGCACTGAAAAACTCCGGATACAACCCGCTGGACTATTACCACGCCAATGCCGAGCTGAAACGAACGCTGGACATGATCGCCTCGGGTTACTTTTCGCCTGAACAGGTCGACCGTTTTCAACCCATCGTCAACAACCTTACCCGCGGCGGAGACCATTACCTGCTGCTGGCCGACTATGCCGCCTATGTTGCCGCGCAGGAGCGGGTGGAAGCGCTATATCGCGACCAGCAACAATGGACACACCACGTCATTCTTAATGTTGCCGGCATGGGGAAATTTTCCAGCGACCGCGCGATCGGTGAATATGCCGAAAAAATCTGGGGCGCAAAACCGGTGCTCAAATAGTGCAGTTTGGCTATGGCCAGCAAGGGAGTCTGTAGCGTGAGAGCCTCCTCTGGTGCCCGGGACCGGAATTGAACCGGTACGGCCTTTTCAAGCCGACGGATTTTAAGTCCGTTGTGTCTACCAATTTCACCACCCGGGCGGGTATTTGGAGGCGAGACCCAGAATCGAACTGGGATAGGCGGATTTGCAATCCGCTGCATAACCATTTTGCTATCTCGCCGTAGCGCAAATCTACAGCTTGAAATGATTGAGGGAAAGCCAGAATGCTTTCCCTCAGATTTGGAGCGGGAGAAGAGTCTCGAACTCTCGACCTCAACCTTGGCAAGGTTGCGCTCTACCAACTGAGCTACTCCCGCGAAACGAGTTGCGCATTATAGGGATATTCAAATCCCTGTCAATAATCTTGCCGGAAAATTTTTCTGTTAAATTGTCCGCAACCCGAATAAACGCATGAAATTCTCCGTGGTGCGCTGCCCTACTTCGTTGACATCAATGCCGCGTAGCGAGGCAATCTCCTCGGCGATGTGCTTCACATACGCCGGCTGGTTAAGCTTGCCGCGATACGGAACGGGCGCGAGATAGGGCGCATCGGTTTCGATCAACATGCGCTCCAGCGGCACGCGCTGCGCCACTTCCTTGATCTGCTTGGCGCTCTTGAAGGTGACGATACCGGAAAAAGAGATGTAGAAACCCATCGCCAGCGCGGCTTCGGCCCCTTCCCAAGTTTCGGTAAAGCAATGCATTACCCCGCCCGCTTCGGCGGCGTTCTCCTCCGCCATGATGCGCAACGTATCCGCCGCCGCCTCGCGGGTGTGGATAATGAGCGGCTTGCCGCATTCGCGCGCGGCGCGGATGTGGTTGCGGAAGCGCGTACGCTGCCATTCCAGATCGCCCTTCAGCCGGAAATAATCCAGGCCAGTTTCGCCAATGGCGATCACCCTGGGATGCTGCGCCAGCTCGACCAGGCGGGCGGCATCGGGCTTCCCCATGCCTTCATAATCCGGGGCACCTTCATAATCGGGGTGCACACCCACCGAGGCGTAGATGTTCGGATGTTGTTCTGCCAGCGCCAGCAGCTGCGGAAAATCCGTCAGGTTGACCGAAACACACAGCGCGCCAACCACGTCGTTATGGCGCATTTGCGCCAGCACCTCGGTAATATTTTCGGCCAGTTCGGGGAAATTGAGATGGCAGTGGGAATCGACGAATGGCATTTGGGAGCCTCTAAAAATTCAGAGTTCGCCCAAATGCAAGACGCGGAAAAAATTTCGCAGCGCCGCATATGGGAAATATGTAAGTAAGAAATTTTTTCCGAAACACAGCAGTTGGGATGAAATGTGGATTTTTAGAGGTTCCCATGATTACTGGAGCATAAGCTGGCGATAGGAGAAAAGCAGCGACTCCAGGAACAGCTTGGGGTTGAGCGTATGCTGCGCTTCGCGTTTCGCGCCTTGCAGGTAGCCTTGCAGCCGCGCCAAGTTTAACGGTGCAATGGACTCAACCAGTTTTCTGATAGCGGCCTCTTCGCCGGGATGGTAGCGCAGCTTGCCCGCCAGTTTCATCGCACTCAGGTCGTAGCTCCATTGTTGCAGCCATTGCACGACCACGACCTGCTCGATTTTCTGCAACGCCTCGGCCAGCGCGAACACGTCCAGCGCAGCGGGCTGGCGCACGGCGCGCAGCAATTTATCGCGTTCCTCGCCGCCCAGTTGCTCATCCAATTGTACGGCTTGCAGCGGCGCAAAGCCGGAGGCTGCGAGGGCTTCGGCGGGGTTTTTCACACCCTGCTGCGCCAGCCAGCGCGTGGCACTTTCGGCATCGGGAGCCGGCAGCACGAACGATAAGCAGCGGCTCAGGATGGTCGGCAACAATTGCTGCGGTTTGTGCGACACCAGGATGAACAGCAAGCCCGGCGGCGGTTCTTCGAGGTTTTTCAGCAAGGCATTCGCAGCATTGGTGTTCATCGCCTCGGCGGGGTGGATGACGACCACACGCCTGCCTCCCTGATGGGCGGACATGCCGGAAAAGTCGGCCAAACCGCGCACTTGGTCGACGGAAATCTGCTTGCTGGGTTTCTTGCCGGATGCGGGCTTAACATCATCGCCTTCCTCGCCGTCCAAGCTCAACACCTCCGGTTGCAGCAAACAAAAATCCGGGTGCGAACCTTGGGCAAACCAGTGGCACGAAGGGCATTGCCCGCAAGCAAAACCAGCTTCATCCAAATGCCGACACAGCAGGCTCTGGGCGAATTTCATCGCCAGATCGAACTTGCCGATGCCCTTGGTTCCCTTGAACAACAGGCCATGCAGCGGACGCTTGCGCAGCTCCTGCAAACGCACCCAATCACTTTCTTGCCAAGGATATATATTTTTCATATCAAAGCGATAGGATTATTTCTTCAAGTTTTCGTTTAACCACATCCATAGGCTGCGCCGCATCGATGACCCTATAACGCTGCGGATTTTGCCGCACGCGCTTGTGGTATCCGGCACGCACCCGTTCGAAGAACTCGGCCTGCTCCTGCTCGAAGCGATCCAGCGAGGCATTGTTCGCCAAGCGTTGCCTTGCCACCTCGACCGGCACATCGAAAAACAGCGTCAGGTCGGGTTGCAGGTCGGGATGCACCCATTGCTCAAGCTGGCTCAACTTATCCCAATCCATCCCCCTGCCGCCGCCCTGATAAGCAAAACTGGCATCGCTGAAACGGTCTGAAATCACCCACTTGCCTGCATGCAATGCCGGTTTGATGACCTGTTCGATATGTTCCAGGCGTGCCGCAAACATCAGCAGCGCCTCGGTACCGATGCTCATCGGCTGGTTCAGCAGTATCTCGCGCAGTTGCTCGCCAAGCGGTGTGCCGCCCGGTTCGCGCGTGACCAGCACATCCGGGCCGCGCTGCCGCAACGCATCGGCGAACCATGCCAGATGGGTGCTCTTGCCTGCGCCGTCGACCCCCTCAAATGTTATGAATTTGCTCATTTCTGGTATTGATTCACCGCACGATTATGCGCATTCAAACTGCTGGAAAATTGTGAACTGCCATCGCCGCGCGCCACGAAGTATAGCGCGTCGGTCTGCGCCGGATGCAGCGTCGCCTGCAGCGCGGCCATACCCGGCAAGGCAATCGGTGTGGGCGTCAATCCGCCGCGCGTGTAGGTATTGTAAGCGGTGTCGGCCAGCAAATCGCGCTTGCGCAGGTTACCGTCGAACTTCTCGCCCAGGCCGTAGATCACGGTCGGGTCGGTTTGCAGCAGCATGCCCTTGCGCAGGCGGTTCACGAACACGCCGGCGATCATGGCGCGATCGCTTGGCGTGCCGGTTTCCTTCTCGACGATGGAAGCCAGGATCAATGCCTGATAAGGCGTTTGTAGCGGCAAGTCAGGGGCACGTGCAAGCCATGCCTCCTGCAGGCGTTGTTGCATAACCCGATAGGCACGCTTGATTATCACCAAGTCGCTGCTGCCCGCGGCAAAGTAGTAGGTATCGGGGAAAAACAAACCCTCGGGATGGGTTTCTGTCGCACCGATGCGCTGCAATATTTCCGCATCGGTCAGGTTTAAGGTGTCATGCGCGATGTCCGGGTTTGCATTCAGTGCGGCGCGCAACTGTTTGAACGTCCAGCCTTCAATCACGCTCATCTGATTTTGACTGACATCACCTTTGGTAATGATTTCCAATAGTTCAAGCGGCGAAACCGGGCGTTCCAGTGCGTAATTGCCCGCTTTGAGTTGCGTTGATTTGCCCAGTAACCGCCCCAGCCAGACAAACAACTGGTCTTGTTGCAGCAGGCCGGCCTGCTGCATATCCCGCGCCATGCTCTTCAGGCTGCTGCCCTGCTTCAATTCAAATTCAAACGGCGTGGCGGGCAACGGCAACGGGCGGTAAGCGTAATAGCCCAGCCCTGCCGTGGCGAGCAGCACTAGTAGAATAATCAGGGTGAAGAGCCGTCGCATCATGCGTCCTGCTGGTCAAGGCCGTGGCGAATTTGCGCGGCAACCGGGAAATGGCTCCATTGGTGTTGTCCCAGTTCGCGTATTGGCCACAGCCCGATGACGCTGTTCACGATAAACAACTCGTCGGCATGCAGCGCCTCCTCCAGCCCGACATCGCGCACTTGCAGCGTGACGCCATGCTGCAGCGCCCATGCCATAACCCGCCCGCGCTGTATCCCCGCCACGCCGCAACGCGACAGATCGGGGGTAACCAGCCGGTCTTGCGCCACCAGAAACAGATTACTGCGTGTGCCTTCGATCAGATGCCCCTCGGCATCCAGCAACAGCCCCTCGGCGGCTGGTTCGCCATGCAACTGCGCATCGTTCAGTTCCATTGCCGCCAGCACGTTTTCCAGACGGTTGAGGTGCTTGACGCATGCCAGGCGAGGCTGCGCGGACAGGCGCAGGCTGCATACGCGCGCCTTGATGCCTTGCGTCGTCCATTCAGGCGGGTAGTCCGGCAAGGGCGAGAAGTCCCAGATGCGCGTGGGTGCCGCATCGGCGGGCGGCGTGTAGCCTCGTGCGCCTTCGCCGCGTGTGACGATCAGCTTCACCACGCCGTCCGGGTGCTGCGCGAGCACTTGATCCAGTTCGACGCAAAGCAGCGCTTCATCCGGGCAGGCTATGCCCAGCTTGGCACAATCATGTTGAAGTTTCAGGTAATGCAAGGACCAATGCAGCGCCTTGCCTTGGGCGGCACGCAGGGTGCGGAACACCCCGTCGCCGTAGAGCAATCCGCGATCGCGGATGCTGATCGAGTTACCGGGTACACCGTTGACCAGCATCGCGTGCAGGGAAAGGATCAGACTTTGCGGAACACTAAAGAACCGTTGGTTCCGCCGAAGCCGAAATTGTTGTTCACCGCGACGTCGATCTTCATGTCACGCGCGGCATTCGCGCAGTAGTCCAGATCGCACTCCGGATCCTGATCGAAGATATTAATGGTCGGTGGTGAAATTTGATGATGCACCGCCAGCGCGCAGAATATCGACTCGATTCCGCCCGCGCCGCCCAGCAAATGGCCGGTCATCGACTTGGTGGAATTCACCACCAGCTTCTTGGCATGATCGCCAAACGCCAGCTTGATCGCGTCGTTTTCATTCTTGTCGCCCATAGGCGTCGAAGTGCCGTGCGCGTTGACGTACTGCACATCCTGCGGGTTCAGCCCGGCGTTGCGCAACGCATTCAACATACTGCGTTTCGGACCGTCGGTGTTCGGCGAAGTGATATGGTAAGCGTCGCCGCTCATGCCGTAACCGGCCAGTTCCGCGTAAATTTTCGCTCCACGCGCCTTGGCGTGCTCGTATTCTTCCAGCACCAGCACCCCCGCGCCCTCGCCGATCACAAAACCATCGCGATCCTTATCCCAAGGGCGGCTGGCGGTAGCAGGATCATCGTTGCGCGTGCTAAGCGCGCGCGCGGCGCCGAAACCGCCCACTGCCAACGGGCTGATCGTCGCTTCGGCCCCACCGGCAAGCATCACATCCGCATCGCCATACTCGATGATGCGCGCCGATTCGCCGATGCAATGCGTACCGGTGGTGCAGGCAGAAACCATCGCCAGATTCGGACCCTTCAATCCGTACATCACGGACAGATTGCCGGAGATCATGTTGATGATGGTGCCCGGAATGAAGAACGGCGAGATTTTGCGCGGCCCTGCGGCCAGAAAATCATTATGCGTCTCTTCGATCATCGGCAAGCCGCCTATGCCGGAGCCGATGTTGACGCCGATGCGTTCGGCATTCTGCTCGGAAACTTCCAGCCCTGAATCCTTGAACGCTTCCATGCCGGCCACCAGGCCAAAATGGATAAAGCGATCCATGCGACGCGCATCCTTGGCGGGAAGGAATTGCGTGACATCAAAATCCTTCACTTCCCCGGCGATCTGCGCGGCCATTGCACTGGCATCGAAGCGGGTGATTTTAGTGATCCCAGACCTACCCGCGACAATGTTTTGCCAGGCAGCGGAAATCCCGATCCCGACCGGGGAGATGATCCCCAGTCCGGTAATAACAACTCTGCGTTTAGACAAACTGACTCCGCCAAATAAAATTAATGGGGGGAAACAGAAAAAAGAAAGGAATTATTTTTGATGCGCCAGGACGTAATCGATGGCTTGCTGAACGGTGGTGATTTTTTCTGCGTCTTCGTCGGGAATTTCACATTCGAATTCTTCTTCCAGAGCCATCACCAGCTCAACGGTATCCAGAGAATCCGCACCCAGATCATTAACGAAAGAAGATTCGTTCTTGACTTCCGATTCGTTCACGCCAAGTTGCTCGGCAACGATTTTTTTAACGCGCTGTTCAATAGACATCTTTATCTCCCACCCTGTTTAAGTTTCAAAAAAACTGCGGCATTGTATCAAAGTTGCCAAAAATTCCAAATGGAAACCACTAAAAATCACCAACCCAGATTTGATCCCGCATCCATCCATTTGATTAGTCTGGATTCCTGCCTTCAGGCAGGAATAATAAAAGCGTACCCTAATCCAGCGGTGGCGCGATTTTGATTATTTCCTCCGCCGTGGTCAGCCCTGCCGCGACTTTCTCCGCCCCGCTCAGGCGCAGCGGCTTCATGCCCTCGCGTTGCGCCAACGCCTTGATCTTGGCAAGCTCGGCATCCCCAACCACCAGCTTTTTCATTTCCGCACTGAGCGGCAGCATTTCATAAATGCCGGTACGCCCGCGATAGCCGGTCATGCGGCATTCGAGACAACCGGTGGCGACGTAGACCTGTGCGGGCTTTGTAGCTTTCCACGGGCTGACCAGCTCTTGCCAGGTCTCGTCGCTGATTTCGCCTGTTGCCTTGCAATGCGGGCACAGGGTACGCGCCAAGCGTTGCGCCATCACGCCCAGCAGCGTCGAATTGAGCAGGTAGGCCGGCACGCCCAGTTCGAGCAGGCGCGTGATGGCGGAAGGCGCATCGTTGGTATGCAGCGACGACAGCACCAAGTGGCCGGTGAGCGCCGCCTGAATCGCCATTTCGGCGGTTTCCGCATCGCGGATTTCGCCCACCATGATGATATCCGGATCCTGCCGCAGCAGGGTGCGCACGCCGTCGGCGAAGTTCAGCCCGATGTTGTGCTGCACCTGCATCTGGTTGAATGCCGGTTCAATCATTTCAATCGGGTCTTCCACCGTGCAGACATTCACTTCCGGCGTGGCAATATGCTTCAGCGTGGAATACAGCGTGGTGGTCTTGCCGGAGCCGGTCGGGCCGGTCACCAGGATGATACCGTTGGGCTGGCGCGTCCAGTCGTTCCACAGCGCAGTCTGTTCGCGCGAAAAACCGAGATCGGTGAAATTCTTCACCAGAATTTCCGGGTCGAAAATCCGCATCACCAGCTTTTCGCCAAAGGCCGTCGGCATGGTGGAAAGGCGCAATTCGATCTCATCGCCATCCGCGCTGACCGTCTTGATACGCCCATCCTGCGGTCTGCGCTTCTCCACCATATCCATGCGCCCCAACAGCTTGATGCGGTTGGTGATGGCGTTGGTGACCGTGGCGGGAAGCTGATAAACCTGATGCAGCACGCCGTCGATACGGAAGCGCACGATGCCGATATTTCGGCGCGGCTCCAAGTGAATGTCGCTGGCGCGCTGCTCGAATGCGTATTTGAACAGCCAGTCCACCAGCGTCACCACGTGCTGCTCGTTGGCATCCAGATTCTTGTTCTTACCCAACTCGACCAACTGCTCGAAATTCTGCACCCCGACAGCCTGCCCCGTCCTGGCTTTATTGGCGAGTTGCACCGAATTGGCGAGGCTGTAGATTTCCGGCAAGTAATGATTGATGTCGAGCGGACTGGCCAATACCAGCTTGATTTTCAGGTTGAGGATGCGCTCCAGCTCAGCCACCCAGTCGGTAAGGAACGGCTCGGCGGTAGCGATGGTCACCTCGCCCTCACCGACCTTGACCGGCATGATTTTGAGCCGCTCGGCATAAGACTTGGAAACAATATTAGTAATACCGCCGAAATTCAGTTGCAGCGGATCGATATGGAAATACGGCATACCGATACGCGCCGCCAGCCACTCGGTCAGGAATTCAACGCTGAGTAGCTTGCCGGGCGGTAGCAAACTGCGCCATTTTTGCTCGCCGATGATCACCAGCGGATGCAAATTGGAATGGTCGGCCTTACGATTCCTGGCCAGCTTCTCCGTCTCTGTCGGCGACACCATGCCGTCCTGTGCCAGCCAGTGCAATAGTTCGCCCAGCGTCAGCTTGCGTTCGCCGGACTGCGGCACGAAAGGGGGTTTTTGGCTCATGGCAAATTAATTAAGGAGCTTATTCCAACTGCTTGGTCAGGTAGCGGCCTTTTCATCGACAGGCGGCTGAGGTGAATCCTCCTGAGGCTGCTCGTCCTGTGGTGCAGCTTTCTTCAGCCGTTTTTCCTCCTGCTTCTTTTTCTTGGCAATCTCTTTCTGCCGTTTTTCATACGTGTAGTTTGGCTTGGCCATATGCGATCCTGTTTATTGGAAATTTAAGTTTGAGGACGACATGATAACAAGTCCTTCGGCATTGGGCTGCTTTGATGTTCATACAGCGGGATGGCGTAGCGTCAGAACAACTCGATGCCGCCGCCCCCCGGCTTGTTTTCAACGGTGCTGTTGATCAGGTGCTCCATGGCAAAATTGCCGTAGCGCGTGACCGCCGTCATCGCAAAAACTCATCAAGCCGCCTGCTCAATCTCAATACCGGGAACGGCACTTCGAGGAAAGGAGGCGCAGCCCTCTGTTATCATTGCGCCATGCTCAATATCCAGAATCTGACTTACCTCCAAGGCGGCATACCGCTGTTCCAGCAGGCGAATTTGCAGGCGTTCGCCAACCAGCGCATCGGCTTGGTGGGCAAAAACGGCTGCGGCAAATCCACGCTGTTCCGCCTGATACGCGGCGAACTCAAACCCGACAGCGGCGAAGTCTCGCTGCAAAGCGGCAAGACCATCGCCTATGTCGAACAGGAAATCGCCAGCTCCGCGCAGCCCGCGCTGGAGTTCGTGCTGGACGGCGATGTCCAGTTGCGCCAGCTGGAAAAAATCCTGTCGCAGGAACAGCATGACGCGGCGTGGTTCGAAGCCCAGCAGCACTTTGAATCCATCGACGGTTACGGTGCCAAGGCGCGCGCCGCGCAACTTCTGAACGGGCTGGGCTTCACCAGCGACTCGCTGGAACGCCCGGTGACCAGTTTCTCCGGCGGCTGGCGCATGCGCCTCAATCTGGCACGCGCACTGATGCACCGGGCCGATCTGCTGCTGCTCGACGAGCCCACCAACCACCTCGACCTCGAAGCGATCCTCTGGCTCGAGCAATACCTGTCGCGCTATCCCGGCAGCATCCTGCTGGTTTCGCATGACCGCGAATTCCTCAACGCCACCGTCAACCGCATCGCGCATGTGCACGACCTCGTCATCGACAGCTATGCGGGCGATTACGACGACTTCGAGCGCGCCCGCGCCGAAAAGATCGCGCAGCAGAATCAGGCGTTCCAGACCCAGCAGGCGAAGATCGCGCATCTGGAAGACTTCGTGCGCCGCTTCCGCGCCAAGGCCACCAAGGCCAAGCAGGCGCAAAGCCGCGTCAAGGCGCTGGAGCGGCTCACGCGCATCGCCCCGGCGCATGTCGCCGACGGCCATTTCGAACTGGAGATCGAAGCGCCGGAACGCAGCCCCGACCTGCTGCTGCGCGCCGAAAACATGGGCTTCGCCTATGGTGAAAAGAAGCTGTTCCAGAATATCGACCTGGTGCTGCGCACCGGTGCGCGCATCGCGCTGCTCGGGCCGAACGGCGCGGGCAAATCCACGCTGATCAAGCTGCTGGTCGGCGAACTTGCGCCCACCTCGGGGAAACTGGAAATCACCCCCGATATCCGCATCGGCTACTTCGCACAGCACCAACTGGAAAACCTCGACAGCGCGGCCACCCCGCTGCAGCACATGGAACGGCTCGCGCCGAAGGAAACCACGCTGGCGCTGCGCACCTTCCTCGGCCGCTTCGGCCTGGCCGGCAACGACGAAGACCGCCCGGTGGCGAGTTTTTCCGGCGGCGAGAAAAGCCGCCTCGCGCTTGCGCTGCTGGCCTGGCAAAAACCGCATCTGCTGCTACTTGACGAGCCAACCAACCATCTCGATCTGGATATGCGCGATGCGCTCACCATCGCGCTGGAAGAATACACCGGCGCGGTGGTGCTGGTGTCCCACGACCGCAGCCTGATTCGCGCTGTGGCCGACGAGCTGTGGCTGGTCGCGGACGGACAAGCGAAGCTGTTCGACGGCGACCTGGAAGATTACAAAGGCTGGATCGAGACCCGCCGCCCGCGCGAGACGGTACAAGCCAAGCCGGAAAAGCCGCTCCAGAAAGCCGCCCCCAAGCCGAACAGGAAGGCGCTGCTGTCGAAACGAACCAAGCTTGAAACCGAGCTGAACAAGGCGCAGGCCGAACTGACCGAGATCAACCGCCAGCTCGGCGACCCGGCCACCTATAGCGAATGCAGCAGCGATTTCATCGCCGACCTGAATGTCCGGCGCGAAGTTCTGGAAAGCAGGGTCGCGGAACTGGAAGAGAGCTGGCTGGAACTGGAGATGAGTTTGGAGGAAGCAGCGTAGATGACCTTGCCTCTGTAATCCGTATCTCTTAACGCGCTCATTATGCGGCATCCTTCAACTGTGCCGTCAGCCAGTTTTTCTCAAACTGCATCGGGCTGATGTAGTCCAGCGTCGAGTGAAGCCTTTTGTAGTTGTCACAAATCAAAGGGGTCGGGTTCGCATTAAATTTGCACGCTGCGGAGCTAGCCCGATGCAGGGTTGATAGTCGCCACTTACGAGGTGTTGCATTCACGCATGCTCAAGCCACGGCTTCAAGCGATGCGTGGTGTTCAATCTGGTTGCGGTACAAGTCGATCACAGGGAAACACAGATCGTAGTCGCCCCAAACCAATTCGCCGTATTCGATGCGAAACGCCGCAAAACGGACAGGGTCAAGCCATGCCCGAATATCGGGATGAAGGGCGTGCGTAAGGAAGGGTTTGAAATCTACAGCCTGCTCAGTTCCGTCATCAAATCGCAGGCGAATGCGGAAATCCCCAACTTGTTCAGCAGTAATAATATTGATGGTGGCGGGTATCATTTGAGTCTCCTCGTGATGCGCTCAGGCGTGACGGGTTTGTGCAGAACAAAAAAATCGATCCACTTGGCGATGATGTCATCGGCGCGGGCGGTGATAATTTCCTCAAAGTAGCGCATCTCGTTGGTGTCGAGCGGAGCGCGGCCAGCAACCATGCTGTAACGGATATCCGAGACTACACCATTAAGCACGATGATTTCGGCACGGGATTCTCGCCCCTGAAACTTGCCATGCACATGAACCGGCTCATGTTCGTTGGCGTAGAACATGATGATTAGCCCGAAATATTCGTACAGTTTAGGCATGATCCTTAACAGTTCGGCAATGTAATGTGCGAGCACCTTGAGCGAAGATATTACCCCTTTTCAGCGTGCTCAGTCGCTGGAAATCGCGGCTAGCCGTCCCTCTGCACAAGCGGCGACCACCCTACTCCATATACATCCCGCCGTTCACGTGCAGCGTAACGCCGGTGATGTAGGCCGCACCGGGACTGGCGAGAAAGACCACGGCGGCGGCGACATCGGCAGGCTGGCCGAGGCGTTTCAGCGGCACGTGCTCGACCAGTTTGGCGCGCTGTTCTTCGCCCAAGCCCTGGGTCATGTCGGTGTCGATGAAGCCGGGCGCGACGCAGTTCACGGTGATATTGCGGCTGCCGATCTCCTGCGCGAGGGATTTGGTGAAGCCGATCATGCCTGCCTTGGAAGCGGCGTAGTTGGCCTGTCCGGGGTTGCCCATGCTGCCGACCACCGAGCCGATGCTGATGATGCGTCCGCCTCTGGCCTTCATCATCGCGCGCAGCACGGCGCGGGAAAGACGGAACACCGACTTGAGGTTGGTCACCAGCACCTCGTCCCATTCCTCGTCCGTCATCCGCGCCAGCAGGTTGTCTTTGGTGATACCGGCGTTGTTCACCAATATCGAGATTTCGCCGAACTGTTTGCGCAATTCGCCCAGCATATGTTCGGTTTGCGCGGCGTCATTGACGTTCAACACCATGCCCGCGCCCTTGATTTCCGCCGCATCCAGATAGGCGCTGATGGATTGTGCACCTGCGTCGCTGGTCGCGGTGCCGATCACGGTTGCGCCGTGCCTGCCGAGTTCCAGCGCGATGGCCTGGCCGATGCCGCGGCTGGCTCCGGTGACGAGTGCGATTTGTCCTAGTAGTGTCATTTGTGAATCTCCTTTTTTATTTGGCTGGATTCTCCCAAGCCCTCACCTCAATCCTCTCCCGCCTGCGGGAGAGGAAGTAATTGCTCCTTCTCCCACAGGCGGGAGAAGGCTGGGATGAGGGACGGCGAAAACGAAAGCCAGTTATGCGAGCGCAGCCAAAACCAGCTTCAGCGCTTCGCCATCGTTGATGGCCAGGGCCTGCTGGTTGGCGTCGATGCGTTTGTTCAGGCCTGCCAGCACTTTGCCCGGCGCGCATTCGACGTTGTGGGTGATGCCCTGCTTGCCGAATTCCAGCACGGTCTCGACCCAGCGCACCGGCGAATACAACTGGCGCACCAGTGCGTCCTTGATCGCCGCGCCGTCACTGTAAGCCGCAACATCGGCATTGTGCAATACCGGAATGATGGGTGCCTGCACCGCGACATCGGCGAGGTAGCCGCGCAACTGTTCCGCCGCGCCTTTCAGCAAGCGGCAGTGCGACGGCACGCTCATCGGCAGCATGATCGCGCGCTTCGCGCCTTTGGCCTTGGCCAGTTCCATGCCGCGCTCCACCGCCGCGCGGTTGCCGGCGATCACCACCTGAGCGGGAGAGTTGTAATTCACCGCTTCCAGCACCTCGCCCTGCGCTGCTTCGCTGCATACCGCGCGCACCGTATCGTCATCCAGGCCGAGGATCGCGGCGATGCCGCCCACCCCTTCCGGCACGGCTTGCTGCATGCATTGCGCACGGAAGCGCACCAGCGGCAGCGCATCGGCGAAGCTCAACGCGCAGGCGGCGACCAGCGCGGTGTATTCGCCCAGGCTGTGCCCCGCCAGCATTGCCGGAGCCGCGCCATGCTGCGACTGCCAGGCGCGGTACACGGCGACGCCTGCGGTGAGCATGATCGGCTGGGTGTTCACGGTGGCGTTCAGGTCGGCGTCGCTGCCTTCGGCGACCAGTTGCCACAGGTCTTGTTTCAATACCTCGGAGGCTTCGGTGAAGGTATCGCGCACCGCAACATAATCAGCGTAGCCGTTCATCATGCCGCGCGATTGCGAGCCTTGACCGGGGAATACGAATGCGAATTTAGTCATGTTAAAACCAGTCGGTAGGTCGGGTTAGCGCAGCGTAACCCGACGTTTTTCGATAACAAAATTGTTGGGTTACGCTGCGCTAACCCAACCTACGTTACTACCAGCGTATCAGCACCGCGCCCCAGGTAAACCCGCCACCCACGGCTTCCAGCAGAATGTTTTGCCCGGGCTTGATGCGCCCGTCGCGCACGGCGGTATCCAGCGCCAGCGGGATCGAGGCTGCCGAGGTATTGCCGTGATGGGCGACGGTGACCACCACGTTATCCATGCTCAAGCCGAGCTTTTTCGCGGTGGCTTCCATGATGCGGATGTTGGCTTGATGCGGCACCAGCCAAGCGATGTCCGAGCCTTGCAGCTCGTTTTCCGCCAGCACTTCCTCGACCACTTCGCTCAACACCTTGACGGCGAACTTGAACACCGCCTTGCCATCCATCTTGATGAACGGATCGCCCTGCACTTCGCCGTTGCGGATGTTGCCATCCGCTTTCAACATGTCACGGTGGCTGCCATCGGCGTGCAGTTTGCTGGCGACGATACCCGGTGTTTCGCTGGCTTGCAGCACCACCGCGCCCGCGCCGTCGCCGAACAGCACGCAGGTGGTGCGGTCAGTCCAGTCCAGCATGCGCGACAGCACTTCCGCGCCGACCACCAGCACGGTTTTGGCCTGCCCGCCGCGTATGTACAGATCGGCGGTATTCAGCGCATAGACGAAGCCGCCGCATACCGCCTGCATGTCGAATGCCGCGCCGCAGTTCCTGATGCCGAGCTTGTCTTGCAGGATACAGGCGGTGCTGGGAAACATCTTGTCCGGCGAGGTGGTCGCAACGATCACCATATCAATCTGGTCCGCGCTGATCCCCGCCGCTTCAATGGCGCGGCGGCTGGCGTGCAAGGCGAGATCGCTGGTCATCTCATCGTCCGCCGCGAAGTGCCGCTCGACGATGCCGCTGCGCGTTACGATCCAGTCATGCGAAGTTTCGACGATCTTTTCAAGGTCGAAATTGGTCAGCGTCTTGGCGGGCAAATAACTGCCCGTGCCGATAATTCTTGAATACATCAGACTGCTCCTTGCGCTGTGTTTTGACGCTCGTGATGCCACTTCTCGATATGCTCGCTGATATGCCGCAGCATACCCTCGCGCGCCTCCTCGGCGGCGCGCTCGATGGCGCAGCGGAAGCCGTAGGCATCCGCCGAGCCGTGGCTCTTCACCACGATACCCTTCAGGCCGAGGAAACTCGCGCCGTTGTAGCGGCGATGATCGACCCGGTGCTTGAAGGCCTTGAGCACCGGCATCGCGACCAGTCCGGCGAGTTTGGTGAATGCGTTGCGGCCGAATTCCTCGCGCAGGAAGCCGCCCAGCATCTGCGCCAGCCCTTCGGTGGTCTTGAGCGCGACGTTGCCGACGAAGCCGTCGCACACCACGACGTCGGTGGTGCCCTTGAAGATGTCGTTGCCTTCGATGTTGCCGTAGAAATTCAGGTCGCTGGCGCGCAGCAATTCGGCGGCCTGCTTGACCACTTCGTTGCCCTTGATGTCTTCGCTGCCGATATTCAGCAGGCCGACGCTGGGGTTGGGTTTGTGCTCCAGCGCGGTAACCAGCGTGGAACCCATCAGCGCGAATTGCAGCAAATGTTCGGCGGAGCAATCTGTGTTGGCGCCCAGATCGAGCATGCAAATCTGGCCTTTTTTGGTCGGCAGATACGAGGCGATCGCGGGGCGGTCGATGCCAGGGATGGTTTTCAGCACGTAACGCGCCGTCGCCATCAGCGCGCCGGTATTGCCTGCGCTGACGCAGGCCAACGCTTCGCCGCTCTTGACCAGATTGATGCTGACGCGCATCGAGGAATCTTTTTTGCCGCGCAATACGGATTGCGGCGACTCGTCCATCCCCACCACTTCGCTGGCGGGATGAATGCGCAAATGGGTACTCGTCTGCACATCCAGAGTGTGCAACTCGGACTCGATGGCATCGGAGATACCCACCAGAATGATGGTATCGCCGGGAGAATGCTTCAGATAATCGACCGCGGCGCGGACGGTGACCGTCGTACCATGGTCGCCTCCCATCGCGTCTATGGCCAATGTGACGTCCACTAAGCGATCCCTTGGTAGAAAAAAACAGAAATAGAAAAGAAAACGCAGCCGGCTATTATGGCCGGCTGCGTAGCTTAAGGGCTTACTCGCCCTTGGTCTTGACTACCTTTTTGCCACGGTAAAAGCCACTCGGGCTGATATGGTGACGCAAATGGTTTTCGCCAGTCGTCGGCTCAATCGCTGTCGCCGGGTTGGTCAAAAAATCGTGGGCGCGGTGCATGCCGCGCTTGGACGGGGATTTTTTATTCTGTTGAACTGCCATGTTGCCTCCTAAATAAAACCTTAAATAAAACCCTGAATAAAACCGATCAATTACGCATTACGCTTCAATTTCGCCAAAACCGCAAAAGGATTTTTTTCTTCCTCATGCTTATTCCCGCCACCTGCCGCCTGGCAAGCACCCAACTCATGCTTGGGAGCGATCGGCAGGCTTAACAAAATTTCTTCTTCCAGCATATCCAGCACATCCAGATGCGCATCCGCCAGAATGCTGTCAAATTCTTCTTCCTCACCGCCTGCAATGTTGCCGTCCAGCGCATCCAGACTGGCCTGATCGCGCAACAACAGCCGCGTATCGATCCTTACCGCATGCTCCATCGCACCGAGGCAGCGCTGGCAACGCAACCGGCAGTCCCCGGTTATACTGACATCCAGCAGGTAATTGCCCAGCTTATCCAAGCCGCCGCGTACTGCGTAGCTTAAAGCTCCCTGCGAATTCTCCAGCACATCCAGCAAACGTGGCAGCTCGACAATCGGCACTTCACCATTTATTTGCTGGCCATTTCTGGCAAAATCCAAGCTATCGATGAAAGGCCGTGCGTACATGAGGCGCGCATGATATATTTTTCGCCGCTCCCTGTCAAAAGTCATGGCAAAAATCCTAAGGAATATCATTGAATTCTCAGTTGCTTGTCCTCGCCTCCACCTCCATTTACCGCAGCGAACTCCTCAAACGGCTACAACTCCCTTTTGAGACCGCCGCGCCTGACGTGGACGAAACAGCCCTGCCGGACGAATCGGCGTGCGCCACCTCGATGCGCCTCGCGCAGGAAAAAGCCCATGCCGTAGCGGCCAAATACCCCGATGCGCTGATTATTGGCTCCGATCAGGTCGCGCTGCTGGAAGGCCGGCAACTCGGCAAGCCGCTCACCCACGACAATGCGGTCAAGCAACTGCGCGCCATGCGCGGCAAGACCACCTGTTTCTATACCGCCGTGGCGTTGCTGAACAGCAAGACCGGCAATATACAAACCGAGGTCGCGGAAAATTACGTCACGCTACGCGACCTCAGCGATGCCGAGATCGAGGGCTACTTGCTCAGGGAACAACCCTATCACTGCGCCGGCAGCGCAAAATCCGAGGGGCTGGGCATCGCGCTGATGAGCAAAATGACCGGCGATGACCCCAATGCACTGATCGGCCTACCGCTGATTCTGCTAAGCGAAATGCTGCGCCGCGAAAACGTGCGCCTGCTTTAACCATGACAACGAGCGCACTTGAAAGTGTTGGTCAATTGCTAATCTGTGTCGGGCTAGCGCGTAGCGTGCGCTGTGCGCACGACAACACAACCCAAAACCGTGCGCACAGCGCACGCTACCGATAGAATTACCAACATTTTCAATACACCCCATGACGACCAAGCTAGGCACGCTTTACCTCATTCCCTGCACGCTGGGCGACACCCCTGCCGTGCAGGTGCTGCCGCAACACGTCATCGACATCGCGCGCAAGCTGCGGCATTTCGTGGTGGAGCAACCCAAGACCGCGCGGCAATTCCTTTCCGCGCTCAAACCCGAACAGCCGATCCAGTCGTTGCATTTCGCCACGCTCAACGAGCACACCGCCCCTGAAGATTTGGCGGAGCTGCTCGCGCCGCTGCTGGACGGAAAAGATGTCGGCATCCTTTCCGAAGCGGGTTGTCCGGGTATCGCCGACCCGGGCGCGGATCTGGTCAATTTGGCGCACCGCAACGGCATCCGGGTCGTGCCGCTGGTCGGTCCCTCCTCTATTTTGCTGGCATTGGTGGCTTCCGGCCTGAATGGTCAGTGCTTCGCCTTTCACGGTTACCTGCCCATCGGAGAGGCGGAAAGAAGCAAGGCGATTGCGACGCTGGAAGCCGAATCGGCAAGGCGCAAACAAACCCAGCTATTTATCGAAACACCGTACCGCAATGAAAAGATGTTCGGCGCCTTGCTCGCCCACTGCCGCCCGCAGACGCTGCTGTGCGTCGCCACCGACCTTACCTTGCCAGGCGAATCGATCCGGACGCGCTCCATCGCCCAGTGGAAATCGCAACCCATGCCGCAACTAAATAAACGCCCGAGCATGTTTTTATTGCTGGCAGCCGGTTAGGCGGTTTCCTGACCTTATTCTGGGCCTTATTTATTTGCATGAACGGGCGCTTTCTGGTATTAAAGCGCACTTTAATTTTTATCCCGTTGGAGAAATGTAATGCCGGTACAGCCACACAAACCCGTTGCTCCTTACAAAGCCAAGAAGGGCGAGGAGTACATGAACCCCAAGCAACTCGACCATTTCCGCCAAATTTTGAACGACATCAAAGCTGGCCTGGGTGAGGACATTGATCGTACCGTACACACCATGCAGGACGAGGCAACGGTCTTTGCCGACCCGAATGACCGCGCCACGCAAGAATCAGATATGGGCCTGGAACTGCGCAACCGCGACCGCGAGCGCAAACTCATCAAGAAAATCAATGAGATGCTCGCCAAGATTGACGCGGATGATTACGGCTACTGCGATAATTGCGGTATCGAAATCGGCCTGAACCGCCTTGAAGCAAGGCCGACCGCCACCCTGTGTATCGACTGCAAGACTCTGGACGAAATTCGCGAGAAACAGATCGCGAAATAAAAGTGGAATATCGTAGGGGCGCGATTTATCGCGCCCTGATTTATTGTTGCATCAGAAAAAGGGCGCGATAAATCGCGCCCCTACCTACCTTGACCTTCTGAATTGAATCGAAACAAAAAAGCCCCGCCAGTTTTGGCGGGGCTTTTTTAATGAAGGAACAACTTATTCGGCTGCGGTAGCCGGAGCGGCCTCCGGTACAGGCAACAATACCTTCATGCTCAGCTTCATGCGTCCCTTGTCGTCCACTTCCAGCACCTTCACACGCACAATCTGACCTTCCTTGAGGTGGTCTGACACTGCATTAACACGCTCGTGGGCAATCTGCGATATATGCAGCAAACCATCCTTGCCCGGCAACACATTTACCAGCGCACCGAAATCGAGCAGCTTGACCACCGGGCCTTCGTAAATCTTGCCGACTTCCACGTCCGCCACGATATCTTCGATGCGCTTCCTGGCCAGTTCACCCGCCTCGCCGCTCACACAGGCGATAGTAATATTGCCGCTGTCGTCGATATCGATGGTCGTACCGGTTTCTTCGGTCAAGGCACGGATTACCGCCCCGCCCTTGCCGATCACATCACGGATTTTTTCCGGGTTGATCTTCATCTTGATCATGCGCGGCGCAAATTCGGAAACTTCGGTGCGCGCTTGCGGCATGGATTGCTTCATCAGGCCGAGTATGTGCATGCGGCCTTCGCGGGCCTGGGTCAACGCAGCCTGCATGATATCGCGGGTGATGCCGTTGATCTTGATGTCCATTTGCAGCGCGGTGATACCGGTTTCGCTACCGGCCACTTTGAAGTCCATATCGCCCAGGTGATCTTCATCGCCGAGAATGTCGGTCAGCACCGCGAAGCGATTGCCTTCCTTGATCAGACCCATGGCGATACCCGCCACATGCGCCTTGAGCGGCACACCGGCATCCAGCAGCGACAAACAGCCGCCGCATACCGAAGCCATCGAGCTGGAACCGTTCGATTCGGTTATTTCCGACACCACGCGGATCGCATAGCCGAAATCCTCTTCGCTGGGCAATACCGCAGCCAGCGCGCGCTTGGCCAAACGGCCATGGCCGATTTCGCGGCGTTTGGGCGTACCCACACGTCCGGTTTCACCGGTTGAATAAGGCGGGAAATTGTAATGCAGCATGAAACGGTCGATATATTCGCCTTGCAGCGCGTCTATTTTCTGGGAATCGCGCATGCTGCCCAAGGTCGCCACCACGATGGCCTGCGTTTCACCGCGGGTGAATAACGAAGAACCGTGGGTGCGCGGCAATACGCCGTTGCGGATGGTGATCTGACGCACGGTACGGGTATCGCGGCCATCGATACGCGGTTCACCGCTCAGGATTTGCCCGCGCACAATCTTGGCTTCCAGCGCACTGAACAGATCATTGACGTGATTCTTCTGACCGGGAGCGGATTCCGGCGTGATGACAGCCGCCATCACCTTGTCGCGAATCGCGTTCACCGCATCGGTACGCGCCTGCTTGGAACGGATCGCATAGGCCTGTTGCAACGGAGCGTCAGCCAGTTCGGCAATGCTGGCAATCAGCGCTTCATCCTTGGCAGGTGCAGCCCAATCCCAGGCCGGTGCACCCACGGCATCAGCCATCTCGTTGATCGCCTGGATCACCACCTGCATCTGTTCGTGGCCGAACATCACCGCGCCGAGCATCACGTCTTCGGGCAATTGCTGCGCTTCGGATTCCACCATCTGCACGGCACGATCGGTGCCGGCGACTACCAGATCCATTTGTGAAGTCAGCAATTCCGTCGCGGTCGGGTTGAGCAGATACTGACCGTTGGCATAACCCACGCGCGCTGCGGCGATCGGGCCATCGAACGGAATTCCGGACAACGCCAGCGCGGCTGACGCGCCGATCATCGCAGGAATATCGGAATCGATCTCGCTATCCGAAGACATCACCGTGGCGACGATCTGCACTTCGTTGTAAAAACTTTCCGGGAATAGAGGGCGCAACGGACGATCGATCAAACGGCAAGTCAGAATTTCCTTCTCGCTCGGACGGCCTTCGCGCTTGAAGAAACTGCCGGGAATCTTGCCCGCAGCATAAGTTTTTTCCTGATAATCCACAGTAAGCGGGAAAAAATCCTGGTCAGGCTTGGCATCTTTCCTGCCGACCACCGTAACCAACACCATGGTGTCGCCCAGGCTGACCATCACCGCACCGCTGGCCTGGCGCGCGATTTCGCCGGTTTCCAGCGTGAGTTGATGACTGCCGTATGCTAATGTTTTTTTATAGTGACTCAAGATAGACCTCTCTGTGGATAGCATGGCGCGCAATCGCGCCACACGTTGCGACAAGGCAAAACAACACGGGCCGCATAAGCGGCCCGCTGGATACAAACCTGTTACTTACGGATTTCCAGGCGTTGGATCAGCGCGCGATAGCCCGCGTCATTCTTGCTCTTGAGGTAATCGAGCAACTTGCGGCGGCGGCTCACCAAGCGCAGCAGGCCGCGCCGGGAGTGATGATCCTTGGTGTTGTCTTTGAAATGTTGGGTCAAATAAGTGATGCGTGCAGTGATCAAGGCCACTTGCACTTCGGGGGAACCCGTGTCGCTCTTGGCACGTTGAAAGTCGGTAACGATTTGCGCTTTTTGCGCGGCGGTAATAGCCATTGGTTTTACTCTCCTAAAAAAAGTGCCGCATTCTACCCTTGAATGCCCCTATTGCTCAACCCCAATAAGTGCAGTCAGTCAATGAGCTGCATGCGCAGGAGTTTTCAGCCCCGCAATCGACAGCTATTATTTTACCCGCCGGATAGCCCTACCCCAATCTGGCGCGCATAACACAAGAGTCGTCATTCCCGCGCAGGCGGGAATCCAGAGCACTATCAAGGCGACAACAGGGTTTTGCCCGCTGCGCGGAACCTTCCTGAAACGTCCCAGTACGGCTGAACTTCCCATTTTGGTTTCGGCTCGCACGGCTTAGGATTAACCACCCAGCCGTTCCAGCCCTTCCTTGAGTCCCCCGAGCGCCTTCAATTGCTGGCCGTTGCCCATACCCAACTGAGGGATGCCCTGTTGGCCGCCCGAACCGAAAAGGCCGAACGATCTCGAACCTGTGCCGGACTCAGAAAAGTGGCCGTCGTCGCCCCCGCTTTGTTCCAGATGCTTTTTGAGTTGCGCATTCATCTGCTCCCATTCCGCACTGACATCCCCGGAGACACCATTGGCAACATTCCGGTTCACCTGCCAATCGATCTGGCCTCCCCAAGCGCTATGCCGATCCAGGGCGCTAAAAGACGAATACCGTTCGCTTGCGCTTTCTTCATTGAACCAGCTGCTAATCAATTCATCCGTACGACGGCTATCGGAATTACCGGTATCCTGCGTTGGGGTATCGTCCTTGTGCGTTCCCGCATCGGAGGAGCGATCATGCGGCTGTTGCTCATTCGGATGCGCCGCATAACCAGCGACTTGGCTGGCGTTGTTTGCCAGCTTAGTCGAATGGCTAGTAGTTCCATCAGAGGCTGTCGGATAGCTGTTGCCGCCTTTCGAACCAGGGTGTCCCGGCGAAGTGCCGGTACCGTCATTGGAATTGTGGTCGTGACCGGGTGGCGGTGCGTCTTTCCCATTGCCTACCCCTTCGTTGCCATGGCTGACCGAGATACGGAAGACATCCGAAGCGGAGAGGCTGCCAACCGTGCTGCCGGTAGCGGCCACGCTGTCTGTCGCGGTCACCTGGACATCCACAAAGCCGACCTCCTTCGGTGTCTCGCCCGAGAATGTCCGGGTGGCGGCATCGAAACTCAGCCAATCCGGCAGCGCCGAACCATCGGCCAGCATCGCCGCATAACCGAGCGTGTCGCCCTGGTCGATGTCGGTAAAACTCCCTTCCGGCATCTGCCATGAGAAGTGCTTATTGAAGGTAAAGTCCTGATCGGCAAGCGGCGCGACGAGAATGGGGGCGTCGTTCGCCCCGTTCAGGAAGACATCCAATACCGAGGATGCGCCAACCATGCCGTCCGTCGCGGTGTAGCCGAAATGCTCGACGGCCTGCGCGGAGCGCCCCAGCGACTGCACCGACATGGAGGCATTGTCGAGCGCGTAGCTGTAGCTGCCGTCCGCCGCAAGATTCAAACTGCCGTAGCTGCCTGCCCTGACTCCGGCATCGGCCACGCTCAGGACGGTGCCCTGATCAATATCTGTATCGTTGCCCAGCACATTGCCGGTTGCGGTGATATTGAGGTCTTCCCGCACATAGGCTACATCGGCGGCAGCAACAGGCGCGTCATTGATGCCAGTGATAGTCATGCCGACCTGCGCGGTGCTGGTCGCCCCTGCCGTGTCGGTGACGGTGTAGTTGAAGGTATCGGTGAGTGTCTCGCCCTGCGCCAGATACTGGTAGCGGTTGCCGATGTCGAACACCAGATTGCCTGCCCTGACCGCGTTGCCTTGGCTGCTGACAGCATCAAATCCGGCGATGGAGAGAACATCTCCGCTATCCGGGTCGGTGTCGTTGGCCAGCAGGCTGGCTGTGCTCAGCGTGGTCTGCGCCGTGTCTTCGTTGGTTGAAACAACGTCGGTATTGGCGGTCGGGCCGTCGTTGACGCCGGTGATGGTCACGTTCACCGTGGCGTTGGAAGCCGCCCCCGCGCTATCGGTCATGGTGTAGCTGAAACTGTCGATCACGCTCTGGCCTGCCATCAGGCTGTTGAATTGGCCGCCTTGGTCGTACACGACTTGGCCGTTAACCAGCGATACGCTCGAACCCAGTGCGGAGAATGCATCCACGCCGACCAGTACCTTGGTGTCGCCGATGTCCGCGTCGGTGTCGTTCGCCAGCAGGGCACCGGATTGGATCGAGAGCAGGCTGTCTTCATTGACGGTCGCCACATCGTTCTGCGCCACCGGTGCGTCGTTGCTGCCGGTGATGGTGACGGTGAGCGTGGCAGGGGTTGCCGCAATGCCATCAGTCGCCTGATAGGCGAAGGTCTCGGTGACGGTCTGCCCTGCCATGAGTCCCTGCACAGCGACGCTGGTGTTGTCCAGCGCGTAGCTGTAGTTGCCGTCGGCGTCCAATATCAGACTGCCGTAGTTGCCTTGCAGCGTGCCTGCGTTGGCGACGCTCAATACGGTGCCTTGATCGACGTCACTATCGTTGGCCAGCACGTTGCCGGTGGCAACGAGGGCGAGGTCCTCCTGCACGGCAGCGGCATCGTTTACTGTGACCGGCCCATCGTTCACGCCGGTGACAGTCATGGTGACGGTAGCGGTGCTGGTTGCCCCCGCCATGTCGCTCACGGTGTAGCTGAAGGTGTCGGTGGCGGTCTGGCCTTGTGCCAGCGATTGGAACAAGGTGCCAATGTCGTATTGCACCGCGCCGTTCATCAGCGATACCGCAGCACCGGAAGCGGCTTGCGAGACACCGACGATGCTGAGCACGTCGCCGTGGATGAAATCGGGGTCGGTGTCGTTGGCCAGCAGGGTGGCGGCACTCAATAACACAGCCCCGCCATCTTCAGTTGCTGCACCCGCATCGGCATTAGCGGTCGGGGCGTCGTTGACGTTGATGACGTTGAGGTTGAACGCGCTGGATGCGCTCAAGCCGCCCGTGTCGGTCGCTGTCACCAGCAAATCCATGTTGCCGACATCCGCATTGAGCGGTGTGCCGCTGAAGGTCTGCGTAGCGGCATCGAAGGTCAGCCAGCTTGGCAGTGCGGTGCCATCGGCCAGGGTCGCACTGTAGGTCAGCGTGTCGCCGTTGTCGATGTCGGCGAAGGTTCCTGCCGGAACGGTGAAGCTGAACGGTGCGTCTTCGCTCGTTTGCTGGCCGGCAATAGCTGTTGCTGCGACCGGCGCATCATTCACGCCCGCGATGGTGACATCCGCCGTGGCAGTCGAAGTCAAACCTGCCGCATCGGCGATGGTGTAACTGAAGCTGTCCATTGCTGTTTGCCCTGCGCCCAGCGACTGGTAGCAGTTGCCGATGTCGAGCGCGAGGTTGCCGTTGGCATCCAGAGTGACCGTGTTGCCCAGCGCGGTCACCGCATCGAAACCAACCATGTTCAAGGTATCGCCAGCGTTAGGATCGGTATCATTCGCCAACAGATCGGCAACCGCAATCGTAGAAATGCCGGCATCCTCAGACACTGTCACGGCATCCGCATTCGCCACCGGCGGCGCATTGAACAATGCTTCAATGCCCGCCTTATCCAAGGCTGTGCCATCGCAAAACTCGATGCGGCTCACGCCATCGGCTTGCGCAAACCAGTTGCTGAGCGTAACCGAGTCCGCCGTTCCTATCACGGACATAACCAAGTCATCGCCGCTGCGTGAAGTTGCCAGATTTGCCACCGTCAGATCGTTGCCGATAAAGACTGTGTCCGCACCTTGGTTGTCAGCGACCCATACCGCCCCATCGCCGAGACGGAACACATAACGGTCATTGCCCGCACCGCCGTACAACTCATCGCCGCCGCCATTGGCGATCAGGGTATCGTTACCGTCGCCGCCATACAGGTCGTTGAAACCGGCATTGCCGTTAATCACGTTGTCGGCGGCGTTGCCGAAACCCGAAGCAGCGCCGTCCAGCAGCGTGAGGTTTTCCAGATTGGGGTCGAGCAATTCATACGAAATACTGCTCTCGACGGTGTCGATACCACCGCCCGCCTGTTCGATGATGGTATCGCCCGCCTGGTCGATCACATAAGTGTCGTTGCCCGCACCGCCTTCCAGCGTGTCAGCCCCGAAGCCCCCGTCCAGCCGGTTATTCAGTTCATTGCCGACAATCACGTTGTCCAGATCGTTGCCTGTGCCGTCCTGACCATAGGCCACCAGATCAGCATAGAACTGAGCATCGGATTGTGCCGTATTGGGGTCGAACGTCAGATACAGTTCTTCAACATCTGCGCTCAGGGTAAAGCTGGCGCTGCTCATCACAATGTCGTAGCCCTCACCGGCATACTCCGTCACCGTATCGGTAGTCCATTGCAGACGTTCACCAAGAACAATGTCTCCGCACTCATTGATCGTGTTGTAGGCCACTTTGGTATAGATGCCACCCACCACATAGGTGTCATCGCCCAATCCGCCCTCCAGCCAGTCCAGCGCGGGTGTGACGCTGACTGTGGCCATATAAGCTCCGCCGCTGTAGCTGTATTGATATATATCGCCATTGGCGGAGGCATCAAATGGATTGGTCGGCAGGTAATTGGCGTAATCTGAAATCGCCAGATAGTAATCACCGCCGACGCTGATGTTGAAAGTAAAACTTGAATCCAGTCCATTGCTGGAGCCGCCCGCGCCATTGGCATCGTCGTTTTCAGCAACCAGGTTGCCTGCAGCATCATAAAGTCCAATGACTGTATCAAAGCCGGTAAAGGTCGCCACCGTGATGGCATAACCTGCATTCAGATTGGAGAACTTGTAGAAATCGTAATCCCAACCGTTACCCGTCGCCTGATCCGTGGTTGGCCCATCGCCGATGATGCCTTGCAAGGTATAGTTGGCCGCGATACCGGTCAGATTAGCCAAGGGGATCGCACCGTCTTCCATCGCGGCGTTGATGGTTAAGCTGCCTGTGGGGGCAGCAAGGCTAGCACTGGCAGTCACCAAGTCCGTATGTCGGCTGCCTTGCAGCACATCGTTGCCATCGCCGCCATACAGATAATCGCTACCCGTGCCGCCATCCAATAGATCGTTGCCGTTGCCGCCTTCAATGACATCGTCGCCCGCGCCACCCAGCAACACATCGTTGCCTTCCTGCCCATAAAGTTGATCGTTGCCGTCGCCGCCGTCCAGAGAATCATCGTTGGAGATTGCAATATAGCTATCTGAAACCGGATCGTATATTTCACCCCATCCATCGCCGCCATATAGCTCATCGTTACCGGCACCGCCCAGCAAGGTATCCGCGCCTGAACCACCGTCTAATATGTCATTGCCATCCCCTCCATCCAGGAAATCGTTGGATGAAACGGGAATAGAGATTTGCCGGGCATAATCAAAATAGTTGTTCGACCAGCCGTTATCCCCGCCATAGATGTAATCGTTGCCCGCCCCGCCATACAGCCTGTCCGCGCCGCTTCCTCCGTCTATTGAATCATCGCCCTCTCCACCATCAATAGTGTCGTTGTTCGGTAGCGGATCGGCACCTTCGCCGCCGTCATCGTAGCCGCCGAACAGCACATCGTTGCCTGTGCCGCCGCTAATCGTATCGTTACCCGAACCGCCGTCGATATTGTCGTCGCCCGCGCCGCCGTCCAGCACATCCGAGTTACTGATGAGCCCCCAGCCGTTTTCGTCCTGATAATAGGAGTCGTAACCGCCATAGATGGTATCGTTCCCGTCGCCGCCGGAAATCGTATCGTTGCCTGCATATCCATCCAGATGATCGTTCCCTGCCCTCCCCTCCAGCACATTGTTGGCGCGGTTGCCCTCGATGATGTTATCGGAATCATCACCTATCCCAATAACCGCCCCGTCGTTCAGGGATAGGAATTCGGTATTGCCGCTCAGCAAAAAATCCACATTCGTGTACACCCGATCGTAACCGTTTCCCGCGCCCTCGATCACCGTATCGCCTACAGTTTGCACGTAGTAAGTATCGTCACCGGCCCCGCCGGAAAGCACATTGATGCCGTCGTTACCGGTAATCACATTGGCCAGCGCGTTGCCGGCGCCGTCGATGTTGTCCGACCCGGTGAGAGTGAGATATTCAAGATTGGCACCAAGAGTGAAACTGACCAATGAATAAACCTGCTCTGCATCACCCGCGACAAACTGTCCGTTCCACCATTGGGCTTGCCCCACGACGGCTTCGATCACTTGATCGCCCGCGTTGTCCACGTAGTAGGTATCGTTGCCCGCCCCGCCATTCATCACGTCCGCGCCGGCTCCACCATTCAGAATATCGTTGCCTGCGCCACCCGAAAGGCTGTTGTTCCCATCGTTGCCGTTGATGATATTGTCCAGCGCATTGCCCGTGCCGTTTATGTTGCCCGCCCCGGTGAGATTGAGGTTTTCCAGATTGTTGCCCAGCGTGTAGCTGATGGAGGCATTGACCGTGTCGGTATCCGGGATGGTGTACTGCCATCCCCACGAGTAATAGGTTCTTCCAGCGAAGTTTTCAATCACCTGATCGCCCGCGTTGTCTACATGGTAGGTGTCGTCGCCATACCCGCCATTCATCACATCCGTACCGCTGCCACCATCCAGAGTGTCGCTGCCATTATTGCCGGTAAGGGTGTCGTTGCCCGCCCCTCCCGAAAGTGCATAGCTGATGTTGGCGTTGTAGCCGATGATGACGTTGTTTTGTGCGTTGCCCGTGCCGGTATTGCCCTGTCCGTCCAGAGTGAGGTTTTCCACGTTGTCGGTCAGCGTGTAGCTGATCGAGCTATAGACCAAGTCTGTGCCTTCATTCAGGTTCTCGACAATCACATCGCCGATGTTATCCACCACGTAGGTATCATTGCCCGCACCACCTTCCATGGTATCAGCCCCGCCGTAGCCGAAGAGCCTGTCGTTGCCCGCTCCACCTTGCAGGATGTTGTCGCCGCTGTTGCCATTAATCCGGTTATCGAGTTCGTTGCCGGTGCCGTTGATGTTGTCCGTCCCGTCCAGGTTGAGATCCTCGACATTTGCGCCCAGCGTATAAGTGACTGAGCTTTGCACCAGATCCCAGCCTTCGTTGAGGTTTTCGGTCACTTGGTCGCCGGCGTTATCGACATAGTAGGTGTCGCTGCCCGCACCGCCCGCCATGGCATCTGCGTCCGCGCCTCCCCACAGCGTGTCGTCGCCCGTGCCGCCCGACAAGGTGTCGTTCCCTGCGCCACCATCCAGCCAATCCACACCAGCCCCGCCCGACAGGAGGTTGTTGCCGTCGTTGCCGACAATGACGTTGTCCAGCGCATTACCCGTGCCGTCAATATTGTCCGCACCGGTCAGGTTGAGGTTTTCGAGATTGTTGCCAAGAGTGAAGCTGACCGAAGCATTGACGGTATCGCCGGAATCCGCGATGACGTAGTCGTAAGGTACGGCAATATAACCGGAGGGTGTCCACACATATTTCACGCTGGAGTAGGTCGTTCCCATCAGATTTTCGATGACCTGGTCACCGGCATTGTCCACATGGTAAGTGTCGTTGCCCGTGCCGCCATACATCACATCTGCGCCTGCCCCGCCATCGATAACGTCGTTGCCCGCGCCGCCCTCGATGTAATCGTCCCGCGCTCCGGCATTGATCGTATCGTTCCCCGCCAGCCCGTAGATGTGCTCCGATTTGTCCGTACCCAGCAGCGTGTCCGCATTGGCCGTGCCGATGATGTCCGGGCCGCGCGTGAAATCCACCGCCGGGCCGCCGAGGTCGAGGATATTTTGCAGATTGAGGGTCTGGTCGTTGAATACGAAGGTGTCGATGGAGCAGGTGTTGGTCGGGTCGTTCGGATCGAAGTTGTCGATATGCAGTTCGTCGCCTGTGGTAAAGCTGAGTTTCAGCGAGCCCAAGCCGACGACGATGCCGGACCCGGCGAAGCTGAAATTAAACCGCAGCGTGTTGCCGCCCGCGCCGCTGTCAGCGATATGGTTGATGCCGAATCCGGCATCGAATACATACAGGTCGCGCCCATCCCCCCCATCAAGGGTGTTGCCGCCGCCGTAGGCTTGGAGGATGTCGTCGCCCGCGCCGCCAATCAGGGTGTTGTTGCCGCCGTCAGCGATCAGGGTGTCCGCGCCGGCGCCTCCATCCAGGTAATTGTTGCCGCCGCCCGCCGAGAGACTGTCGTTGCCCGTTCCGGCGTACAGGGTGTTGTTGCCGCCGGTGGCGATGAGGGTGTTGTTGCCGTCGCCTGCATCGAGGTAGCTGTTTCCGCCGCCGGATGAGAGCGTGTCGTTGCCCGCCCCGGCAAAGAGTTCGTTGCCGCCGCCGTCGGCCAGGAGGGTGTTGTTGCCTTCTTCGCCGTCGAGGTAGTTGTTGCCGCCCGCAGCGGAGAGGGAATCATCTCCCCTTCCCCCGAAAAGTTCATTGCCGCCCATGTCGGCATACAGGGTATCGGCGCCATCGCCGCCGTCCAGGTAGTTGCCGCCGCCCAGCGCGGTGAGGGTGTCGTTGCCGGTTCCGCCATCGAGGAAGTTGCCGCTGGCATTCGAGATGCCCAGTTCGTCGTCGCCCGCGCCGCCCAGCAGGGTGTTGCCGTTGCTGTCGCCGTACAGGGTGTCGTTGCCGTCGCCGCCATCCAGATAGTTTGTTCCTGCGCCGCCGTCAAGCTGGTCGTTGCCGCTGCCGCCGATGAGGGTATCGTTGCCGCCGTCGCCATAGAGGGTGTCGTTGCCGTCGCCGCCGTCGAGGTAGTCGTCGCCGTGCAGGGCGGCATCAATATAGGAGGCGTCGCCGCTGATGTTGTCGTCGCCCGCTCCGCCGAACAGGATGTCGTTGCCCGCTTCGCCGATAAGGTCGTCTTGTCCGCCTTCGCCGTACACCACGTCGCTGCCGTCTCCCGCCCAGACGTGGTCATTGCCGTCTCCGGCGTAGATGACGTCGTTGCCTGCGTCGGGCGGGTTGGTGGCGCCGGTGACGGGGGCGAATAGGGTGGTGTCGGTTTGCGGGGTGATGGTCCAGTTGAACGGGGCGCTGCTGGTGTGGTACCAGTCGGTGCTGCCTATTTGATAGCGCGGGTCGGTTT
>JAQTLM010000020.1 GCA_028714895.1 Gallionella sp. | reverse complement strand
ATGCAGAAGTATGTTCCCGACCGCCCTGTCCAGATAATGCATGGCGGCGTGATCGTGCTCGTATCGATCGCCATCGGCGCACTCTCCTTGCCTACCGGACAGGACGCAGGCGCGGTACGCCATGTGCTGGAGGCATGGCTGGGCGTCTGCCTCGCTGCCATCGGCTTGGCGTTCTATGTTGCATGGACATACTCTCGCGCCGGCAAGGCCAGAAAAGAGGCCCATGCAGAATTCCTCGCTGCCTCCCTCAAAAAATCAAAAGGGAACCCCTAAAAATTCAGGGCTCGCCCAAATGCACTAACGGAAGAACTACAACTGGCAGGAATATTAGACAGCCGTCAGATAATCAGACCACGTGAATAAAGAAATCAAAGAGCCAGTCCATACGCCGATGATGCAGCAATATCTGCGCATCAAGGCGCAGCATCCCGACATGTTGCTGTTCTACCGCATGGGGGATTTCTACGAACTATTCCATGAGGATGCCGCGCGCGCCGCCAAGCTGCTCGACATCACGCTGACGCAGCGCGGCGCGTCCAACGGCCAGCCGATCAAGATGGCCGGTGTGCCTTACCATGCCGCCGAGCAATATCTGGCGCGACTGGTCAAACTCGGCGAATCGGTGGCGATCTGCGAACAGATCGGCGACCCCGCCACCAGCAAAGGCCCGGTGGAACGCAAGGTGGTGCGCATCGTCACCCCCGGCACGGTCACCGATTCCGCCATGCTGGAAGAGAAGCGCGACTGCCTGCTGCTGGCACTGCACCAGCGCCACGGCAAGGTCGGGTTGGCATGGATGAACCTCGCCTCGGGGCAATTTTTCGTCTGCGAGACTTCCGCCGAAAACCTGCCCGCCGAACTGGAACGCCTGCAACCTTCGGAAATCCTGCACGCCGAAAATGCTCGCCCGCAAGCCAGTAACCATGCGGCTCTCAAGATGCTACCCGATTGGCATTTCGAGTTGGACACGGCGCGCCGCGCGCTGTGCCAGCAGTTCGCCACCCTCGACCTCGCCGGATTCGGCTGCGATGATTTCAGCGTCGGACTGGAAGCCGCCGGTGCGCTGCTCGGTTACGCCAAGCTCACGCAAGGCCAGGCCATCAGCCACATCCGCAGCGTGCAGGTCTACAGCGCGGATCGCTACGTGCGCATGGATGCCGCGACACGGCGCAACCTGGAGATCACCCAGACCCTGCGCGGCGAACCCGCCCCCACCCTGCTGTCGCTGCTCGACACCTGCGCGACCAACATGGGCAGCCGCCTGCTGCATCATTGGCTGCACCACCCGCTGCGCGACCGGAATGTGCTGCGCGCAAGGTTGGAAGCGGTGGAACAACTGAGCGGACTGCACCGCACCGTCCACGACCACCTCAAACCCTGCGTCGACGTGGAACGCATCACCGCGCGCATCGCGTTGCGCAGTGCGCGTCCGCGCGACCTCTCCGGCCTGCGCGACACGCTGCTCACTTTGCCGCAGCTACAAACCGCACTTGTAGGTCGGGTTTCAACCCGACACGACAATAACGATGTCGGGTTGAAACCCGACCTACAAAACCATTCGCTGATTGCCAGCCTCGCCGATGCATTACAAACCGATGCACAGCTCGCCTCCATCCTGCAAAACTCGCTGAAACCCGAGCCCGTCTCCGTGCTGCGCGAGGGCGGCGTGATCGCCGACGGTTTCGATACCGAACTGGACGAACTGCGCGGCATCCAGACCAACTGCGGCGATTTCCTGCTCGCGCTGGAAGCGCGTGAGCGCGCGCGTAGCGGCATCGCCACGCTGAAAGTGGAATACAACCGCGTGCACGGTTTCTACATCGAGGTGACGCACGCGCAAAGCGTCAACGTGCCGGACGATTACCGCCGCCGCCAGACGCTGAAGAACGCCGAGCGCTACATCACTCCGGAGCTGAAGACCTTCGAGGACAAGGCGCTGTCCGCGAACGAGCGCGCGCTGGCGCGCGAGAAATTCCTCTACGAACAACTGCTCGACCAGTTAGCCCCGTTCATCCCGCAACTGCAACGCATCGCCGCCGCGATCGCCGAACTGGACGTGCTCGCCACATTTGCAGAAAGAGCAGCGACGCTGAACTTCTGCGCGCCGCAGTTCAGCGACGATGCGCAGATCAGCATCGCGCAAGGCCGCCATCCGGTGGTGGAAGCGCAAGTCGAACGGTTCACGCCGAACGACACCACGCTCTCTGATGCGCGGCGCATGCTGCTGATCACCGGCCCGAACATGGGCGGCAAGTCCACCTACATGCGCCAGGTCGCGATCATCGCGCTGCTCGCGCATGTCGGCAGCTTTGTCCCCGCGCAGCAGGCCGTACTCGGCGAGATCGACCAGATATTCACGCGCATCGGTGCATCCGACGACCTCGCCAGCGGGCGCTCCACCTTCATGGTCGAGATGACCGAGGCCGCCAACATCCTGCACAACGCAACGGAGAAAAGTCTGGTGCTGGTGGACGAGATCGGGCGCGGCACCTCCACCTTCGACGGCCTCGCGCTGGCCTACGCCATCGCGCGCCACCTGCTCGAAAAGAATCACAGTTACACGCTGTTCGCCACGCACTATTTCGAACTGACCCGGCTCGCCGAAGAATTTACCCAGCTCGCCAACGTCCACCTCGCCGCCATCGAGCACCAGCACAGCATCGTCTTCCTGCACAGCGTCAACGAGGGTGCGGCCAGCCAGAGCTACGGCCTGCAAGTGGCGGCCTTGGCAGGTGTGCCAAACGACGTCATACGCTCTGCGAAGAAACAGCTGCGCAAGCTGGAACAAAACAGCGCCGCGCAAAATCCGCAGGGCGACCTGTTCGACCGAAAACCGGAGATGCCGGAACCGGAAGAGCATCCGGTGTTGCAGTCACTGCGCGAATTGCAGCCGGATGAATTGAGTCCGAAGGAATCGCTAGAGAAGATTTATCAGTTGAAGAAGCTGCTCTAAACCATGGCTTGCCTATATCAACTAATTTTCCCTAACGGAAAATCGTACATTGGAATTACAAAAAAGACTGCTGAACAAAGATTCAGGGAACACTGCTTAAAGGCAAAAAATGGCATCACTGAATATCCACCTTACAGAGGAGAAAATTATGGCCGCTTGCCATGGCTCACTTCATTAGGCCAAGCAATTCAAGAATACGGGAAAGAAAACGTAATTATTAAAACTCTTGTCATTGCAGATGATCTGGGGTACCTGCTGGAATTAGAAGTAAAAGCCATAAAACGATATCAAACACTTGATAGTTTTCTGGCTCGTTGTTCGGGATACAACACATCAAAAGGAAATTGCCCAAAAGAGATTGATTATTTTGTCAAAACAAAAAAATGGCGTTTGACCATAACGCCTTCGCTTCCTTGGCCACCCAAATATTTTATAAACGAAGCAAAATACGTTGCAGATTTTGACACTCTAAAAGAAGCGCGCAGAATCCTTGATGAAATACGTAAAGAAGAAAACCGCAGATGGACAGAGTATATCGAATTCATGGGGTGGTAATCCCCCCACTAGGAGAAAGCTAAATGGGCCAGGCTCGAGTTGATTTCAACTACGCCCAAGCGCGTGTCAGCAGTTCATCCATCGCGCCAGTGATGCGGTCGCCTTCTGGCGCAAGCGTCGCGACCTTTTCGCCTAGCTGGTCGGTGGCGACGGATACGATCTCCAGCGGGTGCAGCACCACTTCTATTCCTTCGATCATAAAAGCCGGGTTGAGCGACGAGCCAACCAGCGTTGCGGCGTTATCAAGATTGCTACGGCGCACCAAGGGAATCACGACCCGGCGGCGGTAGCTGTCGAACAGGGATGATTGGACGATGACGATATAGGGAATGGCTTCCCGCTGTTTGCCGATATTCCGGTGAACGTCGAACTGTGCCATTACAGGGTGGAGTGTTCGTCGGCAAACGAACCGGAGCGTTCGTTAAAGGTATTCCACGCTTGTGCCGCGACTTCGGCGTGATGCGCTTTTTCTTGCCGGACGTTGTTCTGTTTCATCACATAATCGGCCAATAATTGCTCGACCACGCCAGAGAGGTTGTTGGTCATTCCTTTGGCCTGAGTGACCAGTTCTTCGTTGAGCGTCAGGTTGACCGGGCGCTTGCGTGCTTGATTGCTTTGCATTGATTTCATGGGAAACCTCCATGTGCGCATGGTATGCGCATTGCGCGTATTTGTGAAGTAGTAAATTCGCAATAGGCTCAAGCAACCCTATCACCTGTGCAGAAGTAATTTCCCTTGCCCTCACGCAACCATGCCAAAATCCAAACTGACTTTTGCGCGAGAATGAGGTGCGGCATGAAACTACGAGTATTGATCCTGGGCTATGGCGAGATGGGGCATGCCATGGAGTATCTGCTTGCGGCGCGCCACGATGTGCGCATCTGGAGCCTGGGCGGGGTGAAAGGCCGTGATTCTACGCTGGAGGATGAGGTACCTTGGGCGCAGGTGGTCCTGTTCTGCCTGCCGGTGAATCCGCACCATGAGATCGCGAGCCGCATCGCGCCTTACTTGGCGGAAGGCAGCGTATGCCTGAGCATCGCGAAGGGGCTGGATGAATCGGGGCGGACGGCTGCCCAGGTGTTTGAATCCGTGTTTGCAACGCGACATCACTACGGCGTGGTGTATGGCCCGATGATCTCGGAAGAGATCAGGGCAGGGCGCTATGGCTTTGCCGATGCGGTGTTGTCCGACGCGGCGGATTTCGGGGTAATGCACAACCTGTTCCGGGGCAGCACGCTGGTGTGCCAGCAGGCGAGCGACATGCACGGCAGGAGCTGGTCGGTGATCCTGAAGAATGTGTATGCGATCCTGTTCGGCGTGGCGGATGAGCTGAAGCTGGGAAAAAACATGCGCGGGCATCTGATGGTCGCCGCGATCGCGGAGCTGTCCGGCATCGTGCAATCATTCGGCGGGCAGGCGCACACGCCATACAGCTACGCCGGACTGGGCGACCTGATGACGACAGGCACCAGCGAGGATTCGCATCACCATACGCTGGGACGGCAACTGGTGCGCGGCGAGTGGTCGGATATTTCCGGCGAGGGGGTGCATACCTTGCAGATGGTGGAGAAATATCGCGTGTTCGATTGGCGCTCATATCCGCTGTTTTCGCTGGCGCGCGACATCGTCACCGCGCCGGAGACGCTGCATGAGCGGGTGGAGGATTACCTGAAGCAGTTGCGCGAGACGGAGAGTTGCGCGATTTGAAGAAACGCTGACTACTATAACTGAACCAACCCTTCGACAGGCTGGTGAAACTACTAGCCATTCGACTAAGCCCGCAAGCGGGCAAGTCGCTGGTTATCAGGGCGAACGGGCCTGAATAAATGGGAGTTGCTAGGCCGTTTTCCCCGCAGCGGCGATAGCCGCGATCTTGCCGAGCGCCTCGGTCAACTCCTTGGCTTTAGCTTCCAGTGCGGCCGAAGCTTTTATGCGGGCTTCCTGCTCGGTCATCATCTTGACCATCTCGGCCGTTTTTGCCTGCTCCTGCTGGAGGCTTTCCCTGAGCTGCTCGATTATTTTTATTTGTTCGAGCGATTTTTTCTTCTCTTCTTCAAGCTGGGCATTCTTCCTGGCGAGATCATTCGTTTCCGACATGGCCGATTCTTTTATCCTGGCTTCCTGCTCGGCCATCATCTTGACCATCTCGGCTGTTTTTGCCTGCTCCTGTTTGAGGCTTTCCCGCAGCTGCACGATCATTTTCAAATTTTCGAGCGACCGGCTCTTCTCTTCTTCCAGCTGGGCATCTTTCACCGCAAGCTGATTGGCATCCGGCCCGGCCGCGTTCTTCACCATCCCGGCCATTTTGGCCTGCTCTTGCTTAAGGCTTTCCCTGAGCTGCTCGATTATTTTCAATTGTTCGAGCGACTTTTTCTTCTCTCCCTCAAGCTGGGCGTTTTTCTTGGCAAGCTCAAGAGATTTATCTTGATCTTCCGTCATATTGCCTTGCGGGGCATTGCCCTTTGCGTCATCAGAATATGCGCGAATTTTTACTGTTTTTATTGTGTTATCCATAATATTCATTCTCGTGAATTCAGGTTTGCAGCACATATAGAATACAATAAATTCAGTGCCATGCCAGTTCATTATTGCGCCCTGAGCAAGCGCAGCTCGGGTTCAACCGGTTTTTCAGGATTTATAGATAAGACACCCCATGTCCCATCTCGTCGTTTCCATCTCCGGCCACGGTTTCGGCCATGTTGCGCAGACCGCGCCGATCCTGAATCTGCTGCATGGGCGCATGCCGCAGTTGCGCCTCACGGTGCGTTCCGCCGTGCCGCTTGCCCATCTGCGTTCGCGCATCAGAGCGCCGTTCACCCATCTACCCAGCGAGGGCGACATCGGCATGGTGATGTCTTCGGCACTGGATGTTCGCGCCGAGGAGAGCCGCGCAGCCTATCGCGCCTTCCATGCAGACTGGAATAGGCGCGTCGCCAATGAGGCCCGCCTGCTGCGCGAACTCGGCGCGAACATGGTGTTGTCGAACGTCGGCTACCTGCCGCTGGCGGGTGCGCAACAGGCTGGCATTCCGAATGCCGCGCTGTGTTCGCTGAACTGGTTTGACATCTATCGCCACTATTGCGGCGATGATTCAGGTTCCGTTCGTATAGACCTTTCGACAGGCTCAGGGCGAACGGATATTGTTTCAGGGCGAACGGTTGATAAAACAATCGCTGCGCAGATCCATGCCTGTTACGCCAACGCCGATGCCTTTCTGCGCATCACTCCCGGCATGGCGATGGATACCCTGCCCAATCTCGTGCCGGTCGCGCCCATCGCCGCTGTCGGCAATGACCGGCGCGATGAGCTTGATCGCTACCTGAGGTTATCGAAAGAAGAGAAGCTGGTGCTGGTCAGCCTGGGCGGCATCACCAGCCGTCTGCCTATCGAACGCTGGCCGCGTATCGACGGCGTGCGCTGGCTGGTGCAGCAAAACTGGCAGGCCGAACATCCGGATGCCATCGCACTCGAATCACTGCCGATGAGCTTCAGTGACCTGCTCGCCAGTTGCGACATGCTGATCGGCAAGCCGGGTTATGGCAGCTTCGTCGAGGCCGCATGCAGCGGCACGCCAGTGCTGTACGTCAGCCGCGCCGACTGGCCGGAGTCGCCCGCCTTGATCGAATGGCTGCAACGACACGGCCTGTGCCGCGAGGTATCGAGGGATGCGCTGGAACAGGGAGATTTTGCTGAAGTGCTGGAAGAAATCTGCCATGCACCGCGCCCCAAACCGGTTATTCCGGAAGGTGCAGGACAAGTAGCGGATTGGATAGCTGAACGGTTACAGAGGTAACGGGTAACCGCAGCAAATTCGGCGCGATGACGGCGGCAATATCTGCCGCCATCAACGGAATATCTGAAGCGATTACTTACGGGTGAAATCGATGATGATCTGACCTGGTTCACGGGCGACATAGCTAATATCAATGCCTTCGCCGTAGCGGTCTTTGAGTTGCGCAAGCAGCGGCAGTGGATCGTGGTCATTGCAGAAATGCATGGTTTCGCCCGGATGCAGGGAGTCAAACGCGCCAAAAATAGCGGCATGGCGAAAGCGTTTGGCGACGCCACGGGCATCGAACGGGTAACGCATATCAGGCGAGGTAGAATTGGCGCAATTGTGAACCATTTTGTATTCCTTAAAAGAGTGGGTTGATCGAAAAATAAAGCCCGAGTATTTTAATAGGATATATTGAAAATGCAAGCCTAATTCTGAATGCGTTGACTCCATGCACCAGCTTCCAACGGAATATGGATTCAGGCATATTCGGCCGCTCAACGGCAGTCGTTGGGGAACTTGTCGCATTCCATCGCGTCTCATTTTTGGTTTTAACATTTGCGCTGACATATTGGCTTTAGAGATATTTGTCACGCGCCGCGAACATCATGCCAATCGCTCTTCAGCCACTTCTGTTTTCCAATGGGTAACGTAGTCATGCAAAAACAGGTCTTGGCGGTTAGCGCATTGCTTGCGCTTCTTTCCGGGTGCGACAGCCAGAATGGTGAAATGGCCGCGCCGGCCGCCGCCGAATTGCCAGGGAAAGTATCAGCTGGTGAGAAGGTGTACAGGAATACCTGCAGCATTTGCCATAGGCTAGGGTTGAAAGGTGCGCCCCGCCTGGGCGACAAGGAGGACTGGGAATTGCGTCTCGCGCAGGGCAATGAAATTCTTTATGTCCATGCCGTAAAGGGATACAGAGGCAGCAAGGGTTCCATGCCGTCGCGCGGCTCGAACGCCAAATTATCCGAGGACGAGGTCAAGGCGGCGGTGGACTATATGGTGTGGTATTCCATGCCAAAACCGCATGGGCCGTTCGGGTCGCAGGTGTTTTCTACGGCAACCAAACAATTTACAATTCGCTAACTGAAGGATTCCAACCAACATGCAAAAACAAACACTGATAGTTATCGCATCGCTCGCGCTCCTTTCCGGATGCGGCGGCAAGAACAAGGAAATTGCCACACCTGTGCCCGCACCCGCTGCGGCCGCAACTCCCAACGTGGCAGCCGCTCCGGTGCCACCCTCTGCTCCGCCGCTGAATGAGGTCAAACCACAGGTAGTCGCGGCTGCCCCCGATCTGGCAACCGGTGAGAAGGTGTACAAGGGCACCTGCAGCATCTGCCATAAATCCGGATTGAAAGGGGCGCCGCGTTTGGGCAAAAAGCAGGATTGGGAAGCGCGCCTTGCTCAAGGCAATGAAGTTCTCTATGACCACGCCATAAACGGGTTTATAGGAAAGAAAGGTTCCATGCCGTCCCGCGGCTCTAACGCCAGATTATCCGAGAACGAGGTCAAGGCGGCAGTGGACTACATGGTCGTGCATGCAATACCGAGTTGGGAATGGGGAAAGTGATATGACACGCGGGGTGATGCAGCACTCCCGCAGATTTTTCGCTCGGGTTTTCAGCTGGCCGGAAGGCGCGGTTTACGGCGCGGACTGAACTACACCGCAACTTTCACGGCAACAAGCTTTCAAGCGCCGGGAAAAGCTCTCTTTCCTCGAACCGGACATGAGCAGACAAGAGCTTGCCGAAGCTATCCAATGCTTCGATATTATTTTGCTGCAAACCATCGAGCAGCGCGCGCAGCTGTTGGTGATCCTCCAAGGTGCGCTGCTCGAGCTGCCTGTTTTCCGCGCTATGCAGGAGCGGCAGCAACGACCGTTCCTCAATCTGAAAATGCGGTTCCAGTTCAGCGAAAAAGGCCTGGATTACGCGCTGGCAGGCCTTGGCTATCCGTTCTTCATCGCGCGATTGTGCCGCCCGCTCGCAGGCTTTTGCCAAGGTAAGGGCGGTGTGATGTTCCCGCGACAAGGGTTGCAGGGCCGGAGTTCGTTTCATGGGATGCTCAAGCGGGCGTTACGACAAAGACTTCCGGGTCATCTCCATGATCCAGCAGGATGCTGCGCACCCGTTCTTGCCATAGCTGCCTAAATTCGGCAGCCTCTTCCGGGGTTGCCCTGTTTGCCAGGCAACTTGCTATCAGCGGTGACATGCGCGGTGAAGCCGGGACGTGTTGCAGGTTGGCCGCCGTAGTCACGGCCTGATTCGTGTCGAGGCGGGTAAAACGCATTTCTCCCGGCATTTCCACCGAGAAGAACAACCGGTCGCACCGGCTGAAGCGTCCGGCAATCCCCTTGAAACCATTGTCGGACATGGCGCCGGTCAACATGCTCACGACATTCGCGATGACGCCCGTCACGCCGCTGGTGCTGTCCTGGCCGAACTCCACCAAAATATCGCCGCGCTCCGGCATTGCATCGGGATAGAGGGAGGCCAATGCCTTGTAAGTCATCCAATAGGCCGAGGCAACCGTCGGGCAGGAGTGGCCAGCCAGCCGTACCGCGTCAAAATAGCCGTATTGCAGAATTCCGTCTTCCGTCGCGCCAAGAAATTCGGCCAACGGGTCGTACAAACTGATCTTTGGTACCGCATCGAAAAAAACCGGATGATTCATATTTCATTACCCTTTAATTGTCGCTATTACCCTTTAAATCTTGCCAATAGTAGCATCACATTTGGCGATCTGTCGTGTAAAATAATGCCTTCTATAAGACAGTATAATTCCACCGGTTGCGCGTCCATAAATTCCTTAACGGATTCCTGATGTGCCATTCCAAAGGCCGTGTTTATCCATGCTGCATGGTGGAATTATTGTTGCTGATCATGGTCACTTGAACCAACCGCTAAAGATATACCTCCAATTCCCGGTTGCCAGGTAGTACAAATAAAGGAAATAACACTATGCAAGTTAAAAAGATTTTTACCAGCCTGTTGTTGTGCGTTGCAATCGGGCTCCCGCAATATGCGTCCGCCGGCAGGTTTTGCCCGGTAACAGATAGTGGAGCTATCCGGATAGACGAGTGCAAATACAGCTCCAACGATGAATGCAAACGCATCACCGGAACAAAAGGAGATTGCGCGGTAGATCAACCTCCCGCATCGACTAAGGCACCATTCTGTTTGATAATGGGTGCATTCGAAGTTTGCGACAAATACCAGGACTATGAATCATGCGAACAAGAAGCCAAAAGACGACTCGGTAATTGCGTTATCAACCCGTATTACGAAAACCCTGACAAATAGCAGTCATTGCATGCGGCAATCAACCGCTATGCGATGTAATTTCGAAATGCATCATTTTGTGCTATAGAGTCGGCCTATACAAAGTATTAGATTTGTTCGGGCTGAACCTGTTGGAGTACATTTGTCTCTTGACATACAAACATGGCAAGTCCTGAAAAAAAACGATATCTCAAATTGCTGGATGCGCTTGTATTCAAACATACCAAGCTGTGGCTGGGTGTATGTGCAATCGCAATCCTGGTCATTATTGGATATTTCTACGTTGGCCATTCGGCAAACCGGCTTGATGGCAACGCTTCTGTCGCTCCTGCAGCCCGTTCAAATCTGGATCAAATAAACCCCTCCGACAAGACTTCGGCTAAACCGGCAAAAAAACTTTGGGTATGCCCCATGCATCCTCAGGTCATCAAGGATCAGCCGGGTACATGCCCGATTTGCGGCATGGACTTGGTGGAAATGGAGCCGCCGAGTGCGCACCAACCCGGGCATAGCCACGGCGTGTATCTCGACACCGCCTCGCAGCAAAACCTGGGGGTACGTTTGGCCGTAGCCGAATGGCAAACACTGAGCCAGGACATCCACGCCTACGGCAACGTGGTTGCCGATGAAAGCCTGGTTTTTAACCTTAGCTCGAAACTTGAAGGGGTCATCAAAAAACTCCATGTCACTTCGGTTGGCCAGCAAGTTGAAGCTGGGCAAGCAATCTATGAAATATATTCCCCCGAGTTGCTTAAAACACAGTTCGAATACGTCGAATTGCTTAAGGAAAAAAACATACTCTTGGCGCCTATGAACTCCGAAGACGCGCACACGTCGGACTATACGATGACCGAGAGCGACATGATGGCGGTGAAGATGAATGCAAAAAGCCGCAATCTTTACACTGAGAAATTTCAATATTTTGATGCCGACCAACTGATTGAAGAGCTCAATACAACTTACCGGCCAAGAGAGGTGGTTGAAATACGCGCACCGCAGCCCGGTTTTGTCACCAAGATCGAAGTTCATGAGGGCAGTGCTGTCAAGCCGATGGATAACCTGTTTTCCTTCGCCAACACGTCGCGGGTCTGGATTGATTTGCCGCTTTTTCCCGACCAACTGGCTTGGATAAAAAATGGGGATGAGGTGACGGTACGCCTACCAAAATCCAACGCGCCGGAAATCAAGGCACGTCTGCAATTTATCTCCCCAATGGTTGATAGCACGACACGCACCATACAGGCGCGGGTGAGCGTCGACAATACCAAGAGCCAGCTGCTCATAGGCTCCTTCCTTGATGTCATCATTCACGCCAAGCCACACAAGGCGCTTGCCGTGCCTCGCTCGGCAGTAATGCGCACCGGCAAGGGTGATTGGGTAATGCTGGCCGAGGGTGCAGGACACTTTTCGCCAGTCCAAGTGGAAACCGGGATTGAAGCCGCCGATACCATTGAAATCACCGCTGGTTTACAAGCTGGCGATCAGGTTGCGGTAAATGGACAGTTCTTATTGGATGCGGCGGCATCAATGAGCGATGCCGCACAGCGCATGCATAACAACCACGGTGCAGGCAAACACTAAGCGCAAAAAGTTTTGCCGCAAAGGAACGCCAATTCCTCGCGCCTGTGGCGCGAAGATTTTTTGGACTCAAGCATGATTGCACGCATCATCAAATGGTCACTGAAAAACCGCATCCTGGTGCTGCTAGGCGCCGTTTTGGTGGCAGGCTGGGGAATATACTCCTCGCGCAATATGGCGCTGGACGCCATTCCCGATCTTTCCGACGTTCAAGTCATCGTCAAAACCGCTTACCCGGGCCAACCCCCGCAGGTAGTAGAAGATCAAGTCACTTTTCCGCTCACTTCCGAGTTGCTGTCGGTGCCTGGTTCGACCGCAGTGCGCGGTTTTTCCATGTTCGGCGAATCATACGTATATGTGATTTTCAAGGACGGCACTGACCCGTACTGGGCACGCTCGCGCGTGCTGGAGTATTTAAGCCAGATTGAAGACCGCCTGCCGTGGGGTGTCATCCCCACGCTGGGGCCGGATGCCTCAGGCGTTGGTTGGGTATTCGAATATGCGCTGGTGGATCGGCATCACCGCTACGATGCCGACCAATTGCGCGCCGTGCAGGATTTCTTCCTCAAGTACGAGTTGCAGAGCCTGCCGGGCGTGGCTGAAGTCGCCAGCATCGGCGGCATGGTGCGGCAATTCCAGATAGAAGTGAACCCCAACCGGCTGGCAGCGTACAACTTGAGTCTGGAACGCGTCGGGCAAGCAATACGCGACAGCAATATGGCGGGCGGCGGCTCGGTGATGGAAATGGGGCATGCCGAATATGTCGTGCGCGCGCAGAATTATTTGAAGAACCTGGATGACTTCCGGCGCATTCCACTAGCGACCAACGCGCAAGGGGTACCCATCCGCCTGGAAGATGTAGCGCAAATTCAGGTCGGGAACGAATTGCGCCGCGGCGTGACCGATCTGGATGGGCAAGGCGAAGTAACCGGCGGCATCATCATCATGCGTTACGGCGAAAACGCGCTTGAGACCATAACGCGTGTCAAGGCACGGTTAAATGAATTGCAGAGCGGATTACCGCCCGGCATTGAACTGGTGGTCACTTATGACCGCTCCGGGGTAATCAAGCGTGCCATCAAAACATTAAGCGAAAAACTGGTCGAGGAATCGCTCATCGTCGCTCTGGTATGCCTCGCATTTTTATTCCATTTGCGCTCCTCATTGGTGGCGGTAGTCACGCTGCCGATCGGCATTCTGGCCTCTTTTATCATCATGGAAAGCCAAGGCGTAACCGCCAACATCATGTCGCTAGGCGGCATCGCCATCGCCATCGGCGCCATGGTGGATGCCGCAGTGGTGATGATAGAAAACATGCATAAGCATCTGGAGCGCGCTGGCGATCAGCCCGACTACTGGAAAATCACCGCCCAGAGCGCACTTGAGGTAGGCCCGGCTTTATTCTTTTCGCTGCTGATCATCACCGTATCCTTCCTTCCGGTGCTGACGCTCACCGGGCAGGCAGGCAAGCTGTTTGCTCCGCTCGCCTACACCAAGACTTATGCCATGGCCGCAAGCGCGGCACTCGCCATTACTTTGGCTCCGGTGCTGATGGGCTATTTTATCCGTGGGCGCATCACCCACGAGCAAAACAACCCGTTGAACCGTCTGCTGCATGCGCTTTACCGCCCGCTGTTAATGGCCGCGCTACAAAAACGCAAGCTTTCCCTGTTGCTCTGCCTGATATTGCTGCTGAGCGCCGCCTGGCCGATTGCAAAACTGGGCAGCGAGTTTATGCCGCCGCTCAATGAAGGCGACCTGCTTTATATGCCCACCACCCTGCCCGGCGTATCGATAGACGAAGCGGCGAGTATTTTGCAAATTACCGATCGCCTGATCGCGCAAATGCCCGAGGTCGAGCGCGTGTTCGGCAAAGCCGGACGCGCCAATTCCGCCACCGACCCGGCGCCACTTTCGATGCTGGAAACAACGATCCAGCTCAAACCGCGCGAACAGTGGCCGCCCGGCGAAACCATGGAGGAACTGATCCGCAAACTGGACAACCAGGTGCGCCTGCCGGGGCTGACCAATTCCTGGGGATATCCGATCCGCACGCGCATAGACATGCTATCCACCGGCATCCGCACGCCGCTGGGGGTCAAAATCACCGGCCCGGATATTGCCGGCATCAGCGCACTGGCCATGCAAGTTGAGGAGGCGATAAAAAACTCCGTGCCGGGCACACGCAACGCTTTCGCCGACCGTGCTTCCGGCGGGCGCTACGTGGATATTGCGCTGGACCGTGTTCAAGCAGCGCGTTACGGCGTTACCGCAGCCGATGTGCAGCGTCTAGTGCAGGGCGCCATCGGCGGTGAAAACATCGGTATGGTGGTCGAGGGGCGCAACCGTTTCCCGATCAACCTGCGCTATCAGCGCGCTTTCCGCGATTCACTCACTGCGCTTGCGGCCAGCCGCATTGTGACGGCTTCCGGCGCGCAAGTATCGTTGGGAACGATCGCAAAGATAAGCGTGAATGATGGCCCGGTCGAGATCAAAAGCGAGAATGGCCGTTTGGTGGCCTATGTTTATCTCGATTTCGCCGGGCGCGACTTGGGCGGTTATATAGCCGACGCGCAGGCCGCAGTGGCAAAAACCGTCGAGCTGCAACCGGGCTACGCCATCGCCTGGTCAGGGCAATATGCCAGCTTGCAGCACGCCAAGGAACGTTTCATGTGGGTGATACCGCTCACGCTGCTGCTGGTGGTGGCGCTGCTTTATTTGAATTTCCGCCATAGCGGCAAAGTGCTGCTGGTGTTGCTGTGCTTACCTTTTTCCTTGGCGGGCGGCTTCTGGCTGGTGTACTGGCTGGATTATCACTTGTCGGTGGCGGTCGCAGTCGGGTTTATCGCGTTGGCCGGGGTGGCGGCCGAGTTCGGCGTGGTCATGTTGCTCTATCTGGATCAGTCCATCGCAGAACTTCGCCAGTCCGGCCAGCCGGTAAATTATCAGAATTTACAGCTTGCCATCGTTCACGGAGCGCTGCTGCGCATTCGTCCGAAAATAATGACGGTATCTGTGATCGTGGCCGGGTTGGTTCCCGTGATGGTCAGTTCTGGCACCGGCGCGGATGTAATGAAGCGTATTGCTGCGCCTTTGGTGGGTGGCATGATTACCGCACCGCTACTCTCCCTTATCGTCATTCCCGTAGTCTACGCATGGTGGCAGGAAAGAAGTTTCCCAGAAAAACCATCTTCGTGAGCCATGCAAAATCCTGTAGCCTGCTAACCAACACAGGGCATGCTTAATATCCTCTGCTATTCGCGTCAAAGTCCAGATCTGAATTCGCACGTTACCGCAATACTCCCCATACCTGTTTTACGCGCTTGAATCTCACCAATTCGTCCCACGCAATACCACAGCGCAGTGTTTCGATGGTCCTTTGGAGGGTAGCACTATGGCCCACATACGCAACTGAACCAACGCGCCATCAGGACGCCGCACAACAAGGTCTTGAAACTTTCTTTCTTGCTTCGTTTCCACCATAAGTGTGCAATGGTCGCTTTTCTCGCAATCTCTCGCGCAATCCGTCCCCTGAAAAAGAGCAGGACAGAGTTTGTTTAGAGTAGCGTCGCGATCCTGCCCCAGCATGCGGCTAGCCGCTTCATTGATTGCCACAACGCGACGATCTTGATCAATAAAAACAATCCCTTCGTCGAGATTGTCGAATACCTGCTTCATATCCGGCAAAGTAATCATATCCGGCAAAGTAATCATAAATGCTTATTGCTCCAAAAAACGCTCGCTATGAGGGAGCGCTAATATTCTTTAGAAATAAAGAAAACAGCCCACGAAAATGTGGGCTGTGTTTTAACAACTACTACTAAATTATTTAATCGACAATATATAAACTATGTAATCGCCTTTTTCCTGCGATGTGCAGTTTCTTTCAAGGATGTCATTGCAGTGTTTATCGAAGGTTTCTTCAGTCTTTTTCAGATTTGAAAAGCGCTTAGGGTTGACGGCAGGAGAAAGGGAAGCGATTTTCTTCTTGGTTTCTGAATGCTTACCGACGGCTGCCGGATTATCGCCATGGCAATCTGTGCAAGCTACTTGCTTACCATTCACGGTATGCTTTTTAACAAAAAAAGCCCGCCCCGCTTCCGCATTCAAAACGTAAGTAGGATTAGATCCTTTAACGAGAGCTGCATACTGTTTAACGAATTGTTTTGCACCATCAACATCCGCCTGAACAGGCAGACTGAAAAGACCGAGAGCTGCAAGCAGAACATAAGCAAATTTACGCATTTTTTAAAGCCCCTCCTAAGGAGTTAAGTTTGTATTTCATTAAGTTTGTACTACATTTTTGAATGTACATTACAGTATATAACCATGTCAATACCAGCTTCGTAACAGCTTGCTTAAATACGGCGGATTCTAATGCACCATTTGATGCGCCAAGAGGCTACAAATTATATGCGTTTGAATTATAGTATATGCAAAGGCGGATTCAAGTTTGAAGTGCAATTTCGACAGGCTGGTCAAAAAGGCATGGATGCTACCGTATCTCGCCCACTTAACCAGAGTTACTCAAAATTGCACTTCAAACTTGAATCCGCGAAAATATAACGATTAAATTAATTGAGGAATTTGTTCGCCAGAAATCAGAATTCATCCAATTGAGAATATGTCGCAATAAAGATATGGCTCAAAAATTGCGAGTACAAATAACTAATGATTGAAAAATTCAAAATTGCCATCATTGGCGCAGGGCCGGCTGGCCTATCTGCGGCTGCACATGCTGCTGAACTTGGAATTTCACATGTTCTGCTGGAAGCTGCGCAGCATCCCGCAAATACTATTCACAAATACCAGAAAGGCAAGCTTGTCATGGCTGAGCCTGCGGAGCTGCCGCTCCGAAGCTCGATGACATTTGCAGCGGGAACTCGCGAAAATATTCTTGAAATATGGCACGAAGACATCCAGAAACACAAGGTCAACCTGCGCTTGGGCGCACAGGTTGACGGGATAAAGGGCGAACGTGGTGACTTCCAGGTCACGTTATCTTCTGAGCAAACCATAAATGCCGAGTTTGTTGTTCTTGCAATTGGACTTCAGGGCAACATTAACAAGCTGGGTGTTCTGGGTGAAGACCTCCCGAATGTGCAATATCAACTCGATGATCCGGAAGAGTTTAAAGACGAAACTATCGTGGTTGTGGGTGGCGGTGATGCCGGTGTGGAAAATGCGCTCGCGCTCGCACAGCAGAACCGGGTGATCCTCATCAATCGCGAGGAAGAATTTAGCCGCTGTAAAGAAGGGAACTTCATCCTGCTGCAAGCTGCCATCAAGGCGGGCCGGATTGAACCCCGCGTCAATACAAGAATTGATCATATTGACACCGAAACAGAAAATGGTTTTTTGCTGAGGGTTGCTGCCAAAACTTCTGAGGGTGTCGAGATCATTGCTTGCCATCGCGTTATTGCACGTCTTGGTGCCAGTCCACCGCGTAAGCTATTGGAAAGCTTTGGTGTGAAATTTCCCAACAGCGATATAACCTCGGTGCCGGAATTATCGGAACAGTATGAGTCGAATGTACCCGGACTCTATATTATCGGGACGCTCGGAGGCTGCCCACTTATTAAGCAGGCATTGAACCATGGTTACGAGGTGATCGAATATATCCTCGGAAACCCGGTAGAGCCAGCGGACGAACCGCTTCTCAAGCAAAAAATCTCCATCTTCGATACATCCTGTTCAGTGCGCGAAGGACTCGCCCTTATCCGCCGTAATGCGCCTATATTAGCCGACCTTACCGCACTACAGCTGCGCGAACTCCTGCTCGAAAGTAACATTTTGACTCCCAAGCCGGATGAAACCATTTTCAAATATGATGATTACACCAGTAGTTTTTTCTCAATTTTAGAAGGGGAGCTTGCTGTTGTTGTTAAAGCCAAGGATGGCAGTGAAATTTATTTCCAGATTAAGGCGGGCAATTTCTTTGGTGAAATGGGGCTGATATCCGGACGCCGCAGATCCGCCACAATCAAAGCAATAACGGATTGTGTGCTTATCGAAACGCCGCGCCGCTCAATGCTTAAATTGATTAATTCCGCAGAGTCTGTGCGTCGAAAACTCGACGAAGTATCGATGAAACGAGTAGTTCGCAATTGCCTGACAAACACACTCCCAGAAAGTGAATTGAACTATTTATTGCAGGGTGCAACGATCAGGCGATATAAAGCAGGGGATGTCTTGTTTCATCAGGGCGACAAAGCTGACGGGCTATATCTGATCCGGCGCGGCTCGGTGATCATCTCCCATATGACTGGTGGAAAAGAGGATGTATTGTCATATGTCATTACGGGCAACTATTTTGGCGAAATGGCGCTTATCTCAGATAAGCCGCGCTCAAAAACAGCACGTGCCGCTTCAGCAACTGATGTTGTCCTACTCAAAGCCCCGGTGGTTATCGCGGCACTGGAGCGAAATACAGACCTGCGTGACCTCCTTGCTGCACGCTATCGCGAAAATGCTCATGATAAAAAAATGATCGAGCCTCAGGGCAAACCGGGCAATTTATTTACATTTCTTGTTCAGCAGGGTATCGGCGAAGCAACAGACGTATTGTTGATCGATTATTCACTTTGCATCCGTTGCAACAATTGTGAAACTGCCTGTGCAAATACGCACGGAGGCATCTCGCTTTTTGACCGTGATGCTGGTCCTACCCACGACCACACTCATCTGCCTACTTCATGCCGTCATTGCGAGCATCCATATTGCATGCTGGATTGCCCGCCTAACGTTATTCACAGATCGGTCAACGGTGAGGTATTCATTGCAGACGGCTGCATTGGATGCGGCAATTGCAAAAACAACTGCCCTTACGATGCGATCCAGATGGTGGCTGTTAATCCAAAGTTCAAAAAACCGGGTTTATGGCAAGCGCTGCTGGGTGGCGCCAATCATGACGATAAAAAGCGTATTCCTGATGATGATTTACCCAAGAAGGCTATCAAGTGCGACTTGTGCAAGGATAATGCAATGGGGCCAGCCTGCGTCCGGTCATGCCCAACTGGAGCGGCCTTGCGTATCAGCCCAGAAGCTCTTTCCCTGACGATGCGTGACAGTTCTGCGGTATTGGAATAAAACAGCGAGCTATTAATTCAGGATTAAAACAATATGCAGCGCAGCACATTGCTGGAATACAAAAATTATCGTTATTTTAAAATCGCCAGCCTGCTGATGATTGCTGCCGTAATGGCTTATTTATTCGATCAGCCCGCTACAGGCGCTTATGGTGGCTCTTGGCTGGGTTACTTATTTGGGATTCTATCGGCATTAATCGTCATTGCGCTGATTCTGTATGGGGTTCGCAAGCGCTTGACACCCATGCGCACGGAACAACGAAACCTATTAGATGCGTCATCACCGCAACAGGATATTCCAGACCGTCGAAAACGCGAAGCAAATTGGTTGCGGCATCATGGCGCAACTCTTCATGGCTGGCTTTCTGCTCACACCTATCTGGGAGTTGCACTCATCGTACTGGCTACGCTGCATACTGGCTTTGAGTTTGGGTGGAATATCCATACATTAGCCTATGCTTTGATGATGGTCGTAATTATTAGTGGCTTCTACGGCATTTACGCTTATCTGCGCTTCCCACGCTTGATGACGGCCAATATGCGCGGCAGCGATACATTTGACACTCTGCTGCTTGAAATTGACGATCTTGATAAACAGGCGAGCGTTAAATCTCTTCAGTTTTCCGATGACATCTGTGCGATTGTGCGCAAGGCTCGGCAGGAAACTCTTATTGGCGGAAATTTTTTCCGGCAACTGACAGCATACCAGCGCAACTGTCCGACTGCCCGAGCGGTACAACAGTTGCAAGTATTGGGCAAAAGCTTGGAGTATGACCAACTAAAATCTTTCGATGATCTTTATTCGGTTATGGCACACAAGGAATCCTTGGTAAGGCGGGCGCGGCTGGATGTAATGTACAGAGCCCGGCTGGGGTTCTGGCTTTACTTGCATGCGCCGCTTTCGATTGCATTTCTGACAGCACTCATTGTGCATATTGTCGCCATATTTTTTTACTGGTAACCGTCAATGATTCGTTGCCTGTTTATCCAGATTTCACGCAACCAAAGCGGCCAGCCTGTCCGCAAGGAGCTGCTAATTACTGGCGAGACCATTCAGATCGGGCGTGCGGCTGGATGCAAAATTCTCCTACTCGATCATAGAGTCAATCTTCACCATGCAGTAATTCGTCAAACAGATGAAGGAAAGCTATTCATTAAGGCCGAAGAAGACGCGGATATTACTATTAATGACTCGTCCGGGTTGAGTGCTGAATTGTCACCTAAAACCCATGTTCTTGTTGGGCCTTATGAGCTTATAGCCGAAACGCCAATGGATGATTATGACTTGGTGCTTTCGGTAGAGATGGTGCATCCGTTGCCGGACGACCATGAGTATATTTCAGCAAAACAAGCGCCTGTCACTTTGTCGGAGGCTGGATTATCGAAACGCAAGCTTACGCTTTGGCTGGCTGGTGCAATTGCGCTTGTTTTTCTAATACTTCCCATGATCCCGACATTAAGCCCGACACTTCCTAAATGGGCAGCCAACTCACAAGCGTCGCTTAAAAAATCCTGGCAGTTAGGCGAGATGTCTCGCGGACACCATCTGATTAGTGCGAAATGCGACGTATGCCACCAGAAGCCATTTGAAGCAGTGCCTGATAAAGCGTGCGAGAATTGCCACAAAACTGTTGCAAAACATATTAAAGACAAGGCGCTGCACGCAAATGTATTCAAAGATATGCGTTGCGGGGAATGCCATCATGAGCACAGAGGCGAAATAAGGGGGGGAACCTTGGACGCGCAGTGTGTGATATGCCATGCGGAAATTAAAAAGAAAAACGAAAAAACCAAGCTGGAAAATATTCGTGATTTCAGTAAAGATCATCCCGCATTCAGCCTGACTTTTGAGACAGGGCACAAAGACAGTGATGTGGTGCGCATCCCACAGAGCGATAAAACCAAGCTCGTCGAAAAATCGGGGCTTAAATTTTCACACAAGGTTCACCTCGACAAGGAAGGCGTTTCCAGCCCTGAAGGCGACACGGTATTGGAATGTCGTGATTGCCACCAACTGGATGCGGCTGGCGCTCGTTTCAGACCAATTTCCATGGAAAAAAATTGCCAGCAGTCCGGATGCCACGCGCTTAATTTCAAACCCCCTGTATTAAAACGTCAAATACCTCACAGTTCAGAACAAAAATTAATGGCCGTCCTGCGCGAGTATTACGCAGCTACAGCAATCAGCAAAGTAGTTACGGGCGAAAAACCTCCGTGCGGCGCTGGTGTTGGATTTGGCAAGAACCAACTTGAACGTGCGTTAGACTGCGCCAATCACAATGCTTACGCGAATGCGGAGATTTTGTTTAAGCCGAACAGCGGTTGTGGGGAGTGTCATGAAATTACGTCTGTTGCCGATGACAAGGAGGTCCCGTGGAAGGTCACTCCTGTAACCATAACCAGCCATTGGTTACGCAACTCACACTTTACCCATGCCAAGCATAGTACGGCAAAATGTACCGATTGCCATGACAAAACACGGTCTGAGAAGAGTTCGGATGTGGCGATTCCTGCAATTGAGAAATGTCGCGAATGCCATGTGGGTAATAAACAAGTAAAAAACAGGATTAATAGCGGCTGTGATAATTGCCATAGCTTCCACAATGAAAACACGCATCCGTCATTAGCTGCTGGCCAGTAACCAGTTGCACAATAGGGCCGTCATCGATGAACCGAACTTGGTAAACACCGAGCGTGCATGCACCCGAGGCCCCTGCGTGTGCAACGCCCGAATTGCAACACAGCTTTACCTGAAAGCAAGTCTCTGCCATTGTTGTTCTGATAGTTCCACTTCCGCTTCTTTCACGGCATCATCCATTCCGAGCAAATTACCCAATTTCCGGATGCAACTGCGCGCATCCCGTCACAACTGTTCTGGAAACAAACTGAGCCGGTTTTCTGATGTCATCACGTATTTATACGATTCTTAATATAAGGGGAAAGGGGATTTGAACAAAAAAATAGCAAGGCCGTTAAGCCTTGCTCTCTTAAATTAATTTTCACTCTTCTTACGGCGAAGGGCGATAAATTTTACCTATTACTTCTTTACTGCGTCCAGCTTACCGGTATGGAATATCTTAGGCTGTTCGTCACCTTCGGCTATCATGATACCGGCATTACCCTTTGCAAAGCGGGAAAGCGCGTGGTCAACAAAGATGTATTTGGCCGGAACGCGCGCATTGAATTCCACCATCGTCGAGCCGCCAGGTGGCACCACGGTAGTTTGAACGTTATTATGCACGTGCTTAGGGTCAAGATCACCTTCAGGATAGACTCTATCCCAGATGGTGCCGATTGCGTGGAAGGCTGAAGTCAGGTTAGGACCGCCAACACCGAAGAATACGCGGACATCGTCGCCCACTTTGACTTTCATCGGTGCATTAGCCAAGGCCATACGGGAGCCGTTCATCACCACATCAGTTGGGTGCTCGGCCAACAGGCTAGGGACGTCAAATGCCCTGTGACCAGTAGCAGCGCCGTCAGTATATATCTCGCCTTGCATTATGTAGAATTCCTTCGCCGGTTTCAGGCCGCCTGCTGGTTCGATCAGAATCAAACCATACATGCCGCTCGAAATATGCTGCGGAATGATGGGAGTAGCGCAGTGGTAAACATACAGGCCTGGGTTCATTGCCTTGAAGACGAAAGACTTCGATTCTCCAGGCGCAACAACCGTTGCTGCAGCACCACCACCTTGACCCCATACTGCATGCAGGTCAACGTTATGCGTTACTGTGCTATCTTTCCTGTTGCTTAGTGTAACTTCAACCGTATCACCCACGCGGGCACGCAGCATCGGACCTGGTACTTTGCCGTTGTATGTCCAGTAAGTAAATGTGGTTTTCTTGGCAGGATCAAGAATCCCTTCCAGTTCCACTGCTTCCAGAGCCATTTTAAGCGTTGTTGGTTCACGCTTGCCTACCGGTGTCCCTACTGCAGTCGGATCCTGATGAATGTCCACAGCACCAGCTATCGCTACAGGAGCCGTAGCAGCCACGTCTGCAGCCCATGATGCTGACGAACCCAATGTCAGCAGACCCAATGATAATGCCCCAATGATTCCTTTTACTTTCATGATGATTCCTCTCCCATTTCATTAATTATAAAAAAACAACCACATACTACGACACACGCTACAACATATATGCCACACCATAAGCCAACAGACACCCCGCTAACAAATAGACAGCACAACACTACCAAATGAGTACCGCCACAAACAAAAAACACGTTCCAAAACATTATTACCAAGCTGCGGCATTTTGTCACGCTGCGGCATTTTGTCGCATCATGCCTAAAGCGAACAGTACCGTCAAGAGGGGATAAAAACTATCCCCACCCGTCAACGTTGATTCATTTTTGAACGTTGCTTCGACCGCGAACAGTATTGGCAAAATAAAAAGGGATTTTCAAAGCCTGCCTGCTCATGCTAGGATGCCAACGCCCCGAAACGAGGCGTGGTTTTATAAAATTATTCTTTGGAGAGATTGTTATGAAAGCATCTTGGGTAGGTATCGCAGCAGCTACAACGGCACTGATGTTTGCCGGTCATGCAGGCGCTGCCGATGTGGAAGCGGGCAAATTAGCGTTCAGCAAGTCTGTGTGTAAAGGCTGCCATGCGATAGACTATGAAGGGTATGGACCAGCTTTTCAAGATGTCGGCCGAAAGTACGCTGGGGTTGCGGGTGCGAAAGAAAACTTAATTAATAAAATTAGCAAGGGCACCAAAGGCACGTGGGGTGATGCAGAAATGCCTCCGCAAAAAGGCGCTGTAAGCGATGAAAATATCAGCGCTATAGTAGATTTGATATTGTCCTTCAAATAATTGCAGCAGGGACCGTTTTCTTGGCGGTTTTGTCATAAAAAAGCCAGCTTTTATGCTGGCTTTTTTATGCGCATTTTTAATACCCTACGTTAGAACAAGCTGTTGTAAAAAACCAACTGGTGACAAAATATTTTCAAAAAGGCATGACTTTTTCGACTCGAAGTTTAGGGGATCAATTAATGAGCAACGTAATAACGAAAGTTTTATTTGGATTAATTTTGGCTGCAACTTCCCTTGCAGTTAATGCGGCAGCACAAGCTGGCTCGGAGGGAGAACTTCACCTCCATGATCATAAGAAGATCAACGCTCCAGCACACTGCGAAGATCCAAGTGCCGACTCCGCAGCTGCGTTAAAAGAATTCAAGCCACTTGCGGCTAAAGGCGATGCCCGTGCGCAGTTCGAGCTCGGGTATATGCATGAACGGGGAAAAGGTGTTCCACAGGACTACGTGGAAGCTGCGTCCTGGTATCGCAAATCGGCGGAGCAGGGTAATGCATCAGCACAATTTCACCTCGGGCAAATGTATGACATCGGGAAAGGTGCTCCACAGGACTACACAGAAGCTGCATCCTGGTATCGCAAGTCAGCGGAACAAGGAGGGACGTTGGCGCAAATCCATCTCGGTTTTTTGTACGAGTTCGGGCAGGGTGTACCCGTTGACATGATACAAGCGTACAAATGGTATAGCTTGGCTGCATTGTCCGGTAACGTAATCGCTCTACAGAAAAAAAAAGCCGCCGAAGCCATGATGACCCCAAAGGACATTAAGGCAGCGCAGACATTAACCGATGAGTGGTTGGTGCAGCACAAGTAATACGTGAGTCATTTTCATAACGTATTGTTTTACACTTTCAAAGAGAGGAATTTATGAGGATTATGCTACTGGTTGTTTTTATTTTTATTTCCGGCAATTCCTTTGCAGAGGCTCAAGATAAGACTTCACAATGCCTGCAAGGGTTAAAAAAAGATGCCAGATTTTCTTCGATTGCAAACCATGTGGTACTTGATGCGCAAGATGTAACAAAACCTCAGATGCTATCTGATAAAATAAGCCCTAACGAACAGCAAAAACGGGCTATAGCAGATTGGATTGATGCCAGATCGCAATGTGTCAACCTCAGCCCAAGCAAAGTTCCGGTCGACCTGCACATACTCTTTTTGAGTATCGTGCCGGATCTATACAATGGCCAAATAACCTTTGGCGAATTCAACCAAAAATGGCGGACGCTGTTCAAGGAAATCACAGAAGCACCCGTAAAACCGCAGGATAAACCAGTTACCCACCAGCATTAAGATACCACTGAGGTTCGGTGTAACGGCACTGTTTTGATAAACACCGGCAGATACTGGCGAACCATCGCTGCTGCATTGGCAGTTATCCTCCGGCGCATTGTTTCCAGCACCGGTTAACTGTAGAGCAGCGGCAGAGGGTGCCGCTACGACTGGCATTCAAGCCTGCCAGCGACCCAGCCCGATTTCGGCGCTGCCCTGCTTTTCGCTGGCAAGCATATTACTTATCAATCTGTTCGAATTTCCGGGATTATTTCTTTCACGCGACATAAGCGGCAATTTGCTACCATTCGCGTTCGTGTAAGGAGCAATCAAGCTGGTCAACCGTACCGAATTATCCCAATTTCTCAGCATGGTAGAACGCCGCGCATACAAGCAGGCGTTGTATGCCGTGCGTAATGAGCACACCGCGTTGGATATTGTGCAGGACGCGATGATCAAACTCGCCGAAAAATATGGGGGTAAGCCAGCCGCAGAATTGCCGCTGTTATTCCAGCGTATCCTGCAAAATACCATCCGTGATTATTACCGCAGGCAAAAGGTCCGAAACGCCTGGACAACCTTATTTTCCTCATTTGCCCCCAAAAATGAAGATGTTGAATATGATCCGCTCGACAATCTGAAAGATGACGAAAATCGGAGTGCCCCCGCCGCGCCTGATGAGTCCCTGCAACAGAGCCAAGTTATCGCGCTGATTGAACAAGCGCTTGGCAAGCTTCCTGCACGTCAACGCGAAGCCTTCCTGCTGCGTTACTGGGAGGGTATGGACACGGCAGAAACTGCCACAGCGATGGGATGCACTGAAGGAAGCGTAAAAACCCACTGTTCGCGCGCGGCACATGCGCTTGCCGTGTCTCTCAAAGAGAAAGGGATAGAGCTGCCATGAATATGAATACCAACTCACCAAATAATAATTCTCGGCATATCGCTCCGGAGCGTATTGCCCAGTTGCTTACGCGCGCCGCACAGCGGCTTGATGACAACACCATCGCCGCACTGCGCCAAGCGCGCAACGTTGCGCTGCAAAGGCAGTCGCTGAGCAAACCGGTTTTCGCGCTAAGCACAGGGCACAGCACACACTGGCTGATGCCGCATTCTACCCATCAATGGATGGCAATGATCATTCTGCCCATAGCGATACTTTTCGGCGGGTTAAGCTACTGGCACCACACCCAAGAGAACGACCTGAGCCATCTGGATACTGCCATCCTGACCGATGATTTGCCATTGGAAGTTTTCGTTGATTAATTTTTACAATTTATTCCGATCAATGCGCAATTCGGCAATCATTGCATTTTTATTGCTGGGTTTAACCGGTACGCCTGCCGGCGCGGCAACAACATCCTGGCGTTCGCTCACCCCTGCGCAACAGGAAGCCCTTGCCCCCTTGTCGCAGCAGTGGGATAGCCTGCCTGAACTACAGCAACACCGCCTGCTCAAAACGACCAAGCGTTACCCGAAACTTACTCCCGAACAGAAACAACGTTTCCATAGCCGTTTGGAGGCATGGAGCAAGCTCACCCCGGAACAACGTAACGCCGCCCGTGAAAAATATCGCGCCTTCAGCAAAGTACCAGCAGCAGAACGTGAACAGGTAAAAAAGATGGTCAAGCAGAATCAAGAAACAAAGGTGCAGCAATCTGCCAGCGGAGTTCCTGCTGCGCCGCCATCCATCCAACCGTGATTGACTGGGTGGTGTAGAGCGTCGCCCGCGACAGAAAAGCAAGCGCGAAAAGCGGGGTTTGGCAGCTTTTTATACCCTGTCAGCGTCGCTCGGTCCACCACAGCATCAGCATACCCAGCGACAAGAATAAAGCCGTCATCGCTGTGGCGCTGACAAATGGCTGCCATTCGTTGAGCGCCCCCAGGCTGGCAAACAGCCGCCCGACAAAGTGAAATACCAAGCCAAGCACGATGCCCATAAATATCATCGCACCGATCCCTCCCGCGCGCCGATGGTAAGACGCAAACGGCAGCGCCAGTAGCATCATCACCATTAACGCAAATGGATAAACCAGCTTGTTCCACATGGCAATTTCGTAGCGCGTACTTTTCTGGCGGTTATCCTTCAGGTGGCTGGTGTATTGATACAGGTCGTAGGCGGACATTTGCTCCGGCACCACCAGCAATACGCTCAGGATGCTCGGATTCAGCGACGAACGCCATTCCTGGCTGGGAACGGTATCGATACTGGCTCCCTGCTTGGCGAAGCGCGTCTCCATCACCTCTTCAAGCTGCCAACGCCCCTGCTCGATAAAGTTTGCCCGCTTGGCATGGGTGATCGCCTGCAAGTGATAGGTTTCATCGAACCGGTAAATATCAATATTCAACAGGCTTGTATCCGGCATCACGTTCTTCACATTCACGAAGCTGCGATCGTCTTTTACCCACACGCCGGAGCGAAACTCCTTGAGTGAAACTTGCGCATTCTGCGCTTTCAGCCGCAATTTCTGCGCCATCCGCTCGCTTGGTGGAGCAACAAATTCACTGCAGACAAAACTCAGCATCACCAGCGGCAGCGCTATTTTGAACAGCGCACCTATCATCTGCCACAGCGACGCACCGGACACGCGATAAACGGTCAACTCCGAACTGGCCGCCATCTGCACCAGCGCGAAAATCGTGCCCACCAGCACCGCCACCGGAAACAGCTCATAAACATGGCCGGGGACGGTCAGCACCACGAACAGCAATACATAGCCCAAATGGTACTGCCCTTGCCCCATCACATTCAGTTCATGAATCAAATCCAGGAAGGCAAACAGCATGATGAGCGCGGCAAACACCAGTGCGATACTGAAATAAATTTCGCGGCCGAGATAGCGCGTCAGCATGTTCATTTCCTCGCCTCAACTTTTTCCTTTGGCAGAGAAGATGTGGCCGTCTCTTCCCTCTCGGCAGGCAAATTGGGGTAAGAGTGCTTTTTCGCCAATATCCTGCGCAATGAGAACAATGTCATGCGGCGATAAAACATCAGCGCTGTTATCGCCAGCATCACCGCATGGATGCCCCACAGGCCGATTCCGGGCGACAGCTTGCCTTGTCCGACCCACGCATTGGTCACACTGATCATGTTGCTGTACAGCATGTACAGCACGATTGCCAAGACCAGATTAAGCGAACGTCCGGCGCGCGGATTGACGTAGCCCAGGGGAATCGCCAGCAGGGCGAGAATCAACGCACTGATCGGCAACCCCACCCGCCATTCCAGCTCGGAAAGATTCCATGTGGTGCGGTTGCGCCACAGCTCCGCTGTCGACATGGTGCGCGCCCAAGGCTGTGCCAGCTTGGCCGGCACACTGTCAATGCGTATCGCATAACGCTCGAACTCCACAATGTTGTAGTTGCGCTGCCCGGGCACGCCTTCGTAGCGCGTGCCATTGAGCAACACCAGAAAGCGATCCCCATTCGGCAGCGTTTCCTGCAAACCCTGCCGGGCAACCATCGTACCGAGTTTGCCGTTCTGCTCCGACTGCACAAAGACATTGCCGACGCGATTGGTTCCGGGATACATATTCTCGACAAAATATACCCGGTCGGCCTGCTTCGATTCGCGGAACGTACCCGGAGTGGCGGTAGCCACATCATCGCGGCTTTCCAGCTTCTTCTTGAATTCATCGGCTTTTAGCAACGCCCACGGCGACAGCACCATGCTGAGCAGTGCGATCAACGCCACCACCGGCACGGCATACCATAACACCGGTCGTATCCAGCGCGTCAGCCCGGTGCCGGCGCAAAACCACACTGCCATCTCACTGTCGCGATAACAGCGCGACAAGGTAAGCAAAATGGAGATGAACAAACTGATGGAAAGCAACACCGGCAGATAATTCACGGCACTAAAACCAAGCAATGCCAATACCCCATCCACCGCTATGATGCCGCCGACCGCATCGCTTAACAGGCGTATCAGCTGGCTAACCACTACAATACCCAGCAACACCGCAAACACCAGCAAGCCATTACCGGCAAATTCGCTTATCAAAGCACGGTGAAAAAGCCCGAAGCGTGTCGGCTTTGACTTTATGCGGTGAGTTTGCGGATAATCGGGCATCTAAGGGCAGGTTTTATATAAGGAGCAACTTGTGGAATTTAGCATAAAACAAAGCAGTTCGGAGAAGCAGCGCAGCGGCTGTGTGGTGGTTGGCGTTTATGAAGGAGGAAAACTCTCGCCAGCGGCACAGGCGCTCGACAAGGCGGCAGCGCATCACTTGAGCGACCTCATTGCACGCGGCGACATGAACGGCAAGGCCGCATCCACCCTGCTGCTGCACAAACTCCCCGGCATCGCTGCCGAGCGCGTATTGCTGGTCGGCCTGGGTAAAGCCAGCGAACTGGACAACAAGACCAGCGTGGAGATCTTGCGCGCTGCCTTCGCCGCCCTGAACGCCACCGCCACCAAGGATGCCGCGCTGTACATCATCGATGAAGGCGTCGGCAAGGATGCCGCCTGGGTCATCAAACAAGCGGTGTTCGCCGCCGCCGAGCAGGCTTTCCGTGCCGACGGCATGAAGAGCAAACCCGCCAAACCGGCCACACTGAAGAGCATCATCTTTGCCACGCTGGATAAGCCGTCTGCCACATTGAAAAATGCACTCGACCAGGCTGACGCGACCGCACGCGGCATGGACCTCGCCAAGACGCTGGGCAACCTGCCGGGCAACATCTGCACGCCGACCTATCTCGCCGCCAAGGCACTGGCACTGGGCAAGGCGCACAAATCCATCAAGACCACCGTATTGGAAGAAAAAGACATGCAGAAACTGGGCATGGGCTCTTTTCTTTCCGTTACGCGCGGCAGCGAGCAGCCCGCCAAACTGATCACGATGGAATATCACGGCACCGACAAGAAACAGAAACCCATCGTGCTGGTCGGCAAGGGTATCACTTTCGATTCCGGCGGCATCTCGCTCAAGCCGGGCGCCGAGATGGACGAGATGAAATATGACATGTGCGGCGCAGCCAGCGTGCTCGGCACCATGCAGGCCATCGCCGAGATGGGCCTGAAGCTCAACGTGGTCGGCGTCATCCCGACCTGCGAGAACCTGCCCAGCGGCCGCGCCACCAAGCCCGGCGACATCGTCACCAGCATGTCCGGCCAGACCATCGAGATACTCAACACCGACGCCGAAGGCCGCCTCATTTTGTGCGATGCGCTCACCTACTCGGCGAAGTTCAAACCGGATACTGTGATCGACATCGCCACCCTCACCGGCGCCTGCGTCATCGCGCTGGGACATGTCGCCAGCGGCCTGTTCAGCAACGAGGATAAGCTCGCCAAAGAATTGCTGGCAGCGGGCGAACAAGCGTATGACCGCGCCTGGCAACTGCCGCTGTGGGATGATTACCAGCCGCTGCTGGACAGCAACTTCGCAGACATGCAGAACATCGGCGGACGAGCGGGCGGCACCATCACCGCCGCGTGCTTCCTGTCGCGCTTCACCAAAGACTACCGCTGGGCGCATCTGGACATCGCCGGCACAGCCAATAAATCCGGCAAGGACAAGGGCGCCACGGGTCGTCCGGTGCCGCTGCTCACGCAGTATCTGATCAATCGCACGGCGTCAAAGTGACCAAGATAGATTTCTACACCGGCTCGACCGACAAGCTGCGCACCGCCTGCCAGTTGAGCCACAAGGCGATGCAGAGCGGCGTGCGCGTGGCGCTCAGCACGCCGGATGCGGCGACTGCCGACGCGCTGGATAAACTGCTCTGGCAATTTCCGGCCACCGCCTTCATCCCGCATTGCCGCAGCGATGCCGAAGAGGCAGCACAGTGTCCTGTCGTGTTGAACAGCGGCAACGACAAGTTCCCGCATTACGACCTGCTGATCAGTTTGCATGACGAATGCGCCACGTTCTTCAGCCGCTTCGAGCGCGTCATCGAGATCGTCGGCCAGGATGCCGAGGACAGCCGCTTGGGACGCGAACGCTTCAAGTTCTATCGCGACCGCGGCTATGAGCTGAGCCATATCGACTTGTCCAAAGCGCCATGACTACCATCGAACGCCCCGGCGACGGCTTGCCGGACAACCTGCCCTTGCTGACCCAGGTGGCGGATGAAGACGCGCCGGACGATCTACCGACTCTCACCGAGGTCGTCACCGGAGGGCAGACTGAACCCGCTACCGTGCTTCAGCCCGACGCCGACCGGGAAATTCCCGCTCCCGAAGCAGCCATAGCCGCATCATGCCCATTAAACGAAGAAGAAATGCAGCGGCTGTTGCGGCGGCTCGAAACACACCTCGAAAATATGTTTGCCAATAAACTCAGCGCCAATCTCGAACAACTGCAACGCCAGGCAATCGATCAAGCGGTCAGCGAACTCAAAGCCGAGTTGCCCGAACTGCTGCGCAACGCGCTGAATGCGCATCCCGAGCTATAATCGCGCCCCCTTCGAAAGCATCAGGACAGACTTTCCCGCAGCACCATCAATCGAACAACCCCAATCAAACAGTAAAGCCACAAACATGGAACTCGCCAAAAGTTTTGAACCGAAAGACATCGAAGCGCGCTGGTATCCCCAGTGGGAGCAAGCCGGCTATTTCAAGGCCGGCCTCGACGCATCGAAAAAAGAAAGTTTCTGCATTCAACTGCCGCCGCCCAACGTCACCGGTACGCTGCACATGGGGCACGGTTTCAACCAGACGCTGATGGACGCGCTGACGCGCTACCACCGCATGCGCGGCGACAACACGCTGTGGCAGCCGGGCACCGACCATGCGGGCATCGCCACGCAGATCGTCGTGGAGCGCCAACTCGACGCGCAGGGCATCTCGCGCCACGACTTGGGCCGCGAAAAATTCATCGAAAAAGTGTGGGAGTGGAAGGAATACTCCGGCAACACCATCACCCAGCAGATGCGCCGCCTCGGCACCTCGCCGGACTGGTCGCGCGAGCGCTTCACGATGGATCCCAGTTTAAACAAGACCGTCACCGAAACCTTCGTGCGCCTGTTCAACGAAGGCCTGATCTATCGCGGCAAGCGTCTGGTGAACTGGGACCCGAAGCTCCACACCGCCGTGTCCGATCTGGAAGTGGTGCAGGAAGAAGAAGACGGCTTCATGTGGCACATCCGTTACCCGCTCGCCGAGAAGGATGCCGTGCGTGGACTGACCCATCTCACCGTCGCCACCACCCGCCCCGAGACCATGCTCGGCGACGTCGCGGTGATGGTGCATCCGGAAGACGAACGCTACAAACATCTGATCGGCAAACAGGTCATGCTGCCGCTGTGCGAACACCCTATTCCGATCATCGCCGATGATTACGTCGACAAGGAATTCGGCACCGGCGTGGTCAAGGTCACGCCTGCACACGACTTCAACGACTATGCAGTGGGGCAGCGCCACAATCTGGAGATCATTTCCATCCTCACACTGGATGCAAAAATCAGCGAACATGCGCCCGCAAAATATCGCGGTCTGGATCGCTTCGACGCGCGCAAACAGATCGTCGCCGACCTCGAAGCCGCCGGCCTGCTGGAAAAAGTCGACAAGCACAAACTCAAGGTACCGCGCGGCGACCGCACCGGCGTGGTCATCGAGCCGATGCTCACCGACCAGTGGTTCGTCGCGATGAGCAAGCCGGGAGCCAAAGGTAAAAGCATCACCGAACAGGCGCTGGAATGCGTCGCATCGGGCGAGATCAGGTTCCACCCGGAGAACTGGGTGAACACCTACAACCAGTGGCTGAACAACATCCAGGACTGGTGCATCTCGCGGCAACTGTGGTGGGGGCATCAGATTCCCGCATGGTACGGCGTGAACGGCGAAGTGTTCGTCGCGCACGATGAGGCCGAAGCCCGCCACCTGGCGGATAACGCGGGCTACGCCGGGCAACTCGACCGCGACAACGACGTGCTCGACACTTGGTTCTCCTCCGCGCTGTGGCCGTTCTCCACACTGGATTGGACGCCGGAATATCCCGCGAAATCGAACCCCGCGCTCGACCTGTACCTGCCCTCCTCGGTGCTGGTCACCGGCTTCGACATCATCTTCTTCTGGGTTGCACGCATGGTGATGATGACCAAACACATCACCGGCAAGATTCCATTCAAGGACGTGTATGTGCACGGCCTGATCCGCGACGCGGAAGGCCAGAAGATGTCCAAGTCCAAGGGCAACGTGCTCGATCCGATCGATCTGATCGACGGCATCGGCATCGAGGAACTGGTGAAGAAACGCACCCGTGGTTTGATGAACCCGAAGCAGGCGGAACAGATCGAGAAACGCACGCGCAAGGAGTTCCCCCAGGGCATCCCCGGCTTCGGCACCGACGCGTTGCGTTTCACTTTCGCCTCGCTCGCCTCGCCGGGACGCGACATCAAGTTCGACATGCAGCGCTGCGAGGGTTATCGCAATTTCTGCAACAAGCTGTGGAACGCCACGCGCTTCGTCATGATGAATTGCGAGGGCAAGGACTGCGGTCTGGCAGAACACGGCAAAGACAACTGCCACAGCGGCTATCTCGATTTCTCACTCGCCGACCGCTGGATCGTCAGCCGGTTGCAGCGCGTCGAAGACGAAGTGGCGAAGCATTATGCCGACTACCGCTTCGACCTGCTGGCCAAGGCAATCTACGAATTCGTCTGGGACGAATACTGCGACTGGTATGTGGAACTCTCCAAGGTGCAGCTGCAGAACGGCAGCGATGCGCAGCAGCGCGCCACGCGGCGCACGCTGGTACGCGTGCTGGAAACCATGCTGCGCCTAGCCCATCCGCTGATCCCGTTCATCACCGAAGAACTCTGGCAAAAGGTCGCACCGGTCGCCGGTCGCAGCGGCGAGAGCATCATGTTGCAAGCCTATCCGCGCGCCGACCTGACGCGCTGTGACGAGAAATCCGAAGCGTGGGTGGCAACGCTGAAGTCGATGGTCAATGCCTGCCGCAGCCTGCGCGGCGAGATGAACCTCTCGCCGGCACAGAAAGTACCGCTGGCCGCTGCCGGCGACAAGGCTGTAATTGAAGCCTACGCACCCTATCTCGCTGCGCTGGCAAGGCTTTCCGAGGTATCCGCCACGGAAGACGCCTTGCCCGACTCCGATGCTCCCGTGCAAATCGTCGGCGATTTCCGCCTCATGCTCAAGATTGAGATCGACGTCGTCGCCGAGCGCGAGCGGCTGGACAAGGAGATTGCGCGCCTGCAAGGCGAAATCGCCAAGGCGCAAGGCAAGCTGTCGAACGCCAGCTTCGTGGATCGCGCCCCTGCCGCCGTGGTGGAGCAGGAACGCAAGCGCATGGAAGAGTTCGGCACGACGCTGGCGCAACTGCAAGCACAACGCGGCAAGTTGAATTAGCGGCGGCGGATCAGGAACACAAATTCGCCGTCCCGCTCAACCGAGGACAACAATTCATTGCCGGTCTGGCGGCAGAACACCACGAAGTCCTTGGACGACTCCGGATCGGTTGCCAATACTTTGAGCACTTGCCCGCTGGTCATTTGCGACAGGGATTTTTTGGTGCGCAAAATGGGCAGCGGACAGCTCAGTTTGCGCGCATCCAGTTCCATATCGAATTCCATCACGCGCTCACCGGCAAACCGGCCTGCATCCACGCGGCGATGCCGCCTTGCAGGTTATACGCATCGGAAAAACCGTTTGCGGCGGCAAATGCGGCGGCCTGCGCCGAGCGCCCGCCCATTTGGCAGTAAAACACCGTCGGCCTGGTCTTATCCAGCTCGTTGAGCCGCACCGGCATGAGATGCAGCGGCAAAGGATCGCCCTGCGGAATTTTGCCGCGCGCCACTTCCGCATCGGTGCGTACATCCACCAGATGCAAGTCGCCCTGCTGCAACATCGCTTGCAGATCTGCGACGGTGATGTTCCTGAAACCTGACATTGCCTATTCCTTTTCTGTTTATTCCTGATCCGCCAACAAATGCGAAAGCCGTTTATTCGCCACCGCCAACCGCTTCACCAGCATGCGCAGAAACGCATCGCCGAACTGGAAGCGGCATCCGGTCGTGGCGCGCACCAACACATCCGGGTTGATTTCGATCAGCACCGTATCGCTCTTGGCGATCACGTCGGTACTGCGCACAAACTCATGCTCGGAAAGGTGCGCCATTTCACCGAAACAGTCGCCGCGATGCAACAGGCTTAACAATCTGCCCTGCTTGACCACACGCACCGTACCCTGCGCCAAAATATAAAAAATCCGCCCGCTTTCGCCATCGCGGAGAATATATTCCGCTTCGGAAACCTTGCGCCACTCACTGATGCGCAATACCTCCCAAAGTTCCACGTCGCTGAAATTCTTGAAGAACGCCAGGCTGCGCAGCGTGTCGAATTTTTCGGTATCAAAAATTTCTTCCCGCGCCGTCGTAACGTGACTGAAGAATCCGACCAGGGCGCGCGCAAATTCATCCCAGGTCTGGTAGCGTTTCGCCGTATCCTTTTCCATCGCGCGCCGCACGATCATATCCAGTTCCTGCGGGACTTCAGGGCGGAACGTGCTGGGCGGCGGCGGCTCGATGTTGAGGATTTGATAAATCATGCTGAAATTATTGCTCGCATCAAACGGCAGCTTGCCGGTAAGCAGCTTGTATATCACCACGCCCAGCGAATAAATATCGGTCTGGTGCGTCAGCGGCAATTCCTTGACCTGCTCGGGCGACATATAAGCCGGCGAGCCTACCCCGCTGACCTGAGTGGTTTGCTGGTTCTGGATGGCCGCCGAGCCGAAATCGGAAATCTTGATATTGGTTTCGCCCTGCAAAAGGATGTTGGCCGGTTTGATGTCGCGATGGATCACGCCCTGATACTGCGCATATTCGAGCGCCTTGCAACACTTGTAAGTGATTTCCGCGATCATGCTGATCGGCAACAGGTTGTCCACCTCGGCGTATTGCTCGAGGGTGCTGCCCTCGACGTATTCCATCACCATGTAATTGACATCGCCCTCCATCACCGCATCGAGGATTTTCACAATATGCGGGTGGGATAATTTCCCCGCCAGCGAAGCTTCCGTCATCAACAGCTTGCGGTAAATCTTGGCGCTATTGGGATCGCGCAGGCTTCTCAGGTCGAACAGCTTGATGGCAACCTGCTGTTTGCTGAACGTATCGGTGGCCAGATACACGATGCTGGTTGCCCCGGTGCCAAGTTCGTGCGCGATTTCGTATTTGCCGATTTTGTCCATTTGGATCGTCTGGTCAGAAACGGCGCAATTTTGCGCACTTTGCGCCGCACTGTCCACCTTGAAACGCCATGCCGCAAAGCCATGTCTTTGAAAAGTGTGAACCAGAAGCAAAAACGACTATCATAGCTATCATGAAAAAACTGGCTCTGCTGCTGTTGCTGTGCTTCTCACCCTGCGCCGTGAGCGATGGATTGCCCGATCTGGGTGATGTCTCGCAAACCGTGCTTACTCCGCTGCAAGAACGCCAGATCGGCCAGCAAAGCGTGATGCAGATTCGCGCCAGCAAGCAATTCTTCGACGATGCCGAAATTAATGATTATCTCAATCAACTCGGCTACAGGCTGGTTGAAAATAGTGCCGAACCAAGCCTGGGCTTTGAATTTTTCGCGCTTGACGATTACAGCATCAACGCCTTTGCTCTGCCGGGCGGCTTCATCGGCGTGAATAGCGGGCTGTTGCTGACCGCACAGAGCGAGTCGGAATTGGCTGCCGTGCTCAGCCACGAAATCGCTCACGTCACACAACATCACTTGGCGCGCATGGTAGCCGGGCAACAAGGCGACAGTCTGGCCTCGATGGCCGCGATCGCCATCGCCATACTCGCCGCGCGCAACAACTCACAGACTTCTCAAGCGGTACTGACCGGCATGCAGGCGCGCACTATGCAGAAGCAGCTGGATTTTACCCGCACCCACGAGCAGGAAGCGGATCGCATCGGCCTGGAAATTTTGCAGAAATCGAATTTCAATATCCACGCCATGCCGGAATTTCTGGATCGGCTGCAAAAAGCCACCCGCTTGCTGGAAGGGAACATGCCGAGCTATCTGCGCACCCACCCGATCACCAGCGAACGCATCGCCGATATCGAAAATCGTGTAAACAAACAACCTTACCGCCTGATCCCCGACAGCCTGGATTTTCAACTGGTACGCGCCAAACTCATCGCCATGCAAAAGACCGCACCGGATGCCATTGCGTATTTCGGCGATGCGCTGGGCGCACAAAAACACGGCAACCCGATTGCGCAACGCTATGGCTTGGTGAGCGCACTGCTGCGCCACAATGAAATCGGGCGCGCCACAGAAGAGTTGGCAACCTTGCACCAGCAAACCCAGAACGACCAGATGGCCCAGCGCAATCCAATGATAGAAACCCTCGCCGGACAAGTTAAACGTGCCGCAAAAAATGATGCAGACGCATTGGCATTCTATCGCACCGCCGTACAAACTTTCCCGCAGCATCGCGCGCTGATTTACGATTACACCGACCTGCTGCTGAACAGCAACCAGGCGGAAACTGCCGTCAAACTGCTTACCGAACAACTCATCCGCCACCCCAGCGACACCACGCTATACAACCTGCAGGCGCGCAGTTACGCCCTGCTCGGCAAGCGCTTCGAACAGCATCAGGCGCAGGCTTACAGTTATGCATGGCAAGGCAACCTGCATGCGGCGATTGAACAACTCGAGCTGGCGAAACAGGCGGGCGGAAGCTTTTACCAGCTTTCCATGATTGAAAGCGATTTGCGGGAATTGCGTGAGATGCTGGGAGCACCCGGCAAAAAGTAACCGATTGGCAATAACGCTCTCCTGAGCTTGTCGAAGGGTAACGGGCATTGCGCCGCATGCCCCCAATATTCGGCAGCGCAATACGGGCACGTCGCGGCATAGCGAACCCCCGGTTTACTGTGAGCGAAGGAGAAAGTCCAGCAGGAATTATGGGGAGTGGGAAACCGTAGTCTGTCCCCAATGCTATTAACAGCACAGCCACGCTTAGCAGGGTAACTTGCTTTGTAGTTACACATATCATTATTACTACCACACGCAAACCCGCTTGCACTGGCACAAACTCAATTCCGGCTGGCCCAGCTTAGGTTGTCGCTTGACAACTGTTATGCAATAACCTAGCATCATCTCAACTTCAATTCGAGCATATCAATGACGCACCCGAAAAAAGAAATTGCCGCTGCTATTGAATATGCACGGAGTAAAGGTTGGCGTGTTGTTGAGGGCGGCTCTCATGCGTGGGGACAGATGTATTGTCCCTACAACGACAAGGAATGCCGGTGCGGAGAGTTTTGCAGAACGAGTATCTGGAGCACACCCAAAAGCCCCGGTAATCACGCAAAACAACTTCGTCGGGTAATTGATAACTGCACGGCGCATCGAAATAAAGAAACCAATGATGACGAGGAATAAACCATGACCGAATTCGATTTCTTACTTAAATTCGACCTTCCTGATCCAGAAACCGATCCGGAGAAATTCGTTGACGCGCTGCATGAAGCGGGCTGCGATGATGCGACCATTGGAATCGGTCAGCATGGTCGTGTTGCCTTGAATTTTACAAGAGAAGCAGCTTCTGCTTTTGAGGCGGTTGCCAGCGCTATCGCTGATGTGAAAAAGGCTATTCCTGAAGCCAGGTTGGTTGAAGCAACACCGGATTTGGTTGGGCTGACGGATATCGCGGAGATACTGGGTTGCAGCCGGCAGAATATCAGAAAGCTGGTAATTGGAAACAAGTCTATTTTCCCGTCGCCAATTCATGAGGGTAGTTCAGCGATCTGGCATCTTGCTAAAGTGCTCCCATGGTTCAAGGCAAAAGGGAGCTACAAGATCGAGGATAATTTGATCGAGATTTCTGGTGCTAATATGCAGGTCAATATTGCGCGGCAAATGCAAGATTTAGAACCGGCGTTTCATCGAAACATCAAGGCACTGCTGGCTTGATGCGTTAGCTCTGGTAAATGATTGCGAAAAGTAACCGTACCTCCTCCCCCATACAAACTAGCGAGGTAATCACGATGGAAAGCCGCTACGAACTCATCATTTACTGGAGCAAAGATGACCAACGCTTCATTGTCGAAATGCCGGAACTCCCCGGCTGCATGGCAGACGGCGCAACCTATCAAGAGGCCGTGAACAACACCGAAATCATCATTGCCGAATGGCTGGAAACAGCCCAAGCACTAGGTCGCGCCATTCCAGAACCAGCCGGGCGGCTCATGTACGCATGACCGGGTGTGAAATTTGCAACTAGCCTGGCATGGCAACCTGCATGCGGCGATTGAACAACTCGAGCTGGCGAAACAGGCGGGCGGAAGCTTTTACCAGCTTTCCATGATTGAAAGCGATTTGCGGGAATTACGCGAAATGCTGGGTGCACCCAACAAAAAATAACCAATCCGATAAAATGCGGTCTCTATTGCTTGCATAAACCGCTTGCATTTACCAATAACGCTTGCAACAATAGCCAGCATGAACAACACACAGCGCAAAACATTGGAAGCTATTTTTTCTATGCCACCGCCCAAGAGTCTGGAATGGGCGCGGATAGAATTGCTATTTGTTGCGCTGGGCTGCATCGTGATTGAAGGCAATGGCTCGCGGGTGCGATTCGAACTGGGCGGCGTAGTTGGCACATTTCATCGCCCGCACCCGGCGAAAGAAGCCAAGCCGTATCAAGTGAAAGATGCCAAGTTATTTTTAACCGAAGCTGGGGTGAAACCATGAATACGATGACTTACAAGGGCTATGCGGCTCGCATTGAATACAGCGATGAGGATACCTGCTTTATCGGGCATATTGCGGGGATTACCGATGTGATTGGCTTTCATGCCGACAATGTGCCAGAGCTGCGCGCAGCGTTTGAAGAGGCGGTGGAAGACTATCTGGCAACCTGCGCCAAATTGGGTCGTGCGGCGCAAAAGCCTGCCAGTGGTCGATTGATGTTGCGTATACCGCCAGAAGTGCATACCGCCGCGCTGGTGGCGGCACAGGTGAGCGGACAGAGCCTGAACCAATGGGCTACCCAAGCCTTGCGGCGTGCGGCTGAGTGAGGCAGGATCAAGTAAAGCAGGCGCGCAACCTGACTTTAAATACAAACTAGTGTAGTGCATCGCTCTTGACGGCACTTATGTGCAAACCCTTGTAGGTCGGGCTTTAGCCCGACGTGTCGGGTTGAAACCCGACCTACAATACAGCGCTAACCGTTGGTATAAGTTCCAGACAGAATGCAACACTGCACTAGAATAGCGTTACAGAATTATCAGAACATATTCAAAACCTGTAGGGTGGAACAACTCGAACTGGCGAAACAGGCGGGCGGAAGCTTTTACCAGCTTTCCATGATTGAAAGTGATTTGCGGGAATTGCGTGAGATGCTTGG
>JAQTLM010000019.1 GCA_028714895.1 Gallionella sp. | reverse complement strand
CTCAAGGCCCAACACCTCATCGCCGACGGCGTGCGCCACAGCCTCACGCCGGGCATGCAAGTCACCGCCGAAATCCACCTCGGCACCCGCACCATCCTCGAATACCTGCTCTCGCCCGTGCTGGGGGTGTTTCAGGAAGCGGGGAGGGAGCGGTGAGCGCGATGGATCGGATGAGAACATCGAAATGCATAGACATCGTCATTTCCGCACATAACCAGCGTCTTTTGCCGGGTTAGTCAGATGGCTAGTAGCTTTATCAATAGTTTCATCAGGCGGGGAAGCGAGCCGCTGGTGACGAGTTACGTAGGTTGGGTTAGCGGCTTAAAAACCGAGGGAAAGGACGAAAAAAATGAAGAAATCACCACATGAAATAGAACGGCGGACATGCGGATGGGGCAGCGGCTCCGACACCAGATTCATGAAATTTTATGAACAGGAAGATTACGCCGGACAGGTGTCCACCACCAACTGCTTGCCGCAAGCAGCAAGATACCGCCGGATCGTTGTCACCGATGGCGAATGTTTGCCCGATGCCAAGGCGCGTTCGAGCCGTGCCACAGCGGGAGCTTGTGTCCCCATGCGCTCGGCCACTTCGGCTTGCGTTAAGCCTGCTTCATGGCGCGCCTCCAGCAACAAATCCAACAAGGCAAACTCTTCCTTTTCCAGCCGCTCATACTCTTTACGAACCGCGGGATTTTTCAACATCTTGGTTTTTAATTCATCGTGCGTCAGCATGTTTGATCTCCTTCATACGCCGTATCGCGGTTTCCAATTTCGCACGCGGCGTTTTCTGGGTTTTCTTGATAAACCCGTGCAACATCACAATCCGCCGACCGGACAACGTGCAATACATCACACGCGCAATCCCTTCGACACCCATCAAGCGCAATTCAAACAACCCATCGCCCATCGCCTTGGTATGCGGCTCCCCCAAGTTTGCACCGACGACTCGCATCCGATCCGTCAACCCGATGTAACGAGCCTGCAGCGTGACAGGCAAGCCAAAAATAACTGTCTGAACAGCCCCGCTGTAGTAATGGATCGAATAGCTCATGGCACGCATCATAACAAATATGTTATTGATGTCAACGCAGGTGTTGGCGAACGATTCTGCCAATTGGGCAAATCAAACGTGACGAAAGCAGCGGACGATGCGTACCACGAAGGTGGAAGGAAGGCGGTGTAAATGTCCGGGCTGGCCTATATAGCGATGCTTGAGGTTTACCCGCTGATTTCAATTGGCGTAGCGCGCCGGGCAATCAACCGCGCGCAAGAACGGTAAGAGCATTCCATGCTAATCCTGCTGACATTTCTTGAACTCCTGCACTCGCACCTCCAGCGCATCGTGCGTTGGATACATGCACCTCATCGTTCGCACTATCGCAGCAAGCGTGTTGAGCCAGCCGGCAAACACAACCATTGCTATAGCACGCAAAAACCCGAATGGCTTAAGCACGAAATCATTCGCCTCAAAGCGCTTATGCCAGAAGCGGGATGCCGCAGCATCGCCGACCTCTGCAACCGCCGTTTTGCCGTCTCCCGCAAAGTCACCGTCGGAAAAACCTACGTTCACCAAACCTTGCAGCAACACGATTACGAAATCCAGATTTTGCGCCGCAACCTCAAGCACGCCAAACCAAAAGCTGTTCCGTGCAACCTCATCTGGGGCATCGACCTCACCGGCAAGACCGACACCAACAAAAATCTCCACGCACTGCTCGGTATCCTCGATCACGGCAGCCGCGCCTTATTGCACCTGCAAGCCCTGCGCGATAAAACCTCGCATACCCTGATCGCCAGCATCAGCCAGGTTATTCGCACCCACGGCAAACCCAAAATCATTCGCACCGACAACGAAGCCATCTTCACCTCCAAAGCATTTCGCGTCGGACTGAAGAAACTCGGCATCCGTCACCAACGCACCGACCCCGGCTGCCCGTGGCAGAACGGCAGGATCGAACGCTTCTTCGGCACCCTCAAACAAACGCTCGACCAAACAATTTACTCCCCTCTACCGCTTGCGGGAGAGGGGCAGGGGGAGAGGGTTCGGGAGATGGTGCGGAAGCAACTCAACCGCGATCTCGATACCTTTCGATATTGGTACAACCGCATCCGTCCGCACCAGAATCTGAACGGGCAAACACCGGCAGAAGCATGGAACGGAATTGACCCCTATGCCAAGCCCCCCACGCAAGAACACTGGTTCGAGGCATGGGATGGGCTGCTGATGGGGTATGACTTGAGGCATCAACAGAACCGTTCGCCCTGATGTATAGAAGGGCGAACACTTGTAGTTACGTAGGTTGGGTTAGCGGCTTCATCGCGTAACCCAACATGCACTTGGACAGCAAGATGCACTGTCCGCGATGTTGCGCGCCAAAAGCGAAAAACGGACGGATGAATGATGAAACAACGAGCAGAACGAGTGAGGAAACAGGAAAACGAAGCGAACGGCAGCAGTAAAAACTGACAGGAGACGCGAAAAAATGAAGAAATCACCACATGAAATAGTACGGCGGACGCGCGGACGGGACACCACCGACCGGATTCACGGCCTGGACGGCAACGACACCCTGATCGGGCTGGGCGGCAACGACAGTTTGTATGGCGGCGCGGGCGACGACCAGCTCCACGGCGACGCGGACACGGTCAGCGTGGAAGTAGACGACATCAGGGTGCGACGACGAACCCACACGGCAACCTTCAATAACAGCAAAGCTGCGAATGATGAAACAACCAACGCATGGAGGATTGCAGCATGAGAACTCCTCAACTGTGGCTGAAGCAAATTACGAAACTTGGATTGATCTTGATGATGGGGGTGAGCATGAATGCGGACGCGGGATTATTTGGATTCGGTGGCAAAAGTTGGAAAGAGGAAGTGCTACTGCATGATGGCAGCAAGATTATTGTGGAGCGTGTTCAGAAACTAGGTGGCCGCCCCACATTGGAAAGCCGAGAGCGGGCGATACTGGACGAAACCATCACCTTCTCGCTACCGGGATCAAACCAAAAAATCTCATGGGCGATGAGCTTCAGGGACGATGTACCGGAACCGAACGGCGTGAATGTGGTGTTGCTGGGTATTGTAAACAACGTCCCCTACATCGCAGGCTACCCGGCGGGCTGCATTGCCTACAACAAATGGAAACGCCCCAATCCGCCACAGATATTGTTCAAGTTCGATGGCGATCAATGGAAGCGCGTCACCTTGGCTGAATTTCCTCTGCAACTCGTCCAGGCAAACGTCATTGTCGGCGGGCCGCCTGCCGAAGGAATCAAGCACTTCTATACCGTCGAACAAGTCAACGAGGAAAACCACGATATTGATACGCCCGAATACCGCACCATCCTGCGGGTGCCAGTAAAGCGGGGCGCGGTCGGGTCATCGGTGAATTGCGAGGAATTGGTTTATTACAAAGGAGCATGGGTCGGTCCGGGTGATTCCATCGGCAAGCGAATGATGGATAGCAGGACTAAATAACTTTACGTGGTTTACTATTTCAAGGAGATGTAATCATGGTCACACAATTTCAAATTGATTGCGCACTGATGGCCGGTGCTTCGTATATTTCTACCCGCCCCGACATAAATAAATTCCCAGCCCCATCTGGTTGGGTGGATATTACTAATTCGCATTTCAATGACCCATCCAGCGGCTTTGAAGCTGCCGCCTTCCAAAGCCAATGCTCGAACGACATCGTTATCTCCTTCGCAGGTACCAAGGATGCCCTCGATGTTGGGGACAATCAAGCGAACTTTGGTCTGGCGACAGGTCTTGGGTCGGTGCAACTGTTGCAAGCCGCCGAATACTACGCGCAAGTAAAGATGGCGAACCCCACTGCCAATATCATCTTTACTGGCCACAGCTTGGGCGGTGGCCTGGCTGCATTGATGGGAGTGTTGTTTAATAAAACAGTAGTGACTTTTGATCAGGCGCCTTTCCTCAATTCGGCCAAGGTATCAATCGCAATGGAAGTAATGAGAGATTTGCTCGCAAAGTATCCGCCTGATAGCAACTTACAAATAACAGGGATACTGAACCCACTCGCTGACTTTATTGCTACGACTAATTTACTTACGGACAGCTTGACCGCCAGAGCAGCAAATGTTTCTGGCATAAATACTCAGGGTGAGTTTTTGTCGACCGCACCACTTACCTTTTTTGACAAGATAGGCGCACAGACGCCGATAGATCACGGCACGACAGACGTGTCTGGCTTCGATCTCCACGCCCAATCGCTCCTCACCGCCTTCCTGCAAAGCGACCAGACAGCAGCAGCCGGAAAGGCGCTGGACGACGTGACGTTCAAACTCACTGACTTGCTGGGAATGATTTTTAATAAGAATATGTTCTACAACGACCCGAACAACAAGAGCAATCCGCAGCGCAACTTTTTAGAACACCTCGTCCGCCACGAAGCCGGAGTGCGTGACCCGGCAACAGGAGCAACCACCATAGCTCCTGACGCCATGGTCACCCGCTTCACCTCTGACCTGTGGAAGATTGCGCAGGACGGCGGGCTGACCATCAACGAGAGCACCGGCCAGCCGTTCACCTACAGCAACTGGAATAACGTCAGCAAGGCTCTTACCGCTTTCGCCATGCAGTTCTATTACGAAGACACCGCCAACGCCACGAACGCGAACAAACAACTCTTTACCGACTTGAGTGCAACAGGCACAGGCAGCAACGGCGTTACATTCGACATGCACGATGTTTCCAAAGATGTCGCTGCCGCGATGGATGCCAATAACAAAATCGACCTTACCAAAGCCAAAGGCTACCAATACTTCCAGACCTACATCGACACCACGGGTCTGCTTGCTCCAGAAGAACGCACCCTGATCAAATCCCTGCTGCCCTACATGCGCGACTGGTACGTCCAGGCCGGGGCAAGCGGCATGCTCGCCACCGACACCCTGAACCGAGGCGCCTTCATGCTCGGCGGCAACGGAGCCGATGCGCTGGTCGGCGGAACAGGAAGCGACCTGCTCGTCGGCAACGCAGGCGATGACCTGCTCCAAGGCGGAGGCGGCAACGACACCATGCTTGGCGGCTCGGGCAACGACGCTTACGTCTACACCACCGGCGACGGCCACGACACCATCCTCGACACCGGCGGCCAGAATACCCTAGCCGTGGATGGGAACGTTTTGGCCGGAGGCGACCAGTACGGCGACACCCGTGTGCACCGCGATGCCAGCGGCCACCTCTACGTCCAAGCTGATTCCAACACCCTCCTGATAGACGGCAACATCGTCATCCAGAACTACGCCACTGGCGGCACATTCGGCCTCACCATGAATGGCGCGGTTGCCGACATCAACCCCGCCACCACCCACGACATCAAGGGCGACCCGCTGATTCATAGCGCCACTGTTTCGGCCATACCCAACGATTGGGCAGTCACCTCATCTGTTTCCAATGGAGACGGCACCGTAACCGTTGACTACTACCTGAAGGACGCCGATGGATACCCCACCGAGGGCGGGCAACAGGAGCGTGCCGACACCCTCCACGACACCACCGCCAGCGACCACATCATCAGCGGCGGCGGAAATGACATCATCTACTCAAGCGGCGGCAGCGACCTGATCGAAGCCGGTGCAGGACGCGACATCGTCCATGCCGAGAGCAGCACAGGAAACAACGTCATCGCGGGCGGGGCGGACGGCGACATCCTTATCGGCGGAACCGGCAATGACCGCCTCTATGCCGATGTTCAAATCACCGCAGAGCAGGCCATCGCAAATGGCAACATCATAAACAGCGGCAGCGGCCTTCAAGGTGACTGGCTTGCGGGCGGTAGCGGCAATGATACCTTGGTGGGCAGCACCGGCAACGACGTACTGTCGGGAGGCGGCGGCTCCGACCTGCTGATCGGCGGAGCAGGCAACGACGACATCCTCGGCGATGCCAACTACATCGCGCAAAGCCTCAACTGGACCGTCACCGACACCAACGGCACCCGCCTGTTTTATCCGTCGACCGGAGAAACGATAGCGGCAGATGGTGCGGCGGACGTCATCTATGCGGGCAGCGGCGACGACCAAGTATGGGGTGGGCTGGGCAACGATGTCAGGATGCGATGGCGAACCCGTGCGGCAAATATCGATAGCGGCATAGCAGCGAACGACGAGGCAGCCAACGCGTGGAGGGTCGCAGCATGAGACAAGCGATGAAGAAATGGATGGCTATGGTACTGGCGGTGTTGGCAACCAGCATGAGCGCGTGTGCAACGGGCAGCTCGATAAGCTGGAAAGAAGAAGTACTGCTGCATGATGGACGAAAGATGATCGTGGAAAGAAAGGACATCCACGATTCCAGTTTGCCTCATGAGATCGGGCAAGGTGCGCCGCTGGCGGAGCACACCACAACCTTCAGCATGCCTGATACCAAACAAAGCGTGACTTGGCGGAGCAACAACCGCTTGCGTTCGGAGCCGGACAACCTGGATTTGATGGTGCTGGATTTCATGAATGGCGTTCCCTATGCGGCAGCCGGAATTACCCGTTGCATTGCCTACAACCGTTGGGGGCGTCCCAATCCACCTTACATCTTCTTCAAATACGATGGCAAGGCATGGCAACGCATCCCACTGGAAGAATTTCCTGCCGAATTCAAGGAACCCAACGTCATGGTCGGCGGCTACGACCAATACAGCCTCACTGTGGAAGAGCGCGATGCCTCGGTGCTGACGGCGGGCACGGTGCGCAAAGTCAACAAGGCAGCTGGAAGATCGCAAGAAAGCTACACGGTCATTCGCGAGCCGTTGAAAATAGGGGCTCCAGCGAACTGCGGAGAGATGATTCGGTTTGAAGGTGGATGGGCTTCACCTAGTTATGTGGAAAGAACTATTAAGCAGCGTGTTGATGCAGAGAAACGCGCACGCAAAATGAGTTCTGAATCGACCGACTAAATAACATTTTTTGATCTTATCAAACACCAATTTAAGGAGAATTGACAATGGCTACTCAATTTGAAATTGACTGCGCACTGATGGCAGGCCGCGCTTACCAAGATACACGCAACAGCACGACTTGGTTGCCTGTTCCACAGGGTTGGTCAGAGCTTGAGCACTTGGTAAAGGATAGTGGTTTTGAAGCAGGGTACTTCAAGCGCAGCACAGGAACGAACACCGAAATCGTCATCTCCTTCGCCGGCACAGGTGGCGACGGCGACTGGGGCACAAACCTGTCGCTGTATTTGGGGCGCGTGCCAGCGCAACTCAAAGAAGCGGCGGACTACTACCTCTCCGTCAAAGCGGCCAACCCAGATGCCACGATTACTTTTACCGGGCACTCGTTAGGCGGCGGCCTTGCCTCGCTGATGGCGGCATTCTTCGGGGAACAGGCGACCACCTTCGATCAAGCCCCGTTTGCCTCCACCGCAACTACCGCCAACGCGCAAATCATCAAGGACTATCTCCTCGGCCTCGGCAAGGGCTACGGCACTGATCCGAACGTAGCGAGCGCCTTGACAAGACTGGATGCGTTTATTAATGGGACAGATAGCTTGGCGACTCGGACTACGGGCATCAGCAATATCTTTGTGCAAGGTGAAGCCTTGCAATCCTTCTCCGACAAACTGGGCACGCCGCAGGAGATCCAGCAAACCTCATTGCTGAACAACCAGCCCTTCGGATTGACCTCAACGGATTTGCATTCACAGGCGCTGCTCACAGCCTTCCTGCAAAGTGAGAGCTTCCGTGCCGCCACCGAGAAACTCCCCGATCTGCTTCCGCTGATTTTTGATAGCAAGCTGTATAAAACCGATGTGGGAACAGGTAAAGTAAATTTCATCGAAAAATTGGTGCAAAGCGAAGCAGCTATTCCATCTGGAAGCCTGCTCGATCGCTTCTCCGCCGACATGACCACGCTTGGCGCCAAACAAAACTGGCCGAGCATCGTGACGGACATCAACACGGGAAATCTGGGGCGCGCCCTGATGGCCTTTGCGCTGCAAAAGCATTACGAGGAAACCTCAACGAGCGCAGGTGCAGGGAAAGAATTTTTTACTGATATGGTTGGCGGTGTGCAATTCGACATCGCCAGTGTCTCGGACGCATTCAATACTGCCTTTCAGAATGGCGATAAACTCAATCTTACCGATGCCAAGGGCTATGTGCAGTATTTCAAAAGTTACCTCAATACGCTGCCGGATGGCGACAGGGTAATCGTTGAGCAACTTCTGCCCCACATGCGCGACTGGTACGTGCAAGCCGGTGCATCAGGGATGAACGCCACCGACACCTTGAACCGTGGCGCCTTCATGCTTGGCGGAGTTGGAGCCGATGCGCTGGTTGGAGGAACAGGAAGCGACCTTCTCATCGGCAACGCAGGCGATGACCTGCTCCAAGGCGGAGGCGGCAACGACACCATGCTTGGCGGCTCGGGCAACGACGCTTACGTCTACACCACCGGAGACGGCCTCGACACCATCCTCGACACCGGCGGACAAAACACCCTCGCGGTGGATGGAAACGTTTTGGCCGGAGGCGACCAGTACGGCGACACCCGTGTGCACCGCGATACCAGCGGCCACCTCTATGTTCAGGCCGATCCCAAGACGCTGCTGATCGACGGCAACATCGTCATCCAGAACTACGGCACAGGCGGCACCTTCGGCCTCACCATGAATGGCGCATTTGCCGACGTCAACCCCATTACAACCAACCCGCCCATCGTCGGCGACTTTGGCCCGATGGATTTTTACGATGCCAACGGCAACGTTGTCTATCACTACGACGACCTGAACAACCTCGTCACCGACCCCAACAAAGCCGGGGATCGGGCGGACACCCTCAACGGCAGTGCAGCCAACGACCACATCAGCAGCGGCGCGGGCAACGACACCATCAGCGCCACTCAGGGAGGGAATGACCTCATCGAAGCCGGAAGCGGACGCGACATAGTTTATGCGGGAGGTGGCAACGACGTCATCATCGGCGGAACCGAAGGCGACATCCTCTATGGCTCGTCGGGTGACGACCGCCTCTACGCCGACATCCAGATCGACACCGCCACCGCCATCGCCAACGGCAACACCCATGCCGACCTCAACACCCAAGGCGACTGGCTCAACGGCGGCGCAGGCTCCGACACCCTCGTCGGCAGCGACGCGCAAGACGTCCTCATGGGCGGAGGCGGGAGCGACCTGCTGATCGGCGGAGCAGGCAACGACGACATCCTCGGCGATGCCAACTACATCGCGCAAAGCCTCAACTGGACCGTCACCGACACCAACGGCACCCGCCTGTTCCAGCCGGTCACGGGGGAAACGACAGCGGCGGATGGCGCGGCGGATGTGATCTACGCCGGTGAAGGCAACGACTATGTATGGGCCGGGGCGGGCAACGACGTGGTATTCGGCGAAGGCGGCAACGACCAACTGAGCGGCAACGAAGGCAACGACATCCTTTCGGGCGGCACCGGATCGGACATCCTGTCCGGCGGAACCGGCAGCGACACCTTCCTCTACAACCAGGGCGACGGCGAAGACTGGATAAACGATACCGCCAACCCAACCGACCTCAACGTCATCCACTTCGGGCAAGGCATCTCTGCCAGCCAGATCAAGCTGACCGGATACCTGAAACTTGACTTGGGGAGTGGCGACATCATCCACATCAACAATTTCAGTGCTATCAACAAAGCTACAGATTGCAGCATCCAGCGTTTCGAATTTGCCGACGGCACAGCACTCACGGCGGCAGAGCTACTCAAGCGCGGCTTCGACCTCACCGCCCAAGCCGGAGAAACCGCCATCGGCAGCGACTATGGCGACCGCCTGAGCGGCGGCAACGGCTCAACCCTCGCCGGAATGGGCGGCAACGACACCTACCAGTACAGCAGGGGCAATGGCGAAATCCACATCGCGGACAACCTCGACGGCGGACAAACCAACACCCTGCGCTTTGCCGCGGGCATCAGCGCGTCCGACATCACCCTCTCCCTGGGCTCCCTCAAGCTCGACCTCGGCAATGGTGACACCATCCACATAGACGGCATCCTCCAGGACGACGTGGCCAATACCAGCAGCATCCAGCGCTTCGAATTCGCCGATGGGACAACCCTGACCCTTACCGACCTGCTGGCGAAAGGCTTCGACCTAAACGGTGCGGCGGGGGATAACAAGATGCGACGACGAACCCGTGCGGCGACTATCAATAGTTACACAGCGGCGAACGACGAGGCAATCCACGCATGGAGGGTCGCAGCATGAAAACTCTCATTTCGTTATTGCTTCTGCTTCCTCTTGCGACAGCTTGCGCGAGTGGGCCGGGCAAATCCGAACTGGATGCCGAAGTGAACCGGCTCTGCGCGATTGATGGGGGCATCAAGGTTTATGAGACGGTGAAGTTGTCTGCTGACAAATTCAACAAGTATGGGCAGATCAATTTCTATAAACCGACTCAGGGTGAGAACACGTTGGGGCCGGAGTACATCTATAAATGGGATATTCACTATTACAAGAAAGGTGAACCAGCTGTGAATGGTGCCCAAGAAACCTCCATGAGACGCGACCATATCAAGATCACAAGGAAATCCGATATGAAGTTACTGGGCGAAGTTGTGATGTACAACAGGGGGGGCGGAGACTTGCCTGGGCCGTGGGTGCCCTCGTCATATCACTGCCCTGATAGGTTGGAAGCAACCGAAGGTATTTTAATGAACCAGATTTTTATCAAATCTATTGAAGGAGATAAAAAATGAGCACAACGACCGTTTACTTTACTCAGTCTGAACTTTCGCTGGCTGCATATGGCACGTTTACGGTTGGCACAATACTGACTACCGATCTGACTGACCCTACTGTCGGCATGTCTGATTTCCAAGCTGCTCGCTTTATTGACCAAGGATGGACCGTTGCTGCCCAATACACCGACCCCGCTACCGGAGTTTCTGCGACAGTTTTTCAGGATGCGGCGGGCAAAAAATACCTTGCCATCCGAGGCACCGAGCCTGCCGCAAGCGATCTGCTTGCAGACGGCCTGCTGGCACTCGGTATTCCATCCTCGCTCAATCCCCAATTTAACGCGCTCAAAACTCAGATTGATTTATGGATGAACGACCCGAACATGCTGCAAGGTCAGACATTTACCGTCAGTGGACATAGTCTGGGCGGCTACTTGGCTGCGGCGGTCAAGGAGCAATACAGCGCGCAAGTCACCGATGCTTACCTGTTCAATGCGCCCGGCGTGGGCGGGCCGCTCGGCAACCTCGCCGATGCGCTGACCAGCGCGTTCGGCTTGAACGGAACACCGAGCGGCAACATCTGGAACATCCGCAGCTCGGAAGGTTTTCCCATTATTTCCGGCCTAGGTTATCAACTCGGAACATCCATCAGCATCCAGGCCGAAGCCGCATCCAATGCTGTTGCCAACCATTTCATCGCACCCCTGACCGACGCCTTGGCGGTTCAATCCATTTATGCGCAGCTGTCCCCGAACCTTACCCAAGATCAGATCAATGCTGTGGTAGACGCTTCGGGTGCAACAACGAACCAGACCCTCGAATCCGCACTTGATGCACTACGAACGATTCTTCTTGGATCAGGCACAACTCAAACCGTAACGGGTGACCGGAACGATTTCTACACCAACCTCTACAACCTGATGAACGATGCCCGCTACACAGCACTGGCTGGAACGGCGCAACTGACGGTGCTTGCTGGCCTGACTGCCAGCGACATGACGGCAATGGCCGTGAACAACAATATTCAAGGATTGGCTACCCGTTACGCGCTTCAGGCACTCAATCCCTTTGTTCTGGAAGGCGCGGACTATTCTGCCTTCAATACAAATGGCGCTCTGGAACTTTACGACCCAAACACGGGGACAGGCGTGCTCACGGAACAATACCTGGCGGATCGGACTGCCATGCTGGAGCGCAAGATATGGTTCAGCACCCAAGACAATAACCCGGTTGATCCCAATGTTGTTTTCGATTCAAACAACCACGCATTCCAAAACGAATCTACCTATTTCGAAGATGTGGCAAGTGGCTACAAGATCGCCCAAGGTGTTTCTTTCCCCAACACCCACCATTACTTCTTCGGTGGCAAGGGCGACGATGTACATGCCGGTGCGGCGGTTGAGGATCATCTATACGGCGGAGCGGGCAACGATACCCTTGACGGGGGAGGAGGCAACGACTATCTACAAGGGGATTCAGGCAACGACATCCTGCTGGGAGGAGCCGGTTACGACACCTACTTTTATAAAACCGGCGACGGCCACGACACCATCCTTGATTCGGATGGACAAGGACAGATTCAGATGGACGGGACTACCCTCGCAGGCGGCAACCAATTCGGCGACGCGCGAGTCTTCAAGAGCTCGGACGGCAACCACAGCTACGTCTTTGTGAGCGGCGATGCAATCAACGGCGGCGACGTGCTGGTGGACAACGCCATCATCATCAAAAATGTATCCGGCCATGCATTGGGTACGGCAGGTGACTTGAATCTCACCTTCAACGCAGCGGTTGCCGACATCAACCCCGCCACCACCCACGATATCAAGGGCGACCCGCTGATTCATAGCGCCACGGTTTCGGCCATACCCAACGATTGGGCAGTCACCTCATCTGTTTCCAATGGAGACGGCACCGTAACCGTTGACTACTACCTGAAGGATGCCGATGGATACCCCACCGAGGGCGGGCAACAGGAGCGTGCCGACACCCTCCACGACACCACCGCCAGCGACCACATCATCAGCGGCGGCGGAAATGACATCATCTACTCAAGCGGCGGCAGCGACCTGATCGAAGCCGGTGCAGGACGCGACATCGTCCATGCCGAGAGCAGCACAGGAAACAACGTCATCGCGGGCGGGGCGGACGGCGACATCCTTATCGGCGGAACCGGCAATGACCGCCTCTATGCCGATGTTCAAATCACCGCAGAGCAGGCCATCGCAAATGGCAACATCATAAACAGCGGCAGCGGCCTTCAAGGTGACTGGCTTGCGGGCGGTAGCGGCAATGATACCTTGGTGGGCAGCACCGGCAACGACGTACTGTCGGGAGGCGGCGGCTCCGACCTGCTGATCGGCGGAGCAGGCAACGACGACATCCTCGGCGATGCCAACTACATCGCGCAAAGCCTCAACTGGACCGTCACCGACAGCAACGGCACCCGCCTGTTCCAGCCGTCGACCGGAGAAACGATAGCGGCAGATGGCGCGGCGGACGTCATCTATGCGGGCAGCGGCGACGACCATGCTTGGGGTGGGCTCGGCAACGACGTCATCTTCGGCGAAGGCGGCAACGACAGGCTGGACGGCGGAGACGGCAACGACATCATCCTGGGCGGCACGGGAACCGACACATTGTGGGGCGGTGCAGGCAGCGACTACCTGGATGGCGGCGCCGGGGTAGATGAACTGCAAGGCGGCGCGGGCGCGGACATCCTCGTCGGCGGCACGGGAGACGACACGATTTTTACCGAAGGCAACGACACGATTGTCTATAACTTGGGCGATGGCGAAGACCGGATAACGCGGCTGGATAGTGGCAGCACCCTTACCTACCGCTTTGGAGCAGGCATCGATCCCAGCACCTTCAAGCTGCGCGAAGGCTCGCTCATGCTGGATTTTGGCAACGGCGACAAGCTTCACATCATGGACTTCAACCAGCAGGACGTATTCAACAGCCTGGGCGAGAGCCGTTTCGAATTCGCCGATGGCACCGTCCTTAATGGTAACCAACTCCTCGCGCGCGGCTTCGACCTCGACGGCACGGCGGGCGACGACCAGATCATCGGCACCAATACCACCGACCGGATTCACGGCCTGGACGGCAACGACACCCTGATCGGGCTGGGCGGCAACGACAGCCTGTATGGCGGCGCGGGCGACGACCAGCTCCACGGCGACGCGGACACAGTCAGCGTGCCGCTGGCGGAACAAGGCAATGACCGAATGCGATGGCGAACCCGTGCGGCAATTATCAATATCATCAAAGCGGCAAATGATGAGGCAGCCAACGCGTGGAGGGTCGCAGCATGAGAACCAATCACCTGTGGCTGAAGCGAATTACGAAGCTTGGATTGATCTTGATGATGGGGGTAAGTATGGGTGCGGATGCGGGGTTATTTGGTCATACGATGAGTTGGAAAGAAGAGGTGCTGCTGCATGACGGCAGCAAGATTATTGCAGAACGTTATTACAACCTTGGTGGGTATCCCGCGATTGAAAGCCAGGAGCGTGCGGCACTTGATGTAACGGTGACATTCAACCTGCCAGGCACGAACAAAAAAATTGTTTGGAAAACCGATTACGACCAGGCAAAACCCGAACCGAACAGCCTGAACCTGATCCGTCTGGATGTAGTGAAGGGCGTACCTTACATCGCCACCTACCCGGCGGGGTGCATCGCTTACAACAAATGGGGCAGACCCAATCCGCCACAGATATTGTTCAAGTATGAGAACGAGCAATGGAAGCGCATTACCTTGGCAGAGTTGCCGTCTGAGTTAATCAACACCCATGCCAACGTCATCGTAGGCCAACCTGCGGCTAAATTGCTGAAATCCTTTTATACCGTGGAAGGCGTGAACGCAGAAAACCACGATATTGATGAAGGGCCATACAAAACCATCCTGCGGGAGGCGTATGCAGGGGCGGGTGGGGGATGCGAAGAACTGATTAAGTATAAAGGCTATTGGATTATGCCGAATGATCCGGTAGCTCGCGGCATGGTTGATAGGAAGACAAAGTAAAGATCGCATATTTCAAATCCAATTACTCAGGAGATACATCATGACTACTGCAATTGAATATGCATTGATGGCTGGAGCTTCTTATCGCGATACACGTCCCGACATTAACAAATTCCCGATACCTACGGGATGGTATATGGTTTCACGGAATCCCCAAGACAACACAACCGGTTTCGAAGCAGCCACTTTTGGTAACGGAACAACTCTAGCCACAAGCACCGAAATCGTCATCTCCTTTGCAGGCACCGGGCCCGGGTCTTTGTTGTCTGCGGACTGGGTACATGGCAACATCCCCTTGGCATCAGCCAACCTGTCCGACCAACTCCGGCAGGCGGCAGATTACTACCTGCAAGTCAAAGCCAGCGCACCGGCGGGGACGACCATCAGCTTCACCGGCCACTCGCTCGGTGGAGGCCTGGCATCCTTGATGGCCGTCTTCTTCGGCGAAAGCGCATTCACCTTCGACCAAGCGCCATTCCGTGCTTCTGCGCAAGGTTACGCCAACGACTTCAGCAGCACGACCGATTCGGTCGCAAAAGATCTGCGCGCCTACCTCGCAGACCACATTCCTGTAACCAGCTTGGCCAAACTGGATGCCTACATCGCTGCCCTTGAAATTTTCAACAACCCCAACCCCATTGCAGCGGACACCCTGGCAGCACGCGAAGCACGAGTAACGGACATCAACGTCCAGGGAGAAATCCTGTCCTCATGGTTGGTTCCATTCAGCCGAATAGGTTCGCAGGCAAACATATCCGACAGCGCCAACGGCGTGGCGGGCACAGACCTGCATTCCCAGGCATTGCTCACGGCATTCCTGCAAAGCAACCAAACGGCAGCGCCATTCAAGAACCTTAGTGACGTGACCGTCAAACTGCCTGATTTGTTGAAGATGATTTTTGATCCGCAGCTTTTCTATCGCGACCCGAATAAACTAAACAACCCGGAACGCAACCTCCTCGAACACTTCGTCCGCCACGAAGCAGGAGTGCGTGATCCAGCAACGGGTGCAACCACCATCACTGCCGACGCCATGGTCACCCGCTTCACCTCTGATTTATGGAAGCTCGCCCAAGACGGCGGCCTGACCATGAGCGAGAACTTCAGCTACGCCAACTGGAACAATGTCAGCAAGGCGCTCACCGCCTTCGCCATGCAGTTTTATTACGAAGACACCGCCAACGCCACGAACGCAAACAAACAACTCTTCACCGACCTCAGCACCGCAGGCACCGGCAGCCCTTCGACAGGCTCAGGACAGGCGAATGGCATCCAGTTCGACATTGCCGATGTATCCCAAACATTCGCCGCTGCCATTACCGCAAATGAAAAGCTCAACCTCGCCGATGCCAAGGGCTACCAGTACTTCCAGACCTATCTTGACCAAACAGGCCTGCTCTCATCCGAAGAACGCACCCTGATCAAATCCCTGTTGCCCTACATGCGCGACTGGTACGTCCAAGCCGGAGCAAGCGGCATGCTCGCCACAGACACCCTGAACCGGGGAGCCTTCATGCTCGGCGGCAACGGAGCCGATGCGCTGGTAGGCGGCACGGCAGCCGACCTCATTGTCGGCAACGCAGGCGACGACGTCTTGTCAGGCGGGCAGGGCAGCGACGTACTGATGGGTGGTACAGGCGTGGACACCTACGTCTGGCAAGCCGGGCAAAATGCAGGCATCGACACCATTCTCGACAGCGACAACACCGGCTACCTCAGAGACGACACCAGTGCGCCCATCGTCATCACCGGCGGCGATCAATATGGCGACAACCACGTCTTCCAAGGCACCGATGCCAATGGCGTGAGCCACCTCTACACCTTCGTCAGCGGAGACAAGACAACCGGCGGCGACCTCATCGTGGACGGCGCGATGCTCATCAAAAATTACAACCCCAGCACCGGCAACCACATGGGCATCACCCTGGCCGATGCCGTTGCCGACGCCAACCCGCAAACGGTCAACACCTTCGTCGGCGACCCGCTGATCCACAGCGCGGCGGCTATCGCACCGGGCAGCGAAGGAACCGACTGGCACGTCACCAACCGGTACAACGTCATAACTGACAGCAACGGCAGCGTCCTCAGCTACGACGTGGACTATTACCGCATCGACGTTGCCACCGGCAACCCGGTAGAAGGCGGCGGGCCGGAGCGCGTTGACAGCTTGATCGGCACCACGGCCAACGACCACATCATGAGCGGCGCGGGCAACGACACCATCAATGCCGCTCAAGGCGGTAGCGACCTCATCGAAGCCGGAAGCGGACGCGACACAGTTAATGCTGGCGCGGGCAACGACGTCATCATCGGCGGCTCGGGCGGTGACATCCTCTATGGCGGCGCGGGAGACGACCGCCTCTACGCCGACATCCAGATCGACACCGCCACCGCCATCACCAACGGCAACACCCATGCCGGCCTCAACACCCAGGGCGACTGGCTCAACGGCGGCGCAGGCTCCGATACCCTCGTCGGCAGCGCCGCGCAAGACGTCCTCATGGGCGGAGGCGGGAGCGACCTGCTGATCGGCGGGGCGGGCAACGACGACATCCTCGGCGACGGAAACTACGCCGCGCAAAGCCTCAACTGGACCGTCACCGACAGCAACGGCACCCGCCTGTTCCAGCCGTCGACCGGAGAAACGATAGCGGCAGATGGCGCGGCGGACGTCATCTATGCGGGCAGCGGCGACGACCATGCCTGGGGCGGGCTCGGCAACGACGTCATCTTCGGCGAAGGCGGCAACGACCGGCTGGACGGCGGAGACGGCAACGACACCCTCATGGGTGGAGCGAACAACGACACCCTGTGGGGCGGTGCAGGCAGCGACTACCTGGATGGCGGCGCCGGGGTGGATGAACTGCAAGGCGGCGCGGGCGCGGACATCCTCATCGGCAGCGCGGGAGACGACACCCTGTATGGCGGCGCAGGCCGCGACACCTACATCTTCAACCGGGGCGATGGCCGCGACACCCTCTACGACACCAGCGACAACACCCAGTCCAACGCCAACATCCTGCGCTTCGGCGCGGGCATCAGCGCAAGCGACGTCACCCTGCGCCTGGGCTCCCTCATGCTCGACCTCGGCAACGGCGACGAAGTTCACATCGGTAACTTCAACCAGAACGACGTATTCAACAGCTCATCGATTACCGGCTTCGAGTTCGCCGACGGCACCATCCTCACCACCAGAGAACTCCTGGCGCGCGGCTTCGACCTCGACGGCACGGCGGGCGACGACCAGATCATCGGCACCAACACCACCGACCGGATTCACGGACTGGACGGCAACGACACCCTGATCGGGCTGGGCGGCAACGACAGCCTGTACGGCGGAGCAGGCGACGACCAGCTCCACGGCGACGCGGACACAGTCAGCGTGCCGCTGGCGGAACAAGGCAATGACCTGCTGGACGGCGGGGCGGGCAACGACCTCCTCTATGGCTATGGCGGCAACGACACGTTATTGGGCGGCGAAGGCAACGACACCCTCAATGGCGACGAAGGCGACGACACTCTTTCTGGCGGAACCGGGGACGACCTCCTTATCGGCGGCACCGGCAGCGACACCTATCTGTTCAACCGGGGCGATGGTCAGGACATTCTCTCGGATAACGGTAATGCCGCCTCCACAGACACCCTGCAATTCGCCCCGGGCATCCTGCAAAGCGACGTCACCATTACCCGGCAGTTGAATGGCGATCTGTCGTTCGGCATCAATGGCTCCGCCACTTCGACAAGCTCAGGACAGGCTCAAGATCAAATCACCGTGCAGGGCTGGTACACCGGCCAGGCCGATGCCAATCGCATCGAACGCATCGTATTCGGCGACGGCACCGTGCTGACACCAGCCGATTTTGAGAACCTCCCCATTACCGGAACCGAAGGCGACGACATCATCACCGGAACCAGCACCGACGACACACTGCTCGGGCTGGGCGGCAACGACACCCTCAGCGGCGGCATCGGCAATGACACACTGGACGGCGGGCTGGGCAATGACCTGCTGGACGGTGGGGCGGGCAACGACACCCTCATCGGCGGGGAGGGGCTGGACACCTACCGCTTCGGCTACGGCATGGGCAAGGACACCGTGATCGATGCCTCGCTCGGCGGCAACACCATCGCACTCCAGGCCGGCATGAGCTTCAACGACCTGCGCGCCACGCAAAGCGGCAACGATCTGCTGCTGAGCATACGCGGCACGGATCAGGGGATGACACTCAAGGACTATTACACCACGCCGCAGGACTGGCTGGTGCAAGACAGCACGGGTGCGCAGCAGGGTATCGCGGCGGTGCTCAATGCGACGAACCAGGACGAATACAGCGCGTTGCGCGACGATTTCTTTGCGGCGGCCAAGACAGCCATCGCCAACAATTATCTGTCGCAGGGATACCAATGGCAGGCGGATGGCACAATTCAAAATCAGGCGTCAGGCTCATCGGTAATCCGCGATATCACACAGGGCACGAACAGAATTACCACCACCTACCACTGGATTAATGGCGCCCCCGATTACACCTCTACCAATACTTATATAAACAGAAGCGAAACGTACATTTACCTTCCTTACTATACAACGGTACTGAGAAGCGACAAGGTTGTGATGGATAAAACCATCACGGTCAGCGATGCCGCCGTCATTGATGCGGGGCTGGATTTGACGACTTCTTATTCCTCGCAGTACGTCAAGGCGCAGGTCAACTGGGGGGCTTTGTATAACGAGCAGACCTACACATCGTCGTCTATATCAATAGGTTATGGTGGTGGCGCAATCAGTTGGACACAAACCGTCAACGAGTTTACCGACTATCGCGCATTCCAGAGCGGCACGGTCGTGGCGGTTCATCCGTATACGGCAGTTTTCGAGGGGGCGATAAGTACGCAGCTTTTTGCCCAGAACATAAATTACAACCTTCAGGAGATTGACGGGGGCGGCTCGAACAACACGGTCAACGCCTATAACAATCGATATGCAGTGGTGAATGGCGGGGCGGGCGACGACACGCTCAATGGCGGTGGACTGCTGTATGGCGGGGAAGGGAACGATGTTCTCTCTGGCGGAACGGTTCAGTACGGCGGCAACGGCAACGACTCGCTCACAAACGGCAGTGTGCTGGCTGGCGGGGCGGGCAACGACACGATGGATGGAGGGAACTACGGCACGGGCGAGACGCGCTACCTGATCGACCCCGCGCAAACCGGTGTTGACCTGATCGGCGATACGGGCGATTCGGAGCAGGCGTACATGGATTGGTATTTCGGCTCCAGAGGCGTTACAGATGTGCAGGAAAGCGAATTGTATGGGGGCATGTATGCAGTTGATGGCGAGTTCGGATCAATCCCGGAATTTTTGCTGGGTGGCGGATACCGGTTTTATTATACGCCCGACCAGTTTCCTGCCATACAGGCGGAAGACCCATGGCTGGCGGACTACATAATTAATCATCCTCAGAGGGTTACCTATGTTGAACCTCTGCCACCGTTCGAGCGGCCTGCTGCCAACGATTATGCTGCGTTGCAGTCTGCCTACGACGCAGGGGTAATCCCTATGGATACCGTGGAGTTTGCCGCGGGTATTGCGCTGGCCGACCTGTCGCTGTCATGGGGGCAGGAAGCGGGCCGTGCGACGCTGGATTTGAGTTGGAACAACGGTGCCAGCCAGGTGCGGTTAGTGCTTCCAAGTGAATACGATACGCTGGGTTTTGGCGTCGAGCAGGTAAGGTTTGCCGATGGGTCGGTAATCGGCATGCAAGACCTGATCGCGCTTGCGCCGCCGATGGATTTGGTAGGCACGGAGGATGCGGACATACTCAGCGGCAATATTGGCAACGATACGATTATCGGCTTGGGCGGAGACGATCAGTTGTATGGGGATGCCGGTAACGACACCCTTAATGGCGGGGCAGGCAACGATACGCTGATTGGCGGATCGGGCAGTGACACCTACGTTTTCGAGGCGGGTAGCGGCGTGGATACCATCATCGACAATGCCGGTGAGGGTAATACGCTGGTATTCGGCGCCGGGGTTGATCCGGCCTCGGTCACGTTGAGTTTGGGTTCACTGCTGATCAAGACGGGTAATGGAGAGGATGCAATTCATATTCAAGGCTTCGACCCCAGCAATATCCAGGCTGCACCCGTCATCGAGAGTTTCCAGTTCGCCAATGGCACAACGCTCAGTTATACCCAGTTGCTCGAACGCGGCTTCGATATTACCGGAACCGCTGCGGACGACGTCCTGACCGGAACCAATACCACCGACCGGATCAGCGGTGGGGCAGGGAATGACACGCTGGACGGCGGAGCGGGCAACGATGTGCTGATGGGTGGAGCGGGTAGCGATACCTACCTTTTCGGAGCAGGCAGCGGACAAGACAGCATCGTGGAGACTTTCGACCCCCTGGATTTGGGGGCGGTCGACAAGGTGGTGTTCGGTGCGGGTATTGCTTCGACTGACTTGAGGGTGTCTCGTGGCGGAGTAGACAACAACGATCTGAGTATTTCCATTTCGGGGAGCGGCGCTGCGTTAACCATTCAGGGATGGTTCGATCCGGCTTCACCTTCCACGGTGAGCCTGTTCACCTTTGCCGACGGGACGTCGCTGGATTCAACCACGATTGCGGATATGTTAGTTAACCATGCCCCGACGGTGGTGAATCCGCTTGCCGAACAGTCTGTTGTGGAGGGGCAGGCATTCAGCCTTTCGTTCACGAACAGTGCAGTTGTGGCAGACAGCTTCCTGAACGATGCAACAGACAGCGGTACGCTGGATCAAGTAAGTCCAAGTTACGACAGTTATCTTTCCGGAAGCGGTGGTAATGACACCTATACTTTTGCGCGCGGGAACGGCAATGTGATTGTCGGTGACTGGGATAACTCACCCATGGACATCGTGCAATTTACCGATGTTTCCCCTGCCGATGTTTCTGTTACGCAGAATCAATCAGGTGGCGTTGTATTGTCTGTTAATGGGACGCTGGATAGTCTGACACTGGAGGGCTGGTGTTTGGATGCCGCAGCAAAAGTTGAACAACTGGTCTTTGCCGATGGAACGATTTGGGGAGTCAATGACATTCAGTTGAGGCTCTCAACTGCACCTTCAACTGGAAATGACTACATTACCGGAACAAATGGCGATGTCACTATTCACGCGTTGTCAGGCGATGATGCCATCCTTGCCGGAGCAGGGAACGATACCGTATTGGCGGGTGCTGGTAATGATTGGGTGGAAGGTGAAGGCGGAAGCGACCTTCTCTCCGGCGGCAGCGGAGCGGATGAGATTTATGCGGATAGCTCCTATAGCGATACCGCCAATGACCTGTTGGATGGCGGGGCAGGCAATGATTATCTGGATGCTTCCATTTCGAACGATCTGCTCATTGGCGGGCAAGGAAACGATTATGTTTTCGGCAACGATGGCAAGAACGTCATGCTGTTCAACCGGGGTGACGGCAATGACAACGTTGATACATGGAGCAGCAATGGCGTTGCCTCCCGGTCTGATACGTTGTCGTTGGGTGGAGGCATCAGTTATTCAGACCTGTCGTTCAGGCAAGAGTGGGGGAATCTTGTTTTAGATGTGGGTAACGGCGAATCAATTTCCATCGCCAGTTGGTTTGAGCAATCGGGGAGCAGCAAGGTCGTCACCTGTTTGCAGGTTGTCGCCGAAGTGATGGCGGGTTTCGACTCCAATTCCGCCGATCCGTTATTGAACAAACGCGTCCAGCAGTTCGATTTTGTCGGGTTGGCGAATCAATTCGAGGCCGCGCTGGCCGCCGATCCGTCCATCACCACATGGCAGCTCGCGCCGCATCTGGCTGACTTTTCTATAGGCGGTTCGGATACCCAGGCTATCGGCGGAGACATGGCTTACCTCTACGGCAAAAACGGTAACTTGAACGGGCTGAGTGAAGCAGAGTTACGCGCGCAGTTGACCGATGCCCAATTTGGCACAAGCGCGCAGACGCTTACCAAGACTAGCAACAATGTTTTTGCCGATGCGGATGCTATTCATGGCGATATGCTGACTTACAGTGCAACTTTGGCGGATGGTTCCGCGTTGCCAGCCTGGCTGAATTTTGATGCGGCGACGCAAACCTTCAGCGGAACGCCGGATCATTCTGCCGTGGGTAATTTGAATGTGTCGGTTATTGCAACCGATACCGGTGGGTTGAGCGCGACCTCTACCTTCAAGCTTGATGTGACCGGCATTGCGGCATCGAATAGTGCGCCGATATTGGTCAATCCGCTGTCCGATCAATCCACGCTTGAAGACAGCACCTTCACTTTCACAATTCCGGTGGGTACCTTCAGCGATGCCGATTTTGTTTCCGGCGATACGCTGAGCTATGCAGCCACACTGGCGGATCCTTCGACAAGCTCAGGACAGGCTCCGCTGCCGGACTGGCTCAGTTTCGATGCGGCCACGCAAACCTTCAGCGGTACGCCGCTCAACGGAAATGTGGGCAGCCTCAACCTCATGGTGACGGCGACCGATATAGGCGGCTTGAGTGTTACCAGCGCATTCAACCTCAGCGTGGCGAACGTGAACGATGCGCCGGTGGTGACGATGCAGGTTGCCGATCAGATGGTCGCGCAAGGCACACCGTTGAGCTTGACGATTCCTGCGGGAATGTTTGCCGATCAGGATGTCATCCACGGGGACAGTTTGACCTACAGCGCATCGCTTGCCGATGGCACTGCTCTACCCATTTGGCTCACCTTCGATGCAGCTACGCAAACCTTCAGCGGCACGGCAGGCATGGGCGATCTCGGCGTACTGCCGGTCAGAGTTGTCGCAACCGACACGGGCGGACTTTCCGCAACCGGAAGTTTCAACCTTACCGTTGCCAATATGATCACCGGCACCCTCTACAACGACACTATCAACGGAACTGCGGGATTGGATTATATCCAGGCTATTGCCGGAAATGACGTGGTCAATGCGGGTGATGGCAACGACATCATTGTCGGCGGCACAGGCTCGGATGTATTGGCCGGTGGGGCCGGTGACGACACTTTCCTGATCAACGGAACCGATACGACCTACGACCGCTTTCAGGGCGATGCGGGTTACGATGTTATTCAAGGCGGGGCGGGTGATGACACTATCCGTGTGAACTACTTTGCCGGTGCCTCGACGGTAGAGAAGATTGACGGCGGTACGGGTGTTAATACCATCGCTGGTACCCAATACAACGACACCATCGACCTGTCCGGCACCGAATTGATGAACATCGCCAACATCGACGGCGGCATCGGCAACGATGCCATCACAGGTAGTGCAGGTAACGACATCATCATCGGCGGTGCCGGCTCGGATGTGCTGGCAGGTGGGGCAGGCGACGATACCTTCCTGATCGCTGGTACTGACACAGCCTACGACCGCTTCCAGGGCGATGCCGGATACGACGTTATCCAAGGTGGCGCGGGTGATGACACTATCCGTGTGAACTACTTTGCCGGTGCTTCTACCGTCGAGAAGATTGACGGCGGTACGGGTGTTAATACCATCGCTGGTACCCAATACAACGACACCATCGACCTGTCCGCTACCGAACTGGTGAACATCGCCAACATCGACGGCGGCATCGGCAACGATGCCATCACGGGTAGTGCAGGTAACGACATCATCATCGGCGGCTCAGGATCGGATGTGCTGGCTGGCGGAGTGGGCGACGATACTTTCCTTATCGACGGAGCCGATGTCGCCTATGACCGCTTCCAGGGCGATGCCGGATACGACGTTATCCAAGGTGGCGCGGGAGATGACGTCATCCGCATGAATTATTTCACCGGTGCTTCCACCGTCGAGCGGATTGACGGCGGGCTGGGTCTCAACGTGATCGCGGGGACGCAGTACAACGATACCATTGACCTATCCGGTACGGAGTTGGTCAACATCGCCAATATCGACGGTGGAGTCGGCAACGACGTTATCACAGGCAGTGCAGGCAACGACACCATCATAGGTGGCACAGGATCGGATGTGCTGGCTGGCGGAGCGGGCGATGACACTTTCCTGATCAGCGGTAGCGACACCTCGTATGACCGCTTCCAAGGCGATGCCGGATACGACGTTATCCAAGGAGGCACAGGTGATGACACTATCCGTGTGAACTACTTTACCGGCGCTTCCACCGTCGAGAAGATCGACGGCGGATTGGGCGTCAATGTTGTTGCGGGTACTCAATACAACGACACCATCGACCTGTCCGGCACCGAGCTGGTGAACATCGCGAACATCGACGGTGGTATCGGCAACGATGTCATTACGGGCAGCGCGGGCAACGACATCATCATCGGCGGCGCTGGCTCGGATGTGCTGGCAGGCGGCGCAGGCGACGACACCTTCCTGATCGCTGGCACCGACACGGCCTACGACCGCTTTCAGGGCGATGCCGGATACGACGTTATCCAAGGCGGCGCGGGAGATGACGTCATCCGCATGAATTATTTCACCGGTGCTTCCACCGTCGAGCGGATTGACGGCGGGCTGGGTCTCAACGTGATCGCGGGGACGCAGTACAACGATACCATTGACCTATCCGGTACGGAGTTGGTCAACATCGCCAATATCGACGGTGGAGTCGGCAACGACGTTATCACAGGCAGTGCAGGCAACGACACCATCATAGGTGGCACAGGATCGGATGTGCTGGCTGGCGGAGCGGGCGATGACACTTTCCTGATCAGCGGTAGCGACACCTCGTATGACCGCTTCCAAGGCGATGCCGGATACGACGTTATCCAAGGAGGCACAGGTGATGACACTATCCGTGTGAACTACTTTACCGGCGCTTCCACCGTCGAGAAGATCGACGGCGGATTGGGCGTCAATGTTGTTGCGGGTACTCAATACAACGACACCATCGACCTGTCCGGCACCGAGCTGGTGAACATCGCGAACATCGACGGTGGTATCGGCAACGATGTCATTACGGGCAGCGCGGGCAACGATATCTTATTTGGCGGGGATGGTAGCGATGTCCTGCGCGACAATAGTGGGAACAATCTGCTGGATGGCGGTTTGGGTAATGACTCGCTGACGGGCAATGCCGGTAACGAACTCTTCTTGGGCGGCATCGGAAATGACACGGTTACCACCGGAAATGGAGCCGACATCATCGCCTTCAACCGTAACGATGGACAAGACATCCTTAATGGCGGAGTTGGAACCGACAACACATTGAGCCTGGGCGGCGGCATCCAGTATTCCGATCTTGCTCTTTCCAAATCGGGCAATGATCTTATTCTGGAAGTGGGTAACGGCGACCAGATAAATTTCAAGAGTTGGTATGCCACCACGGACAATTACAAGAGTGTGCTCAACCTGCAAGTGGTGGCCGATGCCATAGCCGGATTCGACCGCGCTTCAGCCGATCCGTTGTTGAACAAGTCGATTCAGGATTTTGATTTCACTGCTATCGTCAACGCTTTTGACCAAGCGCGTGGCAGCAACACTACCTTCCAACACTGGAGCGCCACCAACAGCCTGCTGGCTGCGCATCTGTCCGCCAGCGACGGCGAAGCGCTGGGCGGCGACTTGGCTTACCAGTATGGCAAGAGCAGCTCCTTCGCGGGCGTCGGCCAGACGGTGGCGCAGGAAGTCATCAACGCCGCGCAGTTCGGCAGTCAGGCGCAGGTATTGAAGACGTTCGTGGGGTTGTAGGAAGCAAGGATGGGGAAAATCAGCATATTGCCCCCTCTTCTTAATATAGAGGGGCAGTACCTCATTAATCTTTAATCGCTTCCACGGGAACGGAGATTTTCACTTCATCGCTCACCATCGGAACATATTTGGTCATGCCGAATTCAGAGCGTTTCAGGGTGGCGGTGATGTCCGCGCCGCAGGCCGGTTTTTTGACCATTGGGTGCGGGGCGCAGCGGAAGTTGCTCACGGTGAGCGTCAGCGGCTTGGTTACGCCGAGCAGGGTGAAACTGCCCTCGGCAGCCATCACCCTGTCGCCGTCGAACACCAGCTTGTCCGAGGCGAAGCGTATGGTCGGGAAAAATTTGACGTTGAAGAATTCGTCCGATTTCATGTGCTCATCCCATTTGTCAAATCCCATGTCGAGCGAGGCGGTTTCGATAGTGAGTTCGACGCTGCCTTTTTTCGCGGCGATGTCGAGGGTGATCTTGCCGCTGGATTTGTTGAAGCGGCCGCGCTGGGTGGAGAAGCCGAGGTGGTTGACCTCGAACACAGGCCAGGTGTGGGTCGGGTCGATGGTGTAGCTGTCGGCGGCATGGGCGGGCGCGGAGAACAGGGCGGCGATGGCGATGATGCTGGTCAAATGCTTGTTCATGGTTTTCTCCTCGTAAAGTGATTTCAGTGCGGCGCTGAATAATCGTAGTGCGGCGCGGCCGGCAAGGCAAGCGGCATGAAACTTTTTTGCTGTTTGCCCCTCCAACTGCGCGCTTGAGAAAATGGGAGCGTTCCCCATGTAACGGAGCGGAGGGCGGCAGGTGTTAAACTGCACGCCGTAGTTTTTTGACGATGGAGATAATAATATGAAGCGAATCTTTTTGTTCATTCTGACCAACCTGGCGGTGCTGTTCGTGATCAATATCACGCTGCGCCTGCTGGGCGTGGATCGCTGGCTGAATGAGACGGGTGGCATCAATTTCGGCGCGCTGCTGGCGACGTCTGCCGTGATCGGTTTTGCCGGTTCGCTGATTTCGTTGGCGATGTCCAAGTGGTCGGCCAAGCGTATGGTTGGCGCGCAGGTCATCGAGAATCCGACCGATCCGACCGAGCGCTGGCTGGTGGAAACCGTGCGCAAGCAGGCGCAAGCGGCAGGCATCGGCATGCCGGAAGTGGCGATCTACGACGCGCCGGACGTGAATGCGTTTGCCACCGGCTGGAACCGCAACGACGCGCTGGTGGCGGTGAGCACCGGGCTGCTGCACAACATGAGCCGCGAAGAAGCCGAGGCGGTGCTGGCGCATGAAATCAGCCATGTCGCCAACGGCGACATGGTGACGCTGGCCTTGATCCAGGGCGTGGTCAACACCTTTGTGATTTTCTTCGCCAAACTGTTCGGCTATTTCGTGGATCGCGTGCTGCTCAAGAATGACGGGCGCAACGGCCCCGGCATCGGCGCCTTTGTTGCCGAAATCGCGGCGCAATTGGTGCTGGGCGTGCTGGCCAGCATCATTGTCATGTGGTTCTCGCGCCAGCGCGAATTCCGCGCCGATGCGGGCGGCGCCAATCTGGCCGGGCGCGGCAATATGATCGCCGCGCTGGAACGCCTGAAAATCAACCATGAACAGTCTGCCTTGCCGGAAAAGATGGCCGCGTTCGGCATCTCCGGCGGCAAGGGGATGATGCGCCTATTCATGACCCATCCGCCGCTGGACGAGCGGATTGAAGCGCTGCGTTCCGGGCGTTGAGCATCGGGGTAATGGAGACAAAAAGGCCTGCATCACGCAGGCCTTTTTCATTGGGTTGGGGCAGGCTTTTCGGCTAATACCGGATCAGATTTTGTAGTGATGGTTTTCCGATTGCTGCCTTTTCAATAATTCCTCGAATTTTTCAGCCGGCACCGGCCTCGAGAACAGATACCCCTGCGCGTAGTCGCAACACGCCTCGGTCAGCAGTTTGCGCTGTGCCTCCGTTTCCACTCCTTCGGCGATCACCTTCAGGCCGAGCTTGTGCGCCATGACGATGATGGCCTCGGATAATGCCATGTCGTCCGGGTCGGTCACCAGGTCGCGCACGAATGACTGGTCGATCTTCAGGTAGTCGATGTCGAATTTCTTCAGGTAGGACAGCGACGAATAGCCCGTGCCAAAATCGTCGATTGCCGCCTGGATGCCCGCGTCGCGGAATTCGAGCAGTTTGCCGGTAATGCCGGGGTCCGCATTCAGCAGCAATCCTTCGGTAATTTCAATGACTATGCTCTGTCCGGGCAATCCCAGTTCCCGCAAATAACTGAACCAGGTCTTGTACGAATTGCCGATAGTATTGCCGAGCTGGACAGGCGACACATTCACGCTGATTTGGAACCCGGCGTTGTACAGCGTTTTCCACAGCTTTAGTTGGTGCGCCGCTTCCCTGAATATCCAGTCGCCGATCTCGACAATCAATCCGGTTTCTTCAGCCAGTGGGATAAATTCGGCCGGGCTGATCATGCCGCGCCCCGGGTGCTGCCAGCGGATCAGCGCTTCTGCCTTGATGATGCGGCCGGTAGCCAGGTTCACGATAGGCTGGTAATAAATTCTGAACTGGCCGGCGGCCAGCGCGCCGCGCAACTCGCTGGTCAGGCGCAGCCGCGTTTGTGCCGTCTGCTGCATGGACTGGGTGAAATAACTGAAGCGATTGCGTCCCCCATTCTTGGCGGCATACATCGCCTGATCGGCATTTTTGAGCAGGTCCTCCGCCTCGGTAGCATCGTTGGGATGCAGCGTGATGCCGATGCTGGCCGACACATAGGCCATTTCGTCGCCCAGCCGGAACGGCTTGGCCAGGCTTTGCAGGATATTTTCGGTGATCCGCTCAACGCTGCCGGTATCGTCAAGTTCCGCCAGGATGACGGTGAATTCGTCGCCGCCCAAACGCGCCACGGTGTCGGTTTCGCGCACACACCCGCCGATGCGGCGCGCCGCTTCCTGCAGCAGGATGTCGCCCATGCTGTGCCCCAGCGTGTCGTTGACCTCCTTGAATTTGTCGAGATCGATGAACAGCAGCGCCGTTTTCAGGCCGGCACGATGCGCTTTCTTGATATCCTGCGCCAGGCGGTCGTGGAACATGTGGCGGTTGGGCAGGCCGGTCAAGGTATCGAAATTGGCCTGATTCCAGATCAGCTCCTCGGATTTCTTTTGCCTGGTGATATCGCGGATGAAGCCGTTGAACTCGTGCTCGCCCGCCACGTTGACTGCGGTGATGGACAGTTCGATGGGGAATTCGCGGCCGTCGCGATGCAGCCCCAGCAACTCGACCCGCGAATTCAATATAATTCCCTCGCCGGAAGCCAGAAAATGCTCCAGGCCCAGAAGGTGCGCCTTGCGGTACTGGAGTGGGATGATCGTTTCGTTCAGCATTCGCCCGACCGCTTCCTCATGCGTCCAGCCAAAAATTTTTTCCGCCTGGCTGTTCCAGCCGGTGATGATTCCCTTGTCATTCATCTGCACCACGGCATCCATCGCGGTTTCAATGGTGGCGAGCAGGCGCGCTTCATCTTCGCGGCGTGCTTCAAGCATGGCATTGAACCCATCGGCCATTTCGTTGAAGCTGTCGCCCACCCAGCTGAGCTCGTCGCGTGTGTCGAGCCTGATGCGCGTGGTCAGGTCACCGTCGGCAAAGGCGCGGGCGGAGCGGGCCAGCGATTGGATGCCGCCAACGATGGCGTAATAGATGCTGACCGACAAATAGACCACCAGCAGGAACGCCAGCAAGGCGATGCCGGTACTCGTGTACAGCGTATTTTTTGCCCGGGCGATGCGCGCCTTGATAAGGGTCTCGGCGGTCGGCAGCAGGGCGTCGTACATTTGTGCATAACTCTTGTCGATCGCCGCCGTGGCGATATCCAGGAATTCGCCGGGCGGAGTGGCGAAACGGCCTGCGAGGATGTCCGATGCCACGAGGCCGGTGATCTGCCGTGACGAACCGGCAATGTCACCGGATACCGCCATGAGCGACTTATGCACCATCGGATTGTAGCGGCCGGCCTTGTCGAGATTGATGTCGAGGAGCCTGAGCGTGTTGCCGAGTTCGGCGACCATGACCCCCAAATCGGTCTTCTGCAGTTCGGTGATGTGCTTCTTTGCCAGGATGCCGGTGCCGTATGCGCGAATCTGCCCGAGGTGCTCGAGCGTATGCGGCAGCTTGTTGACGGCGGTGTCGAGCAGGTAAAACGAGGCGAGTTCCGAATCCAGCGTCAGCAAATATTCGTCGGCGATGAACACCTCGAACAGCTGAAGCTGTTCGATCAGGCGGGTATGCGCGGCAAAGTTTTCGGCAACCGTCAAATGCAAGCCTGCTTTGCGCAACCGTTCCCAGTTTGATTTGATAAGCCGGAAATCTTCGCCGGAAGCCAGGTTGGCTGGCAGTTCTCCTTCCATGGCCTCGAATGCGGTGGCTACTCCCTTTTCCCCAGCGGCGCGCCTGTCCCGCAGGGTCTCGTTGCCGCCGAGCAGCGCGGCCGAAAGCCCGCGGTGCAACTGGATGGTTTGCACGGCCTGGGAGATCGGCTTGACCAGCACGAGGCCTTCCAGTTGCCGTTGCGAGGGCTGGATGACCCGGTCAAGACTGACGAACAGGCCGTACACCACGACGGCAATCGCGATCATGGACAACAGCCACAGCAGCGTAAATTTTTTGGTGTAGCCCAAGCGGTTCAGCAGGGTGATGGCGGGGGCGAAGATCCTTTGCATTTATTCTTTCCTGCCGTCGTTGCTGTTCATGCTCGCTCCTTATTCTGAAGAACAGCCTCGTAGTCGCGTAGGGCGGAACGCATCGCGGTTCCGTCGCATGGGCGGCAACATCCGGCGGAACGCCCTTTGGGCTTCCACCCTACATGTATTTGAGCATGCTCGGTTAATTCCGTGACGTTACGCTAGCGTATGCCGGTGCGCTGCGCAATCCACACCTTGTGGACGCTGGGGCGATCGGCATCAATTGGCGGCGCGGTAAATGCCGGTTGCTGCTGTTGTGCAATGCTGGCAGGACGGGCCGCAGGCGTATTGTCCTGTCGCGAGGAAGGCACGTTGGGAATCGGCACTTGCCGGTATTCGAAGCCGTTTTCCTCTTCCTCGTATTTTTCGCGCGGCGGATTACCGTCATATACCAGGCTTTGGCGGCGCAGCAGGTAGGCGTCGCGGATGAATTCGTAGCGGTCAAGCGCAGCCTCGTCCAGCACTTTTTCCTGGTCCAGCAGTTGCGCGCGGTGGTTGATCGCCTTGGTCAGGTACAACTGGTTGCGGGTGCGGATGTGGTTCACCCGGCGCAGCATGCTCGGGCGACTGTCCGCATACAGGCCGACGCTGTCGCGCAGCGTGCTTGGGCCGAGGATGGGCAGCACGATATACGGGCCGCTGCCGATACCCCAGTAGCCCAGTGTCTGGCCAAAATCCTCGTTGTGTTTTTCCAGTCGGGAAGCCACATCGAGCAGGCCGAACACGCCGAAGGTGCTGTTGAACAGGAAACGTGAGCCATCGGACGCTGCTTGGATAAATTTGAATTGCAGCAGGTCGTTGATGGTAATGATGACATCATCCAGATTCGAGAAGAAATTGCTCACCATGATCTTGCCGGGAACCGGCATCACGGCGTTGTAGCCTTGTGCAACCGGTTTGGTGATGGCCTTATCCACGGCGTCATTGAACTGGTACACGCCGCGGTTGAACGATTCCAGCGGGTCGGCAGGGTTTTTTGTGTGGGTGGAGGCGCAGCCGGTCAGCGCGATCGCGGCAAGTGCTACAAGAATACGGATGGCGTTCATATCGTCTGGTTTGTTACGAATTTTCGTCAATTATAGGTGGTTTGGCCGGTTCCGGCAAAGCCCGCGTAGCCCGCCCAACTAAATTCTTACAGTACCAGCCGCAGGAATTCCTGCATTTAACCCTACAGTAAAATCGGTGTGCAGTTTTAGTCTGCTAGAATAATCCAGGCTGCAATATAAAAATTTAATCCTGACCTTCACCGGACCATGACTATAGTCGCTATATTTAACCAGAAGGGCGGGGTAGGAAAAACTACCACGGCACTCAATCTTGCCGCTGCGTTGGCGCGTCGCGGACACAAAACGGTAGGTATCGACTTGGACCCGCAGGCGCAATTCGGCGCCATCGCCGGTGTCACCGTCCACTCTGGTGATGACAGCATTTACAGCCTGTTTCAGCGTAATCGCCCATTGCATGAAATGATTCAAGACTCGGTCAGCGGAATCGGCATCATTCCGTCACACATCGAGTTGTCCAAGGTGGACGCGCTGCATGGCAAGGGTTACAACGCAATTAACAAGCTGAACTTAAGTTTGCAGACGGAAAAAATGGAGGGTGGGAATAAGCACTGGATAATTGACTGCAGTCCGCTGGTTGGCGTCCTGTCGTTGAATGCCATATTCGCCAGCGATGGTGTTATCGTTCCCGTGTCGGCGGATTACCTGTCCATGAAGGGCGCCATCCAGATTCAAAAAACCCTCAAGGCGCTCGAACGGGTGCTGAAGCGTCGCGTAAACCGCCGTTATCTGCTCACACGTTTTGACTCGCGGCGGCGCATGGCCAGGAATATCCTGCTGATGGCTGAAGCGGAATTCGGCGCGGATGTATGCCGGACGCTTATTTCGGAAAATGTCAGCTTGGCAGAAAGCCCATCGCTGAACAAAACAGTCTTCGATCACGCGCCCAACAGCCGTGGAGCGCAAGATTACGATGCGTTGCTCGATGAATTGCTGACAGACGGATTTATCGAATAACGTATGGAAATTCAGAAAACCTTGTGGTGTTCGCAGCGAGAATGGCGAACTTTCGTTCGCCACAGCCGGAATTCAGCTTTGCCTGACAATCAGCGACAACACATCTTCTATATCCGCCGACTGTGAAAATTCTTTTTCAGGATTAATGGTCCTGATTTGCGTCACTTGGCAGTTGTAGTACATCTGGCGCAGCTTGCGTTCCGCATCCGGCAAATCCTTGCCGTAAATCTGGATACTCTCGACTTTTTGTCCATCCCGTGTAGTCACGGAGAAATCGAATTTCGGCATACCCCCCCCAAAAATTACCCAAAGAAATCACTTCAAAAAGTAACAGGCTGCAAAACGAATACCGTAAAGCGCCGAGGCGCATTGTAACTCGTATATTTTAGCTTTGTGCGGGTTCATCGATGCGGCTTTAACTCTGCTAGAATGCCGCGACTTTCGATCAGTTGGAGCGCCGCCATGACCTATGTTGTTTCGGAAAATTGTATCAAGTGCAAATACACCGACTGCGTCGAGGTGTGCCCGGTGGATTGCTTCCGCGAAGGGCCGAATTTTCTGGTGATCGACCCGGACGAATGCATCGATTGCACGCTGTGCGTGGCGGAATGCCCGGCAGAAGCGATTTTTGCCGAGGATGACTTGCCGGAGGATCAGCGCCATTTCACTAAACTGAATGCCGAACTGGCCAAGCGATGGAAGCCCATTGTCGAGAAAAAGGATGCGCCCGCCGATGCCGATAAATGGCGCGGCCTGAAGGACAAGCTGCGTTTCCTTGAACGTTGATTCAAACGGCGTGATAGCAGGCGCGAATTCATTCGCACAAACAATGGATGGTGTGCGAATGAATTCGTATCTACCACCCTTCCTTGACCGGGTAGCCAGGCACATCCTGTCCTGCCATGCGCAGGAACTGCCCGACCTGCGCCGGGCGACCGTCCTGTTGCCCAATTACCATGTTGCCCAACCCCTGGCGCAGGCATTAAGCGCGGCGGCCAAGCTGCCCGCGCTATTGCTGCCGCAGATGGTAACGCTCAACGACTGGGCGCAATCCGTCCCTCTCGATGCGTCCGTCGCAACCGACAGCCAGCGCAGCGCCTTGCTTTATCAGCACCTGCGCAAGCAGCAGTGGTTCGAGAATGCCGACCTGTGGAGCATGACGCAGGAGTTGCTCGCGCTGTTCGATGAGCTCACCCATGCGCTCGATACCTTACCGCGCGATGCGGAAGCATTCGCCGCCGCCGTGCAGCAGGCGTATCAGGCGCGGCAGAACGCCACGCTGCAACTGGAAGCGCGGCTGGTATTCGAGCTGTGGCACGCGATGCAGGCAGGCGATGAACTGGATGCGGCTCGTGCCTATCAGCAACGGCTGGCGAAGCTGGCGGCACAGGCAAGCCAGCCTTTGTTCGTGCTGCGCGCCTCCGGCTGGGATGCGTTCGAGCAGCGCTTCCTCGACGAATATGCCAAACGCGCGGCGGTAGAAGTCTTTGATTTGCGCGAGATGGCGCCGCAATGGAGCGGGTTGCTGCGCATTCATTCCACAGGGCATCCCACTGGGTATTCCGCCGGGCTGCGTTCGCAAAATATTCCGCCGCTCGGCGGCAGGCTGCGCTTCTTCGCCGCAACCAGCCTCGAACAGGAAGCGCGCGCCGCAGCCATGCAGGTGCGCCGCTGGCTGCAGGCCGGCAAACGCGACATCACCATCGTGGCGCAAGACCGCGTGGTGGCAAGGCGTTTGCGTGCCTTGCTGGAACGCGCGCAAGTGCTGGTGGCGGATGAGACCGGCTGGACTTTCGACACGCTGTCGGTGAGCACGGTGCTGGATCGCTGGCTGACCGCGCTGCAAAGCGATTTCTATCATCACGACCTGCTCGACCTGCTCAAGTCGCCGTTCATCTTCGCCGATATGGCGGCGAGCGAACGCAAGGCGGCGGTGTATCAGCTGGAACAACTGCTGCGCAAACAGGGCGTGGTGGCCGGGCTGGAAAAATTCGTTGCGCTGGCCGAGCACGAAACGGTGCTGCATCAGCCGCTGGCGCGCCTGCGCCAGGCTACGATGCTGCTGGAGCAGAACAAAAAAAGCACGCTGGCGGAATGGCTGGAAGCCTTGCGCGCAAGCCTGCGCGTGCTGGGCATCGACACCGGCCTGCAACAGGATGACGCCGGCGCGCAATTACTGCGTGCGCTGGGAACATGGCAGCAGGAATTGGCGGCCGACGCAGGCCGTTACCGCTTTGCCGAGTGGCGGCGCTGGCTGGCGCAGCAACTGGGCGCGCAGACTTACCGCGACAGCGGCATTGACAGCCCGGTGCGCTTCACCCACCTCGCGGCGGCGCGCTGGCGCGCCTTCGATGCGGTGTTGCTGCTCGGGTGCGATGCCAATCATCTGCCTAGCGTGGCGGATGGCGGGCGCTGGTTCAACGATGCGGTGCGCAGCGCACTCAACCTGCCTACGCGCAGCATCCACACAACACGGCAAAGCGACGACCTGCTGGCCCTGCTGGCGCTGAACGACTGCGTGCTGGTCACCTGGCAGAAGGATCGCAATGGTGAAAAAGGATTGCTCAGCCCGTATCTGGAGATGCTGCGCGACTTGCATACGCTGGCCCACGGCGACGATCTGGGCGAAAACGAACTACATGCTTATCTTGCGGCGGAAGAGGCGCATAACGCGGAGTTGCCGCAGGCCGCACAGCCAGCGCCAAAGGTAACGGCGCAGGCCGTACCGGCAAGCGTCTCCATCAGCGCCTACAACTCGCTGGTAGCCTGTCCCTACCAGTTCTATGCGCGGCACATCCTGCGCCTGAACGAACTCGACGAAGTCCAGGAAGGCATCGAGAAGCGCGATTACGGCGAGCGCGTGCATGACATCCTGCGCCGCTTCCATGAACGCTACCCGCAAGTGAGCGGGCATCCTGCCGATGAACTGGAAGCAAGCTTGCGCCGGATCAGCGAAGAAGTGTTCGCCGATCTGCTGCAGCAGGATTTTGCCGCGCGTGCCTGGCTGGCGCGCTGGTTCGCGGCGTTGCCCGCCTACCTTGAATGGCAGACCGAGAATGAAGCACAAGGCTGGCGCTACGCCGAAGCGGAGAGCGCCTTCGATTGGGAACTGGAAGGCGTGCGGCTGCGCGGACGCATCGACCGGCTGGATGCAAGAGGTGAAGAGAAGCGGGTGCTGGATTACAAGACGCAGAGCGAGCAAGTGCTGCGCAATAAGCTGCGCGAGCCCGGCGAGGATGTACAGCTCGCGTGCTACGCCTACGCGCATGAAGCGGCGGATGCGGCATTCGTCAGTATCGAGAATGGAAAAGTAAAGCTGGTGGAACCCAAACACGATGTCCCGCTTCTGGCGCAACTCAATGCCGAGCGTCTGGTGCATGCGATGGGCGAGATACGCGGCGGCGCAGGCATGCCCGCGAACGGCATCGATACCGTGTGCGGTTATTGCGAGATGCGCGGCTTGTGCAGGAAAGGCGAATGGCCGTGACCAACCATATAGCACTCGACCCGAAACACAGCATCGTCGTCGAAGCTTGTGCCGGCAGCGGCAAGACCTGGCTGCTAGTGTCGCGCATCGTGCGCCTGCTGCTGGACGGCGCGCAGCCTTCGCAGGTCCTCGCGATCACCTTCACGCGCAAGGCGGCGCAGGAGATGCAGGCGCGCCTGCAGTTCTGGCTGCGCGATCTGGCGATGGGCGACGATGCATCGGTGCGCCAGTTCTTCGCCGAGCGCGGGTTGGAAAACCTGAGCGACGCGCAACTGCAACGCGCCCGCAGCCTGTACGGCAACGTGCTGCTGGCACAACCGGGTATCACCATCAGTACCTTCCACGGCTGGTTCATGCAGGTCATGCAGCGCGCGCCGCTGAACGCCGACGTGATGCAGGGCTCGTCGCTGCTGGAGCGCGCGGGCAGCGAGCAGGAAGAGGCGTGGGAAGAATTGCTGGATCAGATGCGCAAGCAGCCGGACGGAGTCGACGCGCAGCTTATGCAGTGGCTGTTCGGCGAATGCGGCCTGTTCAACACGCGCAAGCTGCTGTTCAACTTCCTCGCCAAGCGCGCCGAGTGGTGGGCTTACACCTCACATCTTCCCTCGCCCGCAGGCGGGATAACCAGCGACTTGGCGGCTTTGCCGCCTAGTCGAATGGCTAGTAGTTCCATCAGAGGGGCTGGGGGGCGAGACGGGGAATTCGCAGAGCATGCTCTGCGCCTGTCGAGTGGTTCCGGCCTGCCAGCCGGAACGCGCACTGCAAGTGAGGGGGTGCTGACCTTCGCGCTGGATAATCTGCGCGCCGATCTCGACGTGGACATGGAAGCAGACCCTGTAGCGGAGTGGGGGGAGAATATACAAAGCCGAGACGCCTTCCTTGCGTTTGCGCTCCAACTTGCCAGCAACGGAACTGATGTTCAAAAAAACAAAGCAAGCGAGATGGAACGCGCCTGGACGGACACCGCACCTGAAGCACGCTTTGAGCAAGTGTGCCCGCTGCTGTTCACTCAGGCAGGTGAGCCGCGCAGTTTCAAGCCGACCAAGAAACAGGATGCGGAAGCTTTTCTTTTGGCGCGCGGTACGTTATTCGACAGCTTGCAGACCGTACGCGACACGCTCGCCGAGCAGCAGGCATATCGCCTGAACGAGGCGGTGCTGCATTGCGGCGTGGCGTTCCTTGAACGCTATCAGGCGCTCAAACAGCAAAAGCAGCAGATGGATTTCTCCGATCTGGAATGGCAACTTTGCCGATTGCTGCAACAAAGCGAACACGCCGAGACTATGCAGTACAAGCTCGACAGCCGCTACCGCCACGTGCTGCTCGACGAGTTCCAAGACACCAACCCGCTGCAATGGCAGATATTGCGCGCATGGTTCGATGCGGCGGTGGCAGTGGATTCGCAACCCACCGTGTTCGTCGTCGGCGACCCCAAGCAATCCATCTACCGCTTCCGCCGTGCCGATGCGCGGCTGTTCGGCATGGCGCGCGATTACCTCAAGGAACATTTCGCGGCGCACGAGCTGCACAACAACCATACCCGGCGCAACGCGCCCGCCGTGCTGGAAGCGGTGAATGCCGTGTTCGCCGGCCATCCGGAAGGCTTCGTGGATTTCGAGCCGCACACCGCCGAGCATACCGGCTTGCCCGGCCATGTGGCGGTGCTGCCGCTGGCGGTCGCCGAGCAGGGCAAGGAACAAACGGCAGAGGATGCGCCGCTCGTCTTGCGCGACCCGCTGACCACGCCGAGGGATGAAGCCGAGGAGGGCGCGCGCCACAAGGAAGCCGTGCAGTTCGCCGATCTGCTGAAAACTATCGTCAGCGATTGGTCGGTGAATGAAGACGGCAAAGAGCGCCGCGCCTGCTACGGCGACATCATGGTGCTGGTGCGCAGCCGCACCCACCTCGCGGTGTATGAAGCAGCCTTGCGCGCACGCCACATCCCCTTCATCAGCTCGCGGCGCGGCGGCCTGCTCGACACGCTGGAGGCGGAAGACGTGCAGGCGCTGCTGATGTTCCTCATCACTCCCTTCGCCGACCTCGCGCTGGCGCAGGTGCTGCGCACGCCGGTCTTCGCGTGCAGCGATGCAGACTTGATGTTGATTGCAGGAGCAGAAAATCAGGATCGAGGATCGAGGATTGAGGATCGAAAAGCGGGGCTGGAGGGGGGGCCTCAATCCTCGATCCTCAATCCTCGCTCCTCATGGTGGCAACGCCTGCAACACCTCGCCGAGCCATCGCCCACACTGCAACGTGCCGCCGAGCTATTGAAAAACTGGCTCGCCCTCGCCGACAAGTTGCCCGTGCACGATCTGCTCGACCGCATCTATTTCGAGGGCGACGTGCTGGCGCGCTACAGCGCCGTGCTGCCGCCCGAGATGCGCGCCAAGGTCGCTGCCAATCTGCACGCGTTCATGGAGATTGCGCTGAGCGTGGATGCCGGACGCTACCCCAGCCTGCCGCGCTTCCTGCAGGAACTGCGCGAGTTGCGCGACAGCCGCGACGACGCGCCGGACGAAGGAAAACTCGGCACGGCGGGCGATGCGGTGCGCATCTACACCGTGCACGAATCGAAAGGGCTGGAAGCACCCATCGTCTGGCTGCTGGATGCGAACGCGGAAAAAAAGAACAAGGAAGGCAACGACGTGCTGCTCGATTGGCCAGCGCACGAGCCGCAGCCGCTGCACTTCTCGCTGTATGCCGACCAGGCCTCGCGCGGCAGGAAACGCACGCCGCTGTTTGAACAGGACGCCGCACAACAGGCGCGCGAAGAGATGAACCTGCTCTATGTCGCCATGACCCGCGCGCAACAGGCGCTCATCGTCAGCGGCAGCAGCAAGGGCGAAGACAAGGAAGAAAAGAAGAAGGCGCTCTCGTGGTACGACCGCATCGCGGCGGCGGTGGGTGAAATGCCGAACCCTCTTCGTGCCGTTACCCCTCGCCCGCAGGCGGGAGAGGGGCAGGGGAGAGGGATGGATGAGAATAAAGCAAAACTACCATCCATTATTCCCACCGGTAAACGCGCTGCCCGCAACACCCCGCAACAACAGCGCGGCATCTGGCTGCACGCGCTGCTGCAACACCTCACCGAATACACCCCTCGCCCGCAAGCGGGAGAGGGGCTAGGGGTGAGGGGCGATGCTCAAAGCGCCGACCTCCAACACCGCCTCGGCATTCCCGCATTAGAGATCGATGCGCTGCTGAGCCAAGCCCAGCACCTGCTCACCTCGCCGCAACTCGCGCGCTTCTTCGATTCGCAGTACTACCGCAGCGCCTGCAACGAAATGCCTTACGTCAATGCGTGCGGCGAAATGAAGCGCATCGACCGGCTGGTGGAATTTGACGGCGAAGTATGGGTGCTGGACTACAAGCTGGGCGACAGCGAAGATGCGTCGCGCTACCGCGCGCAGATGGGGGAATACCGCAGCGCGATGCAGGCCGTGTATGCGGGAAAGACGGTACGCTGTGCATTATTATTCGCGGGTGGTACTTTAAAAGAAGTAAATGACTATGGAACGGGGACGGTCTATGAAAATTGAATGGAAGACTAGCAAAAAGCTCAAACCGGAGGTCATTCTAGAGAGATTAGATGGCATTAAAACTGTAACGGCAGAAGGTAATGTGTCATTCAGCAGTTTTGATTATCACGATGCTGTAGCAGCATTGCAGACGATGATTAACTATCCTGAAGACATTGCTTGGATGACTAGAGAGATATTCCTGTCTAAAGCTATTTCTGAAGCTGCGAAAAATGGGGCATTGAATCGAGATAATGTTATATCTGAACTCAATATTCTTCTTCAGGGTAAGTTGGAACAAAAAGAGCGCATCTATTACATACTCACATCCATTTCTATCACACCCTCTACATTGCTGAATAAGGTTATAAATATTGGGGCATGCAAGATAAAAATAATTGAGGGCGGCTACCCGAAAAAATTTAACAGTCGGAATACTCTTGTGACTGAACTAAAAAATAGGAGGTTCGATAATCGAATCGAACCTAACCCAAGTGGCTATTCAAATGTAATTATTTCGATCAAATCTAAGTCTGTCGATTGGGCAGCTAGTGATTGTCTAAAGGCACTAAATATTCTTCGAGCAGTTTGGAGTCTGTCATTCAATTTCAGTATGGAATTTATTGGGGATGAATGGTCGCCAATAAATAAGATTAGGCTAGGTGGTGTCCATACTGTCCATAATGAGGATGGGAGTTTGGTTTTTGATACGTTTTGGTACGAACCAAATTTTGTGTCTGCGAGCCCAATAAAACTTTCATCTAGTTCAGTAGAGAAGCTCAAATATTGCAGCAACTTTCTAGGCCTAATTGAGAAATCAAGATATTCAAACGCAATAAAAAGTGCATTGCTACGCTACGTAAGAGCATTAGATGAGAGAGATCAAAATTCAGCGTTAATTCGGCTTTGGGGAGCTATGGAGGAATTACTCTCGCCCAATGGGGCTAATTACGATTTGGTTATTAAACGCTGCGCATTTCTATTCAAAGAGCATGAGTATCATCGTCAACTGCTTGAGCATTTAAGAGAATATAGAAACACAAGCGTTCATGCCGGGGAGCTAAATGAAAAAGTAAAGATCCTTTGTTTTCAACTACAGTTTTATTTTTATCATTTAATTGCTTTTCATCTGAGTAATGTGGGCTTTTTCGATAATCTTGATCAAGCCAATGAATTCCTAGATTCTTCACTCGATGTGAATATTCTAAAAAAACGTAAAAAGATGATTGTGAAAGCGATTAAATTTATTACTCCAATAAAGGAGAAATGAAGAGCGAAGCAGCAAAAGGCCGTGGCGCGACGTTGCAGATCGAGGGGCGCTTCGAAAGTGTGGCGCGCGAGCGGGTTGACGACGGCTGGGGATCGGCGGACGAAGAGCTGCCGCCGTTCAAGACCACAGTGACGGTGGAGCGGGCGAAGAGCGTGATCCAGCGCCAGGATGCGTCCAACCCGTCGTTCTCGCAGTCGCTCAACGCCTATCGCGGCTGCGAGCATGGCTGCATCTATTGCTTCGCGCGCTCCAGCCACGGCTACCTCAATCTCTCGCCGGGGCTGGATTTCGAGACGAAGCTGTTTGCCAAGCCGGATGCGGCGAAGCTTCTGCGCGCGGAGCTGGCGAAGCCATCCTACCGCTGCGTGCCCATCGCGCTCGGCACCAACACCGATCCCTACCAGCCCATCGAGCGCGAATGGCAGATCACACGGCAGATCATCGAGGTACTGGCGGAGTGCAAACATCCGCTGTCCATCGTCACCAAGTCGGCATTGATCGGTAATCCCCCCATTATTAGCAGCGGCCAGAAGTAGAGTTGGTTAAAGCTAGCTTCTGTTTCGGGGTAATGCCGCCGAGCGCCATGTTGGGGCGTTCGTGATTGTAAGTCCACATCCAGTCAGTT
>JAQTLM010000018.1 GCA_028714895.1 Gallionella sp. | reverse complement strand
CTAGCTATTAAAGATGGTTGAAGTGTGTACGTGGCTCTTATGGGTGTTCTCCATACTGCAAAATCCGAGGGTGTGCGGAATTTTGTGTAAATGACTGCATTGAACGACTGCTATTGAGAAAGTCGAAGGGTGGCAATGTGTCGGGAACGGCATGTCAACATCGCTAAATCATCGCCGTAAACCGGAACTTCACGGCCAGTAAAATCCCTTCTTTCTATTGTCAGAATTTATCTTTTCGTCTGCCGATGAGGATGATCAGTAACCCACTTCGATTGCTTTGCTGGCATCACTCTCTCCGCCTATCCCGCACATTTCATCCGTCATATTTTAAAAAATATCTCCCTGTCTTATGGTTTGAAGGTTGGACAAAATCACGCAGCACTTTCCTTCATTCCCTATCACTTTAGGATCAAAACAAAATGAACATCTGCATAAACTACGCACATGGCGACAAAGAGTTCGTCGATCAATTGGCAATTCAATTAAGTCGTGAAATTGATTGCGGCATTACGCTCTGGGAGATGCCTGCAGGCGACTCGCTTATTGAGGAAGATAAAAGTAATTCTGTCGAGATTGATGCGATCATTATCCTTCTTTCTGAGGAATCATCTGCGACAGAATGGTGCCAAAAAAAACTGTGTGCGGAGCTATTGCATAAAATCGAAGACCAAGGGACGGCGGTAATCCTTGTCATGATCGATGAGTGTGAAATTCCAGAATTTGCACGAAGTGAGCCGATTACCGACTTCCGCAATGGTGCAGTCGATGACATGGGCCGTATTGCAAGATTGGTTGTATGGAGTTCGGCATGGCGGAAGGAAATAAGCTTCCTTAGTCACCAAGAATTGCTAAGCGGCAAAAGTCCAGATGAATGCCAAATACGAAGATTTGACCGACCGTTCATTAGACGACGGCTCATCGTGAATGATGACGGCATTCTCCGTACCCTGGTAAGCTGCTCCGGATAAGTCAGGCGTGTAGCCTTTGGAGGTTTTTTCCTTGATGAGCTTGTCGAAAATCTTCTGTGCCTGGGCAAGATCGACCGGGGCGGCTGTTTTGGTACCGGTGGTCAGTGTGCCGCCACGGCGACCGTAGCGGAAGTTGACGACGTTGCCGCCTGGGATGGCGACGATTTCTGCGTGGTATTCCTTGTCGCTACTCCCTTCGGAATAGTACAGGCTGGCTCGTGCGATTGCGTTCATATACCTCTCCTGATGGGCGAACCGATATTGGTTCAGTCAGGTGATATATGGCTGAAAGATTTTTCAATCAACGTTATGACGGCATAAGAGCAGGGGATTAGCGACCAGCCTTATGTCTCTGTGCTTAAACGGCCTGATTTTCATTGCCACCACCTCTGTCCATTCCGCTGCACTGCTTCCAGCCTTCTGTTGCTTCCGCCAGTCCCATGAATGGGTGGGGCCGGGATCAATTTGCGGAGTGCAGGACTTGGAGTTTGGCAGGCTTGATTTCAAAAATAAAATTGCAATGTTGCGTTAGAAAAACCCACATAAATAGCGCATATCGCATATCTCGTATTCTTTGTTTTATGGCAATAACTTGGTAATTTGTTGGTACTTTTCTGGGTTTTTTGTATAATTGCGGCCCACCATCTCCAATATTAAGCCCCTATCATGACAGCGGAAACCTCCCGAACAATGGAAGAAGTCATCAAAAATGCCAACTCATTTGGCAAGTATAGGTTGAGTGGCAAGCTTTACCTTTGGGTTGGAAAAAGTGGGAAGAAGACATTCAAACTGCGCTCAAATATTGACGGCAAAGACAAATTTATACCAATTGGTCAGTACCCTGCAATGAATCACGATCAAGCGTGGGAAAAGGCAAAGGAATGGCAAACTAAGATTGATAATGTTCGACGAATTAATGAAGAAGCTGAATGGAATGACAAGGTTAATCAAAGTATAGTTCAGGGTGGCTTGTCTCCTACCAACGAGAAATGCCGCAGCTTCAAAGATGCTGAAGAAGCTGGTCAATTCATCCGAAAACTTGCTGAAATTGAAGATGATAAAGGGATAAAAACAGAAATTCGTCTGGCTATCTGGTTGCAATTGCTGCTGCTACCATCCCGCCCTAGTGATCTACTCCTAGCGAAGCGGAAAGATTTCGATCTGGGTTCGCGGTTGTGGACGACAATTAAAGATGGCAAAACGAAAGTGGCCAACATCCCTTACGCAAAGCATCGCATCACGATTCTGTCCCAGAGCGCCACAACTGCCATCCAAGAACTGGACTCCCTGCCTGTGCCAGCTGAAAACGACGGCTTGCCGATTGAGAGATATTTATTTCCCCACTTAGCCAAGATGAAAAGACATATCCGCGAGGAGACAATTTCCAAAGAAATGCAGAGGATTTGGCCAAGCTTTACCATAGAACCTGGCGGATTCCAGAGTTTTTTTAAAAACATGGCCTGCAACAACGGGTACTATCGGGAAAAATTCGCTGATGAAATGTTAAAGCGTGTTGATGGACAAGGCGATCTCATCAAAGACCCCGAATATATCCATCATAGGAAGCTGCTTGCTGACTGGTGGGGTGATGGGTTGATGTGGTTGCGTAATCCCGCAAGCGTGCGACAACCCGCAGACTTATTGTCTTCCGATTTAAAATGCAAAAGAATAACCAAGCCAATGCTACCAGAGTTATTCTTAAAGAAAGAGCCTGAGCGTACTTTGCCACGCTTCCATGACAAAGCCAGTTGGGGAAAACACTCTTCATAACACAACGAATTGCGGCGCACTCCTAGCGCAAACAGTTTTTTGCTCTTACCCGGATCACGTCCATCGTCGGCAACCAGCGCCACCAGCCTTGGTATCGCACTCGGTCAGAGTATCCAACAGGTGTCACAAGCTGTCACAGCACTGTCAGAGCACTGTCAGAGCGTCATCACCTGCTTGAAAGTGAACAGATGCACCTCGTGCCACCCCGAAGCGACTTGCCGGTCTCATCATCGCTGGCACTTACGAAAAATCCGCTGGTCAGAAGTGCCTGACTGGAGGTTACGCTCATCTGTTACCACCTACACACTCAAGGGAATTGAGCTCTTAGGCATCTTGATCTGTCAAAAAGGCCGATTCGAACTGTCAAATGATGTCACTGAGGTGCATGCAAACTGTTCCCCCAGGCGTTCCCCCAGACCAATATGCAAAGAAAAAGGGTTAAGCATTTCTGCCTAACCCTTTGAATTACTGGTGCGCCCGGAGCGATTCGAACGCCCGACCCCTTGGTTCGTAGCCAAGTACTCTATCCATCTGAGCTACGGGCGCGCACTTTACAAATTTACCTTGGCGGAGAAGGAGGGATTCGAACCCTCGATACAAGTTTAAGCTCGTATGCGCCCTTAGCAGGGGCGTGCCTTCGACCTCTCGGCCACCTCTCCGAAGGCCGCGCATAGTAATGTATTCGACCCGAAAGGTCAAACGATTACGCGTCTTCCTGATCGAGGCCGAAAGCCTTATGCAACACGCGCACGGCCAGTTCCAGATATTTCTCGTCGATGACTACGGAAATCTTGATTTCCGAGGTGGAGATCATTTGGATATTGATACCTTCTTCCGCCAAAGTGCGGAACATTTTGCTGGCGATGCCGACATGCGAGCGCATCCCGACGCCGACCACCGAAACCTTGGCGGCCTTGTTGTCGCCGACCACATCGCGCGCGCCGATGTGCGGTTGCACCTTGCCTTTCAGGATGTCCATCGCCTTGGCGAATTCGTTGCGATGCACGGTGAAGGAGAAGTCGGTCGTGCCGTCCACGCCGACGTTCTGGATGATCATGTCCACGTCGATGTTGGCGTCAGAGACCGGCCCTAAAATCTGATAGGCGATACCGGGTTTGTCGGGCACGCCCAGCACGGTGATCTTGGCTTCATCGCGGTTGAATGCGATCCCGGAAATAATGGCTTGTTCCATTTTGTTGTCATCCTCAAAAGTAATCAGCGTGCCTTCGCCTTCTTCTGCAAAGCTGGACAGCACGCGCAGCTTGACCTTGTATTTTCCGGCGAATTCCACCGAACGGATTTGCAGCACCTTGGAGCCGAGACTGGCCATCTCCAGCATTTCCTCGAAGGTAATACTCTTCAGGCGGCGCGCTTCGGGTACCACGCGCGGGTCGGTGGTATAGACACCGTCCACATCGGTGTATATCTGGCATTCGTCGGCATGTAGCGCTGCGGCAATCGCCACGCCGGTGGTATCGGAACCGCCGCGTCCCAGCGTGGTAATGTTGCCGTCTTCATCCATACCTTGAAAACCAGCGACCACAACCACGCAATCGTTGGCCAGATCGGTGCGAATGCTCTCCTCGTCGATGCTGACGATGCGCGCCTTGGTAAAGGCGCTATCAGTGAGAATCCTGACCTGCCCGCCGGTGTAGCTCTTCGCCTTCAGCCCGGCATCCTTGAGCGCCATCGCCAGCAAGCCGATAGTGACCTGCTCACCGGTGGAGATGATCACATCCAGCTCGCGTGGATCGGGATGCTTCTGGATTTCATGAGCAAGGCCGATCAGGCGATTGGTTTCGCCGCTCATCGCTGAAACCACCACCACGACCTGATGCCCCTGCGCCTTGAATTTTGCAACGCGCCGCGCCACGTTCTTGATGCGCTCCGGGCTGCCGACCGATGTGCCGCCGTACTTCTGAACTATCAATGCCACGATTTTTCTATGCCTGACTTAAACAAAAATGTGTGCAATTCTAGCGCACCTGACCAAAAAAAACGAGGCGGCAAGATGCCGTGATTTGTTAAACTCAAACCACCTGAGGTGCTTTAGCAGGCTATCACTACGAAAAACTTTTGTCCGGACACCCGCATGCCAGAAATCGCCCCGCGCAGCATTCCCGCTTCAGCCGTGCAGCACTTGCTCGATAACGGCTATGCGTCGGCATTGGCAAAAGTTTTTGCGGCGCGCGGCATCACGGACAGCCAGCAACTGGACACCTCGCTTGCCGGACTGCTGCCGTTCGACAGCCTGAAAAATGCGCGGGAAATGGCGCGCTTGCTGGCCGATGCAATCGCCGCAAGGAAAAAATTGCTGGTCATCGCCGACTACGATGCCGATGGCGCGACCGCCTGCGCGGTGGCGGTGCGCGGGCTGCGCAGCTTTAGTGCGCAAATTGATTTCATCGTGCCGAACCGCTTCGAATACGGTTATGGACTGACGCCCGAGATCGTGCAACTCGCCGCAGAACGTGAACCGGATATTTTACTGACGGTAGACAATGGTATTGCCAGCATCGGCGGTGTTGCCGAAGCCAATCGCTTGGGTATACAGGTATTCATCACCGACCATCACCTGCCCGGCGATACGCTGCCGGACGCGGCCTGCATCGTCAACCCCAATCAACCCGACTGCACCTTCCCCGGCAAGTATCTGGCAGGCGTCGGCGTAATGTTCTACGTGCTGCTGGTATTGCGTGCCGAATTGCGCGCACGCGGCGCATTCATCGATCAACCCGAACCCAAGCTCGCCGAACTGCTCGACTTGGTCGCGCTGGGTACGGTCGCCGATGTGGTGAAGCTGGATCAGAATAACCGCATCCTTGTTCAGCAAGGCCTGCAACGCATTCGCGCCGGGCGCGCCTGCGCGGGCATCAACGCGCTATTGCATGTTGCCGGAAAAAACCCGGAGAAAGTCTCCAGCCAGGATTTGGGCTTCACCGTCGGGCCGCGCCTGAATGCGGCGGGCAGGCTGGACGACATGAGCCTGGGCATCAACTGCTTGCTGGCCGACAACGACGCAACCGCCACACAAATCGCCGCAAAACTGGACAGCCTCAATCGCGAGCGGCGCGGCATCGAAGCAGACATGCAGGACAGCGCACTGGCGGCGCTGGAGCAAATCAATCGTAGGGTGCGTTCCACGCACCATGGTGCGCATAGCGCGCCCTACGGGACCTGCCTGGTATTGTTCGACGAAGCCTGGCATCAGGGCGTGATCGGCATCCTCGCCTCACGTCTCAAGGATAAATTCCATCGTCCGGTAATCGCCTTCGCGCGCGCCAACAACGGTGAATTGAAAGGCTCCGGGCGTTCCATCTCTGCATTGCATCTGCGCGACGCATTGGACTTGGTCAGCAAACGCCATCCATCACTGATCAAGAAATTTGGCGGGCACGCAGCCGCAGCGGGCTTGAGCATCGCCGAAGCCGATTTTGAGAACTTTGTCGCCGCTTTCGAGCAAGTCTCCGGCGAACTGCTCAGCGCAAGCGACTTGGCGCAGCGCATCGAAACCGACGGCGCGCTGGAACATGCCGAGATGACGCTGGACGTGGCGCGCTTATTGGATGAACAAGTGTGGGGCCAGGGCTTCCCTGCCCCGCAATTCAACAATAACTTCGCCGTACAAAACCAGCGCGTGGTAGGCGAAAAGCATCTGAAATTGCGTTTAAATATGCAGGGCAAACTTATTGAGGCCATACTGTTCGGACACAATGAGCCGCTACCCGAACAAATACATGCCGTGTACAGCCTGGGCATCAATGAATACAATGGCACGCAGAGTTTGCAACTCATCATTCGCCACTGGCAACAAATAGAGGGGTGAGTAAATGGAAACCGGCTTTCTGCAGGGCAACGGCATCGAAGCCCTGCCGCAATTTCTCACCAGCCTCGCCATCGGACTGCTGATCGGCTTGGAGCGCGAACGCAATCCGTCGGCCAAGGCCGGGCTACGTACCTTCGCGCTGGTCGCCTTGTTCGGCACTTTGTCCGCCCTGCTTTCCACGAAACTCGGCTCGCCTTGGCTGCTGATTGCCGGTCTGCTTGCCGTGGCAGGCATGATCATTGCCGCCTACCTCAACCATCCAAGCGAACCACTTCGCCCTTCGCTACCTCAGGAGGCTCAGGACAGGGAAAACGATCCAGGCACTACTACTGTGGTCGCACTCGTGCTGTGTTACGGGCTGGGCGCGATGATCTGGTACGGCCTCGCCAAACTGGCTGTGATGCTGGCGATAGGAATCACCGCCCTTCTCTATTTCAAGCCCGAACTACGCGGCCTGTCGCAGAAACTCACGCGCCGCGACCTGGTCGCGGTGCTGCAATTTTCCGTGCTGACTTTTATCGTATTGCCGATCCTGCCGGATCAGAATTACGGGCCCTACGATGCCTTCAATCCGCATCATGCCTGGCTGATGGTGGTGCTGATCTCCGGCATCAGCCTGACCGGCTACGCCGCATTGCACGCGGTGGGAACCCGCTATGGCGCACCGATGCTGGGTTTCCTCGGCGGCCTCGTTTCCAGCACCGCAACCACGCTGATTTATGCGAAACACGGCAAGAGCAACCAGGCCATGCTGAACCTTGCCGCATCGGTAATTGTGATTGCCAGCATGGTGGTGTTGCTGCGTCTGCTGGTGGTCAGTGCCGTGGTCGCTTATGGTGCGCTGCCTGGCTTGCTGCCGGTACTGGCAGGCGGTTTGCTGTTTGGTTTGATGGTCGCCTTGTACAACTGGCGCAAGATGAGCAAGGCAACCGAACTCTACATCCCGGAAACTCCCAATCCCGCCGAGCTGCATACCGCGATTGGCTTTGGCTTGCTGTATGTGGTCGTGCTGCTGGGCGCGGCATGGATGGAAGATATTGCCGGCAGCCAGGGTTTGTATGCTGTGGCAGTGGCATCCGGGTTAACCGATGTGGATGCTATTACCCTATCCAGCCTGCGCCTGTTCAACCTCGGCCAATTGAGCGAACAGCAGACCGTCACGGCGATTGCGCTCGCCATCCTTGCCAATCTTGCCTTCAAGTTTGGTATGGTGGTTTTCATCGGCGGCTGGGCACTCGCCAGGCAGGTCGCCACAGGTTTCGCAGCGATTGCGTTAGGCGTGTTAGTAGGTTTGTTTGCGCTATAACAACTTCACAAAACACGGCGCCGTCATTCCGGCGAAAGCCGGAATCCAGATAATTGACACGCCCTCGCGTAGCGGGACAACACCACAAATACGGCTTTGTCCTCTACGCGGAATTATTTGACTAGCTGGATTCCGGCTTTCGCCGGAATGACGGAGTGGCAGGTATAATCTCTTCCTTTTTAGCACACGACAACATCATGGAAGCCGAACAACTCAACGCCCTGTCCAACCAGCTGCAAGACCTAGGTCTGCGCAGCGCGGAACTGCGGAGGTATCTTTGACTTCGATACCAAGCAGGAACGCCTAGCCGAAGTCAGCGAACTCGCCGAAGACCCCGCCATCTGGCAGGACGCCAAGCGCGCGCAGGAGTTGGGGCGCGAGCGCAAAATGCTGGAAGGCGTGGTGCTCGGCCTGAAGCAAATCCAGCAAAACCTTTCCGATGCCGCCGAATTGTTTGAAATGGCGAAGGCGGAAAACGACGACGAAAGCCTGCAAGGCACCGCCACCGACATTCAGGACATCGAGAAGCGCGTCGCGGCGATGGAATTCCGCCGCATGTTCGCGCACCCGATGGACCCGAACAACTGCTTCCTCGACATTCAATCCGGCTCGGGCGGAACCGAAGCGCAGGATTGGGCATCGATGCTGCTGCGCATGTACCTGCGCTACTGCGAACGCAAGGGGTTCCAGGTCGAGGTGCTGGAACAATCCGACGGCGAGGTCGCCGGCATAAAAGGCGCAACCATCAAGGTGATCGGCGACTATGCCTACGGCCATCTGCGCACCGAAACCGGCGTGCACCGGCTGGTGCGCAAATCGCCGTTCGACTCCGGCAACCGCCGTCATACCTCGTTCTCCAGCGTGTTCGTGTATCCCGAAGTGGACGAATCCATCGAAGTCGAGATCAATCCGGCCGATCTGCGCGTGGACACCTACCGCGCCTCGGGCGCGGGCGGACAGCACATCAACAAGACCGATTCCGCGGTGCGCATCACCCACCTCCCGACCAACATCGTCGTGCAGTGCCAGAGCGACCGCTCGCAACACCGCAACCGCGCCGAAGCGATGGCAATGCTGAAATCGCGCATGTACGAAGAAGAACTGCGCAAGCGCAATGCCGAGAAACAGGCGATGGAAGACGGCAAGACCGATATCGGCTGGGGCCACCAGATCCGCTCCTACGTGCTCGACCAGTCGCGCATCAAGGATTTGCGCACCAACCATGAAGTCGGCAATACTCAGGCCGTACTGGACGGCGACCTGGACGATTTCATCTCGGCCAGTTTGAAGCAAGGCGTTTAACTCTAGAGAACCATTATGACCAACGAACAGACTGCTCCACCATCCGAAAAACCCTTCGACAAAGCTCAGGACAGGCTTCTGGCCGGGCACCCGCAAGACGAGAACCAGATCATCACCGAGCGTCGCAACAAGCTTGCGGATATCCGCAAAGCGGGCGTCGCTTTTCCAAACGACTTCGAGCGCAAACATCTGGCAGGCGACCTGCATGCCGAATTCGGCGAGAAGACGCATGACGAGCTGGAAACCGCGCAGATTCACGTAGCAGTGGCAGGGCGCATGATGTTGAAGCGCGTGATGGGCAAGGCCAGTTTCGCGACAGTGCAGGACATGAGCGGCCGCATCCAGCTGTTCATCAGCAACGGCGATACCGGCGAGGAAGCGCACAACGCGTTCAAGCACCACGACCTCGGCGACATCCTCGGCGCGGTCGGTGTGCTGTTCAAGACCAAGACCGGCGAGCTTTCCGTGCGCGTGTCGCAGGTGCGTTTGCTGACCAAGGCTTTGCGCCCGCTGCCGGAAAAATTCCACGGCCTGACCGATCAGGAACAGAAATACCGCCAGCGCTACCTCGACTTGATCACCAACGAGGACGCACGCAAGGTGTTCATGACGCGCACCAAAATCATTCAGGCGATCCGCGAATTTTTCATCCGCCACGGCTATCTGGAAGTGGAAACGCCGATGATGCACCCCATCCCCGGCGGCGCGGCGGCCAAGCCGTTCGAGACGCACCATAACGCGCTGGACATGAAGATGTATCTGCGCATCGCGCCGGAACTGTATCTGAAGCGGCTGGTAGTGGGCGGCTTCGAGAAGGTGTTCGAGGTCAACCGCAACTTCCGCAACGAGGGGCTGTCCACGCGGCACAACCCGGAATTCACCATGCTGGAATTCTACGAGGCGTATCGCGATTACAAGTACCTGATGGATTTCAGCGAAAGCCTGTTCCGCGAAGTCGCGCAGAAAGTGCTGGGCACAACGCTGATCAGCTATCAGGGTAAAGAACTGGATCTGGGCAAGCCGTTCCACCGTCTGACCATGGTGCAGGCGATCCGGAAATATCATCCGCAATTCACCGATGCACAACTGAATGACCGCGACTTCCTCGTCAACGAACTGCAAGACCTGAAGGCCAAATACAAGCCGCAAGACGGCATCGGCGGCTTGCAATTGTCGCTGTTCGAGGAGCTCGCCGAGGCGCACCTGTTCGAGCCGACCTTCATCATCGACTATCCGGTGGAAGTTTCGCCGCTGGCGCGCAGCAGCGACAAGAACCCGGCGATCACCGAACGCTTCGAGCTGTTCATCGTCGGGCGCGAAATCGCCAACGGCTTCTCGGAATTAAATGACGCGGAAGACCAGGCCGCGCGTTTCGATGCGCAAGTCGCGGCAAAAGAAGCGGGCGATGAGGAAGCGATGTTCAAAGACAGCGACTATGTGCGCGCGCTGGAATACGGCCTGCCGCCGACCGCCGGCGAGGGTATCGGCATCGACCGCTTGGTGATGCTGCTCACCGACAGCGCCAGCATCCGCGATGTGATCCTGTTTCCGCACATGCGCCCGGAATGATGCCGGGATGTGATAAATTACGCCTTGGCAAATAGAATTGCTCAATAGCAACATGTAGTCCGATCTATTGCGGCTGTTATTTTTGTCACAGGCAAAGGAGTGCGATTCCTTTAGCCTACACTCCCACAACCCGCACAAGGAGCCGAACATGAAAATTAACGTAGGCGGTATCGATCGTATTTTGCGCATCGTGGCAGGTCTGGTGCTCATCGCGCTGGCGGCAACCGGAATCATCGGCATGTGGGGCTGGATTGGCATAGCACCCTTGCTGACCGGTATTTTCAGGTTCTGCCCGGCATATTCCCTGCTTGGCATGAGCACCTGCCCGATGAAAAAATAATCTCTCAATTGAATACCCACTGCGCCCGATAGCTCTTAAGCGGGCGTTTTTACATCCCGCTACTTCCAGCGGCGTGCGCATATAATCCGCACATGACTGCCCCGACCCACATCGACCTGCAAATCTCCGGCATGCACTGCGCATCCTGCTCGGCGCGCCTGGAAAAAGTATTGAACAAACTGCCGGAGGTAACGGCCACGGTGAACATCGCCACCGAGAAGGCGCACATCGACTACAACCCCAAACGGACAGACTTGGCCGCCCTGATAAAAGCCGTGCAGGGTGCCGGGTTCGATGCGCATCCGCTGCGCGATTTTGCCGTGGAAAAGCAGGCGCGCATTGCCGCCTACCGCCGCGAACAAAGGCAATTCGCCATCGCCGTGCTGCTCACCCTACCGCTGCTGGTGGAAATGCTGCTGATGTTCTTCGGCATCCACATGATGCTGCCGGGCTGGCTGCAATTCGCTCTCGCCACACCGGTGCAATTCTGGAGCGGCCGGCGCTTCTACTCCGGCGCGTGGAGCAGCCTGAAGAGCGGCGGCAGCAACATGGACGTGCTGGTCGCGCTCGGCACCAGCGCGGCCTACTTGCTCAGTTGCGCGGTACTATTATTTAATCTCGACCAGCCGATCTATTTCGAGGCGAGCGCCACGCTGATCACGCTGATCCTGCTCGGCAAGCTGCTGGAAGCGCGCGCCAAGAGCAAAGCCTCCGGCGCACTGGAAGCGCTGATCAATCTGCAACCGAAACTGGCGCACGTCGAGCGCGAGGGCATCATGCAGGAGCTGGCCGTCGAGCAAATGCAGGCGGGCGACGTGTTTCTGGTGCGTCCCGGCGAAAGCGCGCCGGTCGATGGCGTGGTGCTGGAAGGCTTGTCCAGCATGGATGAAGCCATGCTCACCGGAGAAAGCCTGCCGCAGGGCAAGCAGCCCGGCGACAAGGTATATGCCGCCACATTCAACCAGCATGGCCTGCTGAAATGCCGCGCGCTGGCGGTGGGTGCGCATACCCAGCTCGCGGCGATCATTCGTCTGGTAGAGCAGGCGCAAGGCTCGAAGGCCGCGATCCAGAAACTCGCCGACCAGATCTCCGCCGTGTTCGTGCCGGTCGTATTGGTCATCGCGCTGCTGACCCTGGCGGGCTGGTGGCTGCTTGGCGGCAATTTCACTGTCGCGCTGATTAACGCCGTGTCCGTGCTGGTCATCGCCTGCCCTTGCGCACTGGGGCTGGCTACGCCCACTGCCATCGTCGTTGCCACCGGGCGCGCCGCGCAGGTAGGCATTCTGGTCAAGGATGCCGCCGCACTGGAACGCGCCCACAAACTCTCGGTTCTGGTGGTGGACAAGACCGGCACGCTGACCGAAGGCAAACCGGGTGTGACCGACTTGCTGCCTGCGTCGGGAATTTCCTCGGACGAATTGCTGCAAGCAGCGGCGCTGCTGGCGCAGAGCTCCACGCATCCGCTATCGCGCGCCCTGTTCGATCACGCCCAAGCCCGGCAAATCGTGCTGCTGCAAACCGCCGGCATCAGTGAAGTCTCCGGCCATGGCCTGCGCGCGGAAATTGACGGGGAGCATTACCTGCTCGGCTCTCCGGCATTCGCCATGCGCGAGGGGATTGTGATCGATGGGCAGCAGATCCTTGCGTTGCAACAACAAGGCAAAACCGTGATTGCACTGGCCTGTGCCGGCGTATTGCTGGGCTACATCGCCTTCGCCGATCAATTGCGCGCCAGCAGCCGTGCCGCCGTGGCGCAACTCGCCGCAATGGGCATCCGCGTGGTGATGTTGAGCGGCGACAACCATGCTACCGCACAAGCCATCGCAACGCAGGCAGGCATCACGGAATTTCGTGCCGAGGTATTGCCGCAGGACAAGGCCGCACAGGTGCAATCGCTCAAGACCAACGGCCAATTTGTCGGCATGGCCGGCGACGGCATCAACGATGCGCCCGCGCTGGCTGCCGCTGATGTCAGCTTCGCCATGCGCAGCGGCAGCGATATCGCCATCGAAGCGGCGGACATCACATTGATGCGCAACGATCTGGCGAGTGTGGCGGACGCGATTTCGCTGTCGCGCGCCACCCTGAAGAAAATCCGCCAGAACCTGTTCTTCGCCTTCGCCTACAACGTGCTGGGCATTCCGCTCGCCATGCTGGGCATGCTCAATCCGGTGATTGCCGGCGCGGCGATGGCGATGAGCTCGGTATCCGTGGTCAGCAACGCGCTGCTGCTAAAACGCTGGCAGCGGCAGGCATAAAAAATTGGGTCTTTCATGTTTATTCGCAGTATGAAGGTTGGAAAGGTACTACCTGAATGGCTGCCCCTCACCTGCTTTCTCATGAATTTTCCATTGCGGATGTGGTAAATACGATTGAAGACCGGATATGCTGAGGCGAACTCTTAGTGGAGATGACCGCTTTCGCCATCATGCACATGCCCATGTGCCAACTCTTCCGTAGTAGCCGGGCGTACGCCGGTCACGGTGCAATTGAAGGACAGCGTCTTGCCGGCCAGCGGATGGTTGCCGTCCACCGTCACTTCGTCGTCGGTCACATCCACCACGGTATAAAGCAAAAAATCTTCTTCATCTTCATCGGAACCTTCAGGAGCGCCTTCGAACTGCATACCGACCGCGACATTTTCCGGAAATGCGTTGCGCGCTTCGACTTCGACCAGTTCGTGGTCGTACTCACCAAAGGCATCATCGGGTTGCAAGGTCACGCTGCATTGATCGCCAACATTTTTGCCGTGCAAGGCTTCCTCGACCAGCGGAAAAATACCGTCATAGCCGCCGTGCAGATAGCTGACTGGTTCTTCGACTTTTTCCAGCCGCTCACCTTCGGAGTCGAACAATTCATAGCGCAGGGAAACAACGGTGTCTTTGGCGATTTTCATTTCAGTTCCTTTATTAAATTAAAAATTTCCTGCGCGTGTCCATGTGCATGAACACCATACATGACATGACGCAGCGTGCCATGCTTATCGATGACAAAAGTGGAGCGTTGAATGACATGCTTTTTGTGCCCGTCCGCTTCTTTTTCAACCATCACACCATAGTGTTTGCAGACGCGCGCATCAGGGTCGGAAAGCAGCAACACCGACAGTCCATATTTGTCACGGAACGATGCATGGCTTAAACAATCATCGCGGCTGACACCGATCACGATGGTGTCCAGCTTGGCAAGGTCGTCATCAAATTCGCTGAATTCATTGGCTTCCAGGGTGCAGCCCGGCGTGTTGTCTTTGGGATAAAAATACAGCACGACATTTTTCTTGCCCTGCTGCGAGGTAAGCACAAAAGTTTCCATGTCGGCATCCGGCAACTCGAAGTGCGGCGCTTCCATTCCGGTAGTGAGATGAACAGACTGCATTGATGTTTCCCCCATGTCCGGCATTTTAAACACTTTTCGACTGCATTATAAAAATTTTTGCGCCGCCGAACCGGGCATGAGACGGCTATAATCCCCCCCATAAAAGTATGTGCTTCATGCCCATTTAGATTGAACGAACAGCTTTACCAGCGACATTTGGACGACTACTATTTCTCACATCTGGATTTCAGGAGCAAATCATGAATGACAGCACGCTGCAACACACTGGGCTGGACGGTATCGTGGACTATACCGTCGCGCTGGACACGCTGTGCAAACTGGCTCGCCGCAACCTGTATTTGTTCGATAAAAATTTTGACGGCCTGGGGTTTAATACCGAAGCGCGTTATGAAACGCTGCGCGGCTTTTTGCTTGCCAGCCCCGCCAACCGGTTGTTTGTGCTGGCGCATGACACACGCTACCTATGCACCCTATGCCCGCGCATGATGATGTTGCTGCACCATTTCGGCAGTAGCATGTTTATCTATCAAACGCCCGCCAGCCTTCATCAAATCACCGAACCCTTTTCCGTCGCGGACGATACGCATTATGTGCGCCGCTTTCATTTCGATGATCCACGCGGCATTCTGGCGCAGCATGATCCGGAAAATGCGCGCGTTTTGAAATCGCGCTTTATGGAAATGTGGTCAGCTTCACACCCGTCGGCATCCACCACAAGGCTGGGGTTATAGCAAAAAAAGTGGTAAATCCACTGGATTTCCTATATCCAAGTGCTAGAATACGTCGCCTTTGATTTTGGGCGCGTTCCGGCTATTAATTGCGGGTGCATTTAAAGTCAGGTAAATATTTCGTGCTTTTTAACTTAAATCTCCCAAGGAATTGATAATGAAACTCTCTGCTCTTGTTGCTGCCCTGTTGGCTCTTGCCTTGACCGCTTGTGGCGGAAAACCTGCTGAAGCTCCAAAAGTTGAAGCTCCAAAAGTTGAAGCTCCAAAAGTTGAAGCTCCAAAAGTTGAAGCCGCTTCTGCACCTGTTGCTGCCGCACCTGCTGCTGAAGCAGCACCTGCTGCCGCTCCAGCTGCACCTGCTGCTGCTCCTGCTGCAAAGCACTAAGTATCGCGCTTCTTAAGCAACACAAAAAAAGCCGGCGCAAGCCGGCTTTTTTATTTCCACTATCAAAATTTTCAGATAATTTCGCGCCAGGCGAATCCCTCCTCCTGCGTCGCCACTCCCACCCAATTTGCTTCGCAATTCAGCGCACCACTCAATGCCTGCACTGCGAGTGTCGCCGTGTTGTTCTTGCGGCTCAGGTGCGCGGCAACCAGGTGTTGCAAACGGCTCGCATCCAGCCGGCTCAAAATACCGGCGGCATCCTGATTATTTAGATGCCCGAAGCGCCCGCCCACGCGCTGCTTGAGGTGGTATGGGTAATCGCCGTTCATCAGCATGCCGCTATCGTGGTTGCACTCCAATACCAGCGCATGGCAACCGCTCAAGGTCTGTTCGATATATGCCGTACTGCATCCTGCATCGGTCAATACGCCCAGCCGCCGCATCCCATCATTGAACACAAATTGCACCGGTTCGGCGGCATCATGCGGAACCGGATAGGGAATGATCTCGATCTCGCCAATTGCGAACGCCTGATGAGGATCAATTTCATGAAGATGAGCAATATCGGCAAAGGTTTTCGGCTGGCTGCGCAATGTGCCGTGGGTGAGCCAAACCGGCAGGTTGAATTTGCGCGCCAGCCGTGCCACACCGCCGATGTGGTCGCCGTGCTCATGCGTGACGACAATACCGTTCAACTGCTCGGCAGATACGCCCAGACGCGCCAGACGCAACAGGGTGTCTTTCAGTCCAAAACCGCAATCCATCAGCACCAGCGTCTGACGGGTGCCCGGACAAATGCTTTTCGTACCGGCTGCAATCAGCAGCGCGTTGCCTTCGCTGCCGCTGCCCAGAGAGGCAAACTTCATGAAGCAAGCCGCATATCAATTTACTGATTGATGTTTTTGTAAATCGCCTCGATCATCTGCTTGGTCGCATCATCGCTCGCACCGTCCTGATCGGTAACGGATACTTCACATGCCGTACCGCCATCCTTGACGTTCACGCGATAACGCGTATTGGTGTCTTCGCTGCCCTTCCAGAACTGCAACTTATTCAACCAACCGCTTTCCGCCTTGACCGGACGCAGGAAGTAGATGCCCTTGACGCGGTCCTTGTCTTCGACCGCCAAGCCCGCGCGCTCGATAGCCAGCCCCACCCTGCGCCAAGACCGGTCGAATGCATCGTTCACCACGATAATCTTGCTGCCGTCAAAAATCTCTTGCAGGGTCGCGGTTCCGGTCGGCCCCGAGGCGCTGATCGCCGCTGCACCGCTGGTCGCCACTGCCGCACTGGCTGGTTCTGCTTCTTTCGGCAATGCCGCTCCGGCGCTACGGTCTTTGGCTGCTGCATTGCCCTTGCTGTAATCGGAATAAGTCGCAACACCTTCGTCATCACCCTGCGGCACTCTGTAGCGTTCATCGCTGGCGGGCGCGGTCAGGTCAGGCGGCACTTCCAGCGCCGGTGCTTGCGCCGCGCCGGTACTGTAATCGATGCGCTTGCTACCCAAACCAAACGAGTTACAACCCACCAGCGAAGCCAGCACCACACTGTAAATCCCGATCTGCCAAGCTTTCATTGTTTCTCTCCAGCTATACAACCAATTAATTGAACACACCGGCTTGGCACATCGCCGCCTCGACCACCCCGTGTGCGGATTGCGACAAGGGTGTAAGCGGCAAGCGCAGCACATTTTTCATTTTGCCCATGCGCGCCACCGCCCACTTCACCGGAATCGGATTGGCTTCGACGAACAAATTGCGGTGCAACCCGAGCAGGCGAAAATTGATTTCGCGCGCCTTGGCGACCTCGCCGTTCAAGGCTGCCGCGCACATCTCGCGCATCAGCTTGGGCGCGACGTTCGCCGTCACCGAAATCGTGCCGTGCGCGCCAAGCAGTATCAATGCCAGCGTGCTGGCATCGTCGCCACTGTAGATGGCAAATTCCTTTGGCGCACGCTGCAACAGGTCGCTGCCGCGCTCGATGTTGCCGGTCGCGTCCTTGATGCCGACGATGTTGTGAATCTGCGCCAGACGCAGCACGGTGTCGTTGCTCATGTCCGCCACGGTACGCCCCGGCACGTTGTACAGGATGTGCGGCATGTCCACTGCTTCGGCGATGGACTTAAAGTGCTGGTACAAGCCTTCCTGGGTCGGCTTGTTGTAATAGGGCACGACCGTCAGCGAAGCATCCGCACCAGCCTTTTTCGAGAACGCCGCCAGTTCGATGGCCTCTCTGGTCGAGTTCGCGCCGGTTCCGGCGATGACGGGAATGCGCTTGGCGGCGTACTTCACCGCCTCGGCAATCAACAGCTCATGCTCTTCCACATCCACGGTAGGCGATTCGCCGGTGGTACCGACGACCACGATGCCATCCGTCCCCTGCCCGACGTGAAAATCAATCAACGCACGGAACGCCGCCAGATCGAGGCTGCCATCCTCGTGCATCGGCGTGACGATTGCGACAATACTGCCCTTGATCATTATTTCCTGCCACCCGAATAAATGCGGCATTCTACCGCAATACGGCAACACGCCAAAGTGCAGTGCGACAAAAGATGCAGCGCTGTGGAATAATGGCGCCACTGTTGAATTTACCCTTTGCCATGCCTTCGACCACCCTGGCCACTTTGCACCCCGGCGAGTTCGCTACCATCGTCGCGATCCACGCCGAAGAAGCCCTGCACCAGCGCCTGCTCGCGCTGGGCTTCCGCAGCGGCAAGCAGATCGAACTGATCCGCAAAGCCAGTTTCTCCGGCCCGTTGCAGGTGCGCATCGGCACCACCGACATCCTGCTGCGGCGCAGCGAGGCCGCCAAAATATCGGTGTGTAAAGGAGCCGCCGGGACATGAAACGCGTCGCACTGCTCGGCATGCCCAATACCGGCAAATCCACGCTGTTCAACCGCCTGACCGGCGGTGCGGCGCGCGTCGGCAACTGGCCGGGCATTACCGTCGAATTGCTCAGCGGCAAGATCCTGCTGGGCGGCGACATGGTGGAAATCATCGACCTGCCCGGCATCTACGACCTGCACGGCTTCTCGGATGACGAGCAAGTGGTGCGCCACTTCCTGCACGATAACGTGCCGGATCTCGCGCTGGTCATCCTCAACGCCACGCAGATCGAGCGCCAGATGAGCCTGTTGCTGCAACTCAAGCAACTCAACATGAATGTAGTTGTACTGCTGAACATGGCGGACGAAGCCAAAAAATACGGCATCACCATCGACGGCAAAAAGATGTCCGAACTGCTGGGTATGCCGATTTTCCTGCTCAGCGGCAAATATGGCACCGGCTATCCGGAAGCCTTGCAGGCGATCACCAAGGCACTGCGCTACCCCACCCCCGGCATGGCCGAACAACTGCGCAGCCAGTTGGAACAGGACGCGCATATCGAAGCGGAAATGGCGCATGTGCTCAAACATGCCGTGCAAATCCCGGCGCAGCTGCCGGAAAACCTCACCGAAAAACTCGACCGGGTGATGCTGCATCCGTGGCTGGGACTGCCGATCTTTTTCGCCATCATGTACCTGCTGTTCCAGGGCATTTTCCTGCTCGGCCAGCCGCTGCAAACCGGCATCGCCGGACTATTCACCTGGCTGCGCGAGGCCGCGATTGCGCCGCTGCTGGGCGGCCTGCCGCCAGCCGCACAGGGACTGTTGCTGGACGGTATTTACAATGGCGTCGCCACCGTTGCCGCATTCGTGCCGCTCATCGTGCTGTTCTTTCTGTTCATGGCGATGGTGGAAGACAGCGGCTATCTGTCGCGTGCCGCGTTCCTGATGGACGCGCTGATGGCGCGCCTGGGGCTGGACGGGCGAGGTTTCGTGATGCTGCTGATGGGATTCGGCTGCAACGTGCCCGCGCTGATGGGCACCCGCGTGATGCGCTCGCGCGCGATGCGCCTGCTCACCATGCTGGTGATCCCGTTCTCGCTGTGCTCGGCGCGCCTGCAGGTATTCGCGTTCATCACCGCCGCGCTGTTCTCGCCCAAGACCGCGCCGGTCGTGTTGTTCAGCCTGTACCTGTTCAGCTTTGCCGCCGCGATACTTACCGCGCTGCTGTTCAAAAGCAAATTCAAAAACAGCGAACCGTTCGTGCTGGAACTGCCGCCGTACCGCTTCCCCACTGCTTACCAGATTGTCATGCGCGGCTGGCTGGAAATACGGCACTTTTTGCGCCGTGCCACAAAATTCATCATCGCCGGCGTCGTGCTGGTCTGGCTGCTCACCAACCTGCCGCCGTCCGCCGCACCGGCCAGCAGCGGCACGCTGGCCGGCATGATCGGCGATTTCCTGCATCCCATCTTCGCCCCCATCGGCATCAACGAGCAACTCACCATCGCGCTGATCTTCGGCTTCGTCGCCAAGGAAATCGTCATCGGTGCGCTCGCGGTGATTTACGGCTTGAGCGGCACGGCATTGAGCGGCGCGCTGGGGCAGCAACTGGACTGGGTGCAGGCATACAGCTTCATGCTGTTCACCCTGATTTACATGCCGTGCATCTCGGCCATCGCCACGCTGCGCAGCGAATCCAAAAACATGGGCTTCACCCTGTTTACCATCGCCTGGTCGCTGGCCCTGGCGTGGCTGGCGAGTTTCGCGTTTTATCAGGGTGCGAGGGCGTTGGGGTACTAGCCCGGTTCCTTGTTCAACATCGCCTTCAGCCGCGCCAGCTTGTCCATGCCCTCGTCCTTGGTCACGGTGGCTACGGCATCCGCGTGGCCGCCGGCATAAATCAGTTCGCTCTGCGGCATTTCTTCGAGGAAGCGGCTCGGCTCGCAGGCGAACCAGTCCTTGCCGCGCTTGCGCCGGTTGCAATAGCTGATCTGCAGGCTACGCTCGGCGCGCGTAATGCCGACGTACATCAGGCGGCGCTCTTCCTCAATGCCTTTTTCGTCGCTTTCGCGGAACGGCAGGATATCCTCTTCCGCGCCGATGATGAACACATGCGGAAATTCCAGCCCCTTGGCGGCGTGCAGCGTGGACAGCGAGACGGCATCCGGCTCCTGGTCTTTGCCTTCCAGCATGTTGATCAGCGCGATGGTCTGCACCATCGCGATCAGCGATTTCTCGTCGGCCTCGGCCTTGCGCTTCAACCAGCCGATGAAGTCCTCGACGTTCTTCCACTTGCTCTCGGCCTGCCGCGACTCGTGCGAGTCGTACAGCCAGGTCTCGTAGTTGATCGCACGCAGCAATTCGTCGAGCAGTTCGCCGCACGGGTCTTTTTCGGCGCGCTCCTGGATGCGGTTGATGAAGTTGCAGAACAGCATCAGCTCTTCGTACTGGCGCGGCGGCAATTGCTGCTCCACCTGCGGCTCGAAGGCCGCCTCGAACAGGCTGATCTGGCGCGTTCCGGCGTAGCTGCCGAGCTTCTCCAGCGTCGTGTTGCCGATGCCGCGCTTCGGCGTGGTGACGGCGCGGATGAAGGCCGGGTCGTCATCGCTGTTCGCGATCAGCCGCAGGTAGGAGGTGATGTCCTTGATTTCGGCGCGCTCGAAAAACGACGTGCCGCCGCTGACGGTATAAGGCACGCGCTGCGCGCGCAACTGCTCCTCGAAGGCGCGCGACAGATAGTTGCTGCGGTACAGGATCGCATAGTCGGCAAAGCGGGTGCGATGCTCGAACTTGTGCGCCATCAGCTTCATCACCACGCTCTCGGCCTCGTGCTCGTCATCGCGCGCCGCATAGATGCGCACCGGGTCGCCGATGCCGTGATCGCTCCACAGATTCTTCTCGAACACCTTGGTGTTGTTGTTGATCAGATGGTTCGCCACCTTGAGGATGCGCTGCGAGGAACGGTAGTTCTGTTCCAGTTTGACGACGCGCAGGCTGGGGTAATCGTTGCGCAGGTTGTGCAGGTTCTCGATGCTCGCGCCGCGCCACGCGTAGATCGACTGATCATCATCGCCCACCACGGTGAGCGCGCCGCGCATGTCCGCGAGTAGCTTGATCATCTGGTACTGGCAATCATTGGTGTCCTGATATTCGTCCACCAGCAAATAGCGCAGCTTCAACTGCCAGCGCAGCAGGGCTTCGGGATGCTGCTTGAACAGCACCACCGGCAGATGGATCAGATCATCGAAATCCACCGCCTGATAGGCGCGCAGCGTTTCCTGATAACGCGAGTAGATGCGCGCATGGACTTTTGCCTCCTCGTTTTCGGCACTCTGCGCGGCCTGTTCCGGTGAGACAAAAGCCGACTTCCAGTTGGAAATTTGCGTCTGCAAGTCGCGTATCTCCTGCTTATCGCCGGAGTTGGTCAGCTCGCTGTATATCTTCCAGACATCGCCGCTGTCGAAGATCGAGAACTGCGGTTTGTAGCCCAGCAACGCGGCCTCCTTGCGCAGAATGTTCATGCCCAACGAATGGAAGGTGCTCACCACCAACCCCTTGGTACTGGTGTTCTTCAACAGGTCGCCGACGCGTTCGCGCATCTCGTTGGCCGCCTTGTTGGTAAAAGTGATCGCGGCGATGTTGCGCGGCTCGTAGCCGCATTCGTTCACCAGATAGGCGATCTTGTGGGTGATCACGCGCGTCTTGCCGCTGCCCGCCCCGGCCAGCACCAGCAAAGGGCCGTCGAGATAGGTTGCCGCTTCGCGTTGCGCGGGATTGAGCTTGTTCAACATTTACTTGGGCTTGAAACTGCCTGATGAGCAGGTATTTTTGGAAGGGGCGCATGATACCAAAGCATCCAGACTGGAACGATGAAGCTTGCGCTAATTTTTAGCCGGCCTCTGCCGATATCTTCATCAAGGGCGGCGCATTGTGCACAACCCCGCAAAAACAGGAGGCGGATCATGGGAACAATCAGCATGGATATGAGCAGCTACGAGATCGAACGCGGCGAGGCCGTGGCATCCGGTTATGGCGACGAAATCCTGTGCACTGGCTGGATTCCCGGTCTTGCGTGCCACCAGTCGCACAGTAGGGAAGCGACACTGCCAGCAGGTCTGGCGAGCATGGATGTCGATGCCTTTTTGCGCAAGATGTACGCCTATCAACGCTAATCCGGTCGTACTGAAAGGCACGGTTCACACTTCCGTAATTACGGTTCATTAAACCTATCAGATGCTTACTTTGGCCGGCAAGCCAAGCTTGCCGATGCGCCCGGCGAAAGCCTGCAGATTTTCTGCGGGCAAGGCGGTCAGGCGCGGCGCTTCTGCTTGCCGCGAGCGGCGCGCCAGGCCGTAGAGCAGCACGCCTTGCGGTTTGTGCCCGTCACGCAGCAATCCCGAAATGAACTCCAGGTAATCGTCTTCATCCTGACGTGACGGTGGCTCCCCGTCCAGCGCGAACCAGCAGGTTTGCAGCCAGGTCGGGCACAGCGCGATGGCCGTCACGAGGTTGTCGCGCACCTTGTCCATGCTGGTACTGGTGTCGTTGACGAGGCGCATCCCCGCTTCGCTGGCACGGTCCAGCTTGAACCATACCTCGCCATTGAGCTGCGCCATGGCGCGCAGGCCTTGCTGCACTTCGCTGCGGTACAGCAGGCTGCCGTTGGTGATCAGCACGGTTTTCACCGCTTCCGGCACAGCCGTTTCGCGGCGCACGCGGCCAATGAGTTCGATAACCTGGACAAATTCGGCGGCACTGGTCGGTTCGCCGTTGCCGGACAGCGCGATGTCGTTGATGCGCCGCGCACCTTCCGGGATACGGCTTTGCATGAAATTCCCGTGCAGCAGTTCTTGCAGGAAGCTGCGCAGTTCATTTTCCAGAACGGCCAGATCAACCGGCGGCGCGGTGCCGCGCGTCAGGTCGGGAACTTGGCAGTAGATGCAGCGCCAGTTGCAGGCGTTGTTGGGATTAAGATTGATGCCGACCGACACGCCGCCGGCGCGGCGCGACACCACCGGGTAGACGTAGCGCAAAGCCGCGCTGCCGCGGTTGTGGTTGACGGTACTGAGTTTTTTCTCGCTCAAGACTTGCCGAGCGGCAGATATTTCGCCGGATCAACCGGCTTGCCGAAACGCCGCACTTCAAAATGCAGCTTGACCTGTTCGGCATCGGTGTTGCCCATCTCGGCAATCTTTTGCCCGCGCGTGACGTTCTGCCCTTCCTTCACCAGTACTTGGTCGTTGTGCGCGTAGGCGCTGAGATAGGTCTTGTTGTGCTTGATGATGACCAGCTTGCCATAGCCGCGCAGCCCGCTGCCGCTATACACCACCTTGCCGGGTGCGCTGGCGGTGACCGGCTGGCCGAGTTTGCCGGCGATATCGATGCCCTTGCGGTTGGCCGATTCGGAAAACTCGCCGATCAATTTACCCTTGGCAGGCATGCTCCATTCCAGCGCTTCATCTTCGCCATCATCAGTGCGGCTATCCGTCTTGCCGTCGTGCTTGGCTTCCGGCTTGGCTTCCGGCTTGGCTTCCGGCTTGGGTTCCGGTTTGGGTTTGCTTTCCATTTTGGCGGCGGCCGCAACCTCAGGCTTGGTCTGCTCCTGAATCTTTTCAATCTGCGCCACCGCCGCCTCGCTGTAGACGTACTTCGCGAGCCTGGGTTGCTCCCTGACCGGCGATTCAATCGGCCTGCTGTCAACTGCGGCGGCAGGACGAATTGAGGAAGTCGCGCTGCCCGGAAACAGGCGGATCTGCTGCCCTATTTGAATCACGCCGGGATCCTGAATGCCATTCAATTCGGCCAGTTCGTGGTAATCAAAGCCGTAATTGAACGCGATGCTGTACAGCGTATCGCCCTTCTGCACAATGTGCACCTGGGGGCGCCAATCTTTTTCGCGCGATACTTTCTTGTGTGCCGTTTCAACCGCAACAGCTTTCTTCTTGGCGGATTCGCTGTGCTCGACGACCGGCGCACGCTGTCCGCTCGAAGCGCAGCCGGCCAATATGGCGGCCGTCACCAACAATGTATAAAGCTGAATCGATTTCATGCCTTCCCCATCAATTGCGGTACGAATTTCACCGGTTCCAGTTTGGTTTCGCGGAATCCGCCGGCATCGCGTTCGACCAGATACAGCCACTGCTCCTGCATCCCAACCGGCAGCGCCATTCTACCACCGGCCGCGAGCTGCTCCCTTAGTGCTGAGGACAGCACAGGTGCGGCGCAAGCCATGATAATGCCGTCAAACGGGGCTACCTCCGGCAATCCGGCGCTGCCGTCGGCATAGCGCACGCTGACGTTGCGCAGCTTCAAATCGCGCAATTGCCGCTTGGCGCGTTCATACAGCGGCTGGACGCGCTCCACGGTATAGACCTCTTTGGCCACCTGCGCCAGCACCGCCGCCTGGTAGCCGCAGCCGGTGCCGATTTCCAGCACGCGATTGAGTGGCCCGGCAGCGCGCAATACTTCGATCATGCGCGCCACGATGTAGGGGCGGGAAATGGTCTGGTTGAAATTGATCGGCAGCGACACGTCGTCGTAAGCGCGGCTCGCCAATGCCTCATCGACAAACAGGTGGCGCGGCACTTCGTACATCGCCGCCAGCACCGCTTCGTCCTTGATGCCCTGCTCGCGCAGCCGCTCGATCATGCGCGCGCGAGTGCGCTGCGAGGTCATGCCGATACCGTGAAGACTCTTGTTCATTACTGAATTTGACCGAGCCAGTTCCGAACCGCATCGAGCTGCCCATATTGGGTAAGGTCGATTTGCAGCGGAGTGAGCGAGGCGCGCTGTTGCGCCAGCGCATGAAAATCCGTACCCTCGCCGGCATCCTGCGCCTTGCCCGCCGCGCCGACCCAATACACGGTTTCGCCGTGCGGGTTGCTGGCTTTCACCACCGGCTCGGCCTTGTGCCGCTTGCCGAGGCGCGTCACTTCGACGCCCTGCATCTGATCATAAGGTACGTCCGGCACGTTCACGTTAAACAGCCAGGGATGGCTATGCGTCTGTCCGGCAAAGCGTTGCACCAATTCGGCGGCAACCCTGGCGGCCGTCTCGTAATAGGCGAACTCCTTGCCTACCAGCGAAACCGCAATCGAGGGAATGCCGAGCAGAAACCCTTCAGTTGCCGCCGCGACGGTGCCGGAATAAATGGTGTCGTCGCCCATGTTGGCCCCGGCATTGATGCCGGACACCACCATGTCCGGCTGCTGATCCAGCATCCCGGTAACGGCAAGATGCACACAGTCGGTCGGCGTACCGTTGACGTAGTAAAAGCCATTGGCGGCGCGGCTCAGCTTGAGCGGACGGTCCAGCGTGAGAGAATTGCTTGCGCCGCTGCGATCCCGCTCCGGCGCGACCACCACTATGTCGGCGACACGGGCAAGATGTTCGGCGAGGCAGGCCAAGCCGGGCGCGAAATAACCATCGTCATTGCTGATCAGGATGCGCATCGGTGGATTGAAAATCGGGTCATAAAAACGTTGAATAGAGCGGACGGTAACATCGTCAACACAAGGCGCCACATGATATCCGTTTCATTCCGGTTTCGCCATAAATTCACGGATGCGTAACACTTGCTTGAACTCAATCTGCAGACTGCCTTAAAGCGGACACGTGTGGCCTTCCGCTACCGACACAAAGGCGACGGTCGGTATAGGCCATTTCATACTACCTTTGTATATCGAGCACTCTAATTCTTCTCTTACCCAAGGGAAGTTTTACATCTTCTTCATCACCCACACACAAGCCTAGTAGAGCTTTTGCTTGCGGAGTATTTTGGTTTATTAGCCCCTCAGATGGGTTGCTTATTCCCGCAATAATCTGCACTGAAATTTCTTTGGTCTCGTCATCGATATAACAATAGGAAACAAAATCTCCAACCTCAATTTCAAGCCCGCTAGTAGCGATGAGTTCGGTCTGTTCCCACATCACTGGGGCGACCTCAGCCGCAACGGCCAAGGGTGGCGATATGCCTTCTAATTTCTTCAAAAAATCCAGCAACTTTTCCTGTTGCCTCTTGGGGTCCTTGAACCAATCCGTGGACCAGATACGGTAAATCTTTCCTTCCCAGCCCAATCGCTCCAGAACTTCCTGCCTTAGTCGATCCCTATCCCGTACCGACAAGCCCGAGTGATACGTAGCCCCGTCACATTCGATACACGCCAGAAAATCACCGGGCCGGGTTGGATGCCGAACGGCCAAATCAATAAAGAACCCAGCAACTCCCAATTGGGGAACAATCTCATATCCCTTATTGGCCAGCATGCCCGCCACGGACACCTCAAACTCGCTATCAAACGGCTTCCCTGTAATTTCGGGGGCTTCCAATATCTCGTCGCGCGCATACACGAGGTAGTCTTTGAGCGCTTTCACCCCTCTGGGGGTGCCCGCTTCGATCCGGATATCCGAAGGACTCATCGAGGTAAATACCTCGACCCGTTTTTTTGCTCGGGTAAAAAGCACATTCAATCGTCGCCAGCCCTGCTCTTTATTAATTGGCCCGAAGTTCATGACAAACTTACCGTCTGGCCGACGCCCATGAGTTGTCGAAATATAGATCACATCACGCTCATCACCTTGGACATTCTCCAAATTTTTTACAAAGAACGGATATCCTTGATTTTGCCACTGGGTCAGGTACTCCTGTGCCTGCGGGTAAATCTTCAGTCGCCTATCAATTTCTTCTTCAATCAAATCGCGTTGAGAAAGATTCAAGGTAACCACGCCGAGTGAATGTTCAGGAAAATTGCGGAAATGAGCGATGACTGCGTCGGCCACTTTCACTGCCTCCACTTTGTTCCTGTGCCCCTCGTACAGCCCGTCTGGGAAATAGTGATTGCGTATACCCAACCCATTTGAGTGCCCGTGAGGGGACGGGAAAATGATTAGCGGACGTTCGTTGTAAAAATGTCGATTGGAGAATGCAATCAGCGATTGATGCTGTGACCGATAGTGCCAGCGCAACCTATGAACTGGTTGGAAAATAAGAGAGCAAACGTCCAGAATAGATTCAGCTTCCTCAACGGCAGAGTCTTCATCTGGATTGCTTGTCTCGTCCGTGATCATCTTGTCAAAAAAGCTGGTCGGCGGCAGTTGTTTCGGATCTCCGACAACAATTAGCTGCTTGCCTCGTGCAACCGCACCCAGAGCTTCCTCCGGCTTTAACTGAGAGGCTTCGTCCATCACAACAATATCAAATTTGTGCTTCCCTGCCTCCAGATATTGCGCAGCAGACAGCGGACCCATCATGAAACATGGCTTTAAGGCTATCAGGGCTTTCCCAGCCCTGTTAATAAGCTGGCGAATTGGAATGTGCCGTTTCTGTTTTGAAATTTCATTGGAAAGGACGGCATCCTCTGTCCACGTTCCCACCGCACCTCTTCCATTTCCTTGGGGCACAGTCCGGGCAGAAATGGAGAAAGCACACTTCGCCCCGTTTAGCTTAATGATTTCATTATCCAGCTCGATAAATCGCTTTCGAATATCAGCATGGGTCACGCCTGAGAACTGCATCAACACAGGGTTTTTCAGCATTATCGACTTGGCAATGGAGTGATAGAAGCAATACTGATAGGCATTTTCTAACTGTTTTGGCTCCAGCGTTTTATCCCATGCCATTTCAACAAGTCTGCCTAAAGAGTAGCTATTCACGATATTGACAGCTCTGGCAAGATCAGCCCAATTCATCAGAGCATTCAGCGCCCCTAATGCCTTCTCAGCCTTTTCTACAATTTGTGTATTTGTCGGGCTATCCGCTCCAGTCCATTGCACCCAATCCAAGGAACCAAATTGAGATAGTGTGTTTCGGAATTCGGCGACACTTGACCAATAACCGCGAAGCCCTTCAGCCAATTGTGTGAGGTACTGAAGCCTCTCAAGAGCCGTCTGGACCAGCAACCAAGACTCAAAATCAACCTGTGTTTTTGATACCGTTTCACACCAAGTCAAAGTGGAACGAATTGGGGCGAAATTAGTGGCCGTTCCCTTGTAATACCCTTTAAGGACACTAGGAAGGACACTGCTTGAAATGTAGGAAGCGCAATTCCGGAATTCCCCCAAGGCTTGGCTTAAATTTTGAGCGTCTTCAGTATTTACGGAAATTTTGAAAAGAGACTCCAATCCATCAGCAATCTCATTGAGACGAGGTGCTATCTGCTGAAGTTCTGTAGCGACTTGGCGGGGATACTCAAAATTCAATTTGGGAGGTATTGAACCAGAAGGAAAGGCAGCATTTATAAAACCTTCCCAGTCCTTGATGTATTGCCATTGTTCTTCTACTGCGGGGGTTACTGACGCAAGCCATTCAAGGGTCTCTGGTTTAGTGGCGAGCAAACTCCGAATGGAAAAACTGCTATCGGGTCCCATGAAGCCACTCAGCTCCTTGCGTAGTTTAGCTTCCCATCTGACGATGGGCATAACCCGAGAAAAGTCGGTATCTATCCCTTGGTAGGACACACCTAAAAGTCTTCGGTACTCGGCATTAGCTTCAAACTTGCCCTTTGCGTCCTCATATTCCAACAAGCCACTAAGTTCATCAGCACATTGCTCGGCATCCAGCCAGAATCGTTTCTTACCCAGCCTGATTTTTTTGTAGAGGTTGCTCGCCTCCCGCCATTCACTTTTGAACACACGGAACAATCCCGCACCACTTGTGAATGCACCAAGAGCTTCGTCCAGCCGATCACGTTGAGGAAGTGTCGATAGGGTAAATATCGTGTTCTGAACCTGCCTACTGTGGCGAATCGCCTCAGCTTCCTTGCTCGCAGTTGTCAGAAGGCTTTCGGCAGACGGCTCCAGCCACAATGGTGTTACCAAATCCATCAGTTCAAGCGGAACACTGCCAAGACTCGCCACCACCTTGGCGAGTATCCCCAGTTCAGTTCTGCTCACGCAGGGAATCGATAATGCCGTACCTGCTCTGTCGAGCACACTTGTGGCTCGCTCCAGCCCTTGGCTCAATTCCAGGCATTTAGCCGAGCGGGCACGCAACATTGAAGCATCTGCAAATTGCTGTTTAAGCCCTGATGCGTCAGCATAGAGCTTGGCAATAAAATGCTTGTCTGCGTCGGTCACCTGCTCAAATTCCTTGAAGGAACTTGCAAGAACAGGTTCGGTCTTCCCAACGAATGCCAACCACCGCTCAAAATCTGGCAAGGCTTGCCTGTTTTTCTCGTTATATAAATCGGGCAGAAGGTCAAAAACACCATCTGCTGGTGGTGAATTAATTTCCCCTATTTTTTGTATCAGCTCACCAGTCCTTTTCTGATCTTGTGGCAGATGGGTACCGATGATTGCTTCTGCCTTTGAGAGTAACTCTTGGGCAGTAACCGTATCGTTCATTAGTTTCGTCAGTGCTTGGCTAACCACTTGGTCGTCACCAAATAGCAAGTTGTGCGGCACATAGCCGAACCATGGGCTTGCTGCACCCCAGTCTGCGACATCTTCAAAATGCTTGACCAATTGCGAAATAGCTTCCTGCCGTTTGGCAAACTCAAACGAGGTTGTATCTGTTGCGTCCGTTAGGGTCAGTCCACCAAGCAAGTTAGCTTTGTCGCCAAGAGCACTACGATGGCGCTCGGCCGACCAGAGAATTGTGTGGACAGACTTGTCGAGTCTATTGTCAATGATGGTGTTTATTGACTGTTCATACTGTTTGAGCCTTACCCGCTTATCTTCCAATTCGTCGAGTTTTTGCCCAAGCTCTGCTGGATGCTGAAACTTTGCTTCCTTGCGAAGTTTGATGTCCTCCAGCAGCCTTTTCTTCTGCGTTTTGTGACTGTGAAGCTCAAGACAAAATTTCCCCAGCCCAGCCCTGTCAAGGTTTCGTCTCACTACTTCAAGGGCAGCTAGCTTCTCGGAAATAAACAATACAGTTTTACCCGTAGCCAGTGCAGCGGCAATGAGGTTGGTGATGGTTTGGGACTTTCCTGTACCAGGCGGCCCTTCGATGACAAGGTTCTGCCCCTTGAGAGCATCGATCAACGCACTGTGCTGGGAACTATCTGCGTCATAGATAATAGGAATAGCTGAAGCTTCTACGTTATCGTCGATTGCGTACTCAGTTGCGAAAGATTGCGTTTCGCCTCTATCCGCTCCTTCAAACAGTGCTTTTAGCAGAACGTTCTTGGATAGATCTTCAAATGCTGGCCACTTGCTAGGATCCAAATCTAGGTACATCAGCAGTTTGCCGAACGAGAGCATGCATAGACATGACTCAATGCGGACCTTCCAATTAAGCCGTGGCTTAGCAAACTCTGCGATTTTCAGGAAATACTGCGCAGGTGTTTCGAGTTCTGATAGCGGGGGTAACTCCAACCCGAAATCTCGGGCCATCTTGTAGCGCAGGGTGATATTTTCAACTATGTCCTCCCCACTATATTCGAGCGAGTAGCGGAAATAGCCTGTCTCTGGATTAACGCCACCGCGTTTGAGCAGGACGGGCAGAATCAGCAATGGGGCACGTAGGGATACCTCTGATTCCTCTGATTCGTACCATTCGAGGAAACCGAACACTAGGTGCAGGATGTTCGTGCCCGTTTCTTCCACTGATAGCCGGGCAGCTTGGTCAATTTTTTTCAGGGTCGCTTCAAGCTCCTCGGGGTAGGCCAAGGCTTGCAGTTCATTTCCGCTCGCATCGTCAAGATCAAAGCTGGGATTGATATCGCATCGCAGGGCATGGACTCTTATGTCTGGTTTCTTAGCTAGTCCCGCCTCGTTTTTTTCCCAGTCCTTCTTGAGTGGTTCCGGAACTGGCAGGATTTCAACACTGCGGCCTTCTATATAGAGTGCATCGAACAGCTTATCAGGAGAAGCATCAATGATTCGCAGAAGCTTGCCTGCGGGTCGTCCGCCAGATAGCTTATAGAAGTTTATGAGCTTGTTTCGCAGTGTCAGGTCGAGAAGGCGTTTCCGTATCTTTTCCAGACCGCTAGTAACGCTCAAACCTTTGGGGAAAAGTTCCTCGCCAAGCTCAACTTTCACTGCTTCTTGATCATCTGACATAGCGCTCTCGACGGCTCAGTATAATGACACATAGGGAAGTATAGCTTTTGCTAGTAAGGAAAGGGGTCAGCTTCGCATTATGTTTTTTGCACTCTTCATCTCTAGTTCCAGATCCAAAATCTGGCTGCGTTTCGGTGCCACTCTTCCGAACTGATTCGCCTTCTGCTCAGTCTGGCCTTTTCGCTGAAATTAATGCTCGAATTATTTTTTTGCTTCATCATTTTTGTTTTGTCCGGCTGGTCATGGGGGCACCTTAGCCCGTACCTGCCAGATGGTCAATATACCGAAATGTCTAGATACTTCGAGTAGCCGTTCCTGGCACCAAGTGCCCGCCGAGCTATGGTTATAGCCATCCCGAAAGCGATTATCGAAATTTTGCGTTTTGGAAATGGCTGAATTGTCAGGCAGCCATGAAGCCCGGCAACCTGGATGCCTTCCTATCGAAGGTCGCCGTCGCCCGACATCCCATCCGTCGATTCTTGGCGCCAATCAGGCAATCGGCAAAATCGGCATCTGACTCCTTCCAGATGAAAAGAGCTTCCTCGATGGACGGTTCGTCCTCAAATTGGATATCGGTCGAATTCAGTAAGCCGGAAATGGCTTCGGTGATCTGATTCTTTGGCACGACATAGCGGCTGCGCAGCACCCATTCCGTTTCCATGAGAACCAGTTGATTGACGAAAACACGATGCCCTGCTGCAACTTCACGCCTGATCAGTTTGCGCGCCTTCTCAAACTGGATCTCGTCGTCCCGAACCAGGAAACGAACAAGAACATTGGTGTCGATTCCAAGCATCAGCGCGACAACTGTTCAACAGGAACAGGCTTTCTTCCCTTCTTGTACAGCGTGCCGGCCAGTTCGGTAACGCTCTTGTTTTTAAGGCGCATGACGACCGTTGCATCGGGCATCAACGTGAATGTAATCCGGTCCCCGGATTTCATGCCAAGACCATCCCGGATTTCCTTGGGTATTGTCGTTTGGCCCTTGCTGGTAAGTGTGGCATCGGTTGGCATTGCAATCTCCTTTAATCCTTACGCAGACGATTATAGTAAGGATTTTTGAAAAAGACAATTCGGGGCGACTTGAATCGCCCCCGCTTCACTGGACACTTTCCGGCCTCTCGAAATGCCGTCTCTCTAACTCGATGGTTGCCGGCACTCAATGTGGAGCAAATAAAACCCCCATCAACCCTGATACCAGAGACTGGAAAACAAAAAAGCCAGCATATCTGCTGGCCTTGATTATTTGATTTGACTGGTCGGGGCGAGAGGATTCGAACCTCCGACCACTTCACCCCCAGCGAAGTGCGCTACCAGGCTGCGCTACGCCCCGAGGGCGCGGATTATAGCAGAGCGGTATGAATCTTGAAGCGTTTTTAAGCGCCCAGCAGCACAATGATTTCGTGAATCTCGCGGCGCAACGCGGCAACATTCATTCCCGTCGCAGGCACGGCCGCATGGGTTTCCGCCTCGCCGGAATTACCCAGGCGATTGCGCGCGCCGCTGATGGTGAAACCCTGTTCGTACAGCAACTCGCGGATGCGCCGGATCAGCAGCACTTCATGATGCTGGTAGTAGCGGCGGTTGCCGCTGCGCTTGACCGGTTTGAGCTGGGTGAATTCCTGTTCCCAATAGCGCAGCACATGCGCCTTGACCCCGCACAATTCGCTGACTTCACCGATGGTGAAATAGCGTTTGGCGGGAATCGGCGGGAGCTCGGAATTAGGCTTGTGGTTTTCCATGATAGGACTTTTCCACCATGGTTTTCAGTTTTTGGCTGGGATGAAACGTCACCACGCGCCGTGCCGTGATTGGGATTTCCTCGCCGGTTTTGGGATTGCGTCCGGGGCGCTGCGGTTTGTCGCGCAATTGGAAATTGCCGAAGCCGGATAGCTTGACGCTCTCGCCTTGCTCCAGTTGCGCGCGGATTTCTTCGAAGAACGCTTCCACCATATCCTTGGCTTCGCGTTTGTTGAGGCCGACTTTTTCGAACAGCAGATCAGCCAGCTCGGCTTTGGTTAATGTTGTTGTCATTTTTCTCCCTTACATGCGCAACTGCGCACCGTGCTGTTGCAGCATGTCCACCAGCAACGCAATGCTTGTTTCAATTTCAGAATCTGTTAATGTTTTTTGAGTATCTTGTAATAACACACGGAATGCAAGGCTTTTTTTGCCTTGCTCCAGACCCTTGCCGCGATACACGTCGAACAGCGCAATTTCTTGCACATAAGTCGCGACAACCTGCTGCATGGCGTCCAGCAGGGTTTGCGCGGCGACCGCGTCATCCACCAACACCGCCAGATCGCGCCGCACCGGCAGTGACTTGGCAATTTCGCTCATATGCGGCACTGCCGCCCGGGTCAATGCGCCGAGTTCGACTTCAAACCACACGGCGGGCTGCGCCATGTCGTATTGTTGCTGCCAGCGCGGGTGCAGCTCCCCGATCCAGCCGACCGCTTGTGCGCCGCAATAAATCTGCGCGGAGCGCCCAGGATGCAAGGCTGGATGGGTTGCCGCGACAAAGCGCAACAGTTGCGGTGCAAACAAGGCTTCGACATCCGCTTTCACATCGTAGAAATCGACCGATTTGGCGGCAGCGCCCCATTGTTCCGGCTGGGTCGCGCCGTATGCCAAACCGGATAACTGCTGGCTTTGCACATACTCGCCATTCACTTTGGCAAAACATGCACCGGCTTCGAACAAGCGCACCCGCACCTGTTTGCGGTTCAAATTGAAGCGCAACGCACCGACCAGCCCGCCGATCAAACTGCTGCGCATCACCGACAGATTGCTGGCGATCGGATTTTGCAGCGCGACAGCCTTGTCATTGCCGCACAAATCGCGCTCGACCTGTTCTTCGACAAACGCGTAGCTGACGATTTCCTGATAATCGCGCGCAACAAGAGTCTGTTGGATGCGCGCCAGCGGGCGCTGCGACTCGCTGTACGGCAGCATGGTCAGCGCGGCCTGCGGAGCTTGCGCGGGGATGTTGTCGTAGCCATACAGGCGCGCCAACTCTTCGATCAGGTCTGCCTCGATGGACAGATCGAAACGGAAGCTCGGCGGCATCACGCTGAAATCGTCGTCATTAACCACGAAGTCCAATTGCAGCCGCTTCAACAGGGTCGCAATTTGGGTGTTGTCCAGCGCGATGCCGAGCACCCGCGCGACGCGCGAGCGGCGCAGGGTGATCGCCGCACGCTGCGGAACTTCGCCGCGCACTTCGCTGATTGCGCCGGCGCTGCCGCCGCAGATTTCCAGCAACAGTTGTGTGGCGCGTTCCAGTGCCTGGCGTGTTGCGGCAAAATCCACGCCGCGCTCGAAGCGGAACGAAGAATCGGTTGCCAGGCCGAAACGGCGCGCCTTGCCGGCGATCGCGTCGGGATGGAAAAACGCGCTCTCCAGGAACACATCACGCGTGGCGGTTTCCACGCCGCTGCCCTGCCCGCCCATGATGCCGGCCAGCGCCAGCACGCGCGCATCGTCGGCGATGACCAGCATCGCATCGTCCAGCTTCACTGCCTGCTCGTTGAGCAAAGTCAGCTCTTCGCCGTTGCGCGCACGGCGCACCGTAATACCGCCAGACAGTTGCGCCGCATCGAAGGCGTGCAGCGGCTGGCCCATTTCCAGCATCACGTAGTTGGTGATATCCACCACCGCGCTGATACTGCGCAAGCCGCTGCGCTCCAGGCGGCGCAACATCCAGACCGGCGTAGGCGCTGCGGCATTCACGCCGCGCACCAGGCGGCCGCAATACAGCGGGCAGGCCTGAGCATCAGCCACATGCACCGGCAATTGTTCGGGCAAGGCAACGGGTTGGATCTGAATTTCCAGCGGCTTGAGCGGACTGCCGGTCAGCGCCGCGACTTCACGCGCCACGCCAACCATACCGGAGCAATCGCTGCGATTTGGCGTGAGCTTCAGCGTGAACAACTTGTCGTCCAGTTCCAGATATTCGCGCAGCGTCTGGCCCACCGGCGCATCGGCCGGCAACAGCCACAGGCCCTGGCTTTCTTCGGCCAAGCCCAGTTCTTTTTCGGAGCACAACATGCCGAACGACTCGACGTTGCGCACCTTGGCCTGCTTGATGACAAAGTCACCGGGCAGCAGCGCACCGATGCGCGCGCAAGGCACTTTCGCGCCGACCGCGACATTCGCCGCGCCGCAGACGATGGTCAGCGGCTGCGTTTCGCCGACGTTCACCTGGCACACATTCAACCGATCCGCATTGGGATGCTTGACCACTTCCAGCACTTCGGCGACCACCACGCTATCGAACGCGGGCGCAACGGGCTCCAGCGCCTCGACTTCCAGCCCGGCCATGGTCAGCGCATGCGCCAACGCCTCGCTGGACAGCTCTGGGTTTACCCAGGTTCTTAACCAATTCTCGGAAAATTTCATGGCTGTGTCACTAATTGAATTGCTTGAGAAAGCGCAGATCGCTTTCGTAGAACTGGCGTAAATCGTTCACGCCGTAGCGCAGCATCGCCAGCCTCTCCACGCCCAGACCGAACGCGAAACCGAGATACTTTTCGCTGTCGATGTTGACATGCTTCAGTACGTTGGGATGCACCATGCCGCAGCCACCGATCTCCAGCCAACCGTCTTTCCAGCTCATATCCATTTCGGCGGACGGCTCGGTGAACGGAAAGAACGAAGGGCGAAAACGCACCCGCAAATCGTCACGCTCGAAGAATCGCTGCAGGAAATCCTGCACTACACCTTTGAGATTGGCGAAACTGATCTCTTCATCGACCCACAGACCCTCGACCTGATGGAACATCGGCGAATGGGTAGCATCGGAGTCGACACGGTAGACGCGCCCGGATGAAATGATCTTCAGTGGTGGCTGATGTGCTTCCATATAACGCACCTGCACCGGCGAAGTATGAGTACGCAACACATGCTGCGGGTCGATATAAAAGGTGTCGTGCATCGCGCGCGCCGGGTGATTTTCCGGGATGTTCAGCGCGGTGAAGTTGTAGAAATCGCATTCGATTTCCGGGCCTGATGCGGTGGCAAAACCCAGTGAATGAAACAACTGCTCGATACGTTCCAGCGTGCGTGTCACCGGATGCAAACCGCCCGTGCCCAAGCCGCACCCGGGCAGGGTGACATCCAGCGCTTCCGCCGCCAGCTTCTGTTCCAGTTTGTTTTGCTGCAACGCATCGCGGCGCTGTTGCAAGGCTGATTCAATGCCTTGCTTGACTTGGTTGATGCGCGCGCCTGCTGCCGGGCGCTCTTCAGCAGACAGCTTGCCCAAGCCTTTGAGCAAGACAGTGAGACTGCCCTCTTTCCCCAGATATTTTGCTTTGACCTGCTCTAATTCAGCTTCATCGCTGATTACGGCGAACTGCTGCAGAGCCTGATCGAGAATTTGTTGGAGTTCTTGCATCTATAACACCACCACCCAAAAGGGAATGCCACAAACAAAAAAGGAGGCTTATCGCCTCCTTTGTTTTTCAAGCTTGCGCTTAAACGCCGAGGCTGGCTTTAGCTTGCACCACGAATTGTGCAAACGCTGCCTTGTCGAACACCGCGATGTCCGACAATACCTTGCGATCAACCTGAATATCCGCTTTCTTCAGGCCATTCATGAACACGCTGTAGGTCAGGCCTTGTTCACGCGCGGCTGCATTGATACGCGCGATCCACAAGGTGCGGAACTGGCGCTTCTTCTGGCGGCGATCGCGGTAAGAATATTGTCCCGCTTTCATCACCGCCTGTTTGGCGATACGGTAGACGTTCTTGCGGCGACCGCGATATCCCTTGGCCTGCGCTAATACTCTTTTATGGCTGGCGCGTGCTGTTACTCCACGTTTTACTCTTGGCATGGTCTGCTCCTTATGCGTAAGGCATCATGGCGCGAACCGATGCTGTATTGGTTGCGTGAACTTCAGCCGTACCGCGCAACTGACGTTTGTTCTTGGTGGTCTTCTTGGTCAGGATATGGCGCTTGAACGCTTGTGAGCGTTTGACGCTGCCACCGGCGCGGATCTTGAAGCGCTTGGCCGCTCCGCTTTTGGTTTTCATCTTGGGCATGATTGCTCCTTAAGTTATGACGGCAGGTGTTTTCCAGTGGAAAAACTTGATAACCCATACGCCACTTTTTATCGGGGAACTGTTTGCTACATCGCCTCGGCCATCCCCATTCTGCCAAAGCAACTTGAATTTTCTGCTCAAACCAATTTTAAAGCTTCGATTTACTTCTTGCTTGCCTTGGGCGACAACACCATCACCATCTGCCGGCCTTCCATCTTGGGAAACTGCTCGACTACGCCATGCTCTATCAAGTCACCTCTGACGCGCTCGATCAAGCGCATGCCGATCTCCTGATGGGCCATTTCACGGCCGCGAAAACGCAGCGTGATTTTGGTCTTGTTGCCGTCTTCCAGAAACTTGATCAGGTTGCGCAACTTGATGTTGTAGTCGCCTTCATCCGTACCCGGGCGAAACTTGATTTCCTTGATCTGGACTTGTTTCTGCTTGAGTTTGGCCTCGTGCTGTTTCTTGCTTTCGGCATATTTGAATTTGCCGATGTCCATGATGCGGCAGACGGGCGGATCCGCCAACGGCGAGATCTCGACCAAATCCAGTTCTGCTTCACCCGCCAAACGCAACGCTTCCGCGATGGCAACAATCCCGAGGGGCTCTTTTTCTACACCAATGAGTCGCACTTGCGGTGCGGTAATCATCTCATTGATGCGCTGCGATTTATCTTGTGCTATTGCAATATCTCCACTTGGACAATATCAAGCCGTGCTACCCGTTATCGATTTCTGCTTGCAAACGCTGAAGCAATGCTTCCAGCGTCATCTGCCCGAGATCTTCACCACTACGGGTACGCACGGCCACCAAACCTCCAGCCACTTCCTTGTCGCCGATAATCAGCTGATAAGGCAATTTCTGCAGGCTATGTTCGCGGATTTTATAGGTAATCTTCTCATTACGCAAATCCAATTTCACACGCAACCCGGCTTCGCGTAATGCCTGCGCCACTTGAGTCGCATATTCTTCCTGAGCCTGCGAGATGTTCATCAGCGCCACCTGTATCGGCGCCAGCCACAACGGGAATGCACCCGCATGGTGCTCGATCAGGATGCCGATGAAGCGTTCCATCGAACCGAGAATGGCGCGATGCAGCATCACCGGCGGTTTGCGGCTGTTGTCCTCATCGACGAACTCGGCATCCAGCCGCACCGGCAAGTTAAAATCCAGCTGGATCGTGCCGCACTGCCACAGGCGGCCGAGGCTATCCTTCAGCGTAAATTCGACCTTGGGGCCGTAGAACGCACCTTCGCCGGGTTGAATATCATAAGCCAGACCGTTTTGCTGCAACGCCGATGCCAAACCGGCTTCGGCCTTGTCCCAGGTCTCATCGGAACCGACGCGCTTTTCCGGGCGCGTGGACAGCTTGACCAGTACTTCGTTGAAGCCGAAATCGCGATACACCTCGTTCAGCATCACGATGAAGTTCGATACCTCGGGCTGCACCTGATTCTCGGTGCAGAAAATATGCGCATCGTCCTGGGTGAAACCGCGCACCCGCATCAGGCCGTGCAGCGAGCCGGAGGTCTCGTTGCGGTGGCAGGAACCGAACTCTGCCAAACGCAGCGGCAGATCGCGGTAGCTGTGCAGGCCGTGATTGAAAATCTGCACATGCCCCGGGCAGTTCATCGGCTTCACCGCGTAATCGCGATTCTCCGAGCAGGTGGTGAACATGTTGTCGTGATAGTTTTCCCAGTGGCCGGATTTCTCCCACAGGGTTCGATCCATGATGGTCGGGGTGCGCACTTCCTGATAGTCGTGCTCGCGGAACTTGCGGCGCATGTATTGCTCGACTTCCTGCCACAGCGTCCAGCCCTTGGGGTGCCAGAACACCATGCCGGGCGACGAATCCTGCATGTGGAACAATTCCAGTTGCTTGCCCAGCTTGCGGTGATCGCGCTTCTCGGCTTCCTCGAGCTGATGCAGATAGGCATCCAGCTCTTCCTTCTTCGCCCAGGCCGTGCCGTAGATGCGCTGCAACATCTCGTTCTTCGAATCGCCGCGCCAGTAGGCTCCGGCCAACTTCATCAGCTTGAAGGCTTTCAGTTTGCCGGTGGACGGCACATGCGGGCCGCGGCACAGGTCGGTGAACTCGCCTTCGCTGTATAGCGATACATCCTGATCGGCCGGGATGGACTCGATGATCTCGGCCTTGTAGTTTTCGCCGATATGCTTGAAGTAGGCCACCGCCTCGTCGCGCGGCAGCACGCGGCGCGCCACCGGCAAATCCAGTTTGGCGATCTCGCCCATGCGCTTCTCGATCGCCGCCAAGTCTTCCGGCGTGAACGGGCGCTTGTAGGAAAAATCGTAAAAAAAGCCGTTTTCGATGACTGGCCCGATAGTCACCTGCGCATCGGGAAACAACTCCTTAACCGCATGCGCCAGCAAGTGCGCGGCCGAATGGCGGATGATCTCCACGCCATCCGAATCCTTGTCGGTGATGATCGCCAAGGCGGCATCCTGCGCCATCAAATGCGAGGTATCCACCAGCTTGCCGTCTACCTTGCCCGCCAACGCCGCACGCGCCAAACCAGCGCCGATGCTGAGTGCAACGTCGGCGACGGTGACAGCTTGCGCAAAACTGCGCTGCGAACCGTCCGGCAAAGTAATGACTGGCATATTGCTATTCCAAAAATAAAAAGTGCGGCAATGCCGCACTCAAAATGTTGGTAGGCACGATTGGACTCGAACCAACGACCCCTTGGATGTCGACCAAGTGCTCTAACCAGCTGAGCTACGCGCCTAAAACGACGCGCATTGTATCCGAAAGCTTAATGCGCTTCAAACAAAAATCGCGTGCAGACTAATAGCCGCTGGAAGCCAGGTTATCGAAGCGCGTGTATTCGCCGCGAAACGCCAGTTCGACTTTGCCGATCGGGCCGTTACGCTGTTTGCCGACAATGATTTCGGCCTTGCCTTTGTCGGGGGAATCGCTGTTATAGACTTCGTCGCGGTAGATGAACAGGATCAGGTCGGCATCCTGTTCGATCGCGCCAGATTCGCGCAAATCCGACATCACCGGACGTTTGTTGGGGCGTTGCTCCAAGCTGCGATTCAACTGCGACAGCGCAACCACCGGCACTTGCAATTCCTTTGCCAGCGACTTCAGGGAGCGGGAAATTTCAGAAATTTCCGTGGCGCGATTTTCGCTGGCTTTGCCTGCGTTGGAACTCATCAGTTGTATATAGTCCAATACGATCAGGCCCAGCCCGCCATGTTGACGATGCAGGCGGCGCGCCCGGGCACGCACTTCAAGGGCAGACAGCGCGGCACTTTCGTCGATATGGATCGGTGCGTCATTGAGCTTGCCGAGGGCATGGGTCAATCGTCCCCAATCGTCATCCTGCAAACGTCCGGTGCGCAAATCATGCTGGTTGAGTTTACCCACCGAGCCGAGCATACGCATCGCCAATTGTGAGGCGCCCATTTCCATACTGAAAATCGCTACCGGCAGTTTGCTGTCCAATGCGACGTTTTCGGCAATATTGATGGAGAATGCGGTCTTGCCCATGCTCGGACGGCCCGCCACAATGATCAGGTCTCCGGCCTGCAAACCGGAGGTCATGCGGTCCAAATCGGTGAAGCCGGTGGCTGTGCCGGTCACATCATTTTGATTGTCGCGCGCATACAGCGTCTCGATGCGCTCTACCACCTGGGTCAGCAGCGGCGGCATGGCTATGAATCCCTGCTTGCCTTTCGAACCCGCCTCTGCAATCTCGAATACTTTGCTCTCTGCCTCATCCAGCAACTGCGCGGCATCGCGTCCGGTCGGGTTGTAGGCACTGCTGGCAATATCGGTGCCGACTTCCGCCAGTTTGCGCATGATGGAACGTTCGCGCACGATTTCGCCGTAGCGGCGGATATTGGCGGCGGATGGTACGTTTTGCGCCAGGCTGCCCAAGTAAGGCAAGCCGCCCACCTTGTCCAATTCACCGGCAATCTCCAGTGCCTCCGCCACGGTAATCACGTCCACCGGCTTGGACATTTCGCTCAGGCGCACGATTTGGCGGTAAATCAGGCGATGCTCGTGACGATAAAAATCGTCATCGGTCATCAGGTCGGCAATCTTGTCCAGCGCACTCGCCTCAAGCAGCAAACCGCCCAGCACCGATTGCTCGGCCTCTACCGAATGGGGCGGCAATTTGATCTGTTCGAGTTGCGCGTCCGGCCTGGAAAAATTTTGCATTTGATTGAACCGATTGACTACTGTTGTGCGACAGGCATTTTACTCGCCACAATTGAAATTTTGGAAACAAAAAAGGACTGTTGCCAGTCCTTTTTGTATTGCCTTGATGCAGCGGCGATTTACTGTTCGCCGAGCACCGAAACAGTGATGTCCACAACCACATCGGTATGCAGCGCGATGCTGACGCGATGATCGCCGATTTGCTTGAGATGGCCTTCCGGCATACGCACTTGCGCCTTTTCCACTTCAAAGCCCTGTGCCGCCATTGCCGCCGCGATGTCGGCATTGGTGACGGAGCCGAACAGCTTGCCATCCACTCCGGCCTTTTGCACGATCTGTACCGTCAAACCGGCCAGTTTTTCGCCGCGCGCTTGCGCATCGGCCAGCTTGGCTTTATCAATGGCTTCGATCTCGGTGCGGCGCACTTCGAATTCAGCCATGTTGGCTGCGGTCGCGCGCTTGGCCTTGCCTTGCGGGATCAAAAAATTGCGGGCGTAGCCGTTTTTAACCTTGA
>JAQTLM010000017.1:32302-43513 GCA_028714895.1 Gallionella sp. | reverse complement strand
GCCAGCGATCCCACATCAGTGCTTTCTGGGTTTCTGTGTAATAGATCCGTGGTCTCTGTTTCATTTGCAACACTCCTTCTGCTTTAGCAGTTTCTAGTGTGTTGCATCCACCGGTTGAATCCAAGATCCGCTCCGGTCATTCAGACGCTGGGAGTGTAGTATACGAGACATATTTTTCTCGCCATGGAGGTGGTTCATGCGTGTCGCAATCATCGGTTCCGGGCCTGCCGGTTTCTACGCTGCGGAGGCGCTGCTCAAATGTACCGATGTGGTAATTCATGTCGACATGTTTGACCGTCTCCCTACCCCGTACGGACTGGTGCGGGGAGGCGTCGCGCCCGACCATCAAAATATTAAAGCCGTCACCCGCATTTTCGAAAAGACTGCCGCGCGGCCCACATTCAGGTTTTTGGGTAATGTGTGTCTCGGGCGTGATGTGACGGTGGAGGAGTTGCGCCAGCACTATCATCAGATTGTCTACGCAGTGGGCAACGAGGCCGACCGCCGTCTCGGCATTCCGGGGGAAGGCATGCCGCGCTGCACGCCGGCGGCGGTGTTTATTGGCTGGTACAACGGGCATCCCGACTACCGTCAGGCAAAGATCGATTTGTCGGTGTCCCGCGTTGCGGTGGTGGGCAACGGCAACGTCGCTATCGATGCCGCCCGGATTCTGTTGTGCACGCCCGCCGAACTCGAAAGGACCGACATTGCCGCACACGCGCTGGAGGCTCTGCGCAACAGCCAGGTGCGCGAGGTGTTTATTCTCGGGCGGCGCGGGCCGGAGCAAGCCTCGTTTACACCGCCAGAACTTAAAGAACTTGGCGAGATGGAAGATGTTGACCCGGTCGTCACCCCAGGCGAGCTGGCGGGTTGCGTTATTTCGGAAGCTGAGGGCAATTCGCAGCAGGAAAAGAACCTGAAAATTCTCCAGTCCTTCGCCGCACGGCAGCCCGGTGCAAAAGCGAAGAAACTCCATCTGCGTTTCCTCGTCTCGCCGACCGAGGTGATCGCCGACGCTGCCGGCAATGTGGCCGGCCTCGCGCTCGAGAAGAACCGCCTTGAGGTTCAGCCGGACGGCACGGTTAGCGCACGCGGTACCGGCGAGATTGAAGTCCTTGATGTCGGGATGGTGTTGCCTGCGGTTGGTTTTGCCGCCGAGCGGATTGCCGGTGTCCCCTACGACGAAAAAGCGCGAATCATTGCTAACGAAGACGGGCGGGTCGTCGATTCCGTCAGCCGCAGCGTGATTGCCAACGAATACGTCGTCGGCTGGGCGCGCACCGGGCCGCAGGGACTCATCGGGTCGCACAAGGGCGCGTCCGCCCATATTGTCGAGCATATGATGGTCGACGGCACCGAACTCGCGGCGCGCGAACTTCCGGAGCGCGAGGCGATAGATTCCCTGCTGCATCAGCGCGGCGTGCAAATTGTTTCCTTCGACGACTGGAAGCGGCTCGATGACGTGGAGGTAGCGCGTGGGGAGCGGCGCGGCGCTCCACGCGACAAGATGGTCGATGTCGAGACGATGCTCAGCACCCTTCGATAAGGCCTTTAGTGATGCAGAAATTGCAAAAATACCTTTTATGAACCGAGGTGGGTTTCGTAGGTCGGGATTCATCCCGACGTAGCACCGCATAACCCAACCCCGTCGGGATAAATTCCGACCTACATCAGCTTGAGGTTCATGATCAGGAGGTATGTTTGCAATTTCTCTCCCCCTTAGTCCTGAGCGTAGCCGAAGAGCCAGGGCGAACGGTTGGCGGGAGCCACACGCAGCGCTTCTATCTGGAAATATATAGGCTTTCCGGCATATATGAATGTTCGAATATTTGGTGTAAGGTATGGTTCATGCCTCGTGCTTGAACGGGTAAAAAACTGAGCGAGGCTCGATTCATGCTGATAGATGCCTCACCCCGCCTGATGCAACCCGCTGCCATATTTGAAAGGGAATGTCATGAGCCAAAATTTTACCCAACCCGAAGAGATCGACCATATTCTGATGGCAATGGCGGGGCACGATATGAAGGCGGGTACTTTGATCCCGGATGGAGCGCAATTGAACGGAGCCATGCATGGCTTCGGGTGTGACGAATCCATCGGGATGGCGGGTTTTTCATACGGCATGGCGCATAAGAAATCGGCGCATGGCTTGCCAGACCCATAAGCATTCATTCGGAGCATGTGGCAAATAAATGGTATCTGTTTATTGTTTGATTTAACCGTAACTGCAACTCACCAAGGAGATCTGTTATGAAAATTGAAGAGGTACGCAGCATCGCCAAGTCACACAGCATCAACCCCGGCAAACTTTCAAAAACCGAGCTGATCAAATCGATTCAAATTGAGGAGGGCAATTTCGACTGTTTTGCCACCGCTTATGCCGGCGAATGCGATCAGGTTGGTTGTAGCTGGCGCGAGGATTGTTTTGAAACCGCTCAACAAGGAGAGCTGTCATGAACCTGGTTAAGTGGGATCCCTTCAGGGAACTGGAAGATGTTACCAACCGTTTGAATCGTATCTTCGGCCAACCTCTGGTGCGCGCCGAATCTGGCCAAAACATGTTGGCAGTGGCGGATTGGGCGCCTTCCGTCGACATCAGCGAGACGGACACCGCCTATCTGATCAAGGGTGAAATTCCCGGGGTGAAGAAAGAGGATGTCAAGGTCACCATCCAGGACGGCATGCTCACTATTCAGGGTGAACGCAAGCAGGAGAAAGAAGAAAAGGGCAAGAAGTTTCACCGTGTCGAGTGCTCCTACGGCAGCTTCACGCGCAGCTTCCGGGTGCCCGGCGATGCCGATGAAAACTCGGTGAAGGCCGAGTTCAAGGATGGCATGCTCAACGTCACGCTGGCCAAGTCCGAGAAGGCCAAGCCCAAGTCGATTAATGTTTCGGTGTCGTAAAAAACCCGCAGGGGGTTTCCCTGTTTTCTTAAGCAAGGAGTTGGTCACATGGCAACGGGTACAGTTAAATGGTTTAACGATGCAAAGGGTTTCGGTTTTGTCACTCCCGATGATGGCAGCGATGATTTGTTTGCACACTTTTCCGCCATCAACATGGGCGGCTTCAAGTCACTCAAAGAAGGCCAAAAGGTTAGCTTTGAGGTGACTCAAGGCCCTAAGGGCAAGCAAGCCTCCAATATCCAGGCTGTTTAACCGAAACGTTAATTTTTTATTTTTCACCAGGGAAACGCAGATTAAATCATCAGGTTCGCTATGAACGGATTAGACCTGCGTTTCCCTAAGTTTATCGGCCAGTATGTGAAAATGGGAGATGAGGAGCTACTCATCATGCGGGAAACAGACGTCATAGCCGTGCTGTAAATCCAAACCAGCCCGCGCAGCATTCATTCTGGAGAGTCCCGTGCCGGCAAAACAGGTTTTGTTTCATGACGCAGCCCGCGCCAGGATCATGGAGGGTGTGAATATCCTGGCGGATGCGGTCAAGGTGACGCTCGGGCCGCGAGGCCGCAACGTGATTCTGGAGCGTGCTTATGGTCCGCCGCTTGTCGCCAACTCCGGCGTCGTCGTGGCGAAGGAGATCGGGCTCGCGGGCAAGTTCGAGAACATGGGCGCGCAGATGGTCAAGGAGGTTGCAAGCAAGACTTCCGATATGGCGGGTGACGGCACGACCACCGCTACCGTGCTGGCACAGGCGATCGTGCGCGAAGGCATGAAGTTCGTTGCGGCCGGGATGAACCCGATGGATTTGAAGCGCGGCATCGACAAGGCGGTAACCGCGACCGTCGATGAATTGCGCAAAATTTCCCGGCCATGCACGACGAACAGGGAAATATCCCAGGTCGGCGCCATCTCCGCAAATGCCGATACCGCTGTCGGCGAGATCATTGCACTGGCCATGGAAAAGGTCGGCAAGGAAGGTGCGATCACGATCGAAGACGGCAAGAGCCTGCAAAATGAGCTGGAAGTGGTGGAAGGGATGCAGTTCGACCGCGGCTATCTGTCGCCTTACTTTATCAACAACCCCGAGAAACTGATTGTCGCGCTGGATGAACCTTATATCCTGCTGCACGATAAAAAGATCGGCAACATTCGCGAGTTGTTGCCGCTGCTGGAGCAGATCACCAACGCAGGGCGGACGCTCATCATCATTGCCGAGGATGTCGAGGGTGAAGCGCTGGCGACGCTGGTGATCAACAATATTCGCGGCATTTTGAAAGCTGTCGCCGTCAAGCCCCCGGGTTTCGGCGACCGCCGCCGTGCGATGCTGGAGGATATTGCCATCCTCACCGGCGGCACAGTGATTGCCGAAGAGGCCGGTCTCACGCTGGAGAAGGCCACACTGAAAAATCTCGGCCAGGCCAAGCGCGTGGAAGTGGGCAAGGATGACACCACGCTGGTCGGCGGCGCCGGCGACCCGGAAATAATTCAGAACCGCATCAGGCAAATCCGCAAACAGATCGATGAGGCGACCAGCAAATACGACAGGGAAAAATTGCAGGAACGCGCCGCCAAGCTGTCCGGCGGTGTCGCGGTGATCAAGGTCGGCTCCGCGACCGAAACGGGGATGAAGGAAAAGAAAACCCGCATAGAAGATGCGCTGCATGCGACCCGTGCGGCGGTCGAAGAGGGCATTCTGCCCGGCGGCGGGGTGGCGCTGCTGAGAGCCAGAGCGGCAATGGCCGCGTTGCAGGCTGACAATAGCGAGCAGGAGGCTGGCATCAAGATCGTGTTGCGCGCATTGGAAGAGCCGCTGCGCCAGATTGTCGCCAATGCTGGCGGCGAACCTTCGGTGGTGCTGAACAAGGTGCTGGAGGGCAAAGGCAGCTTCGGCTACAACGCCGCCACAGAGGAATACGGCGATCTGATTGAAATGGGCGTCCTCGACCCCACCAAGGTGACGCGCTGTGCGTTGCAGAATGCCGCCTCGATAGCCAGCCTTATTCTCACCACGGACGCGATGGTTGCAGACCTGCCGAAGGGCGAGGAACAACCTGATATCATGGGCGAAATGGAAAGGTAGCGAGCGGTTCTGTGGAATATAAAAGATTCAGGGAAATGTAAGTAAAAAATTCAGGCGACTATGCAATTAAACAAAGGAGAAATCATCATGAGTCACGCAACTATTCCCGGCGGTTTCCGCCAAATCCAGCGCCACGACGGCATCTTTCAGGAGCGCGTGCATGATGCCTACAAATCAAAGGTCAAGCTGCCGGAGCCGACCGTCTGCCCGCAATGCGGTGCGGTCTTTCATGAAGGACGCTGGCAGTGGCGCCCAGCCCCGGCAAACGCGCATCAGGAAACCTGCCCTGCCTGCCATCGCATCCACGACCAATATCCCGCCGGCTTCCTTACTATGAAGGGAGAGTTTTTCAGCGCTCATCGCGACGAAATCATGCGCCTCGTGCACAACCATGAAAAACATGAACGGAAGGAACACCCGCTCAAACGCATCATGGCGGTGGAAGAAAAAGATGGCGCAACACTGGTGACCACGACCGATATTCATCTTGCCCGTGGCATCGGTGAGGCGTTGCATCATGCCTATCAGGGTGAGTTGCAATATCACTACAACCCGGAACAAAATCTGTTGCGCGTGAGTTGGACGCACTGAAGATAGATATTGAGATGCACCGTTAAGGTTTCAGGATGAGTAAATGCGGTGTGCTGGATTATTGGTTGTCCTACATGCCAACCAAGCAGCCATTCCCGCTGCTTGAGACTGTGGGGGAGTTTTATGGTTGATCTAAAGCAACTGGCTTTTGCATTGTGCCTGTTCTGGGGTATGCATGCCCTTGCGCACGCGCAATCGAAGCATGGCGAATCACGGGGTGAGTTGCTCTATGCGACACACTGTAGCGCATGTCACACCTCTGAAATTCATTGGCGCGAGCAGAAGCTTGCGACCGATTGGAGCAGCCTTAAAGTTCAGGTGCGCCGCTGGCAAGCAAATATCGGGCTAGGTTGGAATGAGGAAGAGATCACCGATGTCGCGCACTACCTGAACGCGTTCCATTATGGCTTTCCAATCATTGACCAGAAAGGATTTTTGCAGGATAAAAAGTCCAATCAAGTCCTGCGCCAATATTAATTGGCTGAGTTAGCAGATGTGGTCAATTGAAATTCGCAACGCATAACCAACAAAAAGGAGTTCATTATGCCTATCAGTGAAATTTGTAACCGCGAAGTCATCGTCGTACAGCTTAATGACACCACGCTGGAGGCGGCCAAACTCATGCGCCAGCATCACGTCGGCGATGTGCTGGTCGTCGAAGATCGCGGCGGTGTGCGGGTTCCGGTCGGCATTGTCACCGACCGTGATCTCGTGGTGGAAATCATGGCTCCGGAACTCGATCAGAGGGTCATGACAGTGGGTGACATCATGGCGCCGGGGCTGGCCACGGTGAAAGAAAATACCGGCGTGTTCGAGGCAATCCAGTATATGCGCGCCAAGGGGGTGCGGCGCTTGCCGGTGGTGGATGACAGCGGCGGGCTGGTTGGCATTCTTACCCTGGATGACCTGCTGGAGCTTCTGGCGGAAGAATTGCTCGCGCTTGCCAAGCTGGTGAAATATGAACAGAAAAATGAAACCATGAGCCGCCGTTGATCTGGCTCGAATTTTAAGGAGAAACTTATGCAGATCCCATTGCAAATCACCATTCGTGATGTTGAACATTCAGAGGCGCTGGAAACGCACATTCGCAGTAAGGCGGAAAAGCTTGAAGAATTTTTTAAACATATCACGTCCTGCCGGGTGGTGGTCGAGGTGCCGCACAAGCACCATCACCAAGGCAAGCAGTTCAATGTGCGCATCGACATCGGCGTGCCGGGCAGCGAGATCGCGGTTAACCGCGACCATGCCGAAGATGTTTATGTAGCCTTGCGCGATGCCTTCGATGCCGCCAAACGCCAGCTTGAGGACTACGCGCGCAAAATTCGCGGTGACATCAAGGCGCATGCGCCAAAGCGCCCGAACGAAAACAATGACATGGATGCCGGGTAATAAGGGTGCGAATTACAAAAACGGAGTATTGAGCATTCGCCTGCTGAAGGTGGTTGGTGAAAATAGCAGAACTATTCGAGGGTGTCCTGAGGCATGAAAACCGGATCCCGGCGCATTCACTGGACATGGGCCGCCATTCTGGGGATTGTGCTCGTCTGTATTTCTGTCGTGGCAGCTCAAACCGGCTTGCTAACGGATGCAAAGGAGAAAATCATCATGCCCTTGATCATCAAGTCGCCATCGTTCATGCATGATGATGTGATTCCTGCGCGCCATACTTGCGATGGTCTGAATATTTCCCCGCCGCTTACCTGGACTGGCATACCGGCCGGCGCAAAAAGCCTGGCCCTGATCGTCGATGACCCGGATGCGCCAGATCCGGCTTCTCCAAAAATGACCTGGGTGCACTGGGTGCTGTACAACATCCCCCCCGATACAAGCGGTTTGACGGAGGGTATCGCAGCAAAAGATAGTCCGGCCGGAACCTTGCAGGGGATCAACGACTGGCAGCACATCGGCTACGGTGGGCCTTGCCCGCCGGTTGGCGAACACCGCTATTTTTTCAAGCTTTATGCGCTGGATACCGTGCTGCCGGATCTGAAACACCCCGCCAAGGCGGTTCTGGAAAAGGCCATGCAAGGCCACGTGCTCGTCCAGTCCGAGCTGATCGGATTGTATCAACGGCAATGATTACACCAACGGTATTATTGTTAAATATTTCGTAATTTATTACACCGTTCGCCCTGATAACCAGCGATTTGGCTGGTGTTTTTTAGCAGCCTAGTCGAATGGCTAGTAGTTGCATCAGGTATCGAAGGGCGAAACCTTGCGTCAATCGATACATCCGTTATGGTTCGATACCTCACCACGAACGGATGTACCCTGTGCTGAACTTGTCGAAGCATCAGCCTGAACGGGGTTGTTGTCGCAAATTACGGAACGCTCAATAACCGAAATCGGTATTGTCCGGCAATCTGTCTACGCCTTCCAGCAGCACGCCATCCACCAGCCGCAAGCGGCGCTGCATCCGTCCTGCCAGCTCGTGGTCGTGGGTGACCACGATGAAGCTGGTGTCAAGCTTCTCGTTGAGTTGCTGCATCAGTTCGAACAGCGCTTGCGCGCTGCTGCGGTCGAGGTTGCCGGTGGGTTCGTCGGCCAGCACGCAGGCCGGTTCGGTGACCAGCGCGCGTGCCACCGCGACGCGCTGGCGCTCGCCGCCGGATAGTTCCGAGGGGTGATGATGGAGGCGGTGTGCCAACCCGACCTGTTCCAGCATCGCCGCGGCGGGCTGTTCGGCAACAGCGCGTTTCTGGCCGCGGATCAACAGCGGCATCGCGACATTTTCCAGCGCGGTAAATTCCGGCAACAGATGGTGGAATTGATAGACAAAACCGAGCGCGCGGTTGCGCAATTCGCCGCGCTGCGTTTCGTTCATCTGTTGCATTTCCTGGCCGAATATCTGCACGTTGCCACTGCTGGCGCTGTCCAGCCCGCCGAGCAAGTGGAGCAGGGTGCTCTTGCCTGAACCGGACGCGCCGACGATAGCGAGGCGCTCGCCGCGTTGCACTTCCAGATTGATGCTCTTGAGCACCGGCACGTCCAGTTTGCCGAGAGTAAAGGTCTTGCTCAAATCGCGGCAGGAAATAACGGTTTCTGTCTTCTGGCTATTCATAGCGCAGCGCCTCCGCCGGTTGGGTCTTTGACGCGCGGTAGCTCGGATACAGCGTCGCCAGCAGACTAATCAGGAAGGACATCGACGCGACCAGCGCGACCTCGTGGTAGCGCAGATCGGACGGCAGTTCGGTAATGTAATACACGTCCTTGGCGAGGAACTGCACCCTGAACAGTTGCTCGATGAACGGCACGACCACATCCAGGTTGAGCGCCAGCGCGATGCCGCCGATGCTGCCAAGCAGCGTGCCGATCACGCCGATCACCACCCCCTGCACGATGAAAATTTTCATGATACTGCGCGGCGACGCGCCGAGGGTGCGCAGGATGGCGATGTCGGCCTGTTTGTCGGTGACCGCCATCACCAGCGTGGAAACGATGTTGAACGCGGCCACCGCGACAATCAGCGACAGGATGATGAACATCATTTTCTTTTCCATCTGCACCGCGCGGAAGTAGTTGCTGTTCTGGTGCGTCCAGTCGTTGGCGTACAGGTCGGGTGGCAGCCGGTTTTGCAGTTCGCGCGCCACGCGCGGCGCGAGATCGATGTCGCGCAATTTGGCGCTGATGCCGGTCACCGCATCGCCGAGCTGGAACAGTTTTTGCGCATCGTTGAGGTGGATCAGCGCGAGGCTGTTGTCGTAGGGCGCCATGCCGATCTCGAAAATGCCCGCCACGCGGAATTGCTTGAGGCGCGGCATCATGCCGGCGGGCGTGATCTGGCCCTGCGGGGTGATCAGCATGATCTTGTCGTTGCGCCGCACACCGAGCGTGCGCGCCAGATCAGAGCCGAGCACGATGGTGAATTCCCCGCCGTGCAAATCATTCAATGCGCCGACCTTCATCTTGCCGGACAGCCCGGTAATCGCGCTTTCCTGCTGCGGGTCGATGCCGCGCACCATCACGCCCTGCACGCTCTGGCCGAACGACAGCATGCCCTGTCCGGCGACATACGGCGCGGCGGCGGACACCTGCGGGTGCTGCGCGACCTTGTCCAGGACGGCCTGCCAGTCGTTCAGCCGCCCGCCGTCCGCAACCACTTCCAGATGCGGCGACGCGCCCAGCATGCGCGCGCGGATTTCCTTCTGGAACCCGTTCATCACCGACAGCACCACGATCAGCGCCATCACGCCCAGCCCCATGCCCAGCATGGAAATCAGCGAGATGAAGGAGATGAAATGGTTGCGCCGCTTGGCACGGGTATAGCGCAGACCGATAAACAGTTCGTAGGGTTGCAAGGTAGGGTTGCCGATGGTTGGAACGGGCGTAAGTGTGCCACAAGGCGGCGGTCGAGGCATCCTTTTACTAAGCCTCGCGAAGCGAGAACGCTGGATGCAAGAGAGTGCTATATGGTTTGCTTGGATCGCTTTCAATTGATCTGCAGTTTCAATCCTCGCCCGCGCCGAGGCGCGGGCGCTACAACAACGGGTCGGCGGAACAGGTGCGCGAACCCCAGTTTCAATCCTCGCCCGCGCCGAGGCGCGGGCGCTACCTGCGGCGAATCTGGCCGGGCGGGCGGATGTATGAGTTTCAATCCTCGCCCGCGCCGAGGCGCGGGCGCTACTCACGATGGACATGCCGTTGTAAGTGCTATTCACGGTTTCAATCCTCGCCCGCGCCGAGGCGCGGGCGCTACACAGTAGGCCGTAAGTTGCGCAACTTCAGCCTCAGGTTTCAATCCTCGCCCGCGCCGAGGCGCGGGCGCTACGTCCCAACCAGTAGCGGATGCTTGCTGGCTAAATCTGTTTCAATCCTCGCCCGCGCCGAGGCGCGGGCGCTACAGCGGGTCGGACACCACGCCGTTGACGTAATCGATGTTTCAATCCTCGCCCGCGCCGAGGCGCGGGCGCTACTCGGCAAACTGCTTGAGCGCATGGGGTACTCGGCGGTGGTTTCAATCCTCGCCCGCGCCGAGGCGCGGGCGCTACGCGCAATGGCGGATGTCATCAAGCAGTATGGGCATGTTTCAATCCTCGCCCGCGCCGAGGCGCGGGCGCTACGCTGGATATTCCGGTCAATACCTTTTGGGACATCGGTTTCAATCCTCGCCCGCGCCGAGGCGCGGGCGCTACGATCGACGAACCGAATAAGGCCAATGGATGCAGCGTTTCAATCCTCGCCCGCGCCGAGGCGCGGGCGCTACCATACCGCACGGCCGGCACCGAAAATAGAACCGACGTTTCAATCCTCGCCCGCGCCGAGGCGCGGGCGCTACATCGACATCGACTTCGTTAAGGCGCGCAAGGTCACGTTTCAATCCTCGCCCGCGCCGAGGCGCGGGCGCTACGCCAACTTGACCGGCACCGATGAAGCGGTTATCAAGTTTCAATCCTCGCCCGCGCCGAGGCGCGGGCGCTACCCGGCAGTTGTTCCGCCATCTTTTAAGGTGAGTTGTTTCAATCCTCGCCCGCGCCGAGGCGCGGGCGCTACGTTGCTCGATTGCATCAATGGTTGACGGCTTAACATCAGTTTCAATCCTCGCCCGCGCCGAGGCGCGGGCGCTACGATTGTGCGGCGCGCGATGATGAAGAAGTCGGGCGTTTCAATCCTCGCCCGCGCCGAGGCGCGGGCGCTACC
>JAQTLM010000017.1:30153-32202 GCA_028714895.1 Gallionella sp. | reverse complement strand
CGTTTCAATCCTCGCCCGCGCCGAGGCGCGGGCGCTACCCCGGACCGGACTTGTCGCCCAGCGGCGAACCCTGTTTCAATCCTCGCCCGCGCCGAGGCGCGGGCGCTACTTACCCGCCTTGTCTCCCGCCGTCACCTCATCCTTGTTTCAATCCTCGCCCGCGCCGAGGCGCGGGCGCTACGCATGGTGCCGCCGGATTCTTGAGGAGAAATCAAATGTTTCAATCCTCGCCCGCGCCGAGGCGCGGGCGCTACAGGCGTTGCAGGCTTTCAAGTCGCGCGCCCACGGTGTTTCAATCCTCGCCCGCGCCGAGGCGCGGGCGCTACGTATAGCCGGTCTGCCCGGCGACATTCACTACCGGCGTTTCAATCCTCGCCCGCGCCGAGGCGCGGGCGCTACGGGCGGCAATGCGAGGGTTCGAATACCGGGAATAGGTTTCAATCCTCGCCCGCGCCGAGGCGCGGGCGCTACGATTCGCTCGAATCTGTTTGCCGGGTCGCTGGCTGATGTTTCAATCCTCGCCCGCGCCGAGGCGCGGGCGCTACTCAGGTCGTTGATGATGTTATCCGCGAGGCTCTTGTTTCAATCCTCGCCCGCGCCGAGGCGCGGGCGCTACTCACGGGCGCGCAACTTGCCCAGCAATTTGCCCTTGTTTCAATCCTCGCCCGCGCCGAGGCGCGGGCGCTACGGTGGATTGGACGCCTTACGGCATCGACTCCATCAAGTTTCAATCCTCGCCCGCGCCGAGGCGCGGGCGCTACGCGTGCGCCGGAGGTGATGGCGCGCGCTGTAGATGTGTTTCAATCCTCGCCCGCGCCGAGGCGCGGGCGCTACCTGCGTCTGGTGTGATGGGCGGGGATGTTTTGCAGTTTCAATCCTCGCCCGCGCCGAGGCGCGGGCGCTACGCAAGTTGGACAAATTAAAAAAGGGGTATCGCATGTTTCAATCCTCGCCCGCGCCGAGGCGCGGGCGCTACAGGAAATCCGCGAGCAGCTCAGCAAACAACTATGTGTTTCAATCCTCGCCCGCGCCGAGGCGCGGGCGCTACGCATTGCAACCAGGTTGCCCCTGATTGGGATTTTCTCGTTTCAATCCTCGCCCGCGCCGAGGCGCGGGCGCTACGATAGTTCGCGCGATGGATGCTTTCCGGTTTTAAGTTTCAATCCTCGCCCGCGCCGAGGCGCGGGCGCTACGCAATGGTGCAGGTACCCCCGTCCGGATCGTCCTGTTTCAATCCTCGCCCGCGCCGAGGCGCGGGCGCTACTAGTTGTAGGCGGCAACGGCGTTGTTGCTCATGCTGTTTCAATCCTCGCCCGCGCCGAGGCGCGGGCGCTACCCAATGACGGCGCGGCGGGCAAGGTGCTGAAGTTGTTTCAATCCTCGCCCGCGCCGAGGCGCGGGCGCTACCCTTTCGACCTTGTTCGAGAGCCGGGAGCACATGGTTTCAATCCTCGCCCGCGCCGAGGCGCGGGCGCTACCCAATGACGGCGCGGCGGGCAAGGTGCTGAAGTTGTTTCAATCCTCGCCCGCGCCGAGGCGCGGGCGCTACAAGGGCTACGCCTATTCATCCATCGAATACAACGAGTTTCAATCCTCGCCCGCGCCGAGGCGCGGGCGCTACTCGCTCGCTCCGGTTCGTTGTTGGCGGATTTTTACGTTTCAATCCTCGCCCGCGCCGAGGCGCGGGCGCTACGACTTCGACCGCGTGGCCGCCAGCATCGACGGAATGTTTCAATCCTCGCCCGCGCCGAGGCGCGGGCGCTACCGCATATCCAGATCCGCAACGGTTCGTTTCACCATGTTTCAATCCTCGCCCGCGCCGAGGCGCGGGCGCTACACGGATTAAAACCCATACGGGCATTGATAACGTGTTTCAATCCTCGCCCGCGCCGAGGCGCGGGCGCTACAACCATGCCAACGCGAGCAGCTAAAGCCCCTAAAAGTTTCAATCCTCGCCCGCGCCGAGGCGCGGGCGCTACCTCAAATAATTGGTGGTATAAAATATTATTTTGGTTTCAATCCTCGCCCGCGCCGAGGCGCGGGCGCTAC
>JAQTLM010000017.1:28427-30053 GCA_028714895.1 Gallionella sp. | reverse complement strand
GGTTTCAATCCTCGCCCGCGCCGAGGCGCGGGCGCTACGACTTCACCAGTGCAGGGCCAGACGCATAGTCTGCGTTTCAATCCTCGCCCGCGCCGAGGCGCGGGCGCTACCGGCTGCCGCAGCACACGTCCAGCACTCGACGAGGTGTTTCAATCCTCGCCCGCGCCGAGGCGCGGGCGCTACCATGCGGACAGCTTCCTGCAAGCTGCTCTTGCCGGCGTTTCAATCCTCGCCCGCGCCGAGGCGCGGGCGCTACGCGACCTGCTCACGGGAGTGACCAAAGGCGGCGAAGTGTTTCAATCCTCGCCCGCGCCGAGGCGCGGGCGCTACATTGCGGTCGCGCTTGCCGGCCTTGGCGCAATAGAAGTTTCAATCCTCGCCCGCGCCGAGGCGCGGGCGCTACCCTTCGGGGCCGGGCTCCCCTTTGAGGTATTGAAAATGTTTCAATCCTCGCCCGCGCCGAGGCGCGGGCGCTACCGGTCAATGGGCGCAAATTTCTACGCATGGAAATGTTTCAATCCTCGCCCGCGCCGAGGCGCGGGCGCTACGCCGCACTTTGGGCCGGCATTGTTTCTTCCATGATGTTTCAATCCTCGCCCGCGCCGAGGCGCGGGCGCTACTCCGCGGCGTGACCATTACCGAACGCGGCACCTTTGTTTCAATCCTCGCCCGCGCCGAGGCGCGGGCGCTACACTTTATGCCGGCGTCCAAAAAACCAAGGACGGTTTGTTTCAATCCTCGCCCGCGCCGAGGCGCGGGCGCTACGATGCGTCAGCGACGCGGCGGTGTGGGCGGTGTTGCCGTTTCAATCCTCGCCCGCGCCGAGGCGCGGGCGCTACATGATGCGCCAGGTGCAGCCCCCCATAAAGTATAGGTTTCAATCCTCGCCCGCGCCGAGGCGCGGGCGCTACGGCTCCGCCACTACGTCATTCGCGCAGAGGTCTGGGTTTCAATCCTCGCCCGCGCCGAGGCGCGGGCGCTACTCCTTGCCTTCCTTGTCCTGCCACTTGCGCGTCTGTTTCAATCCTCGCCCGCGCCGAGGCGCGGGCGCTACTATGGGGCGAAGTCGTCGTCTCTTACTGCAAGGAGTTTCAATCCTCGCCCGCGCCGAGGCGCGGGCGCTACCCTGTCCATAACGTTGCATTGCTTTCGGCTTCAGGTTTCAATCCTCGCCCGCGCCGAGGCGCGGGCGCTACGTTCCTCCCGCAGCCACTGCGGCAGCCGTCACCGGTTTCAATCCTCGCCCGCGCCGAGGCGCGGGCGCTACGCAGGCACCTGCGGCAACGGCATCGATCTGCGCTTGTTTCAATCCTCGCCCGCGCCGAGGCGCGGGCGCTACAGGCGCTGGCCCGTGCAGCCGACAAAACCCGCGAGTTTCAATCCTCGCCCGCGCCGAGGCGCGGGCGCTACGCAAGGCTGCCGGAATTTGTGGGAGCGAAATCATAGTTTCAATCCTCGCCCGCGCCGAGGCGCGGGCGCTACGGCGACGCACTCCACCGGGCGGACATCGCTCGAACGGTTTCAATCCTCGCCCGCGCCGAGGCGCGGGCGCTACATGTCATCCCCCTCTGTTTTCTCACTGCATTCTAGTTTCAATCCTCGCCCGCGCCGAGGCGCGGGCGCTAC
>JAQTLM010000017.1:0-28327 GCA_028714895.1 Gallionella sp. | reverse complement strand
TAGTTTCAATCCTCGCCCGCGCCGAGGCGCGGGCGCTACAGTCCGCTCGCAACGCCATGACTTTCAACGTTGAAAAGCGCACTTTGCGCGATCCCTCGGTTTTCTTGCCTCCGAGTGACCATGCAATCAAACGACGAAGGCAGAAAATCATCCTTCGTCAATATATTAGCCACAACGCGAACCTGCCGCGTTTGTGTCGTTGCTACGGGTTCGCGCATCATATTACCAGCGCCCCATCGAAATCCACAGCTTGGAAATTGCCATACTCCTTGATGTGCAACTCTACCGGCTCGGTCAAGCGGTACAGGCGCAGGCTGTCTTCTTTTTTATCTATCTCATCAAGCAGTCGCCGCTCTAATTCTTCAAGTTGCATCTGATTGACCTTGCACTCAAACACTGAATTTTGCACACGTTGCCCAGTGCTCTCGCATACTTTCGCGACGCGGCGCAGCCGTTTACGCCCGGCTGCGGTTACGGTGGATACATCGTAAGTGATAATAATCAGCATGGTATTTAACGGTAAAGGAACGGGAGATAACCTTCCATCTCGCCGCGCAGGGTGCGCGCCATGAAGCGCGCTTGCAATAACGGCAGCAGGCCAATCGGCACTTTGGTTTCCAGCAACGGGTGCATCACTTCTTCCTGTTTGCGCTCTTGGTAGGCAACCACCACGGTGCGGCGCGCATCGCCTTCAAGCAGCACCGCACCTCCTTCACGTTCGGCAAAATCGTTGGGGCCGATCTGCCCCCGGTTAATCAATGTGAGCGCCAATCGGTCGGCGAAGATGGCGCGAAACTCTTCCATCAAATCCAGTGCGAGTGCGGCGCGACCGGGACGAACGGTATGCAGAAAGCCAAGCTGGGGATCGAGGCCGACAGCTTCCAGCGCGGAACGGCAGTCGTTCATCAGCATGGAATAAAGAAATGAAAGTAGTGCGTTGAATCGGTCGCGTGGCGGTCGCCGAGTGCGGCCATCCATCGTGAACTTATCGCGTGCCTCGCGCTTGACCAATAACGGTAATGCGGCGAAATAATTTTTTGCCGCGTCGCCTTCGATGCCGCGCACCACGTCCAGATCGGGGGCGTGCGGCAGATTGCGCAACGAGTTGGAAAGCATTTCTGCGGCGGCTGTAAGTGCGCTGCTATCTTCCCCATCGCCTGCTTCACGCGCGCCGCGCAGCAACACCTGGCGCGAATTACGCAACTTCCCGGCAATCGCGCTATGAGCAATGCCCAGCGCAAATTTTTCATCCAGCGCCAGGCGATGTTGCGCCTGCCGCAGCAGGATATTGCCGGAAACCGGGCCTTCAAGACGCGCCTTGAACCGCCCTTGGTTATTCAGTAACACCAAGCTGATGCCGTCATCCGCGCAACGGTGCATCAGCGCAGGTGAAAGCATGATGTTGCCCAGACACACCACACTGCCCAGATGATGCAGCGGCACCTGCAATTTTTTCTCGCGCTCCACATCCACCCGCAGCGTGTCATTCTCCAGATGAAGGTAGGAGTTCGGCGTCATGACATAAAGGGTATTGAGGATCTGGCGCGCCATTTTTACGTTGCCTCCGGCTCGAACAAAGTTTCCAGCAGACTATGCTGCGCTGCACGTTCAGCGACAGCCTGCGGCTGGCAGATTTCTTTCAGCGAACACTCCTTGCAGCGCGCGTCATTGGCCGGGGGCGGCAGCTTGCCTGAATCCATCATGGCGCGGATGGCGTTCACGGTCTCTTCTACCCTGTCGCGCAATTCTTGCGTAATCACTACCTCACGCCTGCGCCGTGAACCGTGGTGATAGATCGCACCATGCGTAATGACCTTGCCGGTCATCTCTTCCAGACACATTGCCTGCGCGGCAAGTTGGAGATCATCGTGGATTTTTTCGCGTTTTCGGCCATGCTTGTACTCGACCGGATAGATGCGTCCATCAGGATGGAACTCCACCACGTCACATTTACCGATCAGCCCCATCCGGTCCGACCATACCGGCAATGCTCGCTCGGCACGCACGCCCTCGAAAGTTTCAAACCCCGGATCATCCACCCGCTCATGCGCCGCATTACCACGCATGGTAAAAACATTCTCATCGAATGCCTGCTCGACATGAATCAGCGCGCATTGGCGCGGGCAATAGCTCCAGTGCTGGAGTGCGGAAAGCATGATGGGATCAGCGGCTTCCATCTCCACTCATGCTCAAACTGAAAACGGGTTGGTGACGGTCAGTTTGCCCTCGATCGCCTGACCATGCTGCAAATCTTCCGTATAGAGCGTGTCGCATCCGGCTTCGAGGGCAGAGGCGACGATCAGGCTGTCAAACCAGGAGAATCCATACCGCCCGGAAATGTCGAGCGCACGATGCATGGTTGCCGGAGTGACGATCTCCACCCGACACGTTGCTTCGAGCATCGCGAGCAGCTTCCCGGTTTCCGATAGTGGCATTGCCAGTTTCTTCAGTGCCACATTCGCCGTTTCAGAAAGCACTTGGGTAGAGATAGTGGGGTGCTGTGCAAACAGAGGAGCAGCCAGTGTAGCCTTGGCCGAATTTGACCCCAGTGCGTAAATGACAACGTTCGTATCAATGAACGCCTTAGCGGGCATTGGCTTCTTCCCGGTCGAACTTATAGCCACTCGTATCTACTTTGAAGCTGCGGAAGAACCCCTCGATTTCCTCAGGTGTCCTAGGTATCGAGGCACCGCCTGAGCGGCTTTGCCTGTCCTTGAGGAACTCGATGAAATCGAGTACCTCTGCCTGTTTCTCCAAGGGAAGCGAATCGGCTTCCCTTGCAATGATGTCAGCGTATTGCATTTATGTCCTCCTTTGGCAATCTGCGGCATTATATGCCGCCAAGGAACCGCCGCAACCAATGCAGCAAGCGTATTTAACCGACCTTTCGCTGTAACGAGACTCCCACAGGAATATCCGCCTCTTTCACTGTAACGGTGTAATCGGCAAAGTCACGCGCGGGTTCCCCGGTATTCTTCTTTACCTGAACCAGATCAAACAGATTGTGCGCCGGAGCATTCCCCAATTCACTGTCGTGCTTGAAAACATAAAGCCCGCGCGTGGACATTTCACCTCTGGCAGCGGAGCGGTCATGCTCGAACATTTGTGCCAGTGCTTGCCAGAGTAATTCCAGGTCGCCTTCATCGAATCCGGTTTGCTTGGCGAGGAAGGAAGACACAAAGCCGTGAGCGGCATACAGACCGTAAGGGATGGTGAACTTGCGACCCATCGTGCGGTTGTCGCCGGATTGTTTCTCGGCTTCCGCCTCGGTGGCAACCGCCATGCGCGTGATCGAATGTTCCAGCGCAACGATAGGATCGACGGAACGGGCGAAGGTAAGCTGGATCGGGCCGCGTACCTGACCGCAATTGATGCCGGTGGACATGACTGCGCCAAATGCCCGCACGTCGTAGAAGTTGCGGCACATCCACTGCCTTGCTTCGTCTACGGCATCGCCGCCTTTGCGTTTCTTGTCGTCGCCTTCGAGCAACTCAGGCTTGCCGATGCCGACATAAGCGCGCTTGTGCTGGTTGTTGAGAACCGCTTTTTCTTTGACGTAGATTTCATACGGCGGCTGTTCACCTTTCACCAGCCCAACAAAATTGCGCACCTTGCGTTTGAGGCAAACGTCGGTCACCAGCCCGCGCCCGCTTTCCGCATCCACGCGCGGCAGGTTGCCAGCATCGGGGTCGCCATTGGGGTTGCCGTCTTTTACGTCAAACAGCAGAACGAAGTCGTAACGATTAGTCAGTGCCATGATATTTATTCTCCCTTAGTGATAGTTTCGGATTTTGTGAAAAAGGCTTGCCGCTGGTGGTAGTAGCCGATGGCGAAACGCCCTTGGTCGGCGAGGCTCAGATGCGCCGGAAAGTCGTTGATGTCGGACATGATCTGTCCGATGAGTTTCTCGAAATAGCGTTTGCGTCCTTCTTCCATTTTCGATAAGTGGTGGTTTTTCAGCTTCATCAGATTGGCGAATACGGTGACGGGGGTGCTGGATGCTGCACCGTAAAAGCGGTCGCGGATCGTGGCGCTGGGATTGACCGCCTCTTCCTGTATTTTTTCCAGCGCGGCAAAAAGGCGACCGATGCGGTAACCGGGGTTGGTGTTGGAATCATCGAGTGACACAGCAATCTCCTTTTCTTGTGACGGTGAATAACGTGCTTGCCGGTTGAGGCAGGCTTTGATGAGGGCGGCGCGGGGGTAATTCACTTCACGCTCGGCGCGGATGCGGCGCACGGCGGCTTGCAACAGCGTTTGCGGATAAGGCAACCCGGCAAGAATCGCGCGCATGAATTCGCCCGCCAGATTGGGCGGAATGTTTTCCGATTTGCCTTGTGATGCAGTGGCAACCAACAGGCGGAAAAGCGAGAGATACGGTTTCTCAAAACTGGCGTGAATAATTTCCAGGTCTTCAAAATGCTGGCGTATCCGCGCCGACATTTCAGCGACTGTGCCGACCTGCCAAAAACGCACGCTGATACGCGCTGCATTGGGTGCGAGGCCAAGCACGTAGAAACGGGTTTTACCGCCTTCATCGCCGAGTGCGCCCGTCTGTGGCGCTTTGAATAATGCTTTGATAGCATCTGTCTGCTTTGCGGGATTGTCTTTGGGCGGCTCGTCGAACAGGTCAGCAAACGTGTCTTCCAGGTCGGTGTGCTTTTCTGACCAGAACACGGTAGAAGCATCGCCGACTTGAATGCGCTGCGTACTTTCCTTGCTCAATAGGTAATTGAGCGCCGTGGTATAGGCAAAGGCGGCGCGCTTGCCTACGGGGGCGTTGGCACCTTGTTCCTTGCCAAAGGAATTAAACGCATCCTTGTTGAACGAAACGATATTTGCGCCGCTGGATTGTGCGCCCCATACGCCTTTGATTGATGTGTGCAGGCGCTCAAAACCATCCTGCTCTCCGCTTATCGAGCAAGTGATTTCTTCTGCATCAGTTTCAACCTTTTCCAACACTGACCTGATAGCCGGTCGTTGGCAAACCAGACCGAGATCGCCATTGAGACGAAAGGTCATTACCGGATTGGTTTCAAGAATTTCCGGCCAAAGCGGATCGGCTTCCAGTCGCGCCCTGTCGTGTGTTTGTAAAAATGTGCGCACCGCCTCCAATCCGGCATCGCCTGTCTTTTCAGCCAACGCATCCAGCTTTGCCCGAAATGCCGCATGTTGTTCCTGCACCCGATCCGGTTTGCCTGTGCTGGTGATACCCAGCACATACTCAGCGTTATCCCACAACAGATTGGTGGCAATCCCGGAAGTTTTTTTCACGCCTTGCGGCATCAGAAAATTGCGGGCAATTTTCTTTTTTCCCTCGAGAGTTCGCGTGTCTTCAATTTGCACCAACTGCCCGGCTGAATTGATTTCAATCACAAACGGAATGGCTTTGGTTTCAAAACCCAGACGAGGCAAGTCCGGCTTGCGTTCGTAGTAATCGCATAGCGCCTGAAGAATCATCCCCGCACCTCCACATTAGCTAAATCCAGCACGCCGTTTTTCAATTCGGCGCGGAAGAAGCGCGGGCTGGGGCTCTCGAGGTTGTTGTAATCCATGTCGTGCAGCATCCAGCCTAGGTCGAGAGTTTTGGCTATCGGTGCGGGTTCGGCAGCAGCATCTTTGACCAAGCGAAAGCTGGCAGCAAATTCGCGGCAACCCAGATAGGGCTGGTTCACGCACTGGCCTTTGCTGGCTCGGCGCTCGAACATGTTCAAAAATTTTGCGGGTGAGTTCGTTTCGTCGGCGGCACGCTGTTCGTCAGCATCGTTGATACGATGTTTGGAAAGATGCAGGAAATTGGGTTTGTGCTTTGTGGCATCGCACATTTCAAACCTTGCATGGATGCGGTAGGCGACATCGCGCAGGAACAATCCGGCACGTTGCTGGCGTTCGTCCTCGATGTAAAGCCCAAGGTCGCCGCTGCCGCTGTTCATGGCCGATTGCACGTTGCGTGATGACACAACCGCGCCGACTTCGTTGCGCCGCAAGGTGATCCATTTGATCGGCTTCAGCACTTCGATTTTGGTTATATGCCAACGGATAGCAGGCTTCCACAGGATGGCCTCGAACACGGCGCGGGCGGCAGAGGGTGTCATCACGTCATAGCTGACACGCTCGACCTTCATTTCAGGCCGAGTGAAGCAGGCGAAATCGCCGGTCACTTCCAAGCAAAATGTTTTCACAGTTGCCTCCTACAAGTTAATGTTTCCATAAATAAAACAAAACCAGCAAGAAAATTAAAAAAGTAAAAAATTTTCCATATGTGGCTCGCCCAAGAAAGTTAAAAAACTCCTGAACAAAGATGGCTAACGGATTCATCAGTATTTCCTCGCACTTCCGACGACAATGCGAGAAAGCATAAGCCACAATTATTTTTTAGTCAACCTTCCTATTAATTAACCTATTTACATTACGCTAGTGGTTGATTACAATTCTGTCCGCGCCATAGCTGCTTATGGTGAGGATTGAAACCTATTGATTAATATTGCCATTCCGGAATCGCCTGCCTTTTGGCAGGCGAAACCTTATACAGCTAGATCATCCGGGGATAGTTTCCCATCAGTCACTACACCTAATTTTTTATCATAAAGCGTGTCGCCTACTTGTGCATAAATGTCCTGCCATATTTCGCGCACATTGCCTTGCTTTTCGAGTTGCGCAAACAAGTGCTTGGGGATGTTCACCGAATAGCGTTGCAGTTTGCGCATCAGCCAGCGTTGCGGCCCTTCTTTTTCCAGCTTGCCGAGCAATATGTCGTTGTTGCCATATCGAACCAGAATGGTCTGGTAGGCACTGTCGTCTATCAGCTTAAATTTTTCCGCTACGGTGCGAAATTGAACCTGGCAGTCACGCGCGTCTTGTGTGAGTAATTCGTTGATGCCGTGTTTGTCGAGCGACCGAGCATCCGAAAAAAACTTTTCAAAAAATCTTTTGGAAAGGCTACGTTCCAGCACATCCCCTTTATATCCGGTCAACAAGCTTTTCGATGCTTGCGCTGCCAGCAGCAACGGCCCAGATGGAGCAGGTTTCGGCGGCACGAACACGACGACGCGCCCCAATCCATCTTGCTTGCCTTCGCGGTTGCAACGCCCCGCCGCCTGCGCAATCGAATCCAGCCCGGCCAGCGCGCGATACACCACGGGGAAGTCCACGTCCACACCGGCTTCTACCAGTTGGGTGCTGATGACGCGCAGCGGCTTATTTTTCTTGAGCCGCCACTTGATGTATCGGATGATTCTGGAACGGTGTTCGCCGCACATCAGCGCGGATAGGTGCAAGGTGTCTTTGCCTTCCTCTGTGGCCGTCATCAGCCGATGCAGTTCGCGCGCGTCGTCGCGGCGGCTGACGATGCACAACACAGAGGGATGCTGGAGAAGTTCTACCGCGATACTTTCCCAATCGCGCGGCGTTTGCAAATCGCTCGGTATGCTGACTTCAACCCGCTTCAGTTGCTGATACAAAGCATCCGGTTCATCGATGATTTCGCGCACGCTATCCAACCCGCGAAATGGCTTACCGCCAAAAGATTGGAACGAGCCGAGCGCAGGCTGGGTGGCGGTGGAAAGCACGAAGGTTACGCCGTAATGAGTTACCAATAGCTTCATCACATCGGCGATGGGTTGCAAAAATTCCGGCGGCAACAACTGCGCTTCGTCCAACACCACTACGCTGTTGGCGATGTTGTGCAGCTTGCGGCAACGGCTGGTGCGCGCGGCAAACAGCGATTCAAAAAACTGCACGTTGGTGGTGACGATGACGGGCGCATCCCAATTCTCGGTCGCCAGACGCGAGCGCGCATCTTCTCTGTCTTCCTCTTTTCCTGGATCGAGGTTGGCATGATGCTCGACCACGTTGTCGCCAAATATCTCGCGGAATATGCCCGCCGTTTGTTCGATGATGCTGGTGTAGGGGATGACGTAAATGATGCGCTGCTTTTTGTGCTGTATGACGTGTCGTAAGGCAAAGGCCATGCCTGATAAAGTTTTGCCGCCACCAGTAGGTACGGTAAGTGAAAATAGTCCCGGAGCAAGTGCAGCTTTCTCACAGCACTGGCGCAAAATATCGGCACGAATAGCATTGACTGGCGTGTTATCTGCGTTCACCGCAAGAGCTGCCATGTGTTTATCGAAACGATTCATCAGATCGGCTATGTCACGATAGCTAGATCGGGAAGATGCTTTGTCACAATCCATGAATGCTTCGGTGTCGAGAAAGTCCGCATCCACCAAACAGGAGAACAGCATACGCAGCCACAAGTGCAACCCCTCAGCACCGCCGCGCAGCTTGGTAGTTGGCTTGGGCTGGGTGAGAATTTCTTGTGGGATGTCTTGTGCGGGTATGCGGTCGAGCAAGTGGTTTTGCTGTGCCCCCAAACGGATGGAGAGTGCCTTGCCGCCTGTATCAGCCGCGTTCCAATCGGGTAATCCGGCATGATGCCCGGCAATCAAGTATGCAAGGATGCGCCCGTGTTGATTGAACTGTCGAATCGCGTGTATCGCACCCGCAGTGGAATGGTCAACCCGACCGTGCTTGCCTTCGATATGCGCCTCTGCATCGTAGCCGCTGACGGTTTTGATATAACGTTGAAACTCCGAGCTGTACTTTCCTAAGTCGTGCCATAACCCTGCGGTGTTTGCCCAGTCACTGGAATTAAAAATAGTGGCAAAGTCGGCAGCCATCGCAGCAACGCCTCGCAAGTGTTCATCCAACTGATGCTCATGCCACACACCACGTTCGTCCTGACGGACATGGGCAAGGGGTTTGTTTTCGGGTTTGTCATTCATACAATCAATGCTAACACCCTCACTGTCTCAAAACATGAGCCTGCCATTGCTATTTATCTGTAGCGTCCCAGCGCATTTTTCAGATGTTCCGCTACGGCATTTCGCAGGTTTTCTGGTGAGGTGACCTCAACATCAGCGCCATGTTTGAGAATGTCCATCACCAGTTCGCGCGAATCGGAATAGGGAACGCGCAACTCATAACTGCCATCCGCAAGCATGAAGCCTTGCTGCTGCGGATGCCAGTGTTCATCCGCCACCCAGCGCGCCCTCTCCGGGGTGAAGCGCAACACGGCGATGTGTTTGGGTTCGCCCGCGAAGATTCCGTAGGAACTCGCATAATGTGCATCAAGCTGTTTTTCCGGCACGTCGCGGCAACGCTGTGGCAATGCTTTGGCCGCAGTGATACGTTCGACGGCGAAGCTGCGCAGGGCGTTGCGGGTATGGCAGTAAGCGTCAAGATACCAGTTGTCGCGGTAGTGAATGAGTCGTTGCGGGGAGATTTCGCGCTGGCTGGTTTCGTCATTGCCGCGTCCGTGGTAGCTGATGAACAGTTTATTTCTTTGCAGCAGCGCGCCTGCTACGGTCTGGAAACATTCCAGTGCGACGTTGCGCCCGGTCATGCGCAGGATGCGCACTCGTTTGGAGATTTCTTCGCTGCCCAGATGTCTGGTCGCAAGGATTTGCTCGATGCGTTCTTTGACGGGTTTAAGTTGTGTATCGAGCAGGCCGGGTTGAACGTGTGCGAGCAGTTGCTGGGTGGTTAGCAGCGCATAGAGTTCGGTTTCGCTGAACCAGAGTCCCGGAAGTTCAAAGATTTGTCCGTCGCTTAGTGCATAGTGGTAGCCGTTGCACTGGCGGTCATATTCAATCGGGGCGTTGAAATACAATCGCATCTCCTGAATGATGCGATTGACCGTGGCGCGCGAGCATTCGAGTTCGTCTTGCAACGTCTGACAGGATACGGGATGGCGGCGTGAAGAAACTGCCTGATGCAGTTTATAGATGCGTTGCAAGCGATCCATGATTTACCAGTCTCCCATGCTGATTTTCCGCTGTGTCAGTCCCCGCAAGCGGGACGCCGGTGGTTATTCCGATGGTTTGGTCGCCATTTTTTGCAAAGATTCTGTATCCGAAAGCCCAGTGGGGAAACCTGCTGGGCTTTCTTTATTTCCGTACCTGAACGGCGAGGATAACTCGGGGCGAACGTGCTGCGCAATTCATGGTGGAGCAATAGATGGTTCTCGTTGCCGCAAATGATAAACTCGCCGCCATGAGAAAAGTTCATTTGGTGGTTTGCGATTTGTTCCTGCCGGCAGATATTGCCGCCGGGGTTTGCGCGGATTTGCGCTTGCCTGCATTGGAAAAGATGCTGGCGCGCGGGGCTTCGGCAGGGGCAGCCCCTTCGACAGGCTCAGGGCGAGCGGGGGATGTTGGTGCTTCGCTGGAGAATTATCTGTGCGAATTATTCGGCGTGCCCTGCCAGCCTAACGGGTATGGCAAATATGCCACCCCTGATAATGAAGCCCGCCATGCCCGTTTCCCTGATGGAACAACTAGCCATTCCACTAGGCTGCCCAAAGACGGCAACCAAGTGGCTGGTTATCATCCCAACCTTCCCCCGCTTGCGGGGGAAGGAGCAAACGAAACACTGCGCGAGTTTCACGTTAATGCGCCGATTGCGCCGGTTTCCGCCGCGTTTGACGGGCTCGGCGAGGGTTGCTGGCTGCGCGCCGATCCGGTGCATTTGCGTTTGCAGCGCGATCAATTGGTGTTGCTGCCGGATGTGGAAGTCGGCGCGGGCGAGGCTGCGCAATTGTGCGTTGCCTTGAACGAATACTTCGTCGGGCAGGGTATGGAGTTTTTTACACCCCACCCGCAGCGCTGGTATGTGCGCGTTGACAGGCTGCCGGATATCGAAACTGTGTCGCTGATGCAAGCTGCCGGATGCAACGTGCGTGGTTTGTTGCCGAAGGGCGCGGAGGCTGCAAGCTGGCATCGGATATTCAACGAAATCCAGATGCTGCTGTTTGCCCATCCCGTGAATGAAGCCCGCGAGGCGCGCGGCGAGTTGCCGGTCAATAGCCTGTGGCTGTGGGGCGGCGGCTGCGACACGTTACTGGCGAAGCCAGCCGATTGCGGGAGCAGCCGCCAAGCCGCCCTTCCCGCGCTAGAAGGCTCCGCCTCTCCGTGTCAGGGCGGCGGGATGAATTTACCGCCGCGAAAAACTTACGATTGCGTCAGTTCTGATGAAGTGTTGGTGGAAATGTTCGCTGCTGCGGCGGGCATTCCATTTGCGGGGTGGGCGGGGCAATGGCGCGAATCCTTGCAAGGGCGGGTCTCAGACCCGCCCCTACGCTCCCACATGGGGATTGGATGCTCATCGGAGGGCAGGCAATTGCTGGTCTGGACCGGGCTGCATTCAGCCTTGCGGCGCGGCGACCTGGATGCCTGGCGCGCCGCCTTGCAGGAGTTTGAAACAGGTTATGCGCAGCCGTTATGGCAGGCACTACGCATCGGGGAAATCTCACAATTGCAGGTGGATATTCTGGGCGGGAATCGCGTCCGGCATCTGCTGTTGACCCGTGCCGATGCCTGGGCCTTCTGGCGGCGCGCCAAGCCGCTTGCCCAATATTCGATGGTGTAGAATGCCGCTACCCGAGTATTAAGGAATAAATATGTCTTTCTGGAATACCGCAATGCAGTTTTTCTGGCGCGAGGAGTCGTTGCCGGTACTGGTGATCACGTTGTGCGTGGCGTTCCTGCTGTTCCATTTTCTGAAGGAAGAGATCAAAAGCGTCCTGAATACGCTGGCTTTCTTCTTTGCCTGCCTGGCGCTGCAATTTGTCAGCGGCCTGATCCACGGGCTGCAATTTATCTCCGCCGCCGCGGCACTCCACGAAGCCGGATTGATCGGAGCCGGCATTGCGTTGATTCGCCTGGGGGGGTTGCTGGTGTTCCGCATCCTGTTGCCGCTGATGCGCGTCACGCCGCCGCGCATCGCCGAAGATATTTTCGTCATCATCGGCTACATCGCCTGGGGGCTGGTGCGGTTGCGCTACGCCGGACTGGATCTGGGCAGCATCGTCGCGACCTCGGCGATGATTACCGCCGTGGTGGCGTTCGCCATGCAGGATACGCTGGGCAATATCCTCGGAGGTCTGGCTTTGCAAATGGACAACTCCATCGAGATCGGCGACTGGATCAAGGTGGACGACATCTCCGGCCGCGTGGTGGACATCCGTTGGCGTTCCACGCTGGTCGAGACGCGCAACTGGGAAACGGTGGTGTTTCCCAACAGCCAGTTGATGAAGAACAAATTCCTTGTGCTGGGGCGGCGCACCGACCAGCCGGTGCAATGGCGGCGATGGGTGTGGTTTAACGTCCATCTGGGTGTGACGCCGACCCGAGTGATCAGCGCGGTGGAAAATGCCATCCTACAGGCGGAAATCGATAATGTATCCAAAACCCCCCAGCCCAGTTGCGTGCTGATGGAAATGGATAAAGGCTGCGCGCGCTACGCGCTGCGTTACTGGCTGACCGACCTGGCGCCGGACGATTCCACCGACGCTGCGGTGCGCTGGCATGTCTACACCGCGCTGGAGCGCGCCGGCATCAAGCTCACCGTGGAAGAGCAAAACGTCCATTACATCAAGGAAAGCGAGAAATACGAAGAGGCGCTGCATCAGCGCGAATTGCTGCGCCGTATCAAGACGCTCAAGCGCGTCGAGCTGTTTGCGCAGATGACAGATGACGAATTGCGCAAGCTGGCCGAGCGCCTCAGATATGCGCCGTTTGCCAAAGGTAACGTCATCGCCAGACAGGGTACGCCTGCGCAGCACTGGCTGTTCATCATCATCAGCGGTGAGGCGGAGGTGTATCTGGAGGGAGTTGGCGGCGAGAAGCGTATTCTGAACGTACTCTCCAATGGAGCTTTCTTCGGCGAGATGAGCCTGATGACCGGGTCGCCGCGCGTGGCTTCGGTCATCGCCAAGACCGATGTGGAATGCTACCGCCTCGACAAGGAGGCTTTTGAAGAAATACTGTTGGCGCGCCCCGGCATAGCCGAGGAAGTGTCGCATATATTGGTGGCGCGCCGCGTGCAACTGGACAGTGCGCTGCAAAATCTGGACGAGGAAGCGAAGCATAAAGTAATTCATCATCAGCACAGCGAGGTGCTGGCGACCGTCAAGCGATTCTTCGGTTTGTAGTATCATCGCGCCGCATTAAAAAGCAACACAGCAGGGACTAAATATGAAAGTATTATTTCTGGATTTTGAAAGCCCCATCGCCGAACTGGAAGATAAGATCGATCAACTGCGCTATGTGCAGGATGACTCGGCACTTGATATTGCGGACGAAATCTCGCGCCTGTCCAGGAAGAGCGAAGCGCTGACCAAAGATATTTATGCCAAGCTCTCGCCCTGGCAGATATCGCAAGTGTCGCGCCATACGCAGCGTCCTTACACGCTGGATTACATCAAGCACCTGTTTACCGACTTCGAAGAACTGCACGGCGACCGCGCGTTTGGCGACGACAAGGCCATCGTGGGCGGGCTGGCGCGCTTCAACGGGCAGAGCGTGATGGTTATCGGCCACCAGAAGGGCCGTGATACCAAGGAAAAAATCGTGCGTAATTTCGGCATGCCGCGCCCCGAGGGCTATCGCAAAGCGATGCGTCTGATGCGTTTGGCGGAAAAATTCGGCATTCCCATCATGACCTTCATCGACACGCCAGGCGCTTACCCCGGCGTGGGCGCGGAAGAGCGCGGCCAATCCGAGGCGATCGGGCGCAACCTGTACGAGATGACAGAATTGTGTGTGCCGATCATCTGTACCGTTATTGGCGAGGGCGGCTCCGGCGGCGCGCTGGCGATTGCGGTAGGTGACGCATTGCTGATGCTGCAATACAGTACTTACTCGGTAATTTCGCCGGAAGGCTGTGCCTCGATCCTGTGGAAAAGCGCGGAAAAAGCGCCGGATGCCGCGGAAACCCTGGGTATCACCGCGACGCGCCTGAAGACGCTGGGGCTGGTGGACAAGATCATTAGCGAGCCGCTGGGCGGCGCGCACCGCGATTATGCGGTGACCATGCAGAACGTAAAGAAGGCGTTGCAGGACGCGCTGAAAACGGTGCAGAACAAACCGGTTGCCAATTTGCTGCAAGACCGCTTCAATCGTCTGATGAGTTATGGCAAGTTCAAGGAAGTTGCACTGTAGGGGCACGGCGCGCCGTGCCGGTGCCGGAACAAAAGTTTCACGTGCCCCTACGCTCACCGACCGAATTGCCGCACGTCTCGCGCCGCTGCTTCCCGCGCACAGTTCCATCCTGATTGGCTTGAGCGGCGGGGTCGATTCCGTGGCGTTGCTGCACCTGCTGCACCAATTCGCGCCGCGTTTTTCCTGGCAACTTTCCGCATTGCACGTCCATCACGGCATCAGCCCAAACGCCGATGCATGGGCGGATTTCTGTATCGGACTCTGTGCGCAGCACGCCATTCCCCTGCATATCGAACATGTGGACATCGCCCCGCTGCGTAAACACGGCATCGAAGCGGCGGCGCGCAAGCTGCGCCATGCGGCGTTCGCCAGACAGGCGTGCGACTTCGTCGCACTGGCGCATCACGCTGACGACCAGGCCGAAACATTGCTGCTGCAACTGCTGCGCGGCGCGGGTGTCAAGGGTGCGGCGGCCATGCCTGTCCTGAGCCTGATGGAACCCCTAGCCATTCGACTAAGCTGCCAGGAAACGCCAGCTGAGTCGCTGGTTATGTCGAAGCGGCCGTTGCTCGCCGATCGCGAGGATTCACCCAGTTTATTGCGACCATTATTGCACTGCTCCCGCCAGGAAATCCTAGCCTATGCCGCAGCACACCAGCTGCAATGGATAGAAGACGAGAGCAACGCCGACGACAGCTACCCGCGCAACTTTCTGCGCCATCGCGTGTTGCCGTTGCTGAGCGAAAAATTTCCCGCCTACCGCGACACCTTGACGCGCAGTGCGCAACATTTTGCCGAGGCGAGTGAACTGCTCGATGAGCTGGCGCAACAGGATGCCGCACAAGCGATCCACGACGATACGCTTGCCGTTGCTGCCTTGCAGACGTTAAACCAACCCCGCGCCAAAAACCTGTTGCGCTACTTCATGCACAGTATTGGCGCGCCGATGCCGCAAACCGTGCAACTCGACGATATGCTGCATCAACTGTGCGGTGCGCGGGAGGATGCAGCAGTGTGCATCGCCTACGGCGACTGGCAGGTACGCCGCTACCAGGGCAGGGTGTATGCGCTGCGCGCACTGGGCGAATTTGACCGGAGCCTTGTGTTGCCGTGGCACGGCGAAGCCGAGCTGGATTGGCCTGCGCTGGCTGCGCGATTGTGTTTCAACCAAACCCAAGGTGTAGGCATCAGTCTGGTGAAGTTGCGGCATGCGCCGGTGACGTTACGCCTGCGCAGCGGCGGCGAAACAGTACGCCCCAATCCGCATGCGGCGACGCGCACCCTGAAGAACTTGCTGCAGGAACACCACGTCCCGCCCTGGCAGCGCGACCGCCTGCCGCTGCTGTATTGCGGTGAAGAGCTGGTGTGCATACCGGGTGTGGCGGTTGCGGCTGAATATCAGGCGAGCGCTGATGAAGCAGGTATTTCGTTGGGCTTGTTGTACTGAATCAAGACAGTCCAAGCGCAACGCATTCCACGCACCGCAGGGCTTGTCGGCTGCGACAGCGCAAGCAAAGCCTGATAGAATGCCAAGCCGTTTTTTATTAACTTTGTTTGGAGAATGTAGCATGGCTGTTGAACGTACCCTGTCGATTATCAAACCCGATGCCGTGGCCAAGAATGTCATCGGCCAAATTTATACCCGCTTTGAAAATGCCGGGCTGAAGATCATTGCCGCACGCATGGTGCAATTGTCGCGTGCCGAAGCGGAAGGCTTTTACGCCGTGCATGCTGCCCGTCCGTTCTTCAACGATCTGGTCAGTTTTATGATTTCCGGCCCGGTGATGATTCAGGCGCTGGAAGGCGAAGGCGCGATTCTGAAGAACCGTGACCTGATGGGCGCTACCGATCCGAAGAAGGCCGACAAGGGCACGATCCGCGCTGATTTCGCCGATAGCATCGACGCGAATGCGGTACACGGCTCAGATGCGGCTGAAACGGCTGCAGTGGAAATCGCGTATTTCTTCCCGGCGCTGAATGTTTATTCCCGTTAAGTAGTCACGCAGATGCAACAAAATCTCCTCGACTTTGATGTGGCGCAATTGACTGCGTGGTTCGCGGAACATGGCGAGAAGCCGTTCCGTGCGCGGCAGGTGTTGCGCTGGATTTACAAGGCCGGGGAGTCCGATTTCGATGCGATGAGCGACCTTGCGGTGTCGCTGCGCGAAAAATTGAAACAGATCGCCTGTGTGCAGGCGCCCAAGGTGATACGCGAGGAAATTGCCGCCGACGGCACGCGCAAGTGGCTATTGGACATGGGCACCGGCAATGCGGTGGAGACCGTGTTCATACCCGAGGCGGAGCGTGGGACGCTGTGTGTTTCCACGCAGGCGGGCTGCGCGCTGGACTGCGCGTTCTGCTCGACCGGCAAGCAGGGCTTCAACCGTAATCTCAGCGTGGCGGAGATCATCGGGCAGCTGTGGTGGGCGAACCGCCAGCTCGGCAAGGATGCCGAGGGCAACTGGCAGATCAGCAACGTGGTGCTGATGGGTATGGGCGAGCCGCTGCTGAATTTCGACAATACGGTGAGCGCGCTACGCCTGATGCTGGACGATTATGCCTACGGCCTGTCGCGCCGCCGTGTGACGGTTTCGACTTCCGGCATCGTGCCGGCGATGGACCGGTTGCGCGACGAATGTCCGGTCGCTCTGGCGGTCTCGCTGCACGCGCCGAACGACAAATTGCGCGACGAGTTGATGCCGATCAACCGGAAGTATCCGCTCAAGGAATTGCTGGCAGCTTGTCGGCGTTATCTGGAAAAAGCGCCGCGCGATTTTATTACCTTCGAATATGTGCTGCTGGACGGCGTGAACGACAGCGAGCAGCAGGCGCGCGAACTGGTGCAGCTGGTGCGCGATGTGCCGTGCAAGTTCAACCTGATCCCGTTCAACCCGTTCCCGCAGACGCATTACCGGCGCTCGAAGCCGGAAGCGATCCGCCGCTTCCGCGATGTGCTGATGCAGGCGGATATTGTGGTCACGACGCGCAAAACGCGCGGCGACGATATTGCCGCGGCATGCGGGCAATTGGCCGGGCTGGTGCAGGACAAAACCAAACGAGCCATGCAACGCCCGGTGGCATTGCATGGATAAAATAGCCGAGGTGTGCCGATGAGAAAATTGATTGCCCTGTTGTTTCCGTTGGTCATCCTGGCGGGCTGTGGCACGCCATCCAGCGGGGGGCAGGCCACCCCGGAGCAGTTTAAGTCGCGTGCCAGCGCCAGCGCAAAGGTGCATACCGAACTGGCGGGTATGTATTACGAGCGCGCGCAAATGGGGGTTGCACTGGGCGAGATAGATCAAGCCTTGCAGGCCGATCAGAATTATGCGCCGGCCTATTACATGCGCGGCCTGATCCACATGGAATTGCGCGAGTATAAGGAGGCCGATGAGGATTTCCAGCAAAGCCTGCGCCTCGACAAGACAGACCCCAAAGCAAACTACAATTATGGTTGGTTCCTGTGCCAGCGCGGCAAGGAAAAAGAATCCATTTCATATTTCCTGACGGCATTGAAAAATCCCTTGTATGAAACTCCGGAACTCGCTTACCTGAGTGCCGGGCGGTGCTCAAAAAAAGCGGGCAACAATAAGGAGGCGGAGGAGTTTTTGCAACGTGCGCTGCAGGTGCAGCCCGGCTTGCCGCAAGCATTGCTGGCAATGGCAGAACTGAGTTTCACTAACGGCGATTATGCCGCTGCCAAGAAATACTTTGCGAAATTTTCGGAGAAATCCGATGGCCTGACGGCGGAGCAACTCTGGCTGGCAGTGCGTATTGAGCGCAAGGTTGGCGACCGCAATGCCGAGGCCAGCTATGGCATGCAGTTGCGCAAGCGTTTCCCCGACGCGCGCGAAACCCAATTACTCACGCACGGGGAATGATGGAACAGTTTTCCGAAAACAACACCGGGCAAGGCGATAGCCCTGTCGCGATACGGGCGGTTTCATTGGGAAAGACGCTACGCGAGGCACGCGAGCGTCTCGGCCTGAGCGTCGCGGATGTGGCCAACCAGACCAAGCTCGCGCCGCGCCAGATCGAGGCGCTGGAAGCCGATGATTTCCAGCATTTGCCCGAGATGCCGTTTGTGCGCGGTTTTGTGCGCAGTTACGCCAAGATATTGCAGTTGGATGCACAGCCATTGTTGGCGGATATTCCACAGGCAAATGCATCCACGGTGCCGTTGGTACCGACCTCCGTCGAAGTGCCGTTCCCCAATGCGTATTCGCCACAACGGCAAAACCTGATCTGGCTGGGCGCGGCGTTGTTGTTAGCGGTGCTGGTTGTCGCATTTGCGGTGTGGCACTTCACGACGCCGCTTGCGAAACCCGAAGTGGCGCAGGTTGAAACGCCGGTTTCCTTGCCTGCCAAAATGCAGATTATCCCGGCATCGCCGGTTCTTGAAGCGAGCGTAATCGTGCCGCCTGTCGCACCGGCGGCACAACCTGCGTTAGTGGTGGTGCAACCTCCAGTATCGGCAGCGAAGCCATTGGCTCCCCTCCCCCGCGACACGTTACTCACCGCAGGTGGGAGGCCGGAGGCTTTACCGCAAACTCAGCCAACCAGACCTGTAGCCCAGACCGGCGTATCGGCGCAAACCGCTACACTGCGCCTGACGTTCGGTGAAGAGTCCTGGACGGAAATCATGGACAAGGATGACAAGATACTGTCGTCGCAGGTCAATCCGCGCGGCAGCGAGTTGCGCCTGAATGGCCATGCGCCGTTTTCGCTGGTGATCGGCCATGCCGCATCGGTGCGACTTTACCATCGCGGCAAGCAGGTTGACCTGACGCCCTATATCAGTTCTTCAAGCGAAGTGGCGCGGCTGACGCTGGAATAAGCATGAGTGAAGTTGTTATCAAGCGTCGCCCGTCGCAACGGGTATTGATCGGCAAGGTAATGCTGGGCGGCGGTACGCCGGTCGTGGTGCAATCCATGACCAACACCGATACCGCCGATGCCGAAGCGACCACGCGGCAGGTTTATGAGCTGGCTGAGGCCGGTTCGGAGCTGGTGCGCATCACGGTGAACACCCCGGAGGCCGCCGCTGCCGTACCGCAGATACGCTCACGGCTGGACAGCATGGGTTGCGATGTGCCGCTGATCGGCGATTTCCATTACAACGGGCATCGACTGCTCACCGAGTTTTCCGATTGCGCGCAGGTTTTGGCAAAGTACCGCATCAATCCCGGCAACGTCGGGCGCAACCGCAATGAGGATGACCCATTCTCGATCATGATCGCTGCTGCCGTGCGCTACGGCAAGCCGGTGCGCATCGGCGTGAACTGGGGCAGCCTCGACCAGAATCTGGTGGTGCGCATGATGGACGAGAATTCGCGTCAGGCCGAGCCCAAGAATGTGCGCGAAGTGACGCGAGCCGCGCTGATCGCATCCGCGCTGCAAAGCGCACAGCGCGCCGAAAAACTTGGCTTGGCGCATAACCGCATCGTGCTGTCCTGCAAGGTCAGCGAGGTGCAGGATCTGATCGCGGTGTACCGCGCATTGACGCAGCAATGCGACTACGCGCTGCATCTCGGCCTGACCGAGGCGGGCATGGGTTCCAAGGGTATCGTCGCTTCGACGGCGGCGCTCGCGGTGCTGTTGCAGGAAGGTATCGGCGACACGATACGCATTTCCCTGACGCCGGAGCCGGGCGGGTCGCGCACCCAGGAAGTGGTGGTGGCACAGGAGATTTTGCAGACCATGGGTTTGCGCGCATTCGCGCCGATGGTGGTCGCCTGTCCGGGTTGCGGACGCACCACCAGCACCGTGTTTCAAGAGCTGGCACAAAGCATTCAGGCGCATCTGCGTGGTCAGATGCCGGTGTGGCGCGAGCGGTATGATGGCGTGGAAGAAATGACCGTGGCGGTGATGGGCTGTATTGTGAATGGCCCCGGCGAGAGCAAGCTGGCGAACATCGGTATCAGCCTGCCGGGCACCGGCGAGAGTCCCGCCGCGCCGGTGTATATCGACGGCGAAAAGGCGATGACACTGCGCGGCGACAACATCGCGGCGGAATTCACCCGGATTGTGGACGAGTATGTGGAACGGAAATACGTGAAGAGGTAGGGGCGCGATTTATCGCGCCCTCGTGTGATTGGGCAGGCCAAGGGCGCGATAAATCGCGCCCCTACGAATGAATATTTATGAGCAACGAAACTTTACAGGCCGTGCGCGGCATGAACGATATCCTGCCGGATGAGGCGGAACTGTGGCTATGGTTCGAGGATGTGGTGCGCGACTGGCTGCATAGCTATGGCTACCGCAACATCCGCATGCCGCTGGTCGAGCCGACCGCGTTGTTCAAGCGCGCCATCGGCGAAGTGACCGACATCGTCGAAAAGGAGATGTACAGCTTCACGGATGCGCTGAATGGCGACCACCTGACGCTGCGCCCGGAAGGCACGGCTTCCTGCGTGCGCGCCGCGCTGCAGCACAATTTGCTGTATAACGCGCCGCAGCGCCTGTATTACAGCGGGCCGATGTTTCGCCATGAACGCCCGCAGAAGGGACGCTACCGCCAGTTCCATCAATTCGGCGTGGAAGCACTGGGCTTCGCCGGGCCGGACATCGATGCCGAACAGATTTTGATGTGCGCGCGGTTGTGGCGCAAACTCGGCTTGTGCGATGTCGCGCTGCAACTGAATACGCTGGGCGATTCGGCCTCGCGGCACCGGCACCGCGTGAAGCTGATCACCTGGTTCGAGCAGCACCGGGATATGCTGGATGCCGACGCCACGCGCCGCCTGTACACCAACCCGTTGCGCATCCTCGACAGCAAGAATCCGGTGATGCAGGAACTGATCACCGCCGCGCCCAGGCTGGCGGACGAACTGGAAGATGACGCGCTCAGGCATTTCGACGAAGTACAGGCAATGCTCAGGCGCCACGATGTGGCATTCGAAATCAACCCGCAGCTGGTGCGCGGACTGGACTATTACAACCGCACCGTGTTCGAGTGGGTGACCACGAGCCTTGGTGCGCAGGGTACCATTTGCGCCGGCGGACGTTATGACGGGCTGGTCGAACAGGTTGGCGGAAAACCGACACCCGCAACCGGTTTTGCGATGGGCGTGGAGCGGTTGCTGGCGTTGTTGCAGGAAGATGGCATGGCGCTGCCCAAGCCTGAGGTGGACGTGTATGTGGTGCATCAGGGCGAGCTGGCCAGCCGGTTGGCCAGCCAAGTGGCGGAGCAGTTGCGTGACGACAAGTTGCGCGTGCTGTTGCACTGCGGCGGCGGCAGCTTCAAGTCGCAAATGAAAAAGGCGGATGCCAGCGGTGCGGCTGTGGCCGTGGTGATCGGTGACGATGAGGCGCAGGCCAATGAGGTCAGCGTGAAGCCGATGCAGGGCGGCGAGCAGCAGCGGGTGAGCGTGCAGAACCTTGCCGCAACAGTTAATGGGATTATCAAGTAGGGGTAAATTATGGCAGCATTGGACTTGCAGGAACAGGAACAACTCGACACGCTCAAGGCGTGGTGGAAAGAGAACGGCAACCGGTTGCTCGGCGTGTTGCTGATCGCCGTCGTCGCGATGGGCGGCTGGCGCGGCTGGCAGTATTACCAGAACAAGCAGTCCAGCGAAGCGGCGACCCTGTATGCGGGATTCCTCCAGCAACTGGGAAGCAATGACGCCAAGCGTGTCAACGACGCCGCTGCTGCGGTGATGGACAAATATGCCGCCAGCGGATATGCCCCGCGCGCCGCATTGCTGGCGGCGCAGGTGAACGAGCAGGGCAAGGAGACGGCGCGCGCCAAGACACAATTGCAATGGGTCATCGATCATGCCGCAGAAACCAGCCTGAAAGCCGTAGCACGGCTGCGTCTGGCCGCGGTACTGCTGGACGAGAAAAATTATGCGGAGGCCATGAAGCTGCTGGAGGCCAAACATCCGGCCTCGTTCGATGGTCTGTATGCCGACTTGCGGGGCGACATATTGAGCGCGCAGGGCAAAACGGATGAGGCAAGAAGTGCATACAAGCTGGCTTACGAGAAGACCGATGCCAAGAGCATGTACCGCAACCTGATCCAGATAAAGATGGATGCGCTCGGGGAAGCCAAATGAAGTTAGTCCATCTGCTATTGCTGGTCGCATCGCTTGCGCTGGGTGGTTGCTCATCCGCGAAATCGACCGTGAAGGACTGGTTCGGCAGCAAGGATGATGCGACGGAGCCGGCCAAGCTGGCGGAATTCGGTGAGATCGCCAAATTCGAGGTGCGCTGGCATACCGATCTTGGCGATTCCGGCGCAAGTTTGCTGCAACCCGCGCTGACCCGGGACGCAATCTATGGTGCGTCCGGCAAGGGCACGCTGACGCGTCTGGACCGTGCCACCGGCAAGCCGGTGTGGCGCGTCGAAAGCGGGATTGCAGTCAGCGGCGGCGTGGGTAGCGGCGAGGGGCTGGTGCTCATCGGCAGTGACAAGGGCGATGTGCTGGCTTACGGCGAAGACGGCAAGTTGCGCTGGAAAAGCAAAATGTCCAGCGAAGTGCTGAGTGCGCCGCAGGTAGCGGAAGGCGTGGTGATCGTGCGCAGCGGTGACGGGCGCATTGCCGGATTGAACGCGGCGGATGGCAAGCGCGTGTGGTTGTACGAACGCAGCACGCCGGCCCTGGTGGTGCGCAGCCATGCCGGGGTAACATTGCAGCGCAATGTGGCATTCGCCGGATTTGCCGGCGGCAAGCTGGCTGCGATAAAAATCAAGGATGGCTCAGTATTGTGGGAAGTCTCGGTGTCGCAACCGCGCGGCAGCACTGAGCTGGAGCGCATCAGCGACATCACCAGCAATCCGGTGGCGGATGACGAGCAGGTTTGTGCCATCGCTTTCCAGGGGCGCGTAGCGTGCTATGACGCGGTGCAAGGCAGCCCGTTGTGGAATCGCGACATCTCCAGCGACAAGGGGATGATGCTATTGCGCAAATATCTCTATCTCAGCGATACGAATGGATCGGTGATTGCGCTGGACAAGACCAGCGGCAGCACGGTGTGGAAGAACGAGAAGCTGTTTTTGCGCGATACCGCCACGCCCTATGCCTTGGGTAATTTTGTGGCGGCGGGCGATTACGAAGGCTACCTGCATGGTTTGAATCGCGAAGATGGCAGTTTTGCCGCACGCATTAAACTGGACGGTAGTGCAATTCAAGCAACGCCGATTGGACTGGACGACGGATTGCTGGTGCAAACGCGCGGCGGCGGGCTGTATTCGTTGTCCATACATTAATCGCTCATGCTTCCGTCCTTCACAGCTTGTGAGCGGATTTTTGTAGGTCGGGCTTCAGCCCGACTTACACCCAAGCTACAATTTTTTTGGTTTATCAGATTTGGAAAGTTTTTGAAATGTTGCCCACACTTGTTTTAGTTGGTCGTCCGAACGTGGGCAAGTCCACCTTGTTCAACCGCCTCACGCGCAGCCGTGACGCGCTGGTCGCCGATCAACCCGGCCTCACCCGCGACCGCCATTATGGAAAGGGCCGGGTAGGGGAAAGACCTTATCTGGTGGTGGATACCGGCGGGCTGGAGCCGGTCGCCAAAGACGGCATCATGTTCGAGATGGCCAAGCAAAGCCGTCAGGCCGTGGACGAAGCCGACATGGTGCTGTTTCTGGTTGATGGCCGCGCCGGCTGCACGCCGCAGGATGCGATCATCGCCGAACAATTGCGCAGAACCGGCAAGCCGATCCTGTTGCTGGTCAACAAAGCCGAAGGCATGGCGCGCGCCAAAGTGGCCGCCGACTTTTTCGAACTGGGCTTGGGCGAACCGTTGCCGATCTCTTCGGCACATGGCGACAACGTGACCGAGGTGGTCGAGATCGCGCTGGAGAATTTCCCGCCTGAGGTGGAAGAAGAGTCCGCTGAAGAAAAACCGCCGAAGATCGCGATCGTCGGACGCCCGAACGTCGGCAAGTCCACGTTGGTGAACGCTATCCTCGGCGAGCAGCGCGTGATCGCGTTCGACCAGCCGGGCACCACGCGCGACAGTATCTACATCGACTTCGAGCGCGACGGCAAGCAGTACACCATCATCGACACAGCCGGAGTGCGCCGGCGCGGCAAAGTGGACGAGGCGGTGGAGAAATTCTCCGTGATCAAGACCATGCAGGCGATCGAAGATGCCAACGTGGTGGTGCTGGTTGTGGATGCCCGCGATCAGATCACCGAGCAGGACGCGCACGTCGCCGACTTCGTGCTGCAGGCCGGACGTGCCCTGGTGCTGGCCGTGAACAAGTGGGACGGGCTGGACGAACATCATCGCGACATGGTGAAGAACGATATCGAGCGCAAGCTGCATTTTTTGAGCTTTGCCAAACGTCATTACATCTCGGCGCTGAATGGCAACGGCATCGCGGACGTGTTGAAATCGGTAAATGGAGCCTATGCAGCTGCAATGGCGAAACTTTCCACGCCGAAGCTCACCCGCGCGCTGATCGCCGCACTGGAAAAGCAAATGCCGCCCAAGAGCGGACGCTTCACACCCAAGATGCGCTACGCCCATCAGGGCGGCAGCAATCCGCCGCTGATCGTGATTCACGGCAGCGGCCTGGACGACGTGCCGGCCAGCTACTCACGCTATCTGGAACGTACCTTCTGCGAGATATTCAAGCTGCAAGGCACGCCGATGAAGATCCAATATAACTCCAGCAAGAATCCGTTCGAGGGAACCAAGCCCAAGCCGCTCACCGAGGCAGAGCAACGCAAGGCGCATCGCGCGCGGATACGCGGGCGCAAGCTGTATGGCTGAAATTTTCAATTTCTATACCATTGGATAGACTGTATGCACAACTTTGAAATAGGTTTTTCGGGGTTGTTAACCCTGTAGTAACTTGCAGTTACTTGTAGTAGCATAAAAGCGAGCTTAACTTAGAAAGCTTACTGTAAGGCAACTAATGAAACGTCACGCTTTATTGAACCGCGCATATAAACTCGTCTGGAATCAAATCTCCAGCACTTGGGTTGCTGTTGCGGAAAACGCTAAAGGGCGTGGCAAGTCGGTATCGGGACGCAGGCTGATTGCGGCAGCGCTTGCGCTGATGGTGCCACCGGCATATGCCGCTCCCGGCGGCGGACAGATAACGGCGGGCACAGGCAATGTTGTACAGGCAGGTGTTATCACCACCATCACCCAGCAAACCCAGAAACTCGCGATTGACTGGAACACCTTCTCTATCGCATCCAACGAAGCGGTCAGATTCAACCAGCCTAACGCATCTGCCATTGCCTTAAACCGCATTCTGAGTAGTAGCCCCAGCCAGATATTTGGGAGCCTGACCGCCAACGGTCAGGTCTTCATTCTCAACCCGAATGGCGTGCTGTTTGGACGGGGTGCGCAAGTGAATGTGGGCGGCCTGGTTGCTTCCACGCTTGGCTTGAGCAATGCCGATTTTCTGGCGGGCAACTACCGCTTCAGCAACAACGGTAACCAAGCCGGTAGCATCATCAACCAAGGCAACCTCACCGCTGCGAACGGCGGCTATATCGCTTTGCTGGCTTCCGAAGTGCGCAACGAAGGGGTGATCACCGCCACTCTCGGCACGGCTTTGCTTGTTGCGGGCGACAAGGTGACGCTTAACTTCAATAATGGCTCGCTGCTCTCCTACAGCATCGACCAAGGCACACTCAATGCCTTGGCTGAGAACAAACAACTGATTCAAGCGGATGGCGGGCAAGTGATCATGACGGCCAGAGCCGCCAACGCTTTGACCAGTTCGACAGTCAATAACACCGGCATTATCGAAGCGCGCACCATCAGCAATCAGGGCAGTGTCATCCGCCTTGAAGGCGGAGAGCAGGGCGTGGTCAGCGTCTCCGGTACCCTGGATGCATCCGGGCGCAACGCCGGAGAGAGCGGCGGCACGATCAAGGTGCTTGGCGACAAAGTGGGCCTGTTCGCCGGCGCGAAGCTCGATGCTTCCGGCGATGCGGGCGGCGGCAGCGTGCTGGTCGGCGGCAACTTCCATGGCAAGGGAGCGGAGCAGAATGCAAGATTCGCGTATGTCGATCAGAATGCGAAAATCATTGCCGATGCTTTGGCTTCGGGCAACGGCGGCAAGATCGTCGTCTGGTCAGACAACGCGACGCGCTACTATGGCAGCATCAGCGCACGCGGTGGTGTATCGGCAGGCAACGGCGGCAATGTCGAAGTGTCCGGAAAGAACTATCTTGCGTTTAACGGAAGAGTGGATGTCGGCGCGACGTCCGGTACAGGGGGCACGCTGCTCCTTGATCCGCTCAACATCACGCTGACCACAGTCGATGCCAATACATTAGGATTTACCCCTCTGTTAGACATTATTGAAGCATTCGCCGATGACCCCGGCCTGAACAGTGCATTCAACGTCAATGCGGGCGGCAGCTTTGCCGGTGTCACCGCAGGCAGCAACATCATCCTGCAGGCGACCAACGACATCACCGTGTCGAGCGCTTTCAACGTCGCTACGGCCACAGGCGCGGCGAACGTGAGTCTCACGCTCGCCGCGAACAACAACATCAACGTCAACGCGGGTGTCACCGTCAGCGGCACCGGCGTGCTTTCGATGACCGCTGATGCAGATGGCTTGGGCGGCGGCACCCTTGCGCTCAATAGTGCGCTGATCTCGCAGCAAGGCGGAATCACTCTGTCCGGCGCCAGCGTCACCGGAATGGCGGCCGGCACGATCACCACAACAGGGGCGGCCAACCAGAACGGCGGTAACCTTTCCATCAGCGCAACGAACGGTGCCGTCAATCTCGTCGGCGCGATCACGGCCAACGGAGGTGCAGCGGCAGCCGTAACAGCAGGGAGTAACGGCGGCAATGTGAACATCACCGGGGTGGGCGTCACGACCGGAGCGATCACCGCCAACGGCAGCGCTGCGGCAACGGCATTAAGCAATCAACCGGGCGGTGCGGGCGGAGCGGTACAGATCACCTCGACCGGCGGCGTGACCACCGCCGCCATCGGCGCCAGCGGCGGAGCGGCGACCACCACCAATGCCAATGGCGGCAACGCCGGCAGCATCTCGATCGGCAACAGCGGCGCGGGTAACGTGCTCACCACCACCTTGACGGCCTCCACCGGAGCGGCCACCGGCACCGGGCTGGGCGGCACGGCAGGCAGCATCTCGGTCACCAACACGGCAGGCAATATCACCACCGGCGCGATCAGCGCGGCGGGCGGCACCAAAGGCATGGGCGGCAACGTCACGATCAACGCACTGGGCGCATTCGCCACCGGCAACGGTGCCATCAACACATCGGGCGGCACCACCATCACAGGCTATGCCGGACAGAATGCCGGTAACGTCACGATCACCGGTGCGGGTGTCAATCTGGGCGCAGGCACCATCACCGCGAGCGGTTCGGCAGGCATCGGCACCAGCCAGGCCGGAGGTAACGGCGGGGTGGTCGGCATCACCTCAACGGGAGCGGTCACCACGGGCGCGATCGCGGCAAGCGGCGGTACCGCGACGACGACGACCGCCAACGGCGGCAATGCCGGAACGATCACCGTCGCCAACAATTCAGGCACTGCCGGGGCGGTGAGCTTGGGGGCACTGACAGCCACGCCAGGTGCCGCATTCGGCACTGGCACAGGCGGCACGGCAGGCAGCATCTTGGTCACCAACATGGCGACCGGATTCGGCTTGAGCACGGGTGCGATCTCCACCATCGGCGGCACCAGCGCCCATGGCGGGAATGTCATACTCTCTTCCCAAGGCAACGTCACCGTCACCGGCACCATCGGCACCTCGGGTGGCGCGATGGGAGCAGGCAGCTTATCTGCCGGACGCAATGCCGGCAACGTCACCATCAAGGGCGTGAACCGTTCCGTGACCGGCCTGATCACGGCCAGCGGCGGGGCGGCGATAGTGGCGGGTTACGCCGGGGGCAATGGCGGTACGGTGCTGCTCACCGGCACCGACGGGACATCGGTTACGGCCGGGACGCTCTCCACGACAGGGATTACCGCCTCCACCGGCGCGGCCAACACCACGGGACTGGGTGGCATGGCGGGCAGCATCGCGCTGGAGGCCACCACAGTGACCGCGACCGGTGCGCTCACCACCACCGGAGGCGCCAACGGCGCGGGCGGCAACATCAATGCCACGGCCAGTAGCGGGCTGCTCAATGTGAACGGTGCGATCACCAGCACCGGCGGCACGGCCAACGCCAGCTCCGCAGGCAGCAATGCCGGCAACGTCACCCTGAGCGGCGTGAACGTCACCACCTTGGGCATCACCGCCAACGGCAGCGCTGCGGCAACGGCATTAAGCAATCAACCGGGCGGTGCGGGCGGAGCGGTACAGATCACCTCGACCGGCGGCGTGACCACCGCCGCCATCGGCGCCAGCGGCGGAGCGG
>JAQTLM010000016.1 GCA_028714895.1 Gallionella sp. | reverse complement strand
TTGTCTGACGACCATAGCGAGTTGGTCCCACTCCTTCCCATCCCGAACAGGACAGTGAAACGACTCCGCGCCGATGATAGTGTGGATTACCCATGTGAAAGTAGGTCATCGTCAGACTCCTTATAAAGTAAAAAGCCCAACCTTGTGTTGGGCTTTTTTATTGGGTGCGGAATATCGGTGGTGACCTGCTGTAACGAAGTGACAACATGCGCCGCAGGCGCTTGTTGCCCCACAAGGGGATTCCGACTTTCTATGGGCTAAAGCCCATGAAAGATCGTATACGGCGGTTGGCTAACATTCGATTTTTGAATGTTAAGCCCCGGCGGGGGCGGCCATAGCCAAAGTAGGTCATCGTCAGACTCCTTACAAAACAAAACGCCCCGCCAGAAATGGTGGGGCGTTTTGCTTTGCGGTGTTGACAATGATGGCGGTATATTACGCCTTGCGCGAGTTCAACTTTGCCATCGAGGCAGGCTACCGGAAAGCAAGAAGCCCTTATAAAGAGGGCTTCACATACAAAGATCAACCATTTTGATCTTGCGGTGTGGCTTTATTTCCCGTGCAGTATTTGCATTCCTTTGAGAAGGTTCAATGCCTGATTGAGTTGGTAGTCGTTCTTTGCCCCAAATTCGGCGGGCGCAGGTTTTGTGGCATCACCTTTGGTGCTGGGGGATGCAGGCGCGGCCTTGCCGGCGTTGTCCGGTTTTTCATCCGACGGCGTATCGTTGGTCAGGTGCTTGTTCAGGTCGGCTTCGCGCAAGCGGAATGCGCTATCCTGCCCTGCGGTGGCCGGGTCTTCCACCAGAATGTCAGGTACGATGCCTTTGGCCTGTATGGAACGCCCACCCGGCGTGTAATAACGCGCTGTGGTGAGTTTGATCGCGGTGTTGTTGCCCAATGGTAGAACAGTTTGCACCGAGCCTTTGCCGAAAGTTTGCGTACCCATGATGACCGCGCGCTTGTGATCTTGCAGGGCGCCAGCAACAATTTCGGAGGCGGAGGCCGAGCCGCCGTTCACCAGCACAACCAGAGGCACACTCTTGATGGAATCCGGCAGGTTTTTCAGGTAATCGGTTTTGCCGTTGCCGCGCAGATAATTATCCGGGCTGGCGGTCAGGCGCATTTTTGCGTCGTCGGTGCGCCCCTCGGTGTAAACCACCAGTGCGTCCTTGGCCAGGAACGCTGCGGAAACGCCGACTGCGCCAGTCAGCAGTCCGCCCGGGTCATTGCGCAAGTCGAGCACCAATCCTTTTAGTGGCCCCTGATTTTGTTTGATCAGGCTTTCCAGTGCAGTGGCAAGATTTTCGCCGGTGTGTTCCTGGAATTGGGTGACGCGCACGAATGCATAGTTTGGTTCAACCAGTTTGGATTTAATGCTTTGTACTTTGATGATGGCGCGTGCCAAGGTAAAGGTAAGCGGTTTCGGTTCGTCCTTGCGGATGATGGTCAAAACAATCTTGCTGCCCGGTTTGCCGCGCATACGCTTTACTGCATCGTTCAGTGTCAGGCCTTTGACCAAGGTGTCATCCAGTTTGACGATCAGGTCGCCGCTCTTGATATCGGCCTGGTAGGCAGGGGTATCTTCTATCGGCGAGACGACTTTTACCAAGCCATCTTCCATGCTGACCTCGATGCCGAGTCCGCCGAATTCGCCTTGCGTGCCGACTTGCAGTTCCTTGAAGGCTTCCGCGTCGAGATAGGCTGAGTGGGGGTCGAGGCCGCTTAGCATGCCGTTGATGGCTTCAGCGATCAATTTTTTGTCGGTAACGGGTTCAACGTAGTCGCTCTTGATGCGGCCGAATACTTCTGAAAAGGCCCGCAGTTCTTCGATGGGCAAAGGGGTGGCGAGCGTTTCCTTGTCGGCAATCGCTGCAAAATGCAAGCTAATCGACACGCCTGCGACCAGGCCCAAACTTACCAAACCTACTTTTTTAAGAACACGCATAATTTCCTCAAAGTTATTTCGCCGCCAGCCACTTTATTGGATCGAGCGGCTTGCTTTCATGACGCAGTTCAAAGTATAAACCGGAATCTTCATTGCCGCCGCTGTTCCCGACTGCCGCAACGATATCACCACCGTGCAGTACATCGCCGACCTGTTTGTATAACGTCTCATTGTTGCCATACAGGCTCATATAACCCTTGCCGTGATCGATGATCAGCAGGTTGCCAAAGCCGCGCAGCCAGTCTGCGAACACTACCCGTCCTGTGGCGATAGCTTTGACAGCTTGCCCTGCGGAAGTTCTCAGGAATAGTCCTTTCCATAGCACCGTGCTATCGGGTCGCGGCGCACCGAACTGGTTGGTGACCTCACCTTTTACCGGCAATATCAGCTTGCCTTTGAGCTGATCAAATGGGCTGCCATCAAAGCGGTTGTCCGGCAAGTTGTCATTGCGGAACAGCGAGCTGGATTTCGGCTGTGCGAGCATTTTTGTTAGTCTGTCGATCAGTTGCGCAAGGCGGTTCTCATCGTGTTGCAACCTGTTGATTTCGCGGCGCTGCTGGCGCAACTGCTGCGAGATTTTGCCCAATACTCGTTGTCTGGCATGCTGTTCTTTCTCCAGTGCTTTTTTCTGTGCCGATTGTTCCGCGCGCAGCGATTTTAGTTCCGCACGCTGCTCGCGTGTGGCTGTGCTGACTGTGTTCAGCGCGGCGAAATTGTCATGCAGGGCGGTAAGCCAAGTTGCGCGGCTGCGTGCGATATATTTGTAATACTGCAAATCGCGGGAAACTTGATTGGGGTCATGGCTGTTCAGCAGCAGCTTCAGATATTCCTGTTCGCCACCTAGGTATTGCTGATACAACAGCCTGCCCAGCAGAACCTGTTGCTCCGCCATGCTGCTAGTCAGCCGCCGCTCTTGTTGTTGCAATTCGTTAAGTTTTTTATCGGCTGCGCGTTGTTGTTCGGCGAGTCCGGCGAGTTTGCGGTTGCTGTCGCTGATCGTCCGCTCCGATTCACGCAGCGCGTCGGCAGCCTCTGACTTCGATTCGCTGGTCTTATCCATCTCGCGCTGCATCGCGGCGATGCGTTTGCGCAGGTTGCCCAGTTCATCCTGTTGGCTGGCGTATGCCGCGCTGGCGGATATCAGGCTGCATAGGGCGAACAACAGTAAGCGAGCCAAGAGGGTCACTGGATCCGGATCAGGCTGTGCCCAGTCATTTCTGCCGGTTGTGGCAGACCCATCATGGTCAGCAGGCTGGGCGCGAGATCACGCAGCGCGCCGCCTTCGGTTAGCCTGGCTTTGCGCCCGATATACAGGAAAGGTACCGGATTCAGGGTGTGCGCGGTATGCGCCTGCTGCGTGGTGCGATCCAGCATTTGTTCGGCATTGCCGTGATCGGCGGTGATGATGACTTCGCCGCCGATGGACTGCATCGCCTTGACTACACGGCCGATGCAAATATCCAGCGTCTCGATGGCATGGGTGGCGGCTGCCATATTGCCGCTATGACCCACCATGTCACCATTGGCATAATTGCAAATGATGGCATGATATTGACGGCTCAGGATGGCGGCTTCGAGTTTGTCAGTTACTTCAAACGCGCTCATTTCCGGCTTAAGGTCGTAAGTCGCGACTTTGGGCGATGGAACGAGGATACGGTCTTCGCCGGGGTAGGGTTGTTCCCTGCCGCCGCTGAAAAAGTAGGTGACGTGCGCGTATTTCTCGGTTTCGGCGATGCGCAACTGCCTGAGCCCCAGATTCGAAATGTATTCGCCGAAGCCATTATGAATGGTATCTTGGGTATAGGCGCAGGGTAAATGGAAGTCCTCGCCATAACTGCTCAGCGAAACGAAGCTGGCAAGCTTGGGCACGTAGGCGCGATTGAATCCGCTGAACGTCTCGTCTGTCAAAGCGCGCGTGATTTCGCGGGCGCGGTCGGCGCGGAAGTTCATGAATATCACCACATCGCCGTCCTGCATGGTGTTTTTCGCACTGCCGGAAACAATCGCAGTGGGCTTGACGAACTCGTCCGATTCGCCGCGTGCGTAGGCTTGTTCCAAAGCGGACAAGGTATCGGTTGCGGTAAATTCGGCGCGGCCTTGCGTGAGCAATTCATAAGCGGGTTGCACACGTTCCCAGCGGTTGTCCCGATCCATTGCGTAAAAGCGGCCGACGATGCTGGCGATTTGCCCGGTTCCCAATGCAGTGCATTTATCCTGCAGCAGTTGCAGCGATTGCGCAGCGCTTCTGGGCGGGGTATCGCGCCCATCCAGAAATGCATGCAGATGGACCTTTTTCAAGCCGGCGCGCGCCGCCATTTCCAGCATGGCGAAGATGTGGTTCTCGTGGCTATGTACGCCGCCCGGAGAAAGCAGTCCCATGATATGCAGCGTACTGTCGTTTTGTTTGGCCATGGCCACCGCCTCGCGCAGAGCGGGGTTGGTGGAGAAGCTGCCATCCTCGATGGCTACATCGACGCGGCTCAAATCCTGATACACCAAGCGTCCGGCGCCGATGTTGAGATGGCCCACTTCAGAATTGCCCATCTGTCCGGACGGTAGGCCGACAAATTTTTCAGAGGCATTGATCAGGGTATGCGGATAATCGCGCCAGAGCGCATCCCAATTGGGCTTGCGAGCCGCCAGAATCGCGTTGAAATCGGCACTCTCGCGGTAGCCAAAGCCATCCAGAATGAGCAGCAAAACAGGGGTGACGTCCATTGATGTAGAATATAAGCGTATGATGATTTTACAAAGGCGCATTTTAGCCGATTTTGCCGCGCTAAGCGCGTGGCCCGGCAGGGTAACTTGAGGAGCAGGTATGGCAAGCAAGCTGATTGACAGGGAAGAAGATATTCAACAGGCCGCACAGGCCATCAAGGCGATTGCGCACCCGTTGCGCCTGAAAATTTTGTGCGTGCTCGGCGATCAGGAAATCAGTGTGCAGGACATCGTGGAGCAGGTCGGCACGTCGCAGAGCAACATCTCGCAGCATCTGGCGATTTTGCGCGACAAGGGCGTATTGGCGACACGCAAGGATGCGAACCGGGTGTATTACCGCATCGGCGATTTGCGCACGCTGAAACTGGTCGGGATGATGCGCGATGTGTTTTGTACGATGTAGGGGTTGCTTTTTGATTTGAATATCAGTATATTCTAATATAACGAAACGGCAGGCGGGGTGGTGCAGTGAAAAAACCATGGATTTTAGGCGTATTACTACTGGGTGCTGCGACTGTTCAAGCCGCCGAGCCGCTTGCCGTGGCGCCCGCGCAGTATCGCGAGGTGGAGCAGACTTACAGTGCAGACGGATTGGTGGAGGCGACACGCCAATCTACCGTGTCCGCGCAAATCGGCGGGCGCGTCAAGGAAATCAACTTCGATGTGGGGGACCGCGTCAACAAGGGGCAGGTGATTCTGCGCATCGATGAGCGCGAAGCGGTGCAGGCACTGGCGGGCAGTCAGGCGCAGGTATTGCAGGCGCAGGCCAATATGCAGAATGCCAAGTCGACTTATGAGCGCGCCAGGCAATTGTTCGCACAAAAATTCATCAGCCAAGCAGCGCTCGACAAAGCGCAGGCCGACTACAAGATAGCTTTGGCGCAAGCCGCAGCCAGCGAGGCATCCACCGGGCAGGCCAGCCTTGCGCACGGCTATACGGCGGTCATTGCACCCTACAGCGGGATCGTGGCGGCGCGCCTGGTGGAGGTCGGCGAACTGGTGATGCCCGGCAAGCCTTTAATGACCGGTTTCGACCCTGCCGAGATGCGCGTGGTGGTAAGTGTGCCGCAAGACCAGCTGCTGGGCATCGGTGCGCGCCCCGAGGCGATGGTGGAAGCGCCATCGCTGAATCGCTGGATCAAGGCTGCCTCGACGACCGTCCAGCCGGTTGCCGATGCGCGCACTCACAGCACACAAGTGCGCGTGTATCTGCCGAAAAATGAAGCAGGGGTTTATCCGGGCATGTTTGTGCGCGCGCATTTTGTGGTGGGCAAGGCCCGCAAGCTGGTGATTCCTGCGGCTACCGTATTGCGCCGCAGCGAAGTGGTTGCTGTGTATGTGGTAGACGAAACAGGGGGTGTGAAATTGCGCCAAGTACGGCTCGGCGAAGCGACATCCGATGGTGCGGTGGAGGTGCTGGCGGGACTGAACCCCGGCGAGAAGGTGGCGTTGGATCCAGTCAAGGTTGGGATGTCGGGTGCAAAACAGAAGTAATCAACTTACGGAGGATAGAATCATGGCGCATATTGTAATCATGGGTGCGGGTATCGGCGGAGTGCCGATGGCTTATGAAATGCAGGAAAAAATACGCAAGGGCGACAAGGTGACGGTGGTCTCGAACAGCGAGAATTTTCACTTTGTGCCATCCAACCCGTGGGTGGGCGTGAAATGGCGCGACCGTGAAGACATCGAGTTTTCGATCCGCCCCTATCTGGAGCGCAAAGGCATCGACTTTATCTCCACCGGCGTAAAACGAGTGCACCCCGAACAGAACCGTCTCGAATTGAATGACGGACAATCGGTGAACTACGATTTCCTGGTGATTGCCACCGGCCCCAAACTGGCTTTTGAAGAAATCGAGGGTCTGGGCCCGCATGGCGGACACACACACTCGGTTTGCCATGTCGATCACGCCATGAAGTCGCACGATGAGTGGGAGCGTTTCGCCGAGAATCCCGGTCCGATCGTGGTGGGTGCGGTGCAAGGCGCGTCCTGCTTCGGCCCGGCGTATGAGTATGCGTTCATCATGGAAACTGATCTTCGCCGCCGTAAAATCCGCAACAAGGTGCCGATGACTTTCGTGACCTCCGAGCCCTATATCGGCCATTTGGGCTTGGGTGGGGTGGGTGATTCCAAGGGAATGCTTGAGTCGGCGATGCGCGAACGAAGCATCAAGTGGATATGCAATGCCAAAACCACCAAAGTCGAAGCGGGCAAGATGTATGTCACGGAATATGACGAGGCGGGCAATGAAAAGCGCCAGCATGAGTTGCCGTTCACCTACAGCATGATGCTGCCCGCCTTCAAGGGTATTGATGCGGTGTTCGGCATCGAAGGGCTGACCAATCCGCGCGGATTCATCCTGATAGACGAGCATCAGCGCAATCCGAAATACAAGAATATTTATGCGGTCGGCGTGTGCGTGGCGATTCCGCCGGTGGAAGTCACTCCCGTGCCGACCGGTACACCGAAGACCGGTTACATGATCGAATCAATGGTGACGGCAACGGCACATAACATCCATTCCGAACTGACCGGCAATCCGCCAACCAGCAAGGCGACGTGGAATGCGGTTTGCCTGGCGGATTTCGGCGAGGGCGGGATTGCGTTTGTGGCGATGCCGCAGATTCCACCACGCAACGTGAACTGGTTTTCGGAAGGCAAGTGGGTGCATCTGGCCAAGATTGCCTTTGAAAAATATTTCATCCGCAAGATGAAGAAGGGCACTTCTGAACCCATCTATGAAAAAGTCGTGCTGAAGGCGATGGGCATAGGAAAGCTGAAATAGGCTACCTATAGTCACCAGGAAAAATTGTATGGGTATTTCAGGGCGTATCGCCAAATACTTTCTGCACTCGCAGATGACTCCGCTGCTGGCGCTGGTTGCCGTGCTGCTGGGGTTGTTTGCCGTGCTGGTGACGCCGCGCGAGGAAGAACCACAGATCAGCGTGACCATGGCGAACGTGATGATCGCCTATCCGGGCGCCTCGGCTAGGGATGTCGCGCAAACCGTGGCGACTCCCGCCGAGCAGGTGCTGTCGCAAATTGCCGGGGTGGATCATGTGTATTCGGTGGCACAACCCGGCATGGCGGTCATCACCGTGCAATTCAAGGTTGGCGAGGAGCACATCGCTTCGCTGGTGAAACTCTACGATGTGGTTCATTCCCACGCCGACTGGTTGCCGCCCACGCTGGGGGTTGCGCCACCCATCATCAAGGCCAAGGGCATCGATGATGTGCCGGTCGTCGCGCTGACCCTGTGGCGCGAACAGGCGGCGGGCGGCGGCATCGAATTGACGCAGGTGGCGCATGCCATCGAGGCCGAGCTGAAGCGCGTGCCGGGCACACGCGAAGTGAATACGCTGGGGGCGACGCAACGCATGGTGCGGGTATTGCTCAGGCCGGAAAGCCTGAACGCCTACCAGCTCACCATGCAGGATATCCGCACGGCATTGCAGTCCGCCAATGTTTCGCAGAACTCCGGGATGCTGGTGAAAAATAACCGCGAGGTGCTGGTGCAAACCGGCAGCTTCCTGAGCGACGCCAATGAAGTGAAGCAACTGGTGGTCGGCGTGGCCAATGGCAAACCGGTATTCCTGCGCGATGTCGCCGACGTGCAGGATGGCGCGGATCAACTGGGTAGCTATGTGTGGCTAGGAACCGGGATGTCCGCCGCGGACAAGCAGATTGCGGCCAAGGGCGAATTCCCCGCCGTCACGCTGGCGGTCACCAAGAAGCCCGGCGCAAACGCGGTGGAGATCGCCGACAAACTGCTGGCGCGCGTGAATGAGCTCAAGGGCAGCGTGATCCCCGCTGACGTGCAGGTCAGCGTCACGCGCAACTACGGCGAGACCGCCAACGACAAGGCGATGAAGCTGATCCAGAAACTTCTGTTCGCCACCCTCGCCGTGGTCGCGTTGGTGTGGTTTGCCATGGGACGGCGCGAGGCATTGGTGGTCGGCGTTGCGGTAATGCTGACGCTGGCGGCGACCTTGTTCGCCTCGTGGGCGTGGGGTTTCACGCTGAATCGCGTCTCGCTGTTCGCGCTGATTTTTTCCATCGGGATATTGGTCGACGACGCGATTGTGGTGGTGGAAAATATCCATCGCCGTCGTGCGTTGGCACCGCATCAATCTTTGGCCGAGATCATTCCGGAAGCGGTAGACGAAGTGGGCAGCCCGACCATTCTGGCGACCTTCACGGTGATCGCCGCGTTGTTGCCGATGGCGTTCGTCAGCGGCCTGATGGGGCCGTACATGAGCCCGATCCCGATCAACGCCAGCATGGGTATGTTGATCTCGCTGGCGGTGGCGTTCGTCATTACGCCGTGGCTGGTACTGCGTTTTGCCGGGGCGCATCATGCAGCACCCCCTCATGCAGCGCCTGGGGCTGAGCGCGGCACCGCGATCAGCCGTTTTTTCAGTGATCGTTTGAGCCCGTTCCTGAACGGCGTGCATGGCAAGCCGGCGCGCCGCAAGCTGTGGCTGGCCATTCTTGGCGGCCTGCTGCTGGCGGTGTCGTTGGGTGTGGTAAAGCTGGTGATCCTGAAAATGCTGCCATTCGACAACAAGTCAGAATTTCAGGTGGTGGTGGATATGCCTGCCGGAACCGCACTGGAGCAGACCAGCGCCGTGCTGCACGAGATCGGCGGCTATCTGGCGACCGTGCCGGAAGTGACCGATTACCAAGCCTATGCGGGTACGGCATCGCCGATCAACTTCAACGGCCTGGTGCGGCAATATTATTTGCGCAGCGCCGCCGCGCAGGGCGACATCCAAGTCAATTTGCGCGACAAGCATAGTCGCAGCCGCAGCAGTCATGAGATTGCAACCGCCGTGCTGAAACCGGTGCAGAAAATTGCCCAGGCGTGGGGAGCGAAGGTCAAGATCGTCGAGGTGCCGCCCGGCCCGCCGGTGATGTCGCCGATCGTGGCGGAAATCTATGGTCCGGACTATGACGGTGCGCGTAAGGTGGCCGGCAAGGTGCGCGAACAATTTGCCGGCACCGTAGGCATCGTCGGCATCGACGATACCGTCACGGAACCTGCGCCCAAGCTGCTGCTGCATGTATTGCAGAGCAAGGCCGCATTGCTCGGGGTCGCACCGCGCGACATTGTGGATGTGATCGGCGTGGCATTGGCCGGACAGGATGTCGCCTCGCTGCACGATGAAAATGCGAAATACGCGCCGCCGTTGCGCATCGGGTTACCCCCTGAGCGGCGCAGCCGCATCGATGAGGTGCTCAAGCTCAAGGTGCGCGCGCGCGACGGGGTGCTGGTGCCGCTCTCGGAGGTGGTGCAGGTGATTCCGGAATCGCGCGACTACCCGATCTATCACAAGGATTTGCTGCCGGTGGTGTATGTGTTCGGCGATATGGCGGGCAAGCTGGATAGCCCGCTGTACGGCATGTTCGGCGTCGACAGCAAGATCGGCGGCATGGCGCTGGAACAGGGCGGCAAGCTGGAAAGTTACTACTTCAAGCAGCCCAGCAATCCCTACGCTGGCTACGCGCTGAAGTGGGACGGCGAATGGCAGGTAACCTTCGAGACTTTCCGCGACATGGGCATCGCCTATGGTGTGGGTTTGCTGCTGATTTATCTGCTGGTGGTGGCGCAGTTCAAATCCTACCTCGTGCCGCTGGTCATCATGGCGCCGATCCCGCTCACCATCATCGGTGTGATGCCCGGCCATGCGCTGCTTGGTGCGCAGTACACCGCGACCTCGATGATCGGCATGATCGCGCTGGCCGGCATCATAGTGCGTAACTCGATCCTGCTGGTGGACTTCGTCAACCTGCAATTGCGTGATGGGGTGGATCTGCAGCAGGCGGTGGTCGCCGCCGCCGGGGCGCGCGCCAAGCCGATCATCCTGACCGGGCTGGCGGCGATGCTGGGTGCGCTGTTTATCCTGGACGATCCGATCTTCAACGGGCTGGCCATCTCCCTGATTTTCGGCATCCTCGTCTCCACTTTGTTGACGCTGGTAGTCATCCCGGTGTTGTATTACGCCACGCTGTATAAAAAATTCCAGTAAAATCTTCATCAACCAAAGTAGAGGTTCAAGTATGAACGCAGAACGCATTACCCATATCGTCGCCGGGACATTCATCCTGCTGTCCCTGTTATTGGGCGCGGAAGACAGCCCGCTGTTTGTGAGCAAGAATTTTTTATGGCTTACCGCCTTTGTCGGTTTAAACCTGTTCCAAAGCGGCTTCACTTCATTCTGTCCGCTGACTCGCATGCTCAATAAATGCGGCATCAAGGACGGTTCTTGCAGAACCTGAATATAGCGGGGCTAAGAAGCTCGTTTCGGTCATTACGCTTAACCCATATCAGCCTGGCCCTAGTCGGGCTGATGTGGGTTTTGCCTTTTCTGCATTATCGCCACCAGTATCCGCTGACCACGTTCTACCAGGAATGGTGGAGCGCGTTGCTCGGTGTGCTGGCGCTGACCCTGCTGGTCGCGCGCGACTTTTGGCGGCAACCGGAAATCCCGCGCATTGCACAACTGCCCGCCGGATTGATTGCCGTGCTGTTGCTGCAATCAGGTTTGGGCAAGATCGCTTATTTCGATCAGGCTCTGCTGTATGCGTTGTATCTGCTGTTCGCGGCGTTGCTGATGATGCTCGGTGCCAGATTGCGCGACTGCTTCGGTATGGCAAAACTGGCATTGGTACTGGCGATTTTTCTGTTGATCGGTGCGGAATTCAGCGCGTTGATCGGTGTGCTGCAGCATTACCGCTGGCATACGCCGCTGGATTCGGTGATCGTGATGAAGGTCTCCTCCAGCGTGTTCGGCAACCTCGCCCAACCCAACCATTTTGCCAATTACATCGCGCTGGGGCTGGTCTCGCTCGGCTTGATGCGTCAGCAGCAGCGGCTTAAGGCGGGCTATGTGGCCGCGCTGGCTGCGCCGCTGTTGTTCGTGATGACCTTGAGCGGTTCGCGTAGTTCCTGGCTGTATTTGTTGATGATGGTCAGCTTGGCCTGGTGGTGGGCGCGTCGCGATGCCGTGCAGCGGCCACTGTTGCGCTACAGCCTGTTGCTGATTGCCGGATTTGGTGTGATGCATCTGGTCGTACAATTGCCGTTCATGTCCGGCGCGGACAGCAGCATCGATACCATGCAGCGCCTGTTCGGTGACGATGCAAGCGGCGGCATTCGCCTGTACCTGTGGCGCGAAGCAGGGCTGATGTTTATGCAATCACCGTGGCTGGGGGTGGGGTTCGGGCAATTCGCCTGGCATCATTTTCAGCTGCTGCCGGTATTGCAGCAAGGCAACATCAATGGCTTGTACAACAACGCGCACAACTTGATATTTCAACTGGCTGCCGAAGCCGGCATCGCCGGATTGCTGGTGTTGCTTGGATCGCTGGGGATTTGGTTTTATGGCCTGAGACGCGCAATACCCGATGCCGCGCACTGGTGGGGTTATGCCGCATTGGGCGTGCTGGCGATCCACAGCTTGCTCGAATATCCGCTGTGGTACACCTATTTTGTCGCGGTTGCGGCGGTTCTGCTGGGCGCGCTGGATGAAACACGCTACCGGCTGGAGTTGCGCAACGTGGGGCGTATGTCCGTAGCGGCGATCTTGTTGCTGGGCCTGATGACGCTGGTGCAACTGCGCAGCGGTTACCATCAACTGGAACGGACGCTGGCGATACGCCCGGCTTCGGCTGCCGACCACAGCGCATTTGAGCGCACACGGGATGGCCTGGTTGCGGTGCATGGCGGATCGCTGCTGTCGCCTTATGCCGAGCTGTTCATGAGTTCGCTGATCGAGCTAAGCGGTGAACGCATCGAGGAAAAACTGGAATTGAACACCCGTGTGATGCACTTCGCGCCGATAGGCGCGGCGGCATACCGTCAGGCCTTGCTGCTGGCGCAGGCCGGCCAGCAGGAGCAAGCCAAAGCCATACTGGAACAGACTATCTGGTCCTATCCGGGGGATTTTGCCGGTGCGCGCCGGCAAATGACCGAATTGGCTGAGAAAGATTCCGCACATTTTTCAGCTCTGCTAGAATTCGCCCTCCAAAAAGAACAGGAGTACCGGCGTGCAGTTCGTCAGCAATAACATTCTTCCGATTTCCATCGCGTTGTTCAGCGGTGCCATGCTGTTCTGGTCAATGTTTGGCAATCGTATTCGCGGCATCAAGGAGGTGGATTGCACTGCAGCCTTGCAGCTCATCAACCATAAGAACGCGCTGGTGCTGGACGTGCGCGATGAGGGCGAATACAAGGCAGGGCATATCCTGAATTCCACACCGATTCAACTCGGCAAACTCAAAGAGCGTATGGGTGAGCTGGAAAAATACAAGGAGCAGCCCATTGTGGTGATGTGCCGCAGCGGCAACCGTTCTGTCTCGGCCTGTATGATGCTGGGTAAGAGCGGCTTTAGCCAAGTCTACAATCTGACAGGCGGCATAATAGCCTGGCAGAAGGCCAACTTGCCTTTGAAGAAATGATGGCAAAGGTGTTGATGTACTGCACCGCAGTCTGCCCGTACTGCGTCCGCGCCGAACAGTTGTTGCAGCGCAAAGGCGTGCAGGAGATTGAAAAGATACGCGTCGATTTGCAGCCGGAATTGCGTGTGGCGATGATGGAAAAAACGGGGCGACGTACCGTGCCGCAAATTTATATCGGTGGTGAATATGTCGGAGGCTATGACGAGCTTGCATCGCTCGATCATGCCGGCGGATTGGATAAACTTTTAGCAACATAACTTTAGAGGAAGAAACATGACTGCAGCAGCTCAAGAAAACAATCAACCCTCATTCAACATAGAAAAAATCTACGTGAAGGATCTCTCGCTGGAGATCCCGCACGCGCCGGAGATTTTTCTGGAACGTGAAACCCCGCAAATCGATGTGCAATTGAGCACTCAAACCGCGACGATTGAGGGAGATGTGTACGAAGTGACGATTACCAATACAGTAACGGCCAAGGTCGGCGAAAAGGTGATGTTCCTGATCGAAGCCAAGCAGGCCGGCATCTTCCGCCTGAGCAATCTGCCCAGCGGGGACATGGAGTCAGTGCTGGCGGTGATGTGCCCGAACATTCTGTTCCCGTATTTGCGCGAAGTCGTTTCCAATGTTGCAGTACGCGCCGGTTTTGCGCCGGTGATGCTGAACCCGGTCAACTTCGATATGCTCTACCAGCAACATAAGCAGGAGCAGGCGCAGGCCGCGTCAACTACTACCCACTGATGAAACCGCATAATCCCCCGCATCTGGTGGCTCTGGCCCGGTTAATTATTGTGGTCGGGCTGCTGTGCGGCGTGAACGCAGCATGCGCGGTGGATTATGCGTCGGTCGGCGAGAGCAGCGCGATACTTTATGACGCGCCCTCGGTCAAGGCGAAAAAACTGTTCGTGGTGAATCGCTACATGCCTTTCGAACAGGTTGTCACGCTGAATAATTGGGTCAAGGTGCGCGACCGTTCCGGCGGATTGTACTGGGTGGAAAAGCGCGTATTGAGCAGCAAGCGCTATGTGTTTGCGCTGCCGCCGCTGCTGGATGTGCGCGCCGCGCCTGATCCGGGCGCGGCGCGCTTGTTTCAGGTGCGTCAGCAGGTGGCATTGGAGCGCCTTGAATCAACCGGCACCGGCTGGGTCAAGGTGCGCCATCAAGACACGGATGTCGGCTATGTGCGCAGCACCGAAGTTTGGGGTGACTGAAGGGTGCCTCTAAAAACTCAGATTTGCGAGCATCCGCTTTGCGGATTGCCTGCTTACCCCACTTCATCCCAACTGATGGAACTACTAGCCATTCCACTAAGTTGCCAAAAAACGGCAATCAAGTGGCTGGTTATGCTGCGTTACGGAAAAAATTTCTTGCTTACATATTATCCATATGCGGCGCGGCGAAATTTTTCCCGCGCCTTGCATTTGGGCGAACTCTGAATTTTTAGAGGCACCCTACAAAAATGAACATTACCGTCATCGGTGCAGGGGCATGGGGAACTGCGCTTGCCATCAGCCTGTCCGCCGGCCATCGCGTTACGCTGTGGGCGCGCGATACCGCACAAATCGAGGCGATGCGCGCCACGCGCCGCAACCAGCGCTATCTTCCGGATATTCCGCTGTCTGACAATCTCGAGCTGAGCGCGGATTTTTCCGCTGCATTGGGCGAAGTTGAATTGGCGATCATTGCTGTACCCGCCGCTGCGTTGCGGGCGACGCTGCAACAGCTTGCCAGCCGCTTCCCTCTCTCTAACTCTCTGGGTGAAACAACTAGCCATTCGACTAGGCTGCAAACGACCGCAGCCAAGCCGCTGGTTATCCCGCAAGCGGGAGAAAGGACAAACGAGAAAGGCATTGTAAAATGCCCGGGTGTGGTGTGGGTATGCAAGGGTTTCGAAGCGGAAACTTCGCTGTTGCCGCATCAGGTGGCCGCTGAAATATTGCCGGAAGGATTCCGTCGCGGCGTGTTGTCCGGCCCCAGTTTCGCGCAAGAAGTCGCGCGCGGCCTGCCTGCCGCATTGACGCTCGCTTCCGCTGACGAGGAGTTTGCATACTGCACGGCACAAGCCCTGCATCATGCGCGTTTGCGCATTTATGCCAGCAACGATGTGATTGGCGTGGAAGTCGGCGGTGCGGTGAAAAATGTGATGGCAATCGCCGCAGGCATTTGCGACGGCATGGGGCTGGGCTATAACGCGCGCGCCGCCTTGTTGACGCGCGGCTTGGCCGAGATTACCCGGCTCGGACTGAAGCTCGGCGGACGTCCCGAAACGCTGGGCGGCTTGTCCGGTGCGGGTGACTTGATTCTCACTTGCACCGGCGATTTGTCGCGCAATCGCCAGGTCGGCCTGCTGCTGGCTCAGCAGCACGACTTGGCGGAGATATTGCGCAGGCTCGGGCACGTTGCCGAAGGTGTTTACACGGTACGCGAAGTGCATCGCCTTGCGCAACGTCTGGGCGTTGCAATGCCGATTTGCGAGGCCGTCTACCGCATTCTTTACGAGCATATTCCCGTTGCGGAAATCGTCGCCGAATTATTGAACCGCACACCGAATCTGGAATTTGATTAGGATCGAGGAGCGGGGATTGAGGATCGAGCAAAACCACTCCTACGCTTTTCACTCGATCCTGATGGAAACCCTAGCCATTCGACTAGGCGAGCAAACAGCGCTCACCAAGTCGCTGGTTATCAATCCCCGCTCCTCGATCCTGTAAACCCGCATTGCCGCCACGCCTCAAACACCGCCACGGCCACCGTGTTCGATAAATTCAGGCTGCGGCTGTGTGGCAGCATCGGCAGGCGCACACGATGTCCGGTATCGAATTGACCCAGCACCCCGGCGGGCAGACCGCGGCTTTCCGGTCCGAACAAAAATGCGTCCCCGGTCTGGTAACGGGTCGCGTGAAATGGCTGCGAACCTTTGGTGGTCAGCGCAAAAACGCGTGCCGGATCGAATGCCGACAGGCAATCCGGCAAAGTGTTATACACGCGCAATGCCGCGAACTCGTGATAATCCAGCCCGGCACGAACGAGTTGCTTGTCTTCCAGCGTGAAGCCGAGCGGTCTGATCAAATGCAACTGGCAGCCGGTGTTGGCGCACAGGCGGATGATATTGCCGGTGTTCGGCGGAATTTCCGGTTGATACAAAATCACATGAAACATGAAAAATATCCGGCAAAGCTTGTCAGTGTCAGGAAAAACGGCTAACTTCCTGACTCATCAAGGTTAGCTCGCAATAAAAATATTCTGGGAGAAGAATTATGGCGCGTCCGGAGAAAGTTCGCTTGGGCGATTTGCTGGTTCAGCAGAAGCTCATATCACAAGACCAGCTCAAGTTCGCGCTTGAGCAGCAAAAACGCAGCGGGCGCAAGCTGGGGCGCGTGCTGGCGGACAATGCCTTCGTCACTGAGGAGCAGATCTCCGAGGCGCTCGCCAAGCAACTCAACATTCCCTATATCAATCTTAAGTACTACAACATCAATCCCGAGCAGGTTCGGCTGCTGCCGGAAAATCAGGCGCGGCGTTTTCGCGCGATTGCGCTGGAGGAGCGCAATGGCATGTTGCTGATCGGCATGGCCGATCCGACCGATTTGTTGGCTTTCGATGAAATAGCGCGCATCGTCAAGCGTGACATTGACGTGGCGGTGGTTACCGAAGGGCAGTTACTGGAAAGTATCGACCGGGGCTACCGGCGCACCGAAGAAATCACCGGACTGGCGCGCGAGCTCAGCGAAGATCTGGGCGACACCTATGTGGATTTTGGCGCGCTGACCGCTACCGCCGGCACCGAAGAGGCTCCGGTGGTCAAGCTGCTGCAGACCATGTTTGACGATGCCACGCAGATACATGCATCGGACATTCATATCGAACCGCAGGAAGGCCGCCTGATGATCCGCTTCCGCATCGATGGCTTGCTGCACCTGCAAATGGAAGCCGATAACAAGATCGCTCCCGCGCTGGTGTTGCGCCTCAAGCTGATGTCCGGCCTGGATATTTCCGAAAAACGCTTGCCGCAGGATGGGCGCTTCCATGTGCGAGTGCGCGAACAAGGTGTGGATGTGCGTATTGCCACCTGCCCCACGCAATACGGCGAGGCGGTGGTGATGCGTTTGCTGCGCCAGGAGGGCGGCATGATCGGCCTGGACAAGTTGGGGATGCCTGCCGAAATGCTGAAGCACTTCCGCGAAATCATCCGGCGCAGCAACGGCATGGTGCTGGTAACCGGCCCGACCGGCAGCGGCAAGACCACCACGCTGTATGCCGCGCTGGCCGAAATCAACACCATCGAGCAGAAGATCATCACCGTGGAAGACCCGGTGGAATACCGTTTGCCCGGCATCAATCAGGTGCAGGTGAACGAGAAAATCGACCTGACCTTTTCGCGCATATTGCGTTCCGCGTTGCGGCAAGACCCGGACGTGATCCTGGTCGGCGAAATGCGCGATGCAGAAACCGCGCAAATCGGCCTGCGCGCCGCAATGACCGGCCACCTGGTATTTTCCACCCTGCACACCCGCGATGCCGCCGGCACGCTGTTCCGCCTCGTGGATATGGGCACGCCGCGTTTCATGGTGGCTTCATCGGTGCAGGTCATCATCGCGCAGCGATTGTTGCGACGCGTCTGCGGAAGCTGTAGCGAAGCGCATATTCCCACACCGCAGGAAAGCGAGTGGTTGAAGACCGAAGGCGTACCGCCAGAGCAATGTGGGGGCTTGCTGCACGGGCGGGGTTGCTCGCATTGCAACGGCACCGGTTATCGCGGCCGTATGGGCGTGTATGAAATGTTGGAGATGGGGCGCGAGATGGTCGAGGCCGCAGCACATGAGAGCCCCACCCACTTCATGCAGGTGGCGCGCCAGCATATGCGCGGCAAAACCATCCTTGATCACGCCATGGAGCAATTGAAGCAAGGCAACACCACGGTCGCCGAGGTGATGCGCATCAGCAACCAAGTGGAAGATTGACGATGGGCGTTTTCGCCTATAAGGGACGCAATGGGCGCGGCGACCTGGTGGAAGGTACACTGGACGGCGATGACAGCGGCGCGATCGCCGACAAGCTCGTGAAAAACGGCATTACGCCGATTGAGATCACGCCGTTCCGCGGCATCGCCGGCAGCTTGGCGGGCAAGCCGGACTGGTTAAAACGGCTGTTCACCGAGAAACCCATCACCCCGATGGATTTGCTGCTGTTTAGCCGCCAGATGTACACCCTGCTCAAGGCAGGTGTGCCCATCATGCGCGCGCTGGCTGGCTTGCAGGAATCTACGCAAAACCCGGTCTTTGCGGCAATGATCCAGGACTTGCGCGAGAGCCTGGACAGCGGACGCGAACTCAGCACGGCAATGCGCCGCCATCCCAAGGTTTTTTCGCCGTTCTACGTGAGCATGGTGCAGGTGGGCGAAATGACCGGCATGCTGGACGAAACTTTCATCCGCCTGTATGACTACCTTGAATTTGAGCGCGACATGCGCGAACGCATCAAGACCGCGATGCGCTACCCCAGCTTTGTGATCATCGCCATGGTGATCGCCATCGTCATCATCAATCTGTTTGTAATTCCCGCTTTCGCCAAGGTCTATGCGGGTTTCCATGCCGAGTTGCCGACCATCACCAAAATGCTGATCGGTTTTTCCGGTTTTATGGTGAATTACTGGCTGCTGATGCTGGCGATATTGATCGGTGTAGTGATGGGCTTTCGTTTTTATATCAACACTGTGGATGGACGCTACAAGTGGGACAGATACAAATTCAAATTGCCGATTGTCGGGCCCATCATTCTCAAGGCCGCATTGTCGCGTTTTGCGCGCAGCATGGCGCTTTCCTTCAAGAGCGGCATGCCGGTCCTGCAAGGGATGAATGTGGTCGGCATGGTAGTGGATAACGAATTCATGCGCAGCCGCATCGAACAGATGCGCGAAGGTGTGGAGCGTGGCGAGAGCATTCTGCGCACCGCGGCCACTGCCGGCGTATTTAATCCGGTGGTATTGCAGATGATCGCCGTCGGCGAAGAAACCGGCGACATGGATGGCATGATGTTCGAGGTCGCGGAAATGTACGAGCGTGAAGTCAAATACGAAGTCGCCACCCTCAGCTCGAAAATCGAACCCATCCTGATTGTGGCACTCGGCATCATGGTGCTGATCCTGGCGCTCGGCGTATTCCTGCCGATGTGGGATCTCGGCAAAGCAGCGATGCACCGATGAACATCAGGATCGGGGAGCGAGGATCGATAACCAGCGACTTGGCGAGCGTTGTTTGCTCGCCTGGTCGAATGGCTAGGTTGTCAAAGAACGACAATCAACTGGCTGGTTATCGATCCTCAAAAGGTTTCACCCTCATTGAGCTGATTGTCGTGATCATCATCGTTGTGGTGATGATGGGTTTGTTCATGGATCGCGTGCTGTTCTATCAGGAACAGGCCGAGAAGACCGCCATGGAAGGTGTGGCGGGCGCGATACAAAGCGCACTAACCATGCAATACGGGCAGATCCTGACGCGCGGCAAACCGTCCGATGTGCCGGCCTTGGCGCAGGACAACCCGATGAACTGGCTGCAGAAAAAGCCGCCCAATTACGCCGGGGAATTTTACAATCCTACCCCGCTGTCCGTGGAGTCCGGCAACTGGGTGTTCGATCTCAGGACACGCGACCTGATCTATGTCGTGCGTAATGCCAATTACTTCAAGCCGGGCAAAGGCGGCAAGAAATGGATACGTTTTCACGTCGCCATAAACCATGAAGCCTCGCGCCTGTCGTCGTTGCAAGACGCCCCCGCCGAGCTGACCGGTGCGCTGTTTGAGCCAGTCGAACCTTATTCGTGGTTTTGAGCCTACAATGACGAATATATTATTTAATCTGATCGGTTAGACAGCATGATGCCCAACCCAGTCAATATTATTTTGTGGCGCTCCCTAGCCATTTTCTTGCTGATCGGCGCGTTAATGGGCGTCGCGGTTTCCCTGTTGCTCATCTTCAAGCCGCATCTCATGGCGCGTGTCAACCGGGTGGCAAACCGCTGGATTTCCACGCGCCATCTGGATCAATTGCTGGATCGTAGCGTTAGCATCGAGCAATGGTCCTATCAATATCATCGCCCACTGGGTATGTTGATCACCTTCGGCGCATGCTACATTCTTGTGTACTTTGGCCTGCTGTTTAACAAGGCAAGCGCCCTGCAACGCCTGTCCGGCTATGTGCCTGTCCGGTTGCTGGACGGATTGCTGGATGCCCTGGCGCTTGCCTCGCTGTCCGGCGCCGCTGTTGCGCTGTTTGTCGGTTTGGCTCTGTGGCTGCGCCCCAGTATGTTGCGCGGCATCGAAGAATCGGCCAATCAATGGATATCCTCGCGCCGTGCCACCAGGGTGCTGGATATACCGCGCGACCAAGTGGAACGATTTGTCGCGGGCCATGCCCAACGGGTTGGCTGGCTGTTGCTGTTAGGCAGCATCTACCTGTTTTTTGCCGTGCTTCGCGTATTGATGTAACAGGAATATTCACCCGGTTCATCGTAGGATTGCGGTTGTGCGCTTGCCGGTCTTGGGCTACAGTGCGATTACCCCGTTAAGTTCTTGCTGCGGCAAGGACGTGGCAGGCGAAGTAAATTTTTTGTAATCGGGGCTGCGGCCCTTCAACGAGGTTCAGAACAGGCCTTAAAACTTTAGGAGAATAAAAATGAAACAACAATCTGGTTTTACCCTGATCGAATTGATCATGGTGATCGTGATTCTGGGTATCCTGGCGGCGACCGCGCTGCCGAAATTTGTGGATTTTAGTGCGGATGCAAATTCAGCTGCCTTGAAAGCTACGGCTGGTTCCCTGTCGAGTGGTAACGCCATCAACTATGGTACGCGTAGCTTGCATGCGGGTAGTGGTGTCCAAGTGACCAACTGTAGCAACGGTACATCGTTGGTCGAAGGTGATGCATTGACTGGCTATACTATTACCGCGTCGGCGGTGAGTGCTGGTCAAACTGCTCCATGTACGGTTACCCAGACTTCGACTTCTAAAACCGCTATATTTAGCATTACCGGTATTAACTAAGTATTTCGATATGTGCTGAACAAAAAACGGACATCTTCGGGTGTCCGTTTTTATATCCAAACAATAGGGGGGCAGATCACGGTCTCCTTGTTATTTAAAACGTAGAGATAAACAAAGCAGGGGGGATGCTTCGGCCCCCTGTTTTTGTCCGCAGTTTGCGCTTTTTGATACACTGCGCCGAATCTGGAACATCACTGAAGGGGTGCGCATGATAATCACCGTTGAACAGCTTGCCGAAGAGGTGCTGTCTTTGCCGAACGAAGCACGTGCGCTGTTGGCGGATCGTTTGGTGGAAAGCATTGGCTCGGCGGAAGATGGTTATGTGCGCCAGTTGTGGATGTAAAGAGGCGCAGCAGCGCATCGAGGAGCTACGCCGTGGGTGCGTGGCGACCATTGCTGGCGAAGAGGCGTTCGCCCAAGCCAGGGCATCCCTCGCGCGATGAACTGCCGGTTTCACCCCGAAGCGTTGCGCAAGTTTCAGGCGGCAACGATTTATTGCGAGGGGCCGCAGCGCGGCTTCACGCTGGTCGAGTTGATCATGACGATGGTCATCATCGGCATCATCTCCGCCGTGGCTATTCCGCGTTTTTTTGGCGCTGATGTATTCAAATCCCGCGGCTTCGCAGATCAGGTGCAAGCTTCGTTGCGCTACGCGCAGAAGGTCGCCATCGCACAGCATCGTTTTGTTTGCGTGGCATTTGCCGCCAACAGCATTACTTTGACCATTGGTGCGACCGCCGCCTGCGGGACGCCGCTGGCTTCTCCGGATGGACATGCGAGCTATGTGATCACGGCATCTTCCGGAATCGCATTTGCTGCGTTACCGACGGATTTCAGCTTTGATGCGCTGGGTCGACCCAATCCAAGTGTGCTACCACAGATCAATATCATCGGCGCGACAAACGGCATCACCATTGAAGCAGAGACTGGCTATGTTCACTCGCCATAATCAACGCGGTATCAGCCTGATCGAGCTGATCATGTTCATCGTCATCGTCAGCGTCGCGCTGGCGGGCATTCTGCTGGTGATGAATACGGTGACGCGAGGCAGCGCCGATCCGCTGATCCACAAGCAGGCGCTGGCGATCGCCGAATCGTTGCTGGAAGAAGTGGAGTTGATGCCGTTCACCTATTGCGATCCCGATGATCTCAATGCGGCATCTGCTGTTTCTGCTACTGTTGGCGGCAGCGGTTGCAATTCGACCGTGGAGGCGATAGGACCGGAAAATGCCTTTGCCGAACAGCCCGCAGTCGAAACGCGTTATCACGCAACCACGCCGTTCGATAATGTAAATGACTATCATAATTTTTCCATGAGCGGCGCAGGCGGCATCAGGGATATTACCAATACTTCCATTTCCGCCGCGCTGGACGGTTATTCGGCTACGGTGGCGGTTGCTGCGGTCGACTTTGGCGGTATCACGGCGGCAAGCGGGGATGCGTTGCGGGTCACCGTCACTGTTGCCGGGCCGGATGGCCTGCCGGTGGTAATCGAAGGCATCCGCACCCGCTATGCGCCGAGGACGTTGCCATGATCAGAGATCGCGGCTTTACGCTGGTCGAGATGATCATGGTGATCGTCATCACCGGCATCATCGGCGGCATCGTTGCGGTATTTCTCAAGGCGCCGATTCAACAATACATGGATGTCGCGCGCCGTGCCGATATGACCGATATCGCCGATACGGCGTTGCGCCGCGTTGGGCGCGACATGCGTCTGGCGTTGCCGAACAGTGTGCGAGTGACTTCAGACATATGCCCAAGCGGGACGGGGACTTGCAATTTTTTGGAGTTTATTCCAACCAAGGCGGGCGGACGGTATCGTGCCGATGCGCCGGGCGATTTTCTAAACTTCACGGATCCCGCTGATAACAGTTTTGATGTGCTAGGTCAGGGTGTTGATGTCGCCAATGGAGATTCAATTGTAATTTACAACCTTGGTATTCCCGGCGCTGATGCTTATGAAGGCAGCAGTCTGCGAGTAGCCGCCGCTCCATTTGGTACTGCATTGACCAAGGTGACTTTTACAACTGGCGCTGCACAATTTCCTTTTGATTCTCCGGGGCACCGTTTCCATATTGTTTCGACAGCCGTTAGTTATGTCTGCGACACCACGGCCGGCACATTGACCCGTTACTCATATAACATATTGCCGGCACAACCTACATCTGCTCTGGTGAATGGCAACCGGCTTGCCACTAATGCCAGTGTTTGCAGCTTCACTTACGATCCTTTAGTGTCCGCTCGCAACGGCCTGGTGACCATGCGCTTGGGCATAACCAAAGATAATGAAACCGTCACGCTGTATAGCGCGGCGCATGTGAGCAATCAGCCATGATGAAAAACAGGATCGAGGGTCGGGGAGCAAGGATCGAGAGGGTGGATGCATGCCATACAGGCGGACTGACTCAATCCTCAATCCTCAATCCTCAATCCTCAAAAGGTTTCAGCTTGGTCTCGGCTATCTTCCTGCTGGTGGTGATTGCTGCGCTCGGCACATTTGCGGTTACCCTTTTCACTACGCAGCAGCAGAGCGCGGCACTGGATGTGATGGGCGCACGGGCGTATCAGGCGGCGCGGGCAGGGATCGAGTGGGGGGCGTATCAGGTATTGCCGAATTCCGCCGTAGGCTTTGCCGCCAATTGCCGTGCCGGAGCAACCTCTCAAGTGGTTGCGCCCCTACCCAATACACTGGCCGGGTTTAACGTCAACGTACAATGTGTGAGCACGCCGCACAGCGAAGCTGCGGCGACGGTCACCATATATCAGTTGACCTCCACTGCGACACAGGGCGCACCGGCCACACCGAACTATGTCGAGCGGCAGATGACGGTTACAATCGCACAGTAGAATTTCAGAACACATTGATGGTAAAGCGCGGCCAGGCGGGCTGAGTTAGTCAGGAGAAAAGAAGCTGTATGAATATGCTGCGGCGCAAAAAAATTGGCACGGGTAATGGGGGCGAAACCAGCGCACAAGCTGATGCGCCGGGACGAGCCATGAGCAGGCTCGCCAAATCATTTGTTTTGTTCGTGTCGCTGATCTGGTTGGGTGCTTGGAGCGGGAATGCGCAGGCGGCGATAATAACTTCTACTGCAACTGGCGGCCTCTGGTCTGTGCCAGCCACATGGGTAGGCGGTGTCGCTCCGCTCACCACCGATAGTGCCGTCATCGCGACCACAGGTGTGAACGCGGTTACACTAGGTGCCAACACTGGTGTGGTAGCGCTTACCATTAATACCGGCGGTACCCTCAATCTGGCCACTTTCAGAATACGTCCGACTGGCGCAACCAGCATATCGGGAACGATAAATATTGGCACGAGTACCGCGAGTCGCTTTGCCGGCTTGGTGACTATCAATACAGGTGGAGTCTGGTCGAATGCCAGCAATGTCGCCGTTAACTTTCGCGGTGGGCTCATCAACAATGGCGGCACGTTCACTGCAGGTACAGGGATTCAAACCTTCAATACAACAGCCCAAGCCATTGGTGGCACCAGCCCGATCACCATCCCTAACCTTACCGTGGCTACGGTAGCCGTCACCAACAACGGCAATCTCACCGTATCGACAGCACTGGCTGGAACAACCGGAAGTCTGGCCAACGCTACCGCAACAAGTGTTCTAAACCTCGGCGGTACTTCTGCCATCACCACTCTTACTGCAACCGCTGCCGGCAACACCGTCAACTACACCGGTGCCGCGCAGACATTGAAGGCCACGGCCTATTCCAATCTCGGACTCAGCGGCAGCGGGATCAAGACGCTCACCACTGTGACCACAGTGGGCGGCAATCTGACCATGAGTGGCACGGCAACGGCTACAACCGCAGCAGCCCTCGCCATCGGCGGAAATCTCGACGTGGGTGCGGGTACGACGTTGACGGTGGGTGCGTTCAATATTGGTGTGACAGGAACCACTTCGGTATCCGGCATACTGGCACATTCATCCGCCACCGGGACCAAGACTTATACGGGGGCGGTAACGATCAATAGCAGCGGGTCATTGACCAACGCTGGCAATGCGGCGATCACCTATGGCGGCGGGCTGGTGAATACCGGCTCGTTCGCCTCGGGCACCGGCGCGCAGACATTTATCAACGGCGGCATCACGCACAACGGAACGGCGTTCACTGCGGGCACCGGCGCGTTCACCTTCAGCACCAACCCGCAAGCGATCAACTGCGCTACTGCACTGACGATCCCGAGCATCACAGTAACCACGATAACGGTCACCAATAATTGCAACAACCTGACCATGACTACTGCCTTGGCCGGAACTGGTAACTTCACCAACGGTGTAAACAGTCAACTTCACTACAATTCGACTACTGCGATCGGCGTTGCCACATTGACTGCATCCGCCACAGGCAACCTGGTGGATTACGGTTTTGCCGGTGTTCAGACCTTGGATAGCCCGGCGGCTAACACTTACTATCACCTCACTTTGAGCGGCAGCGGCATCAAGACCATGCCAACCATTACCCTTTCACCCACCATTACTGTCTTGGGGGATTTTACCATGTCGGGTACTGCTGCGACCAGCGTCACTGCGCTGCAGCCGCTGTTGGTGTCTGGCAACTTTACCCTCAATACGCTGAACACCTTTACTGCTGGGGTGTTCGCACACAGCGTTGGTGGCAACTGGAGTAATGGTGGTACTTTCACTGCTGGAGCCAGCACGGTGACCTTTAACGGCACGGTACAACAAACGCTCACTGGCGCGACCACTTTTAATAACATGACAGTCAACAACGCGGCAGGGCTTGTGCTGGCGAGTGACATCACGGCAACGTCAGCGGCTGCAGGTGTGGTGACGCTGACCAGCGGCACCGTTACCACCGGCGCCAATACGCTGATCATCCCACGATCATGCGCTACGCCGAGCGTGTCGCGCACCGGCGGATGGGTGAACGGTAATCTGCGCAAGGCTATCCCTGCAGGGGCATCCACCTGCAATTTTGAAGTAGGGGATGCCACCAATTACACCCCGGTCTCCACTACCTTTGCGGCGGGAACGACGGCGGGCAATCTCACCGCGAGCACCGTCGGTACGCAGCATCCTTCGATTACCGATCCATCGTCGGGCCTGGCCACAACCAATATGGTGAACCGTTACTGGACACTGACTAATGGCGGGGTGGGATTACCGGTTGCTGGTTATTCGGCCACATTCAACTTCATCAATGCCACTCCCGTTGATCTGACCACTGGGGCAACCCCCGCGAATTTCGAAGTAGAGAACTGGAGTGGGGCTGCTTGGTCGGCCACCACTGCCGGTACGCGCACTGCCTCCAGCACCCAGGCTAATTCGCTTACCGCTTTCGGTGCGTTTGCCGTGGGCGAGAAGAAGCCGCCGACCGTGGTTTCGATTACTTGTGTTGTATCTTGTACGGCTGCGACCAACGCTGCAACAGTTTCGTGGACGGTGACATTCAGCAAGAGCGTGACCGGGGTGGATGCCACAGACTTTGCGCTGGTGGCTACGGGTGTGAGTGGCACTTTCATTACTGGCGTGACGGGCAGCGGCACAACCTGGACGGTTACCGCCAACACCGGCATCGGTTCCGGCACACTGGGGCTGAATCTGGTTGACGACGACACGATCATCGATGCGGGCGGGCGCAAGCTCGGCGGCACGGGTGCGGGCAATGGTAACGCCACCGGGGAGGTTTACACCATCACTGCCACATCAGCGCAAGCGCTGTCCGAATACCGCATGGATGAAGCGAGCTGGAACGGGACGGCCAACGAGGTGACGGACAATTCGGGCAGCGGAAATCATGCCCAGTCCTTTAACAGCGCAAACACCGGTGCCACGACCCCGGCGATCGCGGGCAGTCCCGGCACCTGCCGTTACGGTGTGTTCAATAACGGCACCACCATCACGCAAGCTTACGTTCAGACACCCTTGCCCCACCTGACTGCCGATTTCACCGTCACGGCGTGGATATACCCGACCAATGTTACTTACGTTGGCTCGCGTATCTTCGCTGATGATTTGAATGGTTCGAGCGGTTATGGTTTTAGTATCGATGACGGCGCAGGCCATGTTGGTTTCTATGATCGGGGCGTTAGTCCAGTCTCTTTCCCATCAAATTACGCCCTTGCAAATAATACGTGGTACTTCGTGGCTGCGGTGGCTGACATCACCAACAAAATTCGCACCATTTATGTATTCAATTCAGCTGGGACGTTATTGAACACCACCACGGGCGCTTTTACAGGGACATGGACAACAGGCGCAGGATCTGTAACGATCGGCAGTACCCAATCTTATTACTTCCAAGGTAATCTCGACGAAGTGCGGGTCTACCAGAAGGTGCTGAACCAGACCGCGCTGACCGCGATTGCGACACAAACCCATGTCTGTCCAATCAATGTACCCGACCACATCCGTATCGAACACGATGGCAGTGCGATTTCCTGTTCTGCCGAAGCGGTGGTAGTCAAAGCTTGTTCAAATGCCGACTGTTCGATCCTCTATACCGGCGGCGTTAGCGGCAATCTTACCGCAGGCGGCAATAGCGTGGCATTCAGCATCGCAAGCGGGCAGTCGCAAACGACGGTCAATATCCATTTGCCATCCAATTCCGCTGGGGCGGATCCGCAGACCGTGCGACTGGGCACCAGCTCGGTGTCGCCAGTTCCCACGGATGCAGGCAGCCCCTATTGCAGTATCAACGCCGGTGCAGCGAATAACACAACGGCCTGCGATGTGAGTGTGTACAAGGCGGGGTTTCTCTTTGATGTGCCGCATCTCACTTCGGGCACGGCCTCCGGCACGGTCAATATCAGCGCGGTACGTTCGAGCGACAGCAGCACCTGCGTGCCGTTATTCCAGAATGTCACGCGCACTGTAGCCTTCTGGGGCGAATACCAGAATCCCAGCAGCGGCACGCTGTCATTGCAGGTTAATGGCAGCAACATTGAAACCACGGCGACACCGGCTTATACCTCGACGTATTCGCTGACTTTTGGCGCTGCCGGCGTGGCAACCCTGACATCGGTGCGATACGATGATGTCGGCCTGATGCAACTCAACGCGCGCTACGTCGGCAGCACGGGTAACACGCCGCCCGATGGGGGGATGATCGCGCTGGGTTCAGATACGTTCGTAGTTGCGCCGCATCACTTCGGCTTTTCCGGTATTGCCGCCGGGCCGATCAAGGCAGGCAATAACTTTGCCGCGACGGTCACCGCCTTGAATTCGGCTGGCGTGGCAACACCTAACTTTGGCAAGGAAACGGCACCGGAAGGAGTGACGCTGACTTCAACTCTGGTAACGCCCAACCCTGTGACATACCCGACAGCCAGCAATCCGACTCCGGGCAATAATGTGATTTCGGGAACGGAATTCGGCGCGGGCGGCATGGTCAGCGATGCAAATGGTGTGGCAACTGTGAACAACCTAAACTGGGGCGAGGTAGGCAGCATCACGCTGACGGCCAACTTGACCAGCGGCAGTTATCTCGGTTCCGGCTTGAATGCAACCGGTACAAGTGCGACAGTTGGCGCGTTTATTCCCGAACATTTCGATACGGCTGTGGTTGCAACGGCTACTGTCCCCATGCCTTGCCCCACCGGATTGACCTGCCCGACTTTATACGATGGGTTCATCTATTCCGGTCAGCCATTCAGTGTGCAGGTGACCGCAAAGAATCTGGTGGATAACCCAACTGCCAATTATCACGGCATATTCGGCTTGTCGAACGATGCGACGCTGTCCGCGTGGGATGCATTGGGTAGCACGACGACGCAAAATCCGGGCCCCGGCGCGCTGGCGAACAATACGGTCGTTGCCGCCGCATTCAGTGCGGGTGTCGGCACGACGGCTACGCCCACCTATACATTAGCTGCACCCACTGCGCCGACTAATATCTTTGTGCGTGCGGTTGACTCGGTAAATGCGGCCGTGACTTCGTTGCGAGCGACGCCGTCAAACTCGGTCGAGGGTGGTGTGAAAGTGGTGAGCGGGCGTGTGAAGACTGGCAATGCGCATGGGTCAGAGTTGTTACAACTGCCGATGACCGCGACGGTGCAGTATTACGACGGAGCGAACTGGTTGAAAAGCGATAAAGACAGCGTGACTAGCCTGACGCCCAGCCTGTCCAATTATCAGTGCAAAACCGGCTGCGCCTGGACAACCACGCCGATACCGGCAAGCGGCCAGATCATTGTGGGCATTCTGTCGTTCAAACTGTCGAAACCCACAGGCGGCGGAACGGGCAGCGTGGACGTGAGCATCAGTGCTCCGGATTATTTGCTGGCTGGAAGCAATGGTGCGGCTGTCAATCCGAGCAAATCCGGACGCGCCACCTTCGGCGTGTACAAGGGCAACAACGAGTTCATCTATCTGCGTGAGGTTTATTGATACACGGGCTGGGGCAGGATTTTGCTGCGACCGGAAGGTCGGTATGCTTCAATATGGCTGGACACGATGTAATTCATAATCCTGCTTATCATTAAAATAATTATTGACAACAATGGGTTATTGAATTAACTTCGCGTCAATTATGAAAATCCCGCGTATCTCTTCATTATTTGGGTCAAAAAGCCGTGGCGGTGGACGGCTCGCCATTGCTTTGGGCGCGCATGGCGTTTATCTGGCGAAAGTCAAATTTGCCGGGGGGATGCCGCATGTGGTGCGTTGCGAATATCACGAGACTGGCACAATGTCGGCGGATGCATTGGAAAAGTTGCGCCGCGAGGCGAATCTTGACGGCCATCATCTCACCACACTGCTGGCTCCGGGCGAATATCAGATATTGCTGGTCGAGGCGCCCAATGTCCCTGCCGAGGAACTGAAGACAGCGATCCACTGGAAAATCAAGGATAGTTTGAATTACCACATCGACAATGCGACGGTGGATGTGTTGCAAATTCCCGCCAGCAAGTCCGGCCCGGAGCGTGCGCAATCCCTGTATGCGGTTGCCGCAGCCAACGATATTATCCAAAAGCATATGGCGTTATTCGAGCAGGCAAAAATCAAGCTGGATGTGATCGACATTCCCGAAATGGCGCAGCGCAACATTGCCGCGCTGTTCGAGCAGGAAGACCGCGCGCTGGGCATGTTGGCTTTCGACGATAACGGCGGCTTGCTGACGTTTACTTCAGGCGGCGAGTTGTATTTGTCGCGGCGTATCGAAATCAGCACGGGGCAATTGCAGGATGCCAACGAGAGCCTGCGTGAACAATGCCGCGATCGCGTCGAACTGGAATTGCAGCGTTCGCTGGATTATTTTGACCGCCAGTTCAACCATCTGTCAGTGAGCCGTATCCTGGTGAGCGCGCCGGATAACACCGGCCTGGTGGAGTTTCTGGCTGCAATAATCGGCACGCAAGTGGAAAAATTGGACCTGTCACAGGTGATGGACATCAGCGCAGTCCCGGCGCTGGCCGACAGCGAATATGCCGCATACGCATTGCCGGCGCTGGGCGCGGCGTTGCGCCGGGAAGGGCATACGCCATGAGCCAGCAGATCAACCTGTTCAATCCGGCTTTCCTGAAGCAGCGCAAGCATTTTTTGCTGCCGACGATGTTGCAGGCGTTGGGCATGATTGTGGCCGGTTCATTGTTTTTTTACGGCTATGCGATTTATCAGGTCGAACAGATGGGCAAGCAATCGGAAGAAAGCGGCAAACGCTACAAGGCGGAGCAGGCGCGGCTGGCGCGCTATGCTGCAGAATTTTCTCCGCAACAGGCTCAGGCACTGCAGGACGAGGTGCGGCGGCAGGAAAAACGGGCTGCCGATCAGGCCGAATTGATTGAAATCATCAAGTCCGGCGCGGTGGGCAATACCACCGGTTATTCGGAATACATGCGCGCCTTCTCGCGCCAGGTTGCGCAGGGGCTGTGGTTGACCGGCTTCAAGGTGACCGGCGACGCGGCGCAAATCAGCCTGAGCGGCGCGGTAATAAATCCAGAACTGCTGCCGGCCTACATTCAGCGCTTGAGCAAGGAGAGCGTCATGCGCGGCAAGACTTTTGCCACCCTGCAAATGCGGCAGCCCAAGGTTGACGCGAGACAGGGGATTGACGCAAGCCAGGGTGCAACCCCGCGCTATGTTGAGTTTACCTTGCATTCCGGTTCGGATAGCGAGGTCAAAAAATGAAGCGTTACTGGGAATTGGCGTGCAGCAAGATAGACGGCATGTCGCTGCGCGAGCGCGCGATAATTTTCCTGGCGGCGGCGTTTGTGGTGGTCGCGTCGATCAATGCGGTGTTGCTGGACCCTTTGCTGGCGAAGCAAAAAGCCTTGTCGGTGCAGGTGGTGCAGCAGCAGGAGAAAATGAAGGAGTTGCAGGCACAGATACAGGCGCAATGGCAAGCCAAGCGCGATGACGAATATTCGCCGCTACGCACCCGGCTGGCGCAGCTCAAGCGGCAGTTGCAAGAGCAGAACGGCTATTTGCAAAGCCGTAGCGACCGGCTGGTCGAGCCGGATAAAATGGCCAATTTGCTGGAGCAGGTGCTGAATAAAAACGATAAGCTGCAACTGGTCGAACTGAAAACCCTGCCGGCGAGCCCGCTGGTTGAAAAGCCCCAGGCGGCCACGCCACAATCGCCTGCTGCGGATTCGCCGACTGGGCAAAAGCAAGTTTTCAAGCATGGTATACAGATCACCGTGCGCGGCGGTTATCTGGATATGTTGCGCTACCTTGCCGCGCTGGAGAAGATGCCGGCGCAGATGTTTTGGGGTGAGATCAGCATGAGCGTGGATAAATATCCCGATGCGGTGCTGACGCTGACCCTGTACACCTTGAGCCTGGACAAGACATGGTTGACGGTATGATGCGCAACTTTTTTCATACCACCCTCACTTTAACCATGGTGCTGTTTTCCGTTGCCGCAAATGCCGAAGAACTGCCCGACCCGACCCGACCCCCTGCCAATCCTGCCGCGCCTGTAGGTGGAGTGGTTGCAAACCAGCCGGCTGGCCTGCAATCCATCATCATTTCCAAAACCCGCCGGGCTGCGATTATTGACGGGGAAACCGTTGAATTGGGCGGAAAACATGGCGATGCAAAATTGATTGAAGTGAATGAAGGCAGCGTAGTATTGCGCAGTGCACAGGGGCGACAAGTGATGACATTGTTTCCGGATGTGAAAATTGCCGACAAGCAGGAAATAAAAATAAAGCCGCGATTGCCAGCGGTTGAAGTGCAATCCGGCAAACAAAAAACTAGGCCGGTCAAGCACAAGGAGGAAAAGTGAAAATTTCGTTATGGGTGTGCGCAAGTCTGCTGGCTCTGACAGGCTGTGCAACTCCAAGCAGCAAAAATCAAACAGCGGATGCCATTCAGCGTGAGATGAATCAGGCGGTGCAAGATAGTGTGCAGTCCGCCAACGCGGTGAACAACGCCTTGCTGCCTCCTCTTACGGTGGATATGCCCAAGGTGGACAATAAACCGCTGGAGGTCAAATTCGATTTGACGGTGAATAATACGCCGGTCAGTCAGGTGTATATGGCGATCGTTTCTGGCACGCGTTACAGCATGCTGCTGCATCCTGAAGTTAGCGGCAATATTTCGCTGAATTTGAAAGATGTGACGGTGTTTGAAGCGCTGGAAGCGATACGCGAGATGTACGGTTATGATTACAAGATGGATGGCGCGCGTATTTATATCCAGCCGCTGACGTTGCAAACGCGGATTTTTCAGGTGAATTATCTGACTGGGTTGCGCTCTGGAACTTCCGCGCTGCGCGTCACCTCCGGCTCGGTATCGGATAGCCCGACCGGATCAACGCCGGGTACGACTACTACCACCAGTGCAACTTCGCGCGGACAGGACAGCAGTAAGGTAAGTATGACCAGCAGCGCCGACTTCTGGGATGAGCTGGGTAAATCGCTGCAAGCGATCGTCGGCAGCGAAAAGGGGCGCAGCGTGGTGGTCAGTCCTATGTCTGGCGTGATCGTGGTGCGCGCGCTGCCGGATGAGCTGAGGAATGTCGCGGCTTATCTCAAGGCTTCGCAGATTTCCATCGAGCGGCAGGTGATACTCGAAGCAAAAATTATCGAGGTGCAACTCAATGACGGTTTTCAGTCTGGCGTAAATTGGGCCGCGTTCAAGAACAGCCCGAACAGCAGAACTTCAATCGGCCAAATTGGCATTGGCGGTACGTTGGCTCCAAGTGTCGCAGGCGTTCCCTCGGTGATCCGTGGCGGTGGATCGCTGACTTCGATACCGGGAGCGAATCTGGTGAACGCGGCAACAGCCGGAGGGTCTTTGTTCGGCCTGGCTTTTCAGACCAGCAATTTTGCCGCACTATTGAGTTTCCTAGAGTCGCAGGGCAATGTGCATGTGCTGTCCAGCCCGCGTATTGCCACGCTGAACAATCAGAAGGCGGTGCTGAAGGTCGGAACAGATGAGTTCTTCGTGACCAATATTTCCACTACCACGATCACCGGCACGGCCACCACTTCCACGCCGAGCGTGACGCTGCAGCCATTTTTTTCCGGGATTGCGCTGGACGTGACGCCGCGCATCGATCAGAACAACGAAATTATCCTGCATGTGCATCCGTCAGTCAGTCTGGTCAGCACGGTGAACAAAACGGTAGACACAGGTGCAGGTGGCACACTTAATCTGCCGCTGGCTTCCAGCTCCGTTTCCGAAACCGATAGCATCGTGCGCGCCAAGGATGGGCAGATTGTCGCCATCGGCGGATTGATGCGTCAGGCAACCTTTGACGATCAATCCGGCCTGCCGGGGTTGCCGAAGGCGGTGTTCGGGCAGACCAGCAAGCGCAACGAAAAACGCGAGCTGGTGATCCTGTTGAAGCCCACCGTGGTGGATAACGACAAGGACTGGTCGGATGACATCACGCAAAGCCGCAACCGGTTTAACGGGCTGAATGGGCAGGGCGCAAGACCTTGATCCTAAGAACGGCAGTTGGCGGAAAATTTTCCAGAGCTTCATGCTACTGGACTGCATTTGCAGGTGCGAATTTATTCGCACATAGATCATTGTTGGTGCGAATAAATTCGCACCTGCAAAACCACCCACTGAATAGCTTTTTCTAGGTTGATATGTACCTGCAACACTTTGGCCTACGCGAACCGCCTTTCAGCCTGACTCCTGACACCAGCTTCTTTTTCGCCTGCTCCAGTTATCAGGAGGCGCTCAACACCTTGCTGGTGGCGGCGCGCAACGGGGAAGGCTTCATCAAGATTACCGGTGAAGTGGGAACCGGTAAAACATTGCTATGCCGGAAATTCCTCGCCACGCTGAATCAGGGGCGGCAATCCACCACGCTGATCGGTACGCAGGATCAAGCGGCCGATGTGCCGCCCGCACCACGTTTCATTACCGCCTATATTCCCAACCCCTATCTTGAGCCGCGCAGCTTGCTGCTGGCATTGGCGGAAGAATTTCGCGTGTCGCTGGACAAGGACACCGATCAGCACCAGTTGCTGAAAGGGTTGACGCGCGCGCTACTGGAATGCGCGCGCAACGGCCAGCGCGCACTGGTGTGTCTGGATGAGGCGCAGGCGATGCCGCTGGAAAGTTTGGAGGTGTTGCGCCTGCTCACCAATCTCGAAACCGAGAAGCGCAAGTTGTTGCAGGTGGTATTGTTTGGGCAGCCGGAGTTGAATGAGCGGCTGCAACATCACTCAATCCGACAATTGCGCCAGCGCATCAGTTTTCAATACGATCTGCAGGGGGTGCACAAGGATGAGATGGAACGCTATCTGCGCCATCGCCTGACAGTGGCCAACTTTCCCGGTGAAACGCTGTTCAGCAAAGGGGCGGTGGGCAAGTTGCACCGTATTACCAGCGGCACACCCAGGCTGATTAATATCATTGCCAACAAGTCATTGATGCTGGCGTTCAGCGAGGGTAGGCAGCAGGTATTATCCAAGCACATTCGCGATGCGGCAATCGATACGCCGGAAGCGCGCCGCGATTGGCTGCCTTGGGTGCTGGTGTTGGCTGGTATGGCGGTAATCGCCTCATTGGGAATCGCTTGGATGGCACTGCAATGAGCGTCATCAACCAGGTACTCAACCAGCTTGATCAGCGCGGCGCGCATCCCGCGCCGGAGCAAACCATGGTGCGCGCCGTGCCGCACGGCAAACGCAGTTTTGCCATACCTTTGCTGGCATTGGGGCTGGCACTTGCAGGCGGGATTGCCGCATGGCAATGGATACAGATACGCAAGCCGAAGGTTGTTGCAGTGAGCGCCGTGCAGCTTCAGCCAGCAGTTGTGGCGATGCCCGCGCCGGCCTCCGCTGCTCTGACTGTTACTGCTGCCAGTGCTGCTATCGCAGGCGAAGCTCCGCTGGCAGAAATGCTTTCGCCGGCCTCGCGTTTGAGTTTTGAATTAAGCTCGATACCGTTGCCTTCCGCCGAAGATCGCCCGGTAAGTGCAGCGCCACCGGCGCGACCCGCCAAGCCGCAGCCAATCCAAGCAGCCTCACCAAATGCGCGAGCCGCTGTTCAGCTATTGGACGGCATATCGCCGATGAAGCAGGTCAGCCCCGCGCAACAGGTTGATGCGGAATTCCGCAAGGCGGTCGCGTTGATGCAGCAGGGGCATATCGCCGACGCAATAGCGGGATATGAAGCGGTGTTGCGTCTGGATGTGGGCTATGATGCGGCGCGCCAGGCATTGGTGGCTTTGCTGCTGGAGGGTAAGCGCGGCGCGGATGCCGAGCGCGTGTTGCAGGGTGGGCTGAAAAACAAACCGGAGCATACCGGGTTCGCCATGCTGCTGGCACGTTTGCAAGTCGAGCGAGGAGCGGTTGAGCCGGCAACGGCAACGCTGGAAAAGACCTTGCCTTATGCGGATCGACAGGCCGACTATCAGGCGTTCTTTGCCGCATTATTGCAGCGCCAAAATCGGCACAAGGAAGCGATCACCCATTACCAGATTGCGCTGCAACTTGCCCCGGATAACGGCATCTGGCTGATGGGCTACGGCATTTCCTTGCAGGCGGTGCAGCGTACCGATGACGCCAGGGATGCGTTCAGGCGCGCACTCGATTCGAAGACACTCAACCTGGAATTGCAGGCGTTTGTGCAGCAGAAGCTCAAGGGCTTGTAGGGGCGGGTTTCAAACCCGCCCTTACGAGGCGTAGATCAGCGGTTGTGAGGCAGCGTTCTCGCCACCACCCATGCACTGATTTCAACTGCGCCGCATTTTTGCACCGCCTCGGCGAGCGCGTTCAGGCTGGCTCCGGTGGTCAGCACATCATCCACCAGCGCGACGCGCTTGCCGGTAAAGTCAGCATCGCAGCAAAATGCATCGCGCACGTTCTTTTTGCGTTCCTTCCACGGCAGGGCGGATTGCGGCGGGGTATCGCGCACGCGCCGGCAGGCATCCGGCAGCAGTTCAAGACCAAGCTCGCGGGCGATTTTGGCGGCGAGCAGTTGCGATTGATTGAAGCCGCGTTCGCGCAATTTGGCTGGGTGCAGCGGCATCGGAATGATGCAATCTGGCAGGCTGTTTTTGTCGATGCGGTGCGCCAGTTTTTCCGCAAATGCGTATGCCAGGGCGATCTGTTCGCCATATTTCATTGCCTGGATCAGTTTGTCGAGCGGGAAGGCGTAGCCGAATACGGCCGTGGTGCGGCCGAATAACGGCGGATGCTTCAGGCACTGTCCGCATACTTCGCCGGCCGGGGCTGGCAGGGCGCAGGTTGGGCAGTGTGCCGCTTCAAGATAGGGCAAAGCGCTGTCGCAAGCCGCACACCACAGCCCAGCATGGCTCATGCGGCCGCATAGCACGCAGGGCTGCGCGGGCAAAACCTGCTTAATCCCTGTGCGGATGTTCAGAATAACGCTGCGTAAAATTGACAAACCATTATCCTTTCAAGGATGATGCACCGTTACCGTTCAACCCGAATCATACCCAGTCATGAATACCCAAACCATAGAATTCATCCGCCCCGTTAAACCGACTGCCATGCCGCAACGCTGGAATGTGGCCGATGTGGAAGCCTTGTTAAAATTGCCGTTTGCCGACCTGCTGTATCGCGCACAGCAAATCCACCGCGAGCATTTTGATCCGAATGCGGTGCAGCTTTCCACCTTGCTATCGATCAAGACCGGCGGTTGTACCGAGGACTGTGGCTATTGCCCGCAATCGGCATTTAATTCCACTGGCGTGGAAGACAGGAAGATGCTTGAGATAGAAGTGGTGGTGGCGGCCGCGCGCGCCGCGCAGCAGAAGGGCGCCGGGCGTTTCTGCATGGGTGCGGCATGGCGCGAACCCAGCGACGAAGACATGGCAAGCGTGGTGGAAATGGTCAAGGCGGTGCGCGATCTGGGCATGGAAACCTGCGCCACGCTGGGCATGCTGAACGATGAACAGACCGGGCAGTTGCGCGAAGCCGGGCTGGATTACTACAACCATAACCTGGATACCTCGCCGGAGTTCTACGGCAACATCATCAGCACGCGCGACTACCAGGACCGGCTGGACACGCTGGAGCGGGTGCGCAACGCGGGGATGAGTATCTGCAGTGGAGGCATCGTCGGGATGGGCGAGAACCTCACGCAGCGCGCCGGGCTGATCGCGCAACTGGCCAACATGAACCCTTATCCGGAAAGCGTGCCGATCAACAACCTGGTCAGGGTCGAAGGCACACCGCTGGCGCAGGCGGAAGAACTCGACCCGCTGGATTTCGTGCGCACCGTCGCGGTGGCGCGTATCACCATGCCGACGGCGCTTGTGCGCCTTTCCGCCGGGCGGCAGCAGATGTCCGATGCGGTGCAGGCCTTGTGTTTCCTCGCCGGCGCAAACTCCATCTTCTATGGCGAGCAATTGCTCACTACCGGCAACCCGGATGTTGAGAAGGATCGTGCATTGCTCGATAAATTGGGCATGTACCCGCTTACGGAAGAACACTAGTCACAGGACACAGAGATCACAGCATGTAGGATGGGTTGAGCGTAGCGATACCCATCGTTCTATGGACACTCTATTGTTGGGTATCGCTACGCTCAACCCAACCTACGAAACCGTGGCAAAAAGATGCCTTTCACCGAACTGCAAAATGAGTTGAACGAGCGTGCCGCGCAAGGCCTGCTGCGCCAGCGGCGCACGCTCGACAGCCCGCAGTCGCCGCATATCGTGGTGGATGGCGAACCCTACCTGTCGTTCTGCAGCAACGATTACCTCGGCCTGGCCAACCATCCGCGGCTCGTCGCCGCACTGCAACAGGGTGCGGCGCAATATGGCGTGGGCGCAGGGGCGGCGCATCTGGTGAGCGGGCATAGCGTCGCGCATCACCAGCTCGAACAGGCGCTTGCAGCCTTCGTCGACAAACCTGCCGCACTGTTGTTTTCCACCGGCTATATGGCAAACCTCGGCGCGGTCCAAGCGTTAGCCGGCAAGGGCGATACGGTGTTTGCCGACAAGCTCAACCACGCCTCATTGAACGATGCGATGCTGCTGTCGCGCGCCGAAGTGAAACGCTATCGCCATAGCGACATGGCGCAACTGGCGCAATTGCTGGAACAGACCAGGAGTGGGTGCAAACTGATTGTTACCGATGCTGTGTTCAGCATGGACGGTGATCTCGCGCCGCTGCCGGAATTGCTGGCGCTATGCGAGCAATACGATGCATGGCTACTGGTCGATGATGCGCATGGCTTCGGCGTGCTGGGCGGGCAGGGGGGCGGCTCGCTGGCGTATTGCGGCATTGCTTCGCCGCGCATCATTTATATGGCGACGCTGGGCAAGGCAGCCGGGGTATTCGGCGCGTTCGTCGCGGCGGAGCAGGTCGTGATCGATACGCTCGTCAATCACGCGCGCAGCTATGTCTATACCACGGCCACGCCGCCGGCGTTGGCCAGCGCGGTGCTGGAGAGCCTGGAGCTTATTGGACAAGGCGATGCGTTGCGCGAGCATCTGCGAGAGTTGATTGCGCAACTGCGCAACGGACTGGCAGGTTTGCCTTGGAAATTGATGCCGTCGGACACGGCGATCCAGCCGTTGCTGGTCGGCGACAACCGGGCGGTGTTGGCATTGAGCGAGGGACTGCGCGAGCGCGGCGTCTGGGTCGCGGCGATCCGCCCGCCCACCGTGCCGCAGGGCACGGCGCGCCTGCGCATCACTCTGTCTGCCGCGCACAGTGCCAAGGATGTGACATGTTTGCTTGAGGCGTTGCATGAGCTTGCACGTTGACAATTATGGCAGCGGCGCACCGCTGCTGCTGATCCACGGCTGGGGAATGCACGGCGGGATGTGGGGTGGTGTAGCGGAAAAATTGGCGGAGCATTTCCGCGTGCTCGCGGTGGATTTGCCGGGGCATGGGTTTAGTGTAGGTCGGGATTCATCCCGACACAGTGGCGAGGTCGGGATGAATCCCGACCTACTTATGGACTCCATCGTTGACCAATTGTCAGCACAGTTCGACGAGCAGCTCGCCGTATGCGGCTGGTCGCTGGGCGGGCAGATTGCCCAGCGTTGGGCGATACGCCATCCGCAGCAAATAAGCCGCTTGGCGCTGGTGGCGAGCACACCCTGCTTCGTGCGTCGGCCGGGCTGGGAATGCGGAATGGCGGAAGAGACACTGGCGGAATTTGCCGCTGCGCTGCAACAGGATTACACGCTGACGCTGCGGCGCTTTCTCGCACTGCAAGTACGCGGCAGCGAACGGGAGCGCGAGTTGCTGGCGGCGTTGCGCAGCGCGCTATTGAGCCGCGGCGAACCGGATCTGGCTGCATTGCAATCCGGGCTGGAAATCCTGCGCGACTGCGATTTGCGCAGCGCGTTGCCGGACATCAGACAACCCGCGCTGGTGGTTGCCGGGGAACGTGATACGCTCACGCCGCCGCAGGCATCGCACTACTTGGCGGCACAACTGCCGGATGCGCGACTGGCAGCGATCAAGGGCGCGGCGCATGCGCCATTCCTGTCGCATCCGGATGAATTCGTGATGCAGTTGAGAAGATTTATGGAGAATAAATGCGACTAGCCACAGAGATCACAGAGCACACAGAGCACACAGAGAAGTCCGCATGAACCATGCAACCAGATGTTTTCTCTGTGGTCTCTGTGTGCTCTGATGTAACTACTAGCCATTCGGCTAGGCTGACAAAAGACACCAGCCAAGCCGCTGGTTATGTGGCAAAAACGGTTGAAAAAATGAACGAGTTCGAGATAGACAAAAAACAAATGCGCCGTGCCTTTAGCCGCGCGGCGGCAGATTACGATGCGGCGGCGGTGTTGCAGCGCGAGGTGTGCGCGCGCATGCTGGAGCGGCTGGCTTACATCAAACTGCAGCCGGCGCGCATCCTCGATGCTGGCAGCGGCACGGGTTGGGGTGCTCGCCAGCTGGCGGAAAAATATCCGGCTGCGCAGATCACCTCGCTGGATATTGCCATCGGCATGCTGCAGGCTGCGCGCAGCCGTTCCGGCTGGTGGCAGAAACTGTTCAGCGGCGCGCAACAGATGCAGGTGTGCGGCGACATCGAAGCTTTGCCATTGGCGGCTAACAGTGTCGAGATGGTGTGGTCGAACCTGGCGGTGCAGTGGTGCAACGACCTGCCGGCGGCTTTCGTCGGGCTGCATCGCGTGCTGAAAGCGGATGGGCTGCTGATGTTCAGCACTTTTGGGCCGGATACGCTGAAGGAATTGCGCCAGGCTTTTGGCGGCGTGGATAGCCACAATCACCTGAACCGCTTTGCCGATATGCACGACATCGGCGACATGCTGATGCATGCCGGTTTTGCCGAACCGGTGATGGATATGGAATACCTGACGCTGACTTATGACGATGTGCGCGGTGTACTGTATGACCTGAAACGCATCGGCGCGCACAATGCCACGGCGGGGCGTGGCCAAGGTCTGATGGGAAAAAATGCCTGGACGCGTTTGGTGGAGAATTATGAGCGGCTGCGTCGCGACGGCAAGCTGCCCGCCACCTATGAGGTGGTGTATGGCCATGCATGGAAGCCGCAGCCGCGCACGACAAAGGATGGTGCGGCAATCATTCAAACTACCTTCAAGTTGAAATGAGCTACTTTATCACCGGCACCGACACGGGAGTGGGTAAGACGCTGGTCAGTTGTGCGCTGCTGCACGGTTTTGCCGCACAGGGCAAGCGTGTGGTCGGCATGAAGCCGGTGGCGGCGGGCTGCGCCGACGGCGGCCAGCACGAAGATGTCAGGCAGTTGCGCGCCGCCAGCAATGTGCTGGCCAGCGGCGGGCAGATCAATCCGTATTGTTTTGTGCAGGCCGTCGCACCCCAACTGGCCGCGCAGTTCGTCGGTGTCAACATCAACTTTGCGCGCATCGTAGAATCCTTTTCGGAGTTGGACGCGCAGGCCGATGTGGTGATCGTGGAGGGCGTGGGCGGCTTCCGCGTACCGCTTAATGCCGGGCAGGACAGCGCGGATTTGGCGGAGCAGTTGGGGCTGCCGATTATTCTGGTGGTCGGGATGCGGCTGGGTTGCCTGAACCATGCGTTGCTCACGGCGGAGGCCATTGCCGCGCGCGGTTTGATGCTGGCGGGCTGGGTGGCGAATGTGCTGGATGCGGACGGTACGACACGGCGTTGCGAAGCATCCGGGGCGGGAGTGCCGTCCGACCGCCTTCTCCCGCAAACGTCTGGCTACGCCATAACCAGCGACTTGGCGAGCGTTGTTGGCTCGCCTAGTCGAATGGCTAGTAGTTCCACCAGTAACGTGTCGAAGGCGGACATGGCAATGCTGAATGAAAATATCGCCGCCTTGCAGCAACGCATCGGCGCGCCGCTACTGGGCGTGGTGCCCTGCCAGGCACAGCCGGATGCCCGTGAAGTTGCATCACTTCTGAATTTGGCATTGTTGGAGCAAGCGGACGGGCATGGCTGATTTCAGCATCGTCGCGGTATTTTTCGTCGGGCTGTTGGGTGGCGTGCATTGCCTCGGCATGTGCGGCAGCATCGTCGGCATGTTTGCCGCGCAGATACCCAAAGAAAACACGCGCTGGCCATTTCATCTGGCGTATAACGGCGGGCGGTTGGCGAGTTACATTGTGGCAGGTGCATTGGTCGGCGCACTTGGCCAGGCCGGGCTGCTGCTGCGCGATGCGGTGCCGGTGCAGCATTTGTTGTTTGCCTTGTCCAGCCTGATGTTGATTGCGCTGGGGCTGTATCTCGCCGGCATCTGGAATATGGTGCGGCGCATCGAAAGGGTCGGCGGCGTGTTATGGCGGTATATTCAGCCGCTGACGCGCGGTTTGCTGCCGGTCACCACGCCCGCGCGCGCCTTGCTGCTCGGCGTGCTGTGGGGCTGGTTACCGTGCGGCTTGGTATATAGCGTGCTGGTCACCGCATTGGCGAGCGGCAGTGCGCAAAGTGGGGCACTGGTGATGCTGGCATTCGGCCTTGGAACTTTGCCGAACCTGTTGGCGATCGGGCTGTTCTGGGAGAATAGCAGGCGCTGGGCGCAGTCGCCGCGCGTGCGGCTGGCCGCCGGACTGCTGGTGGCCGGATTCGGCGTGTATGGCCTGGTCAAAGTAGGTTACACTTTTCACTTATACGGATGGACGGGAAGTTGTCATGTGGCTGCGTAGTTTGTTTATCTTGTTGTTGGTTGCGTTATTGGCCGGTTGCGAAAAACCCAGGTTGCCTTCGCCGTTTCATGCCAGCGATGTCGGCGCAATGTTCACCCAGGCGGATTTCCGTTTAACCGACCATAATGGCAAAACGCGCATGCTGGCGGATTTTCGCGGCAAGGCGGTGATACTGTTCTTCGGCTACACTCACTGTCCGGATGTGTGCGTCACCACGCTGGCCGATCTGGCGCAGGTGATGCAACTGCTTGGGAAAGATGCCGATAAGGTGCAGGTGCTGTTCATCACCGTCGATCCGGAGCGCGACAAGCCGGAGTTGCTGGCGCAATATGTTCCCGCTTTCCATCCGTCATTCCTTGGATTGTATGGCGATGCGCAAGCCACGGCGCAGGCCGCCAAGGCGTTTTATGTGGCATACGAAAAGCGACCGACTGCATCCGGCTACAATATGGATCACAGTGTGGGCGCATTTTTGGTTGATCCCAACGGCAAGGTGCGGTTGCGTGCGCCTCTTGCGCAGCGCACCGACTGGCTGGTTGACGATATCCGGTTGCTGCTTGGTGGAGCATGATTCAAAAGGCTGAGGACTGAAAACAAAAAATAGAGCGCGGCATAGCCGCAATAATCTGTTTTCTAAATAATGGGGACGTGAATGAAAATTTTGCTGATGGATGATCACGCATTGTTTCGCGACGGGATGCGTTATGTGCTTCAGCAATTGCCCGAAGCCGTTGAGATATTGGAGGCGGGAAATTTCCACGATGGCATGAAGCTTGCTGCACAACACCCCGAGCTCGATTTGGCACTGCTGGACCTGAATATGCCCGGCAGCGAAGGCCCCATCTCCATCAGGTTTTTTCATCAGCGTTATCCGCATATTCCGGTGGTGGTGGTCTCCGGCGAAGAAGGCCGTGGTTACATGGAAAAGGTGATGAATTACGGTGCAATGGGTTTTGTCTGCAAGAGTTCGGCCGCTCCTGTGATGCTAAGCGCGCTGAACCTGGTGCTTTCCGGCGGGGTGTATATCCCGCCGCAGATGTTGCGGCAACCCGGCGCGATGGCCGAAAAACAGCCGGAAATGATCGACCGTCGCAGCTTGAACACCAACGAGTATGGCTTGACACAGCGTCAGATGCAGGTGTTGTCGCATCTGGCGGCAGGGTTGTCCAACAAGGAGATCGCGGAGGCGATCAATCTCGCCGAAGGAACTGTCAAAATTCACGTGGCGGCAGTCTATCAAACGTTGCGCGTCAGCAACCGTATGGAGGCGGCGCGCATGGCCGAGAAGCTTGGGCTGATCGGTACGTCTCATGGCTGAAGCGGATAGCGCCCTGCCCGGCGGCAAATTGTTCAGCCTGCTGCGCGAATCGCGCTGGCTGTTGCTGGTTGTCTGCGCGCTGTATTTCACCGTAGCGTTGTATGGCTATGATCGCGCCGACCCGGCGTGGTCGCATAGCGCCAGCGGTGCGCTAACCGGCAATCCCGGCGGGGTGCTGGGCGCGTACCTCTCCGATTTGCTGTTTTATTTGTTTGGGTTTTCCGCGTGGTGGTGGGTGCTGTTCATGCTGCAACGCGTATGGGCGGGCTATCACGAATTGAGTTCCGATAGCATCTTCGACAGGCGGGCATGGTGGGTTTCGGTCGCGGGATTTGCGGTGCTGTTGCTGGCCAGCAGCGCGCTCGAAGCGGTTCGCCTGTACACGCTGAAAGCCGCGCTGCCGCTGGCTCCCGGCGGAATGTTCGGCGTGCTGATCGGTGATACGCTGACGCGCCTGCTCGGCTTTACCGGCGCGACGCTGTTGCTGCTGGCGCTGACGGCCACCGGCTTCAGCGTGTTCAGCGGATTGTCCTGGCTGCGTTTCGTCGACTGGCTGGGTGCGCTGCTGGATAACGCTTGGCAGCGGGCGTGTCTGGCCTGGCAGACGCGGCAGGACAGGCGCATCGGCGCGCAGGCGATGACTGAGCGTGTCGCCGTTGTCGAGGAAGAAAAAAAGCGCATCGAGGAGCATCAACCCATCCATATCGAAATGCCGTTGATGGAGGTGGCCAAGTCGGCGCGAGTGGCCGAAGAAAAACAAGCCCCGCTGTTTGCTGAAATGCCGGATTCGCCGCTGCCGCCGTTGCACTTGCTGGATCAGGTAACGCAGCATGTCGAGGCGGTGTCCGCCGACACGCTGGAATTTACCTCGCGCCTGATTGAGCGCAAGCTGAAAGATTTCGGCGTGGAGGTAAAGGTGGTCGCCGCCTATCCGGGGCCGGTGATTACGCGCTACGAAATTGACCCGGCGGTCGGCGTGAAGGGCAGCCAGATTACCAATCTGGTGAAAGACCTGGCGCGTGCACTGTCGGTGGTGAGCATTCGGCTGGTGGAGACCATTCCGGGCAAGGCTTACATGGCGTTGGAGCTGCCCAATCCGAAACGTCAGATAGTGCATCTCTCGGAAATTCTCGGCTCGCAGGTCTATGCCGACATGGGTTCCGCGCTGACCATCGCGATGGGCAAGGATATTGCCGGCAAGCCGGTGGTCGCCGACCTGACCAAGATGCCGCACGTGCTGGTCGCGGGCACCACCGGTTCCGGCAAATCGGTGGCGATTAATGCGATGATTCTGAGCCTGCTGTACAAGAGTACGCCGCAGCAGGTGCGCTTGCTGCTGGTCGATCCGAAGATGCTGGAATTGTCGGTGTATGAAGGCATTCCGCACCTGCTTTGTCCGGTGGTGACGGATATGCGCCAGGCTGCCTCGGGACTCAACTGGTGCGTGCAGGAAATGGACCGGCGCTACCGGCTGATGTCCACGCTGGGTGTGCGCAACATCGCAGGCTATAACCAGAAGCTGCGCGAGGCGATCAAGGCCGGGGAGCCGCTGACCAACCCGTTCACGCTCACGCCGGAGAATCCGGAGGCGCTCGAAGAGCTGCCGCTGATCGTGGTGTTCATCGACGAACTCGCCGACCTGATGATGGTGGTGGGCAAGAAGATTGAGGAACTGATTGCACGTTTGGCGCAGAAGGCGCGCGCCTCCGGCATCCATCTGGTGCTGGCCACACAGCGCCCCTCGGTGGACGTGATCACCGGATTGATCAAGGCCAACGTGCCGACGCGCGTGGCGTTTCAGGTGTCGAGCAAGATCGACTCGCGCACCATTCTCGATCAGATGGGCGCGGAAGCGTTGCTGGGGCAGGGCGACATGCTGTACCTGCCGCCCGGCACAGGCTATCCGCAGCGCGTGCACGGCGCGTTCGTGTCCGACCAGGAAGTGCATCGCGTCGCCGAATACCTGAAGGCGCAGGGCATGCCGCAATACATCGACGGCGTGCTGAATTCGCTGGAAGAAGCAGATGAAGGCGGGGAAAGCACGGTAAGCATGGATGCGGAGGCCGATCCCCTGTATGACCAGGCGGTGGAGATCGTGGTCAAGAACCGCCGCGCCTCGATCTCGCTGGTGCAGCGCCATCTGCGCATCGGCTACAACCGTGCCGCGCGGCTGGTCGAGCAGATGGAAGCCGCAGGCATTGTTTCGGCGATGCAGAGCAACGGCAATCGCGAAGTGCTTGCACCGGCAAGGTCAGAGTAGGGGCACGGCGCGCCGTGCCCCTACCTTTTGGTTCAGCCCCGTCTGGCTTAGGAAAATAATGAGATATATATTTGCCATATTGATGTGTTTCCTTCTGCCGCTTTCAGCCCATGCCGGCGGTATCGACAAGCTGAAGGAATTCATCGCCGCGACGCATTCCGCGCAGGCGAATTTCACGCAAGTGGTACTGGACCAGAATGGCAAGCGCATCCAGAGTGCCTCCGGCATCATGCAGTTCCAGCGTCCCGGCAAATTCCGCTGGACCTACCAGAAGCCCTA